>JAWGIA010000025.1:0-35629 GCA_032560535.1 Streptococcus parasanguinis | reverse complement strand
CGCAGTGGTTGAGTGGGCTCTACTACACTGATTTCATCAGCTTTTACAGCCCTACTCAACTGTGCGGAGGTGGGACGACGAAATCGAATTCTAACGAATGACCGATTTCTGTCCCACTCTCTCTTTACTTCTCAAAAACTACCTCTTGATGGGCAAAACGTGCCACTTACTGAAAAGCCCTTGTTTTGTTTTCAACAGCTGTTATAATGGTACTATCAAAACGTTGGGAAAGGAGTTTTATGAAAGTTAGAATCGAATTGGATCCATCAATGGACGAGCCTGAGATCTTGATTCGAGCCCCGCGCTTGACCCCGGAGTTGACCCAGCTGCAAGAGAGAATCCTGGAACAAAAAGTCGCTCCATTAGCCTTCTACAAGGATCGAAGTGAGTATTTTCTAGATGTAGCATCGATCCTCTTTTTTGAGACGGATGGGGAGAAGATTTTTGGACACACCAAGGATGAGGCCTATGAGGTCAAGCAGAAGCTCTATGAGTTGGAGGAGCTGCTTCCCATCGCCTTTTGTCGGATTTCCAAATCCACCATTGTCAACGCAAAGCAGATCTACTCTCTGGAAAAGTCTTTTTCAGGGACCAGCACGGTCAATTTCTACCAGACCCATAAGCAGGTCCACGTATCTAGACGCTACTATCAACTCTTAAAAGAACGACTAAATGAAATGAGGTAATATTATGAGAAAAAAATTAATCGGAGTATTCTTAATCCTATTAGCAGCCTTACTCCTCTTACAAGGCTATTTTGTAAAATGGGACATCAGCATCTGGACCTTAGCTTGGGTCACCTTGCTTGCAGTCCTGTCTCTCTCTAGTTTCTTGAAACGCCATTTTGGTTGGGGCTTCATCTATGGACTTTTAGCCCTCTTTTGTCTCAATGGGCAATACCATTTCCTTCCGGTGTCCAATTCGGTTGTCATCCTTTCTTCCATTCTCGCTGTGATTGGGCTCAACATTTTGTTCAAACCCTCTAAGAAAACAAAAGCCCGTCTAGCTTCCTATTCTGCTGGATCCATGAATAAGTCGGATGGCAATGACATCGATGTCACTTTTTCAACAGTGACAAAATATCTCAATGACCAACACTTTACCCACGGAAGTGCAGATGTAAGTATGGGAGAAGCTTCGGTTTATTTTGACAATTGCCGGATTGAGGGTCCTTCTGCTCAATTTGTTGTCGATGTTTCCCTTGGCAGTTTGAGCCTCTATGTACCAAGCGATTGGCGCGTCCATGTTAATGTGGATAATTCCCTCTCAGCGATCCAACATCAGGAAAATCCAAGTGCTCTTACTAGCAAGGATTTCTACATTACGGGCGATGTTTCCTTAGGAAATCTGGAAATTATCTATGTAGGTACGAATTCGTTTTCTTAAGCTAGAAATGAAAAACTTTGGCCAAAAGCTTGCCAAGAGAGATTTTTTTTGGTAATATAGTACGGTATGTGGTGCTAGCACATCCGTTATATTAGATCTAATAGGAGGAAACACAGAAATGGCTAAAGTATGTTATTTCACAGGTCGTAAGACTGTATCAGGTAACAACCGTTCACACGCTATGAACCAAACAAAACGTGCCGTAAAACCAAACCTTCAAAAAGTAACTGTCCTTATCGATGGTAAACCTAAAAAAGTTTGGGCTTCAGCTCGTGCATTGAAATCTGGTAAAGTAGAACGCGTTTAATAAAGAAAAAAGGCTGGGCATAAAGTGTCCAGCCTTCGCTTTTTGATAGGAATAGTAGCATGACGCAGTGGTTGATTGGAACTACTCATGTTTGAAACATTCGTACTTCCTAATCAACTGTGCGGGGGTGGGAAAATTGAAAAGGTTTGGGGAACCTTTTCAACTTTTTTTATTTTACGGAGTTCTTTCCCACTCCCTTTTCTTTTTCTCCAGAGACAGCTGTCACAGCGGGAGAAGAATAGTCCCTACCCTTTTACAGTTGACCTCTTTTATGGTAAAATAGAATATAAAATACTTTTGAGGTAGAAATTATGACAGTAAAAATCAATACAAAGGACGGTCAAATTGAATTGACTGATGAGGTTATCGCAACTGTTGTAGGCGGTGCTGCTACTGAGATCTTCGGTGTGGTTGGAATGGCCAGCAAAAATGCGATCAAAGATAATTTCCAAGCCCTCCTAGGGAAAGAAAACTTCTCTAAAGGTGTTGTTGTCAAAACAACGGAAGCAGGAACTATCGCAGTTGATGTTTACACTGTTTTGAGCTATGGAACAAAAATTAGCGAAGTCTCAAAAAATATTCAAGAACGTGTGAAATTTAGTTTGGAAAATCAACTTGGAATCACTACGGATACTGTGAATGTCTATATTCAAAATATCAAGATTGTGGGAGAATAATCGTGGCTAATATTACTACAAGTTTATTTCAAGAAATGGTTCAAGCGGGGGCTACGCGCTTAAATAAACAAGCGGAATATGTAAACTCTTTGAACGTCTTTCCTGTACCAGACGGGGACACAGGAACCAATATGGGAATGACCATCGAAAATGGGGCCAAAGAAGTATCGGACCGTTCTGCTTCAACTGTTGGTGAAGCAGCAGGGATCTTCGCTAAAGGACTATTGATGGGCGCGCGTGGGAACTCAGGAGTCATCACTTCTCAATTGTTCCGTGGATTTTCTCAAAGTGTTAAAGACAAGGAAGAATTGGATGGAGCAGCACTTGCAGCAGCCTTCCAGTCTGGTGTAGAAGTCGCTTATAAAGCCGTTATGAAGCCGGTTGAAGGTACCATTTTGACGGTTTCTCGTGGGGCAGCCATCGGTGCCAAGAAAAAAGCAGAATCCACCAATGATGCGGTAGAAGTCATGCGTGCAGCTCTTGAAGGTGCTAAAACAGCTCTTGCTAAGACTCCAGATATGTTGCCGGTCTTGAAAGAAGTTGGTGTGGTAGACTCTGGTGGTCAAGGTTTGGTCTTCATCTATGAAGGATTCTTGTCAGCCTTGACAGGAGAATTCATCGCTTCTGAAGAGTTCCAAGCAACACCTGCAACCATGTCAGAAATGATCAATGCAGAACACCACAAGTCAGTCGCTGGCCATGTCGCAACTGAAGACATCAAGTTTGGTTACTGTACAGAAATCATGGTCGCTTTGAAACAAGGTCCAACTTATGTCAAAGACTTCGATTACGATGAATTCCGTAACTATTTGAACAACCTTGGGGATTCCCTATTGGTGGTGAATGACGATGAGATTGTCAAAGTTCACGTCCATACAGAAGATCCAGGTCTTGTCATGCAAGAAGGTCTTAAATACGGAAGCTTGGTAAAAGTGAAAGTTGACAACATGCGCAACCAACACGAAGCGCAAGTTGAAAAAGAAGAGCGTCAAGCCAAACCAGTTGAAGAAAAAGAATATGCCATCATCGCAGTCGTTGCGGGTGACGGATTGGCTGATATCTTTAAAGCGCAAGGAGTTGATTACATCATCTCTGGTGGTCAAACCATGAACCCATCAACAGAAGACTTTGTCAAAGCGGTTGAAGAGTTGAATGCGCGCAACATCATTATCTTGCCAAACAACAAAAATATCTTGATGGCGGCTCAATCTGCAGCAGAAGTGATTGATCAACCTGCAGCAGTTGTTGAGACCAAGACTATCCCTCAAGGATTGACTAGTCTTCTTGCCTTTGATGAAAGCAAATCGATCGAAGAAAACTACGAACGCATGAGCGCTTCATTGGGTGATGTTGCGTCTGGTAGTGTGACAACAGCGGTTCGCGATACCACTATTGATGGGCTTGAAATCCATGAAAATGATAATCTTGGAATGGTCGATGGCAAAATCGTTGTTTCAAATCCAGATATGATGGAAACCTTGGAAGAAACATTCGCTCATATGTTGGATGAAGACAGTGAAATTGTGACCATCTATGTCGGTGAAGACGGCAGTGAGGAGTTGGCAAATGAATTGGCCCAAGCCCTTGCTGAAAAATACGAAGATGTAGAAGTGGAAATCCACCAAGGTGGCCAACCAGTCTACCCATACTTGTTTAGTGTAGAATAATTGAACAGAAGGTTCCTTTCGGAACCTTTTTTTGTATATAGAAAAACGAGGAGATTCCCTATGAAAGCAGCGTGATTCAGAGGGATTGAGATTGAAGCGACCCCTACACGGAAGCTTTATTCGTGAGAAAAAGGGGTTTCTGCAAAAAGTCTCACATTCATCAGATTTTTATTCAAATGGAAGAGCTTGAAAAGAGGGGGAAATGGTTTGAGCAGTGGAGTTTTTAGACAAGAAAGACGCGATATGTTATACTGGTATCAGTATGTGAAAGGAGAGTTATAAAAATGAAGAAATTTTTTGTAACCCTTGGGCTAGCCATTTTGGTATTGACTGGTTGTTCGCAATCCCAAACAAAGAAAACTACAACCGCTAGCTCATCTAGCAGTTCCTCTGTTAAAAAAGAAGTAAAAAATGAAGAAAAAACCACAACCTTAGTAGGAGATATCAATGGAACAAAACACCGGGATATTATCAAGTCTAAGGGAGATAAGGTTGAAAACCTTCGCATCGAAGTGACGGCTGATCTGCCCCAACAACTTGGGACCATCGCAGCAGAAAAGTCACCTGAAGAGCTCACAGCAGCCATTCAAGCTTTGCTGGAACAAAATGAAGACTATAAGAAGCTAAAAACCGTTCCCGGTTTTAGTTTGGAATACACAGTCACCCCAGAGAAAAAATTGCTCTCAACCAGTGTGATTGACCTCAACCAAATTGACGCCAAGTCTCTAGAAGAAATTTCTTACTTCAAAGATGCTGGTCTCAATGATTTGAAAAACATGAAGGCAGATGCCTTGGTCAAGGCCTTGAAACTGCATGGCATGAAAGAAGAAGGTCAGTAAGAAGAATAGAAAAAGTCGAGTGAAGTCACTTGGCTTTTTTTAGTGACTTTTGTCATGTGAGCGAGTGACAAAATTATCTAGTGGCTGTTATTTTCTTTCGCTATAATATAGTCAGAAAGTAAGAGGTAAGGAAAAATGAAACAATGGTTCTATAAAGTGTTTACGTTAACAGTGGTGGGGATGGTCGTCTATTTGATCTTTTCAAAGGATGATAGTCTCTATTACCATTTTCCTTGGGAATTATTTGCTGGGATTGGCATCATGAGCTGGGCGGTTCAAGAAGGATTGAAAATGATCAAGGCGGTTAAAAAGGAGATGGAGCAATGAAAACAACGGGAGTAACCCTGGTTGTTTTTGCCATCATTCCGGCCGTTTAAGCCTGGTTGAAAGGAGAGTATCATGAGCGTCATTAGAGTAGAGAACTTGAAAAAAAGTATCAAAGGAAAAGTCATTTTAGAAGATCTTTCTTTTGCAGTTGAACGGGGGGATTGTCTGTCCTTGATCGGGCCAAACGGAGCTGGGAAAACAACCTTGATGAACTGTCTTCTGGGAGATATGAAGGCGACTTCTGGGATTATTGAAGTAGAGGGGAAGGCACCTGGTCATCCTCAGTTAAAGGCTAGTGTGTCCTATCTCCCTCAAGAGAATGCCATCGTTCAAAAGTTAACCGTGCAGGAACTGATCAACTTCTTTCGCTCTATTTATCCCCAACCCTTAACAGGGGAAGAAATCGATGATTTATTACGTTTTAGCTCAGAACAAAAGAAGCAATTGGCTAGTAAGTTGTCTGGTGGTCAAAAGCGTCTCTTATCTTTTGTTCTAACCTTGATTGGTCGTCCTAGCTTACTTTTCTTAGATGAGCCAACTGCGGGGATGGATACGTCCACTCGCCAACGCTTTTGGGAGATTGTTGGGCATTTAAAGGAAGAAGGTGTAACCATTGTCTATTCTTCACATTACATCGAGGAAGTAGAGCACACGGCCGATCGAATTTTGGTCTTGCATCAGGGGCATTTGCTTCGGGATACGACGCCGCTAGCTATGAGAAGCGAAGAGGTAGAAAAACATTTTACCCTGCCTTTGCGCTACCAAGCTCTAGTGGCAGAGATGGAAGACATTGGTGAAGTGGTCATTAAACCCGATGCTCTTCAGGTTGTGACACGGGATGCTAATCGTTTGTGGAGGCGATTGCAAGAAGAAGGATGTTCGATCCAAGAAATCGAAGTAACCAATCGAAGTTTATTGGATTCTATTTTTGAAAATACAAAGGAAGTAGGTAGAGAAGATGAAACGCATGAAAGCTCTCGGCGTGGTTGAGTGGCATTTGACTAGACGCCAAGCCATTTATTACTTGTTATCAATTGGGATGCCAACGGCCTTTTATCTCTTCTTTTCAGGGATGTACCAGGAAACACCAGGAGCACCTGCTCACTTTATGAGGGATTATCTCCTTTCTATGACGGCATTTTCTATGATGTCTACGGCTATCTTTTCTTTTCCAACCGTTCTTGAAACCGATCGACTCAATAATTGGCAAAAAGTCTTGCGCCATACCCCCGTATCTATGGTAGAATATTATCTAATAAAGGTTGTGGGTCTCTTTGTCGATTTTCTCCTATCGATTGGAGTTGTCTTTACCGTAGGCCATGTGGTGCGGCATGTGAATATGCCCCTGCAGGATTGGATCTTAGGAGCCTTCCTTCTCATCCTAGGAAGCCTAGCGTTTGTGGCTCTCGGTCTGGTCTTGACCCTGCTTCCTTCTAGTCAATTGATGTCTGTTGTAGGTAATCTCCTTTACATGGGACTGGCTGTCATGGGAGGGCTATGGATGCCGATTAGTCTCTTTCCAGAATGGATGCAAGCCATCGGCAAATGCTTACCAACCTATCAATTGATGGAACTGATTAAGACCTTTTTAAACAAGGGACAGGTTAATGTCTTTGCGAGTGTCTATTTAACCTTGTTTACCCTGGTCTTGTTTGCCCTTGTTATCATCTATCGTCGTCATTCTGAGGTTCGTTCATGATTGAAAAACTCAAACATATTCACCATATGTTTTACGTAGGCTTAATCTTTATGGCCTTTCCCTTTGCTTCTATTTTCTTAGGGCAGATTCCCTGGTGGCATTTCTTTTTAGCCATCTTCTTTATGATAAGCTATCTAGGAATCCTCATTACTGAAAATAAGAAACTGACCTGGCTTTTTTGGATTTATCTTCTACTTTATATTGCAGGAAATACCTTTTTTGTTGGAACTAGCTTTTGTTGGTTTTACTATTATCTGAGCAATATTTTGCTCTATCGTTTAGGGATTCGCGATTTTCGCTCGCCCTTTCTTTGGACGGCTGTTGGATCACTACTGATCCTTTTTGGAGCCCTGTTATTTAATAGGGAGATGAGAGAAAATGATTGGCTTTTTGTACTGATCATCTGCTTGTTCATCGCGATTATGACCTATAGTATGGCCCGGGCTGAGATGATGGAAGAGTTGAAAGCTGACCATGCCAAGCAAAATGCCCAGATCAATCTTTTGCTGGCAGAAAACGAGCGCCATCGGATTGGCCGTGATCTGCATGACAGTCTAGGACACACCTTTGCCATGCTCAGTGTCAAGGCGGACCTAGCTGATCAATTCTTAGCATTGGGTCAGGTTGAGAAGGCTAAGGAGCAGGTGCAAGAGATTCAAGCCATCAGTCAAGAGTCCATGCACCAAGTCCGAGAGATTGTCGAGAACTTGAAGCAGCGAACCCTGGCAAGAGAGCTAGAAACCGTCAAGCAAATGCTGGAAGTGGCGCAAGTAAAAGTGGAGATTCAAAATGAGCTTGATACAGCCAGCATCTCGCCGATTCTAGAATCTGCTCTGGCCATGGTATCTCTGGAATTAGCTACCAATATGATCAAACACGCCAAAGCGACGCAGGCTCTTCTCTCTTATCGCTCCACCGAGACAGGAGTGGAAATGGTCGCAGAAGACAATGGCATCGGCTTTGACAAAGTTTCCGACAAGGACCTGCACTCGATTCGCGAACGGATTGCCTTGTTGGGAGGAGAGCTGGAGATCAGTCATCAACACAAGCCGACCCGGATAGAAATACGGATCCCCTATCAAGAAAGGAAATAAGATGCGCTTATTAGTTGCTGAAGACCAAAGTATGTTGCGCGATGCTCTCTGCCAGCTCTTGCTCCTGCAAGAGGATGTGGAAGATGTCTTGCAGGCTGGCGATGGACAAGAGGCCATTCGTTTACTCGAAACACATCCAGTCGATATTGCGATTTTAGATATCGAAATGCCCATCAAAACAGGGTTAGAAGTGTTGGAATGGGCTAAAAGTCAACAACCCCAGATCAAGGTCGTCATCGTTACCACCTTTAAGCGGCCGGGCTATTTCGAGCGGGCCCTCAAGGCTGGAGTCGATGCCTATGTCTTAAAAGAACGCCGCATCACGGATTTGATGGCGACTCTTCATACAGTATTAGCAGGGCAAAAAGAATATTCGCCTGAATTAATGGAAGGGATCTTGACCCATCCCAATCCTCTAAGCCCTCAAGAAAAGGCAGTTTTAAAAGAAGTCGCAAAAGGGGCTTCTAACCAAGAAATTGCTGATCGCTTATTTCTCTCAAACGGAACCATCCGCAATTATATGTCAGCTATTTTGACCAAGTTGGATGCGGAAAACCGGACCGAGGCGGCAAAGATCGCACAAGAAAAAGGTTGGTTATAAGGAAGAAAAGTTTCTAGGATTTCCTAGAGACTTTTTTTCTGATAGACCTAGCATTTTTAGAAAAACTCTCATTCTTCGGATTTGGATAGAAAATTCAGAAAATTTACTATTTTTCCTTGAAATATTTTCTAAAAATGGTATGATAGTAGCATGCTAATTTGATATACAAAGTACTGGAAAGGAGAGACATGGAGAAAATTACCTTAGAAACTGCAAAAACCGGTTCAGAGCTCGTTCTTGAAACCCTGCGTGATTTGGGCATTGACACGATTTTTGGTTATCCTGGTGGAGCGGTTTTGCCTTTATACGATGCCATCTATAGCTTTGAGGGTATCCAGCATATCTTGGGTCGTCATGAACAAGGATGCTTGCATGAGGCTGAAGGCTACGCCAAATCAACTGGAAAGCTGGGTGTCGCAGTCGTCACTAGTGGACCGGGGGCTACAAATGCCATTACAGGGATTGCAGATGCCATGAGCGATAGCGTTCCCCTATTAGTCTTCACTGGTCAAGTCAATCGTGCTGGGATCGGGAAAGACGCCTTCCAAGAAGCAGATATTGTGGGAATTACCATGCCCATCACCAAGTACAACTATCAAGTACGTGAGACGGCAGATATTCCGCGAATTATCACCGAAGCTGTCCATATTGCGACGACTGGACGCCCTGGTCCGGTGGTAATTGACCTTCCAAAGGATGTGTCTGCTTTAGAGACAGATTTTATCTATGAACCAAGTGTGAAGCTTCCAAGCTACCAGCCTACCATTGAACCCAATGAATTGCAGATCAAAAAGATTTTGAAGCAATTGAGTAAGGCTAAAAAACCAGTTCTTCTTGCTGGTGGTGGGGTGAGTTACGCTGGAGCTGCAAAAGAGTTGATTGCTCTAGCAGAGCGCTATCAGATTCCAGTAGTGACCAGTCTGTTAGGTCAAGGAACGATTGCGACCAGTCATCCTCTTTTCCTAGGGATGGGAGGGATGCACGGATCCTTCGCGGCTAATATCGCCATGACAGAGACGGATTTCATGATCAGTGTTGGTTGTCGATTTGATGACCGTTTGACAGGGAATCCAAAGACTTTCGCTAAAAATGCTAAGGTTGCCCATATCGACATTGATCCTGCAGAGATTGGTAAGATCATTGCTGTCGACATTCCTGTTGTTGGCGATGCAAAGAAAGCCTTGCAACAATTGCTAGCAGAGCCAACGGTTCATAACAACACAGAAAAATGGATCGAAAAGGTGACCCAAGATAAGAACCGGGTTCGTTCATACGACAAGAAAGAACGGGTTGTGCAACCACAAGCTGTGATCGAACGCATCGGAGAGTTGACCAAGGGGGACGCTATTGTCGTCACAGACGTTGGACAACACCAAATGTGGGCAGCTCAATACTATCCTTACCAAAATGAGCGCCAATTGGTGACATCTGGTGGTCTAGGAACGATGGGATTCGGTGTTCCTGCAGCTATCGGAGCGAAAATTGCCAATCCAGATAAAGAAGTTGTTCTCTTTGTCGGAGATGGTGGTTTCCAAATGACCAATCAAGAATTGGCAATCTTAAATATTTATAAGGTTCCGATCAAGGTCGTTATGCTCAACAACCACTCGCTTGGAATGGTCCGTCAATGGCAAGAAGCCTTCTATGATGGTCGGACGTCAGAGTCAGTCTTTGATAGCCTTCCAGATTTCCAATTGATGGCGCAAGCTTACGGGATCAAGAATTATAAATTTGATAATCCTGAAACTCTTGAGAAGGATTTGGAAGTCATCACAGAAGATGTACCAATGTTCATCGAAGTAGACATTTCTCGGAAAGAGCATGTCTTGCCGATGGTACCAGCTGGTAAGAGTAATCATGAGATGTTGGGGGTGAAGTTTAATGCGTAGAATGTTAACAGCCAAACTTCAAAACCGCTCAGGTGTTCTGAACCGCTTTACTGGAGTCTTGTCGAGACGTCAAGTCAATATCGAAAGCATCTCTGTTGGCGCAACAGAAAACCCTAATGTATCGCGGATTACCATTATCATTGATGTTGCTTCGCATGATGAAGTAGAGCAAATCATCAAACAGCTCAACCGCCAAGTGGATGTGATCCGTGTCCGGGATATCACTGATAAACCACACTTGGAGCGCGAAGTGATCCTGGTGAAAGTTTCTGCACCTGCTGAGAAGCGAGCAGAAATCTTGGCCATTATTCAACCTTTCCGTGCGACCGTGGTCGATGTAGCCCCAAGCTCTATCACCGTTCAAATGACGGGAAATGCAGAAAAGAGCGAAGCCCTCATTCGTGTTATTCGACCTTATGGGATTAAAAACATCGCCCGCACCGGTGCAACCGGATTTACTCGAGATTAATTCTCACCTTAACATTGTTAACCCCGCCTTAAAAAGGCAAATAATATAATAGAAAAGAGATTTTACTTATGGCAGTTCAAATGGAATACGAAAAAGACGTTAAAGTACCAGCACTTGATGGTAAAAAAATCGCCGTTATCGGTTATGGTTCACAAGGTCATGCACACGCACAAAACTTGCGTGATTCAGGTCATGATGTCATCATCGGTGTGCGTCCTGGTAAATCATTCGATAAAGCAAAAGAAGATGGATTTGAAGCTTACCCAGTTGCAGAAGCAACTAAATTGGCTGATATCATCATGATCTTGGCACCAGACGAAATCCAAAAAGATATCTACAAAGATGAAATCGCTCCAAACTTGAGCGCTGGTAAAGCTCTTGGTTTTGCCCATGGTTTCAATATCCACTTTGGTTACATCAAAGCTCCTGAAGACGTAGATGTCTTCATGGTTGCACCAAAAGGACCAGGTCACTTGGTACGTCGTACTTACACTGAAGGATTTGGTGTACCAGCACTTTACGCTGTCTACCAAGATGCTACTGGTAATGCGAAAGACATTGCAATGGACTGGGCAAAAGGTGTTGGTTCAGCACGTGTTGGTCTTCTTTCAACAACCTTCAAAGAAGAAACAGAAGAAGATTTGTTTGGTGAACAAGCCGTTCTTATGGGTGGTTTGACAAGCTTGATCGAAGCTGGATTTGAAGTTTTGACAGAAGCTGGTTATGCACCTGAATTGGCTTACTTCGAAGTCCTTCACGAAATGAAATTGATCGTTGACTTGATCTACGAAGGTGGCTTCAAGAAAATGCGTCAATCATGTTCAAATACTGCAGAATTTGGTGATTTCGTAACTGGTCCTCGTGTTATCGGTCCAGAAGTAAAAGAAAACATGAAAGCTGCCCTTGCTGATATCCAATCAGGTAAATTTGCACGTGAATTCGTTGAAGACCACGATGCTGGTTTCCCACGTTTGAAAGCCTTCCGCAAACAAGCTGAAGAACTTGAAATTGAAAAAGTTGGTGCTGAATTGCGTAAAGCAATGCCATTCGTTGGTCAAAACGACGATGACGCCTTCAAAATCTACAACTAATTGTCTGTAGAAGACTAAGCAAGTTGGGACACCCTAGCTTGCTTTTTTGATCAATACACAGCAACAGAGGTATGAAATGATAACAGCAAAAGATGTGGCTAAGGCCCATAAAATATTAAGTGGAGTCGTTGTCAATACGCCCCTTGAATACGACCACTATTTATCTGAAAAATATGGGGCAAAGATTTATTTGAAAAAAGAAAACGCCCAACGTGTTCGTTCTTTCAAGATTCGTGGAGCGTATTTTGCAATTTCTCAACTCTCAAAAGAAGAGCGTGAGCGTGGTGTAGTGTGTGCATCTGCGGGAAACCACGCGCAAGGAGTTGCTTATACTTGTAATGAAATGAAGATTCCAGCGACCATCTTCATGCCGATTACAACACCGCAACAAAAGATTGGACAAGTCCGCTTCTTTGGTGGGGATTATGTGACAATTAAGTTGGTCGGGGATACCTTTGATGCGTCAGCGAAGGCGGCCCAAGAATTTACGCTTGCAGAAAAGCGGACCTTTATTGACCCGTTTGATGATCCACATGTACAGGCTGGCCAAGGAACAGTGGCCTATGAAATTCTTGAAGAAGCTCGAAAAGAATCGATTGCCTTTGATGCTGTCCTTGTTCCTGTTGGTGGAGGAGGCCTCATTTCAGGTGTATCTACCTATATCAAAGAAACGGATCCTCGGATTGAAGTCATTGGGGTAGAGGCTGAAGGAGCGCGCTCCATGAAGGCTGCTTTTGAAGCAGGTGGTCCCGTCAAACTACCAGAAATTGATAAGTTTGCAGACGGGATTGCTGTGCAAAAGGTAGGACAATCGACTTATGAAGTGACCCGCCAGCATGTGGAAACTTTGGTTGGGGTCGATGAAGGCTTGATTTCAGAGACCTTGATTGATCTTTATTCCAAACAAGGGATCGTAGCCGAACCAGCGGGAGCAGCTAGTGTAGCATCCCTTGAAATCTTGCGCGAATACATCAAGGGGAAAACCATTTGTTGTATTATTTCAGGTGGGAACAATGACATTAACCGTATGCCTGAGATGGAAGAACGGGCCTTGATCTACGATGGAGTAAAACACTACTTTATCGTCAACTTCCCACAACGTCCGGGAGCTCTTCGCGAATTTGTAAATGATATCTTAGGGCCAAATGATGATATCACACGTTTTGAATACATCAAGCGTGCTAGTAAGGGAACTGGCCCTGTCTTGATTGGGGTTACTTTGGCCAATAAACATGACTATGCAGGCTTGGTCAACCGTATCGAGCGTTTTGATCCGTCTTTCATTAACTTGAACGGAAATGAAACACTCTATAATATGCTGGTCTGAGTATCATGCAGAAATAATCGACTATTTAAGCAATATATTTTTATGGAATATATTGCTTTTTTATGAAGACTTGTGATATGATATGCGTAAATTAAAAGGAGGAACTTTTTATGTCTGGATTTTTTATCTTTATTTTATTCTTGCTAATGGTTGCAGGATTCATTGTGATTAGCTCACTATATGTGGTCAAGCAACAATCAGTTGCCATCATCGAGCGTTTCGGACGTTATCAAAAAATTAGCGATAGTGGCATTCATATGAGAGCGCCTTTTGGCATCGATAAAATTGCAGCACGAGTTCAATTGCGCGTCTTGCAGAGTGAGATCGTGGTTGAAACAAAAACTCAGGATAACGTATTCGTTACCATGAATGTGGCGACGCAATACCGAGTGAACGAAAGCAACGTAAAGGATGCCTACTACAAACTCATGCGTCCAGAATCACAGATTAAATCATACATTGAAGATGCTTTGCGTTCTTCTGTGCCTAAGTTGACCTTGGATGAATTATTTGAGAAAAAAGATGAAATCGCTCTTGAAGTTCAAAAACAAGTAGCAGAAGAAATGTCAACTTATGGATATATTATTGTTAAAACCTTGATCACCAAAGTTGAGCCAGATGCCGAAGTGAAACAATCCATGAACGAGATCAATGCAGCGCAAAGAAAACGCGTGGCAGCTCAGGAATTGGCAGAAGCTGACAAAATTAAGATCGTTACCGCTGCCGAAGCAGAGGCGGAAAAAGACCGTTTGCACGGGGTTGGTATTGCCGAGCAACGGAAGGCCATTGTCGATGGATTGGCAGACTCTATTAAAGAGTTAAAAGGTGCGAATGTAGACTTGACCGAAGAACAAATCATGTCTATTCTCCTAACCAACCAGTACTTAGATACCTTAAATAATTTTGCAGATAAAGAAGGGAATAATACGATTTTCCTACCAGCAAACCCTGATGGCGTCGAAAACATTCGTACACAAATATTATCAGCCCTGAAAGCAAAGTAAACTTTTTATCATTTTTTAAAAAAGGTTCGTATTTTCAGCGATTTTAGTTGACAAAATGTGCAAAAAAATTTATATTAGTATTGGAAATAATAATATAGGAGAAAGATCATGGCTAAATCGAACTTTGAAAAAGTAGAATCAGTTGTTGGATGGGTACGCGATAAGAAAATTACAGGGTATCGTATCAGCAAAGAAACAAATGCCCGTGAAATGTCTATCATTGCCTTGGCTCAAGGACGTGCAAAAGTAAAGAATATCTCGTTTGAAACTGCACTTGGATTGATTGATTTTTACGACAAAAATCATCAAAAATTCGAAGATTAATTTGTTGTTCCAATTGAAAACCAGAGAGTTTGCTCTCTGGTTTTTTTCTATGCCTCAAAAGCAGAAGCGGTACAAAAAAACAGCTTGCTTCCATACTGGTAAGCAAACTGTTTCAAGAGATTAATGTAAGAAGCGTTGAAGGAATTCCTTGGTCCGTTCTTCTTTTGGATTGCTAAAGATTTCTTTTGGATCTCCTTGCTCAGCGATGACACCCTTGTCCATGAAGATGACCCGGCTAGAGACATCGCGGGCAAATTCCATTTCGTGGGTGACGACAATCATGGTAAGTCCTTCTTTTGCAAGGTCCTGCATGATTTTCAAGACTTCCCCAACCATTTCTGGGTCTAGGGCAGAAGTTGGTTCATCGAAGAGAATGGCATCAGGATCCATTGAGAGGGCACGAGCGATGGCGACCCGTTGCTTTTGACCACCTGAAAGTTGTTTCGGACGGGCAGCCCAATATTGAGATCCCATACCAACTTTTTCAAGGTTTTCCTTTGCAACTTTCTCTGCAGTTTCACGATCGCGCTTGAGGACGGTCGTTTGTGCAACGATCGTATTTTCCAAGACGTTTAAATTTTCGAAGAGATTAAAGCTTTGGAAAACCATCCCTAATTTCTCGCGGTAGTGGGTAAGATCATACTCAGGATCAAGAACATTTTGTCCACGATAGAGAATCTCTCCAGCTGTAGGAGTCTCTAGAAGATTAATGGAGCGAAGGAAGGTTGATTTTCCGCTACCAGAACTCCCGATGATGGAGATCACCTCTCCTTTTTCAACCGTAAGGGAAATATCTTTCAAGACTTCATTTTGACCATAAGATTTTTTTAAATGTTGAATTTCAAGAATTTTTTCTGCCATTATTTCACCTCATTGACTTGCATTTGATTGGCACCTGTAGTATAAGTATCAGAATCTAAGCGACGTTCGATGTAGCGAAGAATTCGTGTGATGGTAAAGGTGAGAACGAAGTAAATCACAGCGATGATCGTAAAGGTTGGGAAGTATTGATAGTTTTGGGTTGCGATCGTATTTCCTGTAAAGTACAGTTCAACTACAGAGATAACATTCAAAACAGATGTATCCTTGATGTTAATAACAAATTCATTCCCTGTTGCTGGTAAGATATTGCGAACAACCTGTGGAAGGACGACCTTGCGCATGGTTTGTCCATGGGTCATTCCTAGAGCAGTCGCTGCTTCAAACTGACCTGGATCCACTGCTAAGATCCCACCACGAACAATCTCACTCATATATGCTCCGGTATTGATTGATACGATAAAGATGGCGGCCCAGGTACGATCCAAGGAAATGTTGAAGGCTTGGGCGGAACCGTAGAAAATGACCATTGATTGAACGATCATCGGAGTTCCACGGAAAATTTCAATGTAGACATTGAGGAACCAACCAAAGGCAGTTTGGCATCCAGCAAGGAATTTATTTTTAGCCTTCGGAGCTGTCCGGAAGACACCGATTAACAAACCGATAATCAACCCAGCAATGGTACCTGTCATGGAGATTAAGAGGGTCATTCCAGTTCCCCGTAAGAACTGTGGGCCATTATCCTTTAAAATCTTCATCATTTGGCTAAAGAATGTCTGCTTATCATCACTAGCATCACTGGAAGCTGGTTGCTTCTTAATCATATCATCCATGAGTTTGACTTGGTCTTCAGACGAAATCTTAGCTAGTGCGGCATTGACTTGGTCAATTCTAGTGTCACCCTTCTTCATCCCGATAGCGATGGTCGCATCTTCTTCCCCAACTTCAAATCCTTTTTTGAATTGAATCATCTTAAATTTAGAATTAGCGGACTCGGCGGTTAGGGCTTCGGGACGTTCAGAAACATAGGCATCAATAACACCCGATTCTAAAGCTTGACGCATCTGGGCAAAATCACCCATTGCAGTTTCTTGTTTCGCACCCTTGAGTTGGGAAATGAGAGAATAGAGGTAGACCCCTTGTTGAGAGGTGACCTTTGCATCCTTAAAGTCATCTAGGCTAGTAGCGTTTGCATAGTTTCCATCTTTACGAACGAGCATGACCGGTTCACTGGTATAGTAGCTCTTGGAGAAGGCGACCTCTTTTTTACGTTCAGCGGTTGGACTCATCCCAGCGATAATCATATCGATTTTACCAGAAGTGAGGGCTGGAATTAAACCGTTCCAAGATGTTTTTACGATCAGAGGTTTTTTACCTAACTCCTCAGCAACTTTTTTGGCGATTTGGACATCGTACCCATTGGCATATTGATTAGTACCGTCAATTTTAACAGCTCCATTTGCATCATCTTCTTGGGTCCAGTTGAAAGGAGCGTAGGCTGCTTCCATTCCGATTCGTAAATAGTCATCTGCATGAGCAACCTGTGTGATCCCCAGGCAAATGAAAAGCCCTGTTAAGAGCGCGAATAATGTTTTTTTCATTTTTTCTCCTCTTCCTTATTTTAACTTCTCCTATTGTACAGTAAAATAGGCTGCATTTCAAACATGGTCCTCTTTTTATTTAAAAAATGCTATAATAATACAAAGGAGCGTGATCAAATGAAAAAGTATTTGTATGTTTTTTTCGCCTTTCTGGCCTGCCTTTTTGTCAGTCAGAATGTCCATGCATCTAGCCCATCTTATGATGTACTTTACTATGGTGGAACCTTGACCTTGGATACCTGGGACGACGCCACCTATGAGGAAGAACTGGTTTATTATTTCAAAGATTCTTATAGAGGGCAGTATGTTAGCCTAGGAACGGCAGGGAACATGCCACAAGGCTTTGCGATTGAGATACCGCCAAAGGTTGAGGTGGAAGGTCGTGAGCTTCAAAGAGAACCTGAGATTACGAATCTAGGTGATGGCTACCGAGTGAAAATTTATAACAGTGGTGTAGCGACAGATACTGTCAAAATTAAAGTTACATGGAAATTAAAAAATCTCCTCTATTCACACAAGGATATCTTGGAGTTGAACTGGAAACCGATCACAGATGGTGATCAGAAGGTGGACGAGGTTCAATTTCGTGTTATTCCTAAGTTTGCACCAGCTAATGCCCAATCGGAACTGTATATCCATACAGCCTTTATGGGACCGGATGTGACTGTAAAGAAAGAAGATGGAATCTATTCTGCCACTTTCTATAACCTAGGCAAAGGAAAGGCTGTGGAGTTGTATGGTTACTGGTTGAAGTCAGATCTAACTACTTTGTATGATTCTGGTCGAAATACAGGATTAACCAAATTGGATGAATTTCACAAGAACCAAGCTAAAATTGAACAGGAAAAATACTGGACACGCATGTTTTGGAACTGGATCTTGCCAGCCTTCATTATTGCACTCTGGCTTCTTGCTCTCTTGGGCCGCAATCGGTTCAAAAAAATGATTTGGCCTGGTGTGACCTATCCGACCAATACTCGTCTTTATGAGATTCCACAGGATATTGCACCTCTTGTTATGAGCTCGGTTGTTTATTCAGCCGAATTAGACGAGGCTTCCCCAACCAATAAAGAGAAGGCGACTCCGCCAGTATTCACATTTGAAAAAATGCTTCAAGCTACTTTGCTGGATCTGATTGATCGTGGAGTGATTGTCTATGAGCAACAAGGAAATGAAGTCGTTTTGACCAGAAAGTCTCATGGACATGTGGATGATTTTGAACGCTCCTTTATGAATATGGCTTTTGGGGATCAAGTTTCCTGTCCTGTTAACCGTCTCTTTGAGAATTATGAATTCAGTGATGATGTATACAAACATGCCAAAAAAGCAGATCAAGATGCGATTCGTTCACTAGGAAGTAAGGCTCAGGCTCGTTTTGATACGGCTGTCAACCAAGTGGCCCGAGATGTTCATCGCAAGGTGGAAGATCTCCATTTGCCAAGCTACTATCGCCCTTTAGAAGCAAAAGAAGAAGCGCAAGCTAGACGAAGTCTCTTCTTTGGTTGGGCTGCTTGGTTTATCGCCCTTGGAGCAGAAATCTTTGCCATCTTTGGGATGGGTTGGTTCTCTGTTCCTTGTTTGATAGGGATCCTCACACTTTGGTTTATGCCAGTGCGCTTCAATGGTGTCTTTAAAGCCTGCCTACGAGATGGTGTTGTCAATCTTGCGGGTGCTGAGCAACGCTATTACTGGGATAGTTTTGGTCGGATGTTGAAAGAGATTGCCCACCTCAACGATGCAGAGTTGCAGTCTCTGGTCCTATGGAATCGCTTATTGGTCTATGCGGCCTTGTATGGTGTAGCTGATCAGGTCACAAAGGTCATGAAGCTTCGGAATATTCATTTAGAAAATCAAGCCTTAAACGCCTTCGTTTATACTCCGTTCTATCATGATGTGACCCACTCAAGTCATGCCATGTCTACTTATGGATCGACAGCATCGACGGCTAGTCATTTCACAGTTTCCTCTGGTAGTGGAGGAGGTTTCTCTGGCGGAGGAGGCGGAGGAGGCTTTGGTGCCTTCTAAGTAGCACTAAGAATGGTCTTGGTCGCTCTTTCCCTTCTAGTTTAGAAGGCCTGGTCCAGTCCATAGAATTATGATATAATAGAGCAAATGTAAGTTTAGGAGAAAAAGATGTTTCTGATCGAATTAATCAAGGCGGTTCTTTTTGGGATTGTCGAGGGGATTACAGAATGGTTACCGATCTCAAGTACAGGTCACTTGATTCTGTTACAGGATTTTGTGCAGTTTAAAAATCAAGATCCAGCCTTTATGGAGATGTTCAATGTCGTGATCCAATTGGGTGCGATTCTAGCGGTTGTGGTGATTTATTTCGATAAATTGTATCCCTTCAAACCTGGTAAATCTCCAATCGAAGTACGGCGGACCTGGCAATTATGGGCAAAAGTTGCGGTTGCAACGCTCCCGCTTGTCTTTGTTTTTAAATTGGATGATTGGTTTGAGGCGCATTTCCACAATTCGATTTCCGTTGCGATTATGTTGATCACCTACGGGATTGCCTTTATCTATCTGGAAAGACGGGAACAAGTTGAGCCAGCAGTAACGGAATTGCATAAGCTACCTTATCGAACAGCTCTTTATATCGGACTCTTCCAAGTTTTATCGCTATTTCCAGGAACAAGCCGTTCAGGTGCTACGATTGTAGGTGGCTTGATCAATGGTGTTAGCCGCCCAGTGGTGACAGAATTTACCTTTTATTTGGGGATCCCAGCCATGTTTGGCGCTAGCCTCTTAAAGGTTGGGAAATTCGCTCTTGGTGGGCATTCACTAGCGCTGGGGCAACTCTTTATTCTACTGGTAGCGATGGGAGTGGCCTTTGTGGTCAGCATGTACGCCATCCGCTTCTTGACAGATTATGTGAAAAATCATGATTTCACCGTCTTTGGGAAATACCGGATCGTTCTTGGTTCCATCTTGCTATTGTATGGACTCTTCCGTGTTATTTTCTAAGAGATCGGTTGAACTCGATCAAATTATTTTTCGAGGTTGGAGACTTTTGTCCCGACCTCTTTTCGATGCATCCTTTTTTTGAATTCTATCCAATTTTTTAGTATAATAGTAAGACTAGAAGTATGAGGTTATGCTATGAAGATGAAGCAAATTAGTGATTCAACAATTAAGATCACAATCCAACTAGAAGACTTAGAAGAACGTGGGATGGAAATTGCTGATTTCCTTGTCCCACAAGAAAAAACAGAAGAATTTTTCTACACTATTTTGGATGAGCTCGAAATGCCTGAAAGCTTCCTGGATAGCGGGATGCTGAGTTTCCGTGTGACACCAAAACCAGATAAATTGGATGTTTTTGTTACCAAATCAAAAATTGACCAACAATTGGATTTTGAGGATTTGTCAGATCTTCCTGATATGGAAGAGTTGTCGCGCATGACGCCAGATGAATTTATCAAAACCTTGGAAAAAACAATCTCTGATAAGACAAAAGGGGATGCAGAAGCCATTCACCATTTGGAACAAGAAGAGTTGCGGGACAATCAAGAACAAGATTCGACATCTGAAGCACCAGTAAGCCAGTATATTTATTACATTTTGCGTTTTTCCAATATCCAGCAAGCAGTTGCTTTTTCAAAAACGGTAAGCTTTCCAGTGGATACCTCTGAATTATACAAAATGGGATCCGATTATTATTTAACCGTCTTGATCGATACAGAGGATCAACCAAATCAATATCCAACCTGGTTACTTGCTATCATTCGGGAGTATGCGGATGATTCAGAAGTGACACGGGCAGTTCTGCAGGAACATGGTCATTTATTAATGGTGTCTGGTGCGATTGAGAATTTGAAGAAAGTTGCTAGCTTATGATGTCCTTTTCCTTGCAATTTGTTCTGGTGCTGATTGGAACTTTTATGATTGCCTTGGTATTGACGCCCTTGGTTCGCCTATTCTCCTTTAAGATTGATGCCGTAGATTATCCGAATGCGCGTCGGATCAATACCAAGCCTATGCCAAGCGCGGGTGGACTGTCTATCGTGATTGCTTTTTCAATTGCGACTCTTGTGTTTATTCCTATGCTGACATCCACCACCGCACCAATCAAAAGTTACCTATCCTATACCTTGCCGGTCGTGGGCGCAGGATGGATTATCGCGCTCACAGGATTGATCGATGATGTAAAAGAGTTGTCTGCCAAGAAAAAGATGATCGGCATCCTGCTGGCAGCGAGTCTGGTCTGGTTTTTGACAGATTTTCGGCTGAATGATTTTAAGATTCCATTCGGTGGTCCCTTACTTCATTTTGAACCATGGCTATCGTATCTTTTGACGGTGATTTGGATTGTTTCTATTACCAATGCGGTCAATCTGATTGATGGATTAGATGGATTGGTGAGTGGGGTCTCTATTATTTCCCTAGTGACAATGGGGATTGTGTCCTATTTCTTTCTTCCAGTACCCAATCTCTTTCTGACCATGACGATCTTTGTCTTGGTTGCGTCCATCGCAGGTTTCTTTCCCTTTAACTACCATCCGGCCATTCTCTATCTGGGAGACACTGGTGCCTTGTTTATCGGATTCATGATTTCTGTCTTATCCTTGCAAGGTTTGAAAAATGCGACAGCTGTTGCAGTAGTTACCCCAATGATTATCCTCGGAGTGCCGATTACAGATACCTTTTTAGCCATTATCCGTCGGACTCTTTCTGGTCAAAAATTTTATAAACCGGATCGCAATCACTTGCACCACCGACTTCTTTCTCTGGGCTTGACACATCGGGGAACTGTACTTGTGATCTATGGAATTTCGATGATCTTCTCCTTGATTTCTCTCTTGCTCAACATCTCGAGTCGCATTGGGGGTGTCCTACTTGTGATCGGGCTCTTGTTTGGAGTAGAGCTGTTAGCAGAATTGATCGGGGTTCTGGGGCCACATCACAGTCCTTTGTTAAATCTTCTGCGCTATATAGGGAATTCTTCCTACCGGGAGGAAGTTCGTCAAAAACGAAAAGAAAAAACTAAATAAGAATAGTTCTAATCAAAAGAAAAGCCATTTAGGCTTTTTTTTGATATACTTGAAAGGTAAAAAAATACTTTGTGATGAAGGAATCGATGCTTTGAGAACCTTCTAGACTTCAAAGTAAAAAGAAAGGGAATGCAATGTCGACATTAGAAATTAAAGACCTCCACGTTGAAATTGAAGGCAAAGAAATTTTAAAAGGTGTAAACCTGACCCTAAAAACTGGTGAGATCGCAGCCATCATGGGACCAAACGGAACAGGGAAATCTACTCTGTCAGCTGCCATTATGGGAAACCCAAATTATGAAGTAACCAAAGGGGAGATTCTCTTTGATGGTGTCAACATCTTGGAATTGGAAGTAGACGAACGTGCACGGATGGGCTTGTTCCTTGCTATGCAATACCCTTCAGAAATCCCAGGGATTACCAATGCAGAATTTTTACGTGCAGCCATGAATGCTGGTAAAGAAGAGGACGAGAAGATCTCTATTCGTGATTTCATCAAAAAATTGGATGAAAAGATGGAACTGCTCAACATGAAAGAAGAAATGGCAGAACGCTATTTGAACGAAGGCTTCTCAGGTGGTGAGAAAAAACGCAATGAAATCCTTCAATTGTTGATGTTGGAGCCAACATTTGCCCTTTTGGATGAAATTGACTCTGGTTTGGATATCGATGCTCTTAAGGTCGTATCTAAAGGGGTTAATGCAATGCGGGGTGAAGGTTTTGGAGCTATGATCATCACCCACTACCAACGTTTGTTGAACTATATTACTCCTGACGTCGTTCATGTGATGATGGAAGGTCGTGTCGTGCTTTCAGGTGGACCAGAATTGGCTGCACGCTTGGAACGTGAAGGATATGCCCAACTCGCAGAAGAACTCGGTTACGACTATAAAGAAGAACTATAACCTGATGACAAGTGATCTAATGTTGTCAAAAAATCAAACAGATAGTATCTTTATTAGGAGAAAAAAATGAGTATTGAAAATATTACCCTCTTTTCGGAACTGCATGCTGAGCCAAGCTGGCTGCAGGATTTACGAAAAAAAGCTTTTAACAAGATTGATCAGTTGGAATTACCAGCGATTGAACGCGTAAAATTCCATCGCTGGAATCTTGGCGATGGAACGATCACAGAAAGCGAGGCTTCTGCCAATGTTCCCGATTTTACAGCCCTCGATTCAAACTTAAAATTGGTCCAAGTTGGAACTCAAACTGTATTTGAACAGGTGCCACAAGCCTTGGCAGACCAAGGAGTTCTTTTCACAGATTTCCATACTGCCCTAGAAGAAATTCCAAAGGTGGTGGAAGACTACTTCATGTCTTCAGTCAAATACGATGACGACAAGCTAGCAGCTTACCACACAGCTTATTTTAATAGTGGGGCTGTCCTTTATGTTCCAGATAACGTCGAAATTTCAGAACCAATCGAAGGTGTTTTCTACCAGGATAGTGATAGTGATGTACCTTTTAATAAACACATTTTGATTATTGCAGGCAAAAACAGCAAGTTTAGCTATTTGGAACGCCTAGAATCAAAAGGTGAAGGCTCAGCAACAGCAACTGCGAATGTGACGGTTGAGGTGATCGCTCGCTCAGGTGCCCAAGTGAAATTTTCGGCGATTGACCGTCTGGGTGAAAATGTCACAGCCTACATCAGTCGACGTGGAAAACTAGGACAGGATGCCAGCATTGATTGGGCTATCGGTGTTATGAATGAAGGAAATGTGGTTGCGGACTTTGACAGTGACTTGGTTGGAAACGGTAGTCATGCAGATTTGAAAGTCGTTGCCTTATCAAGCGGTCGTCAGGTACAAGGAATTGACACCCGCGTGACCAACTTTGGTTGCAACTCGATCGGAAATATCTTGCAACACGGGGTTATTCTTGAAAAAGGAACCTTGACCTTCAATGGAAT
Organism: Streptococcus parasanguinis; assembly: GCA_032560535.1. GTDB lineage: Bacteria > Bacillota > Bacilli > Lactobacillales > Streptococcaceae > Streptococcus > Streptococcus parasanguinis_AF. Next base: position 11,593 of record JAWGIA010000025.1, on the reverse strand, counting down.
TGGTCATATTATCAAGGGGGCTAAAGGAGCAGATGCTCAGCAAGAAAGCCGTGTCTTGATGTTATCGGATCAAGCACGTTCAGATGCCAACCCAATCCTCTTGATTGATGAAAATGACGTCACAGCAGGCCATGCTGCATCGATCGGTCAAGTGGACCCAGAAGATATGTATTACCTCATGAGTCGTGGTCTGGATCAACACACAGCGGAACGCTTAGTGGTGCGTGGTTTCTTGGGATCTGTTATTGTTGAAATCCCAGTTAAAGAAGTACGTGATGAAATGATTGCCACCATTGAAGAAAAGTTATCTCAACGCTAAGGAGAAACAATGCTAGATAAAAATACAATTGCTCAAGATTTTCCCATTCTCGATCAACTAGTCCATGATGAGCCTTTGGTTTATCTAGATAATGCAGCGACGACGCAAAAACCTAAACGTGTTCTTGAAGCCGTTAATCACTATTATTTGCAAGATAACGCCAATGTCCATCGTGGAGTCCATACTTTGGCTGAACGAGCGACAGCAGCCTATGAGGCGGCGCGTGAGAAAGTCAGAAAATTTATCAACGCTTCATCAACCAAGGAAGTGCTCTTTACAAGAGGGACAACGACTGGACTCAACTGGGTAGCCCGCTATGCAGAAGAAGTCCTAAAGGAAGGGGATGAAGTCCTGATTTCCATCATGGAACATCACTCCAATATCATTCCTTGGCAGCAAGCCTGCAAGAAGACAGGAGCAAAACTGGTCTATGTCTATCTAAAAGATGGCTTACTGGATATGCAGGACTTAAAGAGCAAGCTTAGTGAGAAGACAAAATTTGTCTCCATCACCCATGCTTCGAACGTCTTAGGGGTGGTCAATCCGATCAAGGAAATTGCTCGATTAGCTCATGAGGTTGGAGCGATCATGGTCGTAGATGGGGCTCAATCAACCCCTCATATGGCCATTGATGTACAAGACTTAGATGCGGATTTCTTTGCTTTTTCTGGCCATAAGATGGCTGCACCAACAGGGATTGGTGTCCTCTATGGAAAGGAAGAAATATTAGAACAAATGTCTCCGATCGAGTTTGGGGGCGAAATGATTGACTTTGTTTACGAGCAATCTGCCTCTTGGAAGGAATTACCTTGGAAATTTGAAGCTGGAACACCTAATATGGCGGGCGCAATTGGTCTTGGTGCAGCAATCGATTACTTAGAAGAGCTGGGTATGAACCAGGTAGAAGCGCATGAGCAAGAATTGATTGCCTATGTGTTTCCAAAATTACAGGCTATCGAAGGCTTGACCATCTATGGCTCCCAAGACTTAGCCCAACGTTCTGGAGTCATTTCCTTCAATCTAGGAGATCTCCATCCGCATGACTTAGCAACAGCATTAGATTATGAAGGAATTGCCGTTCGTGCAGGTCACCACTGTGCACAACCGCTCCTTCAATACCTACAAGTCCCAGCGACAACGAGAGCAAGTTTTTATATCTACAACACCAAAGCGGACTGTGATAAATTAATTGAGGCATTGATCAAAGCAAAGGAGTTTTTCAATGGCACTTTCTAAATTAGATTCGCTGTACATGGCGGTCGTAGCCGACCATTCAAAACACCCCCATCACCAAGGGCAGATTGAAGATGTTGATCAGATCCAACTCAACAATCCAACTTGTGGAGATGTGATCCAGTTGAGTGTGAAATTTGATGAGAATGACAGGGTGGAAGATATTGCCTTTGTGAATTCAGGTTGTACGATCTCAACGGCTTCAGCTAGTATGATGACGGATGCTGTAATGGGAAAAACAAAAGAGGAAGTCGAAGAATTGGCACAGGTCTTTTCAGAAATGGTCCAAGGCCAATCAGATCCTCGCCAAGAGGAGTTGGGAGATGCAGCCTTCTTATCTGGAGTCTCAAAATTCCCACAACGGATTAAATGTGCAACCCTCTCCTGGAATGCTCTCAAAAAAGCGATCGAACGTAGCAAATAATTAAAAGAAGAAACAGAGAAAGAAAGGAAATTATGGCTGAAGAAAGAGTCGAACCGAAACCAATTGATCTCGGTGAATATAAATTTGGATTTCACGATGACGTTCAACCCATTCTCTCTACCGGGAAGGGATTGAATGAAGCGGTTATTCGTGAATTGTCTGCAGCAAAAAATGAACCAGAATGGATGCTTGAATTCCGTTTGAAATCTTTTGAAACCTTCAAAAAGATGCCCATGCAAACCTGGGGAGCCGATCTATCAGAAATTGACTTTGATGATTTGATCTATTATCAAAAACCTTCGGATAAACCTGCCCGTTCATGGGACGAAGTCCCAGAGAAAATCAAGGAAACCTTTGAGCGTATCGGGATTCCTGAAGCGGAACGTGCTTACTTAGCGGGGGCTTCTGCTCAGTATGAATCAGAAGTGGTTTACCACAATATGAAAGAAGAGTTTGAAAAGTTGGGGATTATCTTTACCGATACGGATTCTGCCCTAAAAGAATATCCAGACCTTTTCAAACAGTATTTTGCGAAGTTAGTACCACCAACGGACAACAAATTGGCTGCCCTCAACTCAGCAGTCTGGTCTGGTGGAACCTTCATTTATGTACCAAAAGGTGTAAAAGTAGACGTCCCACTTCAAACTTACTTCCGTATCAACAATGAAAATACAGGTCAGTTTGAGCGCACTTTGATTATTGTGGATGAGGGAGCAAGTGTCCACTATGTAGAAGGCTGTACAGCGCCGACCTACTCAAGCAATAGCCTCCATGCAGCGATTGTCGAGATCTTTGCCTTGGATGGTGCTTACATGCGCTATACGACCATCCAAAACTGGTCTGACAATGTCTACAACTTGGTAACCAAGCGGGCCAAGGCTCAAAAAGATGCCACAGTTGAGTGGATCGACGGAAACCTAGGTGCCAAGACAACTATGAAGTACCCATCTGTATATCTAGATGGAGAAGGAGCGCGTGGTACCATGTTGTCCATTGCCTTTGCGAATGCAGGTCAACACCAAGATACAGGTGCCAAGATGATCCACAATGCCCCTCATACCAGCTCATCTATCGTATCGAAATCTATTGCGAAAGGTGGCGGAAAGGTAGACTACCGTGGACAAGTAACCTTTAACAAAAATTCCAAGAAATCAGTTTCTCATATCGAGTGTGACACCATTATTATGGATGATTTATCTGCATCAGATACAATTCCATTTAATGAAATCCACAACTCACAAGTTGCTTTGGAGCACGAAGCTAAGGTTTCAAAAATCTCAGAAGAGCAACTTTATTATTTGATGAGTCGTGGACTGTCTGAATCAGAAGCGACAGAAATGATTGTCATGGGATTTGTAGAGCCCTTTACGAAAGAACTTCCAATGGAATATGCCGTTGAGTTAAACCGACTCATTAGCTACGAAATGGAAGGCTCTGTAGGGTAATTCATTTTTGTCAATCAAAAAACACAATGGACTTGATTCCATTGTGTTTTTTTACTTATAGCTTCTCGTTGACATAACGAACAAATTCATTCCACCAAACCTTTAAGAAAAAGCTTTTCTCAATGGTTCTTCCCGATACCATATCGACCGTTGGCTCTTGATCTTCTAAGTAGCCACGTCCGATTTTATCTGGATCAGTGTAGTGTAATTTTCCAAGATTTGTGCCTGATTTGACAGGTGCTCGGAATGATTCTTGGTCACTCTTGAATTGAATTTTTGGTTCTGCTTGACTACCTTGTTTTTCAACGATATAGAAGTCTTTTTTTGCAACAGCTAAAACAGTCTCGGATTTCCCATCCATGACAGTTGCCTTACTTTTTCCGTAGGGATCTCCTTCTTTAACGACAATGGAAGAAACAAAGGTCCGTACCACGTAGTTCATCAGAGAAGAAGTAGCCACAAAGCGTGCATAGGGATCACCGTCAACTGCCTCAACTCCTAGGACAACCGTGATCATATGGATGCCATTTTGCGTCGTCGATGCAGCAAAGGTGATGCCACCTTTTGTAGAGTTGCTGACCCGAAGGCCGTCGACTCCCGAACGGTAATTCGGCATGCCTTCTAGCATCAGATTGGGGTTTTCAATCTGCGTGTTTGAAAAAAGAGCAGTGGGCTTTGAAGTATATTTGGTCACTTCAGGAAAATCCTGGAGTAAGTGCTTGGCAATAACAGCAATATCATAAGCACTCAATTGATTTTCGTCTTCTTTCCCTCCAGGATCTCCACTGATGGTTTGAGTATTTAATCCGGTAGCATTGATTAAATGAGGAGATTGAATGCCCCATTCAGCAAGTTTTTGCTTCATTTTTTCAACGAAGCTTTTCTCAGAGCCACCCACTTTCTCAGCTAAGGCCAAGGCAGCAGTGCTAGAATTTCCAACTAAAAGAGCAGTCAATAACTGTTCAACTGTATATTGGTTCGCTTCCATAGGAAGAGTACCAGCACCTTCGATATCATTTAAGGCTAGAGCTTTCTCAGACAGTTTGATAGGATCTTTTAGAGAAAGTTTTTTTTCATGAATGGCTTCGAAAATCAGATAAGTGGTCAAGAGTGTAGATAGTCCCCCCACATCTCGCTTTTTCTCTGAATCCTTTTCATATAAGATTTTACCTGTATCAGCTTCAACAGCAATAGCACTTTGAGCAGGAAGTTCTAGCTCGTCTGCTAGAACGACTTGATAAGGTAAACTGCATAACAGCAAGATAAAAGTTAAAAAAGAAAGAAAGAATTTTTTCACAGTTGTTTCCTCGTTGCTTAGTCCTCTCTATTGTATCATACAAATGATTAATGGAAAATCGTAAAATCATCAATTAGGCTAAAAAGTCAGTCATAGCAAGGTTTTTGAATAGTGATAAATCGAATATTCAGAAAATTTAGTTTACTTTTTTTTCTACTTGTGATATAATCTTAAACAAATCTAAAAAAACTATTGGAGAATTCCTATGAAAAAAGGTAAAGTATTTGCAGTTGCCGGAGTAACACTTCTTGCAGCTGGATTGTTGGCTGCATGTTCTAGTTCAAATACTAGCAAAGCAAGCTCAGGCGAAGACAAGAACTATGGTTATGTCTACACAGATGATCCTCAAACTTTGGACTACACTGTATCTTCTAAAGCTGCTACACACGATATTACTACAAACGTCGTAGATGGTTTGATGGCAAATGACAAGTATGGTAATCTCGTACCATCACTTGCAGAAGATTGGTCTGTTTCAAAAGACGGTTTGACTTATACCTACAAAATTCGTAAAGGGGTTAAGTGGTACGATGCAGACGGTGAAGAACATGGCGAAGTGACAGCTAAAGACTTTGTAACAGGTTTGAAACACGCTGCTGATAAAAAATCGGAAACTCTTTCACTAGTTCAAGGCTCAATCAAAGGCTTGGATGATTATGTACAAGGAAAAACTACAGACTTTAGCCAAGTTGGTGTCAAAGCGGTTGATGATTACACACTTCAATACACATTGAACAAACCTGAAACCTTCTGGAACTCTAAAACAACAAACGGAATCTTGTTCCCAATTAGCACAGATTTCTTGAAGAGTAAGGGAGATGATTTTGGTCAACCAAACGATGTGAAGTCAATCCTTGCAAACGGACCTTTCCTTCTTAAATCTATTACATCAAAATCATCTGTTGTATTTGAAAAGAATGACAACTACTGGGATAAGAAAAACGTTCACCTTAAAGAAGTGAAACTTACCTACTACGATGGATCAGATCAAGATTCATTGGCGCGTGGCTTCTCTGATGGAGCTTATACAGCTGCTCGTCTTTTCCCAGCAAGCTCAAACTTTGCAACAGTAGAGAAAAAATACAAAGATAACATTTACAACACCCCAGCTGGTTCAGGTGTGGCAGTCCTTGGTTTCAATATTGACCGTCAATCTTACAAACACACTGCTAAGAAATCAGATGCTGAAAAATCTTCTACTAAGAAAGCAATCTTGAACAAAGATTTCCGTCAAGCTATTACTTTTGCCTTGAACCGTGAAAACTATTCAGCACAAGTAAATAGTAAAGCATTTGCTAAACCAGCTATCCGTAACACCTACACAGCACCAGCCTTTGTACAAGTAAATGGGAAAGATTTTGGAGATGTAGTAGCAGACAAATTGACTACTTATGGGGACCAATGGAAAGGTATCAACCTTGCAGATGGTCAAGACGGTCTTTACAACAAAGACAAAGCGAAAGCACAACTTGAAAAAGCAAAAGCTGAACTTCAAAAAGATGGTGTTCAATTCCCAATCCATATTGACGTACCAGTAGCACAAAATTCAACAAACTTTGTTTCACGGATGCAATCATTGAAACAAACAGTGGAAGATACTCTTGGTAAAGACAATGTCGTTCTTGATCTTCAAATGATGGACCAGGATGAAGTCTTGAACATTACTTTGAACGTGCCATCAGCAGCAGATGCAGATTGGGATCTTCAAGGATTGGTTGGTTGGAATCCAGACTACGATGATCCATCAACTTACCTTGAAACTCTCCAACCAGCTTCTGAGGACCAAACAAAAGTCTACCTTGGTTTTGCAGGTGGTGTAGACAACCCATCAGCCAAAGCTGTAGGTTTGGATGAGTATGCGAAACTTCTTTCAGATGCTAATAGCGAATCACTTGATGTAGCTAAACGTTATGAAAAATACGCAGTTGCTCAAGCTTGGTTGAGTGATAGTGCCTTGGTAATTCCTACAATGTCAAGTACAGGTGCAGCAACTGTTGTATCTAAAGTGGTTCCATTCTCAGGCCCATCATCTCAAACAGGTAACAAAGGATCAGCATACTTCAAATATGTAGAAGTTCAAGATGAACCAGTTACTAAGAAACAATACGAACAAGCACGTGAAAAATGGCAAAAAGAAAAAGCTGAGTCAAACAAAAAAGCTCAACAAGATCTTGAAAAACACGTTAAATAATTAAATTATTGCTTTTCATTAGAACTTTCTCTTCTAGGGGAGAAAGTTCTTTTGGACATTAAAGGAATGAAATATGAAAAAATATGTTTTTATGCGTATTTTGCGTTCGTTAGTGTCGATCTTCCTTGTGACGACATTGACCTACATGATTATCTATACGCTAACACCGAGAAATCTCATCTTTAAAAATGACCCCAACTACAATAAAGTAGCGAAGACAAAAGATTCGAAGATCAACTACGAAAATACTGTTTACAATCGCATGGGTTATTTGGAATACATGGATTCAAAGAGCTTGCAACAAAAAGCAAGTAAAGAAGATTCTTCCGTAACAGTTGATGCGACAACTGCTAATGAAAAGATCTATAAGGAATACATTAACAAATTAGGTCATGGTTGGCAGTTGAAACGTTTCCCAGAAAGTAAGTCTTTTTATGCGGTACGTGAAATTCCGGTTTTTGAACGTGTCATCAGCTTCTATGCGAATTTGATTCAGTTTGATCATCCAGGTTGGGTGAAAGATGCCTCAAATCCAAATCTCAAACGCTATATCCGTATTGAAAATGATCCATCTATTGGCTGGTCAGTTGTAGGTTCTGGTACGAAACACAAATACCTCTTGTACTTTAATGGTCAATTCCCATATGTACACCAAAACTTTGTAACCTTAAACCTTGGAAATTCATATCCAACTTATTCAAATACCCCTGTTCTTCAAGTTATTACACAAGGACAAGGAACAACTAAGAAGAGTGAAGTGAACTTCCCAACAGGTAAAAAGACATCTTCCATCGATATCTACTCACGTACCTACAAATCACCAAGTAAGGCAGACTCACAAGATATCAGTCGATTTGGTAAAGGGGACGCTTATACAGCAACGTTGAGCAACTATGAGAATCCATCCATGATTGCATCTTCTTCAATCATTGGTTTGATTGGTATTGCAATTTCTTATTTGATTGCGATCCCATTAGGATCTTACATGGCTCTGTTCAAGAACTCATGGTTTGATAGCATCTCAACAGCTGCTTTGACATTTATGATGTCTCTTCCAACCATTGCTTCGGTCTACATTGTCCGTTTAGCAGGTTCATTCTTTGGGCTTCCAGACTCATTCCCAGTTCTTGGAGCACAGGACTGGCGTTCATATGTATTGCCGTCTCTGATTCTTGGTTTATTGAGTGCACCATTTAACGCCGTTTGGATTCGTCGTTACATGATCGATATCCATTCACAAGATTTCGTCCGTTTTGCTCGTTCAAAAGGATTGTCAGAACGTGAGATTTCAAAAAAACACATCTTCAAAAATGCGATGGTTCCATTGGTATCTGGTATTCCGACATCTATTATTGGAGTTATCTCAGGTGCGACACTTACTGAAACAGTCTTCGCTTTCCCAGGTATGGGTAAAATGTTGATTGACTCTATTAAAGCATCAAACAACACCATGGTTATCGGACTTGTCTTCATCTTCACATCGCTTGGTATCTTTGCTGCCATGTTAGGTGATATCTTGATGACAGTGCTTGATCCACGGATTAAATTAACGAATACGAAAGGAGGCAAATAATGGCTACAATCGATAAAAATAAATTTCAGTTTGTAAAACGCGATGACTTTGCCTCTGAAGTAATCGATGCTCCAGCGTATTCATACTGGAAATCTGTATTCAGACAATTCTTTAAAAAAAGAACCACGATCATTATGCTTGCTGTTTTGATTGGGATTCTCTTGATGAGTTTTATCTACCCGATGTTTTCAAATTTTGATTACAACGACGTAAGTAAGGTAAATGACTTTTCAGCACGTTTGAATCCACCAAGTGCCAAAGCTTTCTTTGGTACAGATAACAACGGTAAATCCCTCTTTGATGGAGTTTGGTTTGGTGCTCGAAATTCGATTATCATTTCCTTTATCGCAACTGTTATTAACGTGGTGGTCGGAGTCATCGTTGGTGGAATTTGGGGAATCTCAAAATCCATCGACCGTATCATGATGGAAGTTTATAACGTTATTTCAAACATTCCATTTATGTTGATCGTTATCGTCTTGACTTACTCAATGGGATCTGGTTTCTGGAATTTGATTCTTGCCATGTCCTTAACAGGATGGATCGGAATTGCCTACATGATTCGTGTTCAAATCATGCGTTACCGTGATTTGGAGTACAACTTGGCCAGTCGAACATTAGGAACACCAACGTTGAAAATTGTTACGAAAAATATTTTACCTCAATTGGTATCTGTAATCGTGACCCAGACATCACAAATGTTACCAAGTTTTATTTCTTACGAAGCTTTTCTTTCCTTCTTCGGACTTGGTCTTCCAATCACAGTTCCAAGTTTGGGACGGTTGATTTCTGACTATTCTCAAAACGTAACTACAAATGCCTACCTATTCTGGATTCCACTTACTGTTTTGATTTTAGTATCCTTGTCATTCTTTATCGTCGGACAAAACTTGGCCGATGCCAGCGACCCACGTACACATAGATAGGAGGAGTAGATATGACATCAAATAACAATATTATTTTATCTGCTCAAGATATCGTAGTGGAATTTGACGTGCGCGATCGCGTACTGACAGCGATTCGTGGCGTATCGCTTGAGCTAGTAGAAGGTGAAGTTCTTGCCTTGGTTGGTGAGTCAGGTTCAGGGAAATCAGTTTTGACAAAGACGTTCACCGGAATGTTAGAAGATAATGGCCGTATTGCCCAAGGTTCGATTAAATACCGTGGTCAAGAATTGACAGATTTAAAATCGAATAAAGATTGGGAAAATATTCGTGGATCTAAGATCGCTACAATTTTCCAAGACCCAATGACAAGTTTGGACCCAATCAACACAATTGGTTCACAAATTACGGAAGTCATTATCAAACACCAAGGGAAAACAGCTAAAGAAGCTAAAGAAATGGCTTTGGACTATATGGAGAAAGTTGGAATTCCAGATGCGGAACGTCGTTTTGATGAGTATCCATTCCAATATTCAGGTGGGATGCGTCAACGGATCGTTATTGCCATCGCCTTGGCCTGCCGTCCAGATATCTTAATCTGTGACGAACCAACAACAGCCCTAGACGTAACCATTCAAGCGCAAATCATTGATTTGTTGAAATCCCTTCAAAAAGAATACCAATTTACAGTTATCTTTATCACCCACGACTTAGGTGTGGTTGCAAGTATTGCAGATAAAGTAGCCGTTATGTATGCTGGAGAAATTGTTGAGTTTGGTAAAGTAGAAGAAATTTTCTACGATCCAAAACATCCATACACATGGAGCTTGCTTTCAAGCTTGCCTCAATTGTCAACCTCAGATGGTGATCTTTACTCTATCCCAGGGACTCCGCCATCATTGTATGCTCCAATCAAAGGAGATGCCTTCGCTCTTCGTTCAGACTATGCAATGCAGATTGATTTTGAAGAAGAGGCACCTGCTTTCAAAGTGACCGATACTCACTGGGCGAAGACATGGTTGCTCCATCCAGATGCACCAACAGTTCATAAACCAGAAGTAATCGAAAACCTTCACGAAAAGATTGGCTCAAAAATGGGCTTCACTCACATGACAGAATAGGAGGAAGGAAATGACTGAAAAATTAGTTGAAATTAAAGATTTAGAAATTTCCTTCGGTGAAGGAAGTAAAAAATTCGTTGCTGTAAAGAACGCCAACTTCTTCATTAATAAGGGAGAAACTTTCTCTCTTGTTGGTGAATCAGGAAGTGGGAAGACAACAATTGGACGTGCCATCATCGGTCTGAATGATACAAGTGCTGGAGAAATTATTTATGACGGTCGCAAGATCAACGGAAAAAACTCTCATAGTGAAAAATCAGAGTTGATCCGTAAAATTCAAATGATCTTCCAAGACCCAGCAGCAAGTTTGAATGAACGTGCAACAGTTGATTATATTATCTCTGAAGGTTTGATCAACCACCATTTGTTTAACAGTGAAGAAGAACGTCAGGAAAAAGTGAAAAATATTATGCATGAAGTTGGACTTCTTGCAGAACATTTGACACGTTACCCTCACGAATTCTCAGGTGGTCAACGTCAACGGATCGGTATTGCCCGTGCACTTGTCATGGAACCAGAATTTGTCATTGCGGATGAACCAATCTCAGCTCTTGACGTTTCAGTACGTGCACAGGTCTTGAACCTTTTGAAAAAATTCCAAAGAGAATTAGGCTTGACCTACCTCTTTATCGCCCATGACTTGTCAGTTGTGCGCTTCATTTCTGACCGTATTGCAGTTATCTATAAAGGGGTTATTGTAGAAGTAGCAGAAACTGAAGAGCTATTTAACCACCCAATTCATCCATACACACAATCCCTACTTTCAGCGGTCCCAATTCCAGATCCAATTCTAGAACGTAAAAAAGTTCTAAAAATCTACGATCCAGAACAACATGATTACTCTGAAGATAAACCACAAATGGTTGAAATTAAACCAGGTCATTATGTATGGGCTAACAAAGCTGAAGAAAACAAATACAGACAAGAATATAAATAGAGAGGATTCCCTCTCTATTTTTTTATTTCAAAAAAACTTTCAAAAAAATAAAAAATTTTTAAAAAAAGTGTTGACAGTAAGGGTAGGTCATGATATACTAATATAGTTGTCGCGCGAGAGCGACAAAGACCTTTGAAAACTGAACAAGACGAACCAATGTGCAGGGCGC
>JAWGIA010000024.1:0-37810 GCA_032560535.1 Streptococcus parasanguinis | reverse complement strand
CGTTGGCTGAGTTAAACGACCATCTGGGAGTTTAGCTCAGCTGGGAGAGCATCTGCCTTACAAGCAGAGGGTCAGCGGTTCGATCCCGTTAACTCCCATAGGTCCCGTAGTGTAGCGGTTATCACGTCGCCCTGTCACGGCGAAGATCGCGGGTTCGATTCCCGTCGGGACCGTTAGGATAATGAAAATTATTTTAAGACTCGTTAGCTCAGTTGGTAGAGCAATTGACTTTTAATCAATGGGTCACTGGTTCGAGCCCAGTACGGGTCATATTTTGCGGGTTTGGCGGAATTGGCAGACGCACCAGATTTAGGATCTGGCGCTTTACGGCGTGGGGGTTCAAGTCCCTTAACCCGCATAGAAGAATAATAATGAGCCGGCTTAGCTCAGTTGGTAGAGCATCTGATTTGTAATCAGAGGGTCGCGTGTTCAAGTCATGTAGCCGGCATTTTTTTATATAAAGAAAGCGATGCGAACGTAGTTCAGTGGTAGAACACCACCTTGCCAAGGTGGGGGTCGCGGGTTCGAATCCCGTCGTTCGCTTGAGGAGGCCGGGGTGGCGGAACTGGCAGACGCACAGGACTTAAAATCCTGCGATTGGTAACGATCGTACCGGTTCGATTCCGGTCCTCGGCATAGATAAAGGTTGAAAGAAGCACCCTTAGCTCAACTGGATAGAGTACCTGACTACGAATCAGGCGGTTAGAGGTTCGACTCCTCTAGGGTGCATGGTCGCGAGGCTATGTAAGAATTAAATAGGAAAGAGCACCCTTAGCTCAACTGGATAGAGTACCTGACTACGAATCAGGCGGTTAGAGGTTCGACTCCTCTAGGGTGCATAAAGCGTAAGCTTTAGATCGGGAAGTAGCTCAGCTTGGTAGAGTACTTGGTTTGGGACCAAGGTGTCGCAGGTTCGAATCCTGTCTTCCCGATATTATGGCGGTGTAGCTCAGCTGGCTAGAGCGTCCGGTTCATACCCGGGAGGTCGGGGGTTCGATCCCCTTCGCCGCTATATTGTTGATCTTGTTGGACCTTTAGCTCAGCTGGTTAGAGCTCTCGGCTCATAACCGAGTGGTCGTAGGTTCAAGTCCTACAAGGTCCATTATTATATTGGAGGATTACCCAAGTCCGGCTGAAGGGAACGGTCTTGAAAACCGTCAGGCGTGTAAAAGCGTGCGTGGGTTCGAATCCCACATCCTCCTTTTTTTAAAATTTGCGCGGGATGGAGCAGCTCGGTAGCTCGTCGGGCTCAGGTTCAAATCCTGCTCCCGCAATTTGGCTCGGTAGCTCAGTTGGTAGAGCAATGGATTGAAGCTCCATGTGTCGGCGGTTCGATTCCGTCTCGCGCCATTTCTTTTATTAATAAGCGGGTGTAGTTTAGTGGTAAAACTACAGCCTTCCAAGCTGTTGTCGCGAGTTCGATTCTCGTCACCCGCTTTGAACATTAGTTCATTACCAAGTTTTTAACTTGGGCGCGTAGCTCAGGTGGTTAGAGCGCACGCCTGATAAGCGTGAGGTCGGTGGTTCGAGTCCACTCGTGCCCATTTTGGAGAATTACTCAAGAGGCTGAAGAGGACGGTTTGCTAAATCGTTAGGTCGGGTAACTGGCGCGGGGGTTCGAATCCCCCATTCTCCGTATAATTTCGAAGTTTGAGATGTCATCTCAAACTATTTTTTATATTTTTGAAGGTTTTGTCTATGTTCTTGAATCGATTCTTTAAAATTTTTAGTTTTGTGTTTGTTTTAACTGTTTCAGGAATTTTATTTCTTTTTCCATCTGTTAGAACTTCGATTGTTTTAAAATCTTCTGATATATTAGCTATTGTTGATAAGGCAGTATCGGTACCATTTGTTGTTGTGGAATCTAAGGCAAAGGATTTAAAGAATTTATCTGAATTAAATGATGAAAACCGTTCGTTAAAATCACGTCTTTATCAAAAGGATATTGACCAGTCAAAACTTAACCGTTTGGAATCAGAAAATAGAGAATTAAAGGATTTGATGTCAATCAAGAATTCTGTATCGGGTTCTAAACAAGTCGTTAGTGAGATTATCGACCGTAATTATGGTTCGTGGGATCAGGAATTTGTTATTGATAAAGGTAGTTCAGATGGAATTTCTGATTCTATGTTTGTTCTTTCGTCTGGTGGCGTCATTGGTGTGGTAGAAAGTATAGAGAAAAATTTTAGCAAAGTGAAATTATTAGTCGAAGATACTATTTCCTCACAACACCTGACGTTTAAAATTGAGAGTCAAGGTCAATCTATTTTTGCTTTATTAAATGGTTATGACGAGAAGACAGGTGAGTTTCGGTTGTTGCAAATTGGAGATCCAGTTGAAATTAAAAAAGGATCTCTGGTTTCAACAAGTGGTTTAGGAAAATATAAGAGTAGTGACTTACCTCTTGGTACAGTGGCTTCTACTCAAAAGGCATCTGATCAGTTAGGGCAAGAAATTCGTGTGAAACCAAAGGCTAATTTAGATGTCAATCGTTATGTACTATTGATTGGAGAGTAGTGTGAAAGTCATACGTAAGTACCATTTTTTCCCTTTAATCTTATTCTTATCTTTATTTGTTGACGGACAGATCTCTTTTCTTATTTCTCGTTTCAGTCCAAACTCCTTTGAACCTACTTCATTTTTATTTCTATATGGTTTTATGTTATTGAGTCTCTATTTCTCTGAGATAGCTAGTATTTGGTGGGGAGTCTTCTTTGGTTTTTGTTTTGATGTGTATTTTTTACACACTTTAGGAATTACCTTCCTAGTATTTCCTTTACTACAGGTGATTTTTTATCGGTGTAATCAGATTATTTTGGTCAATCGATTGACTCGTTTTTTTACATTTTTATTAACGATTCTATTATTTCAGATTTTAACAAATCTTCTTTTGATTCTTTTTATCGGCATAAAATTTAACTGGATTACACTAATTATTTACCAAATTTTTCCAAGTTTAATTTTGAATGTGCTTCTAATGATCGTATTACAGCCTTTACTTGAAAAGATTTATTTATAAACTCGAAATAAAAATGTAACAATAGCGTAATATAAATCTTCAAAAAATTTGTTATACTAGTTAGTGTCTTATTAGAAAGGGAAAATTTATCTAATGAAGAAAAAATTATTTGCCACAATCTTATTGAGTACAGTTGCTTTATCACAAGGTGCTGTTGTAGCAGGTGTATCAGCTGACTCAACAGATGATAAGATTGCTGCTCAAGATAACAAAATCAATAGTATTAATCAACAACAACAAAGTGCACAAGCTCAGGTAGATCAAATCCAAGGTCAAGTATCTGAAATTAAACAACAACAAGAAAATCTTCAAGCTGAAAATGACCGTTTGAATGAAGAATCTGAACGATTGTCAGCTGAGATTGATGAGTTGTCAAAAAATATTGTTGCTCGTCAAGAATCACTTGCAAATCAAGCACGTAGTGCTCAAACAACTGGAACTGCAACAAGCTATATTAATGCGATTGTTAGCTCTGGATCTTTGACAGAAGCTATCTCACGTATTTCTGCTATGAATGAAATTGCAGATGCTAACAACAAAATGTTGCAAGAGCAAAAACGTGATAAAGAAGACATTGCACAAAAACAAAAAGAAAACAACGACGCTATCAATACTGTTATTGCAAATAAACAGCAATTAGAAGATGATGCGCAAGCTTTGTCAACTAAAGAAGCTGAGTTGAAAGTGGCACAATTGAATTTGGCAGCTGAAAAATCATCTGCTGAAAACGAAAAGAACGCTTTGTTGCAACAAAAAGCTGAAGCTGAAAAAGCAGCGGCAGCAGCGGCAGCAGCTGAGGCAGCTTACCGTGCAAAACAAAAAGAACAACAAGCAGCTGTAAAAGCTTCTGCTAATACAACTCTTCAAGCACAAGTTCAGGCAGCAGCACAAACACCTGCTGCAACACCAGCGGCTGCACAAACTCAAGCAGCAGCTCAACCTGCTGTTCAAACTCAAGCAGCAGCAGCTCCAGCAGCAACTGTTTCTCGTCCAACTTATAGTACATCTGCATCATCTTATCCAGTTGGTGAATGTACATGGGGTGCGAAGACATTGGCTCCATGGGCTGGCGATTACTGGGGCAACGGTGGTCAATGGGCTGCAAGTGCAGCGGCTGCTGGATTCCGTACAGGATCTCAACCACAAGTTGGTGCTATTGCATGTTGGAATGATGGTGGATATGGACACGTAGCAGTCGTTACAGCTGTTCAATCTACAACAAGTATCCAAGTTTCTGAATCTAACTATAACGGTATCCGTAGTATTGGTAACTACCGTGGTTGGTTCAACCCAACAACAGCTCAAGGTACTGTTACTTATATCTATCCAAACTAAGAATTAAAAAGAAGCAGGACAGTTGTTCTGCTTCTTTTTTTGAAATAGTGTCGGTAGAGCCGGATTTTGTATTTTCCATAAATTAATATTTGAATATTTGCTTAAAAAGCGATAAAATGTTTACAGGAGAAATTTGTGCTGACTGTACAATATGGTTTTTAGATTTTACTGGAGGAAATCATGTCATTTTCTGATTTAATGCTCTTTGCTTTGTCGTCAA
The DNA here is from genome assembly GCA_032560535.1 of Streptococcus parasanguinis. Taxonomy (GTDB): domain Bacteria; phylum Bacillota; class Bacilli; order Lactobacillales; family Streptococcaceae; genus Streptococcus; species Streptococcus parasanguinis_AF. The sequence continues at coordinate 33,236 of JAWGIA010000024.1, read as the reverse complement.
ATCAAGAATTGGCTCAACGTGTGTCTCGTGAAATGGGGCTACCGCTTGGAAAGTCAACGGTTCGTCAATTTTCTGATGGAGAAATTCAGGTTAATATTGAAGAATCAATCCGTGGGAAAGATGTTTATATTTTGCAATCCACTAGCTCACCGGTTAATGATAATCTTATGGAAATTTTGATTATGGTAGATGCGTTGAAACGAGCTAGTGCGCAATCTATTAATGTGGTGATGCCGTATTACGGCTATGCTCGTCAAGACCGGAAAGCTCGGGCTCGTGAACCAATCACTTCTAAGTTGGTAGCTAATATGCTTGAGGTTGCTGGAGTTGATCGTCTGTTGACAATTGATTTGCACGCTGCTCAAATTCAAGGTTTCTTTGATATTCCTGTTGACCACTTGATGGGGGCGCCTTTGATCGCAGATTATTTCGAACGTCGCGGGATGATTGGAAAAGACTATGTTGTTGTCAGTCCAGACCATGGTGGTGTGACTCGTGCTCGGAAATTGGCTGAATTTTTGAAGACTCCGATTGCGATTATTGATAAACGCCGGAGTGTCGATAAGATGAATACGAGTGAAGTGATGAATATCATTGGGAGTGTTGAAGGTAAGACTTGTATTTTGATTGATGATATGATTGATACAGCTGGTACAATCTGTCATGCGGCGGATGCCCTTGCTGAAGCAGGAGCTGTAGAGGTTTATGCAAGCTGTACGCACCCAGTTTTATCAGGCCCAGCGATGGACAACATTCAAAAATCAGCCATTAAGAAGTTGGTGGTATTGGATACAATTTATCTACCGGAAGATCGCTTGATTGATAAGATTGAGCAAATTTCGATTGCGAAACTCCTTGCAGAGGCCATTGTTCGTATTCATGAAAATCGTCCTCTTTCCCCTCTGTTTGAAATCGGAAATGCCAAAAAATGTTAACAATAAGGAGGCTGAAAAACAGCCTCTTTTGCATAGGAGGAAGTACAAATGGGAATGAAACAGTGGTGGCAAAAAATAAAAAATGAAAAGAAGCGAAAAAAACTGGTTCAAGCAGCTCAAAAACTAGAAAACAAAGCAGATCCTAGTTTGCCCAAGAAGAAATTGCCAGAGAATAGGGCTGTGAAATAAGTAAGACGAAGTATTTGTGCTATTACTAACTAGACTATATAAGGTATGTAGAAAAGAGATAGTCATTCCAAATTGTGAGATTTTTCTAATCAAAATTCCGTTTATAAAAAATAAAAGAGTATAATATATCTCTAAATCGTAATTTTGGGTATCAAATATGAAGAAATCTTAAATTTTTTTAAAAAAATCTAGAAAAAGTCTTGACATAGGCAGAATATCTTAGTATACTAATCATAGTTACGAAGTAACGAATATTTTTAAACTATAAAAGGAGATAAAACAATGAAAAAAGTTTTATTATCATCAGTAGCAGCTCTTGCAGTATTTGCAGCAGCAGCTCCAGCATTTGCGGAACAACCAACAACAACTCCAGCAGAACGCGCAGAAGCTTATGCACAAATTTTTGGTAACCAACCAGGTGCAACTCCTGCTGCAACTCCTGCTGCAGGAACTTCTGAAGCATCAAACAGTTTCACTCGTACTAACAAAGAAGATCGTGCAAAAGATCCAGCTTTTGTTGGTAAACAAGACATTACTTCACAAGATCACTACACAGGTGAAAACTACAACAACGGTGGTGATTTGAATGCTATTCCACGTAACCCATACTTTAGCCAAGGTATCCAACTTTGGGGTAAAACTCAAACTGTAACTGCTAAAGCTCAATTGGGTGCTCAAACTATCGAAGTAGTTAACCCACATGATGGAACTAAATGGTTGGTAGATGTTGATGTTGCAGCTCATGCTGAAACTCCAAGCGGATTCTATATCACTGCTAACTACCGTAACTTGCGTCAAGTAGCTGGTGCTAAAGCAGCAGATGCTAAAGCAGATAAAAAAGAAAACGGTAAAGATAACGGTGCTGTAGCTGGAGCTAAATCTTCATCTGCAAAAGCTGGTGAAAAATCACTTCCAAAAACTAGCGCAGTTAAATAATTTCTAATTAATTAGCTCATAAAAATATCACTGAGTCCTTGGGCTCAGTGATATTTTTTAGAAAAAAAACGTTTTGAGGAGATCAATTAATGAAAAGATCTGGAGAAAAAAAATCAAATAAATTTGCTCTTCTATTTGCTGCTATAGTAGCAATAGTTGTTATTGTAACTGGATTTTTATTCTTTAATCCATTTGGTGGAAAAACATCTAATGCAACTAAGAAAGCAGCTTCTTCTGGTAGCAGTTCTTCTACCCAAGCTGTGAAATATGAACCTAGTCAAGAAGAAAAAGATTATCTAAAGAATCGCTTTGACCAACTAACGTCTGTTAACCCTGAAGCGATTGCTTATGTTTATGCTCCAGGTACAGAGTTGGATGAACCTGTCGTTCAAACAGGAGATAATGCAACATACTTGGATAAGACTTTTGATGGTGGAAATGAACCCTATATGGGTACAGTCTTCATGGACACGGATAATAAGAAAGATTTTAGTGATCGTCTGACATGGCTATTTGGTCATGCTCGTGGTAGTAAGGTCGGCGATCACCGCATGTTTAATGACGTTAACTATTACGATAAACAAGACTACTTTGATCAACATCCGTATGTTGTCATTGAAACGCCTGAGCGCAAGTATTATTATGAAGCTATGTGCTTGGTGATTGTACCTGAAACAACTGCTTTCTATCGTACTAGCTTTGAAGACGACAAAGACTTTACGACTCAGTTGAAGAAGGTTTATGAAGATGGGCAAACTAAGAATCCAAATATCAAGATCAAAGCATCTGATAAGTATTTAGTATTGTCAACTTGTCGTGAAGAGGATGAAACCATTCGTTCTAACCTCTACCTTCGTCAAATTCCTGATTCAGAAATGAAGGATTTTGTGGCGAAACATGCAGATCAATTGAAATACGTGGCAACACGTGGTCAACAATAATGTCTTGAAAGACTTAGCATTGCTAAGTCTTTTTTGTATGGGGGAATTGTTGAAATGTCCTTTGATGGTGAACACAAGATGGGGATCTGGCTTGTTCTTTTGCGATGGGGTCCTATTTATAGTATAATGAATATAAGTGTTTTTGGAGGTGTTCTATGGATTTAACGAAACGTTTTAATAAAAATCTGAATCGGATTGAAGTTTCTTTGATTCGTCAGTTCGATCAATCAATTTCTTCCATTCCTGGTGTCTTGCGTTTGACGTTGGGGGAACCTGATTTTACAACTCCTGAACATGTAAAAGAAGCAGGAAAGGCTGCAATTGATGCGAATTTTAGCCATTATACTGGGATGAGTGGCTTACTGGCTTTGCGTGAGGCTGCAAGTCAGTTTGTGGCTGACAAGTATGGTATTCACTACCGTCCTGAGGATGAGATATTGGTGACGATCGGTGCGACAGAAGCCTTATCTGCCACCTTGACAGCGATCTTGGAACCTGGAGATGTAGTACTTCTTCCGGCGCCAGCTTATCCTGGTTATGAACCGATTATAAATTTGGTGGGAGCAGATGTTGTCGAAATTGATACGACAGCAGATCGTTTTGTCTTGACTCCTGAAAAGTTGGAAAAGGCGATTCTAGAGCAGGGTGAAAAATTGAAGGCTGTTATTCTCAATTATCCAGCTAATCCAACGGGTGTTACTTATTCGCGCGAACAGATGGCGGAATTGGCTGCTGTCTTAAAAAAATATGAAGTCTTTGTGATTTGTGATGAAGTCTATTCAGAGCTGACTTATACTGGAGAAGCGCATGTTTCTATGGCCTCCTTCATTCCTGAACAGACCATTGTTATTAATGGCTTGTCCAAATCTCATGCCATGACAGGCTGGCGGCTTGGCTTTATCTTTGCGCCTGCTGCATTGACGGCCCAACTCATCAAGAGCCATCAGTATTTGGTAACGGCTGCTGGAACCATGAACCAGTATGCTGCGATCGAAGCTTTGACGGAAGGTCGAGATGATGCGGAGCCAATGAAGAAGGAATATGTGAAGCGTCGGGATTATATTATCGAACAGATGTCCGCGCTTGGGTTTGAGATTATTAAGCCAGATGGAGCCTTTTATATTTTTGCTAAAATCCCAGCTGGTTATAATCAGGATTCCTTTGCTTTCTTGCAGGATTTTGCGCGTGAAAAAGCGGTTGCTTTCATTCCTGGTGCTGCTTTTGGCCAATATGGTGAAGGCTATGTGCGTTTGTCGTATGCAGCCAGCATGGAGGTTATCAAGGAAGCAATGAAACGCTTGAAGGAGTATATGGAAGAACATGCTGGAGTCAATTGAGACCCGGGGAATTGTCCTGTATAATCGGGAGTTTCGTGAGGATGACAAGCTGGTCAAAATCTTCACAGAGAAGTCAGGGAAGCGGATGTTTTTTGTGAAACATGCGGGAAAATCACGGTTGAATCCCATGTTGCAACCTTTGGTAACGGCAGATATGTTATTGAAAATCAATGATGATGGGTTGAGTTATATTGATGATTTTCAAGATGTGCAGGTTTATAAGAAAATCAATGCAGATCTTTTTGCCCTTTCTTACGCGACCTATGTTCTGGCGCTTGCAGATGCAAGTATTCAGGATAATCAGGTGGATCCGGCCCTGTTTGCTTTTTTGGAAAAGACCTTGTCTTTGATGGAAGAGGGACTGGATTATGAGGTTTTGACCAATATTTTTGAGATTCAGATTCTATCACGATTTGGGGTTGTCTTGAATCTGCATGAATGCTGTTTCTGTCATCGGGTTGGTCTTCCTTTTGATTACTCTTTTCGCTATAGTGGGGTCCTTTGTCCGGATCATTATGATCAGGATGAGAGACGCGCTCACTGGCATCCGAATGTTCTCTATTTATTGGATCAGTTTCAAGCAGTACGATTCAGTGAGTTAGAGACGATTTCTCTACAAGCGGAGATGAAAGCAGCTCTGCGTCAGGCAATTGATCAATTGTATGAGGAGTATGTAGGGATCCATTTAAAAGCTAAAAAGTTTATCGATTCCTTGAGTGATTGGGGAGCGATTATGAAAGATTCATCTGGAGGTGAAACATGAAAAAAATTGCAGTAGATGCAATGGGGGGCGATAATGCACCTCAAGCCTTGGTAGAAGGTGTGAATCAAGCCATTCGTGATTTTGATGATATTGAGATTGTCTTATATGGCGATGAGGCAAAAATCAAAGACTATTTAACCGCAACAGAACGTGTATCGATTGTGCATACGGAAGAAAAAATCGATTCAGATGATGAGCCAACGCGGGCCATTCGTCGGAAAAAACAGGCTTCGATGGTCTTAGCTGCCAAGGATGTGAAGGATGGTAAGGTCGATGCTATGCTATCTGCGGGAAATACAGGTGCGCTATTGGCGGCTGGTTTCTTTATCGTTGGGCGCATCAAGGGCGTGGAACGTCCAGGTTTGATGTCGACACTTCCGACGGTTGATGGTCGTGGGTATGACATGCTAGACTTAGGGGCCAATGCGGAAAATACACCGGAGCACTTGCATCAGTATGCTCTGATGGGGTCTTATTATGCTGAAAATGTTCGTGGGATTCAAAAACCGCGCGTGGGTCTATTGAACAATGGGACAGAAGCTAGTAAGGGAGATCCTTTGCGCAAGGAAACCTACCAATTGTTATCTGAGGATGAGTCGATTCATTTTGTTGGAAACGTGGAAGCGCGTGACTTGATGGATGGCGTTGCTGATGTCGTTGTGGCGGATGGTTTCACGGGAAACGCTGTCTTGAAAACGATGGAAGGAACGGCTTTTGGGATCTTGAAGCAATTGAAACAAGCGATTGCCACTGGAAACTGGAAGGCGAAATTAGGAGCTTTTCTGCTCAAGGACCGTTTGAAATCATTGAAGCAAACCTTGGATTTCTCAGATGTTGGAGGAGCGGTCTTGTTTGGTCTTCAAGCACCTGTTGTTAAAACGCATGGTTCGAGTGATGCCAAAGCTGTCTATAGCACGATTCGTCAGATTCGGACCATGTTAGAGACAGATGTTGTTGGAAAATCAGTGAAGGAATTATCGAAGGAAGGGTAATGTATGAGTAAACAAAACGAAATTTTAGCTACAATTGAGGAATTTCTCAAAGATCGCAAGGGTCCAGAATTTCAAATATCTTTGGAATCTGACTTACGTAAGGATTTACAGGCGGATTCTGTTGAATTGATGGAATTTATTATCAATCTTGAGGATGAATACCAAATTGAGATTCCGGACAAGGCTATTGATGAATTTAACACAGTAGGGGATGTTGTCGACTATATCGAAAAACGAACTGCTGGTCACTAATGAAAAAGGGATCGTTCAGAGATTATTCTGGATGATCTTTTTTTCTGTCCTTTTTATTCGGATTCTGCTTATATTGTACGGAATTTTATTGAAAATACACTTTGTATGTGATAGAATGAAGGTGATAAAATACGAAAGGCGAACAAAGTCATGACCAATCAACTGATTTATACTGGAAAAGCTAAGGATATCTATACTACTGAGGACGAACATGTGATTAAGTCGGTCTATAAGGACCAGGCCACTATGCTTAATGGTGCTCGTAAAGAGACTATTAAAGGGAAAGGTGTGCTAAATAATCAGATTTCGTCTCTTATTTTTGAAAAATTGAATGCTGCTGGTGTAGCTACTCACTTTATCGAACGTATTTCTGACACAGAACAACTCAACAAGAAAGTAAAAATCATTCCTTTAGAGGTTGTTCTTCGTAATGTGACTGCGGGTTCTTTCTCAAAACGTTTTGGCGTTGAAGAAGGTTTGAATCTGGAAACTCCAATCGTTGAATTTTACTATAAAAACGATGAGTTGGATGACCCATTCATCAATGATGAGCATGTGAAGTTTTTAGATATTGCTAACGACGAACAAATTGCCTATATCAAGGAAGAAACGCGTCGTATCAATGAATTGCTGAAAGATTGGTTTGCACAAATTGGTCTTCGTTTGATTGATTTCAAATTGGAATTTGGCTTTGATAAGGATGGTAAGATCATCTTGGCAGACGAATTTTCACCAGATAACTGCCGCCTTTGGGATGCTGAAGGGCACCATATGGACAAGGATGTTTTCCGTAGAGATTTGGGTAGCCTAACGGATGTATATAAGGTTGTGTTAGAGAAGTTGCAAGACTTGAAATAATTTGGTTGAAACGGAAAACCTTCGTCTTCAAGAGCATTTTTGAATAGAAGTAAAGGAACTAAAATGGATAAACGTATTTTCGTTGAGAAAAAAGCTGATTTTCGTGTGAAATCGGACTCTTTAGTAAAAGAATTACAGCATAATCTTCAGTTGAAAACCTTGAAGGATCTTCGGATTGTTCAGGTTTACGATGTTTTTGGTTTGGCAGAGGATTTGTTTGCGCGTGCGGAAAAACATATCTTCTCTGAGCAAGTGACCGATACTGTTCTGGATGAAGCTGCGGTTCAGGCTGATCTTGAGAAGCATGCTTTCTTTGCTATCGAAAGTTTGCCTGGTCAATTTGACCAACGTGCGGCATCTTCACAAGAAGCTTTGCTTTTGCTTGGTAGTTCAAATGATGTAACGGTGAACACAGCACAATTGTACTTGGCCAACAAGGATATTGATGCGAATGAGTTGGAAGCTGTCAAAAACTACCTTTTGAACCCAGTGGATTCTCGCTTCAAAGATATCACTGTTGGTATTGCGAAACAGGATTTCTCTGAGTCTGACAAGACCATTCCAAGCTTGGATTTCTTTGAAACTTATACGGCAGAAGATTTTGCACAGTATAAGGCTGAGCAAGGATTGGCCATGGAAGTGGATGACCTTCTTTTCATTCAAGATTACTTCAAGTCTATTGGACGTGTGCCAACTGAGACTGAGTTGAAGGTTTTGGATACTTACTGGTCTGACCACTGCCGTCACACGACTTTCGAGACGGAGTTGAAAAACATTGACTTCTCAGCTTCTAAATTTGAAAAACAATTGCAAGCGACTTATGACAAGTATATTGCCATGCGTGATGAGTTGGGACGTACAGAAAAACCTCAAACATTGATGGATATGGCGACTATTTTTGGTCGTTATGAGCGTGCCAATGGTCGTTTGGACGACATGGAAGTGTCTGATGAAATCAATGCCTGCTCAGTTGAAATTGAAGTGGATGTCAATGGTGTCAAAGAACCATGGCTTCTCATGTTCAAGAACGAAACCCATAACCACCCAACGGAAATCGAACCTTTTGGTGGAGCGGCTACTTGTATCGGTGGTGCCATTCGTGACCCATTGTCAGGGCGTTCATATGTTTACCAAGCTATGCGTATCTCAGGTGCTGGCGATATTACAGCTCCAATTGCTGAAACTCGCGCTGGTAAATTGCCACAACAAGTGATTTCTAAAACAGCGGCTCACGGTTATTCTTCATACGGTAACCAAATTGGTCTTGCAACAACTTACGTTCGTGAATACTTCCACCCAGGTTTCGTTGCTAAGCGTATGGAGCTAGGTGCAGTTGTCGGTGCGGCTCCTAAGGAAAATGTTGTCCGTGAGAAACCTGAAGCAGGTGATGTGATTATCTTGCTCGGTGGTAAGACTGGACGTGATGGTGTCGGTGGTGCGACAGGCTCTTCTAAAGTTCAAACGGTTGAATCTGTTGAAACAGCTGGTGCTGAGGTTCAAAAAGGGAATGCCATCGAAGAACGTAAGATTCAACGTCTTTTCCGTAATGGGGATGTGACACGTCTTATCAAGAAGTCAAATGACTTTGGTGCTGGTGGTGTCTGTGTGGCTATCGGTGAATTGGCAGATGGTCTTGAAATTGATCTAGACAAAGTGCCATTGAAATACCAAGGCTTGAACGGTACAGAAATTGCCATCTCTGAATCTCAAGAACGTATGGCTGTAGTGGTTCGTCCAGAAGATGTAGATGCCTTCGTTGCTGAATGTAATAAAGAAAATATTGATGCTGTTGTCGTTGCGAAAGTGACTGAAAAACCAAATCTTGTCATGCACTGGAATGGTGAAACAATCGTTGATTTGGAACGTCGTTTCCTTGATACAAACGGTGTACGTGTTGTCGTAGATGCTAAGGTGGTTGACAAGGATGTCAAGCTTCCAGAAGAGCGTCAAACATCTGCTGAAACCCTTGAAGCTGATACTCTTGAAGTCTTGGCTGACCTTAACCATGCCAGTCAAAAAGGTTTACAAACCATCTTTGATAGCTCAGTTGGTCGTTCAACAGTCAATCACCCACTCGGTGGTCGCTACCAAATCACACCAACGGAAGCTTCTGTACAGAAATTGCCAGTCCAACATGGCGTGACAACAACTGCTTCTGTTATGGCGCAAGGATTCAACCCTTATGTAGCAGAATGGTCTCCATATCATGGCGCTGCCTATGCAGTAATCGAAGCAACAGCTCGTTTGGTTGCTGCTGGTGCAAACTGGTCTAAGGCTCGTTTCTCTTATCAAGAATATTTCGAGCGTATGGATAAACAAGCAGAGCGTTTTGGTCAACCAGTATCAGCTCTCCTTGGATCAATCGAAGCTCAGATTCAACTTGGTTTGCCATCTATCGGTGGTAAAGACTCTATGTCTGGTACCTTTGAAGAATTGACAGTACCACCAACCTTGGTTGCTTTTGGGGTAACAACTGCGGATAGCCGTAAGGTTCTTTCTCCAGAATTCAAAGCTGCTGGTGAAAATATTTACTACATTCCTGGTCAAACTTTGGCACAAGAAATTGACTTCGAACTTATCAAGTCTAACTTTGCTCAATTTGAAGCCATCCAAGCTGACCACAAAGTGACAGCTGCATCAGCTGTTAAATATGGTGGTGTGGTTGAAGCTCTTGCCCTTGCAACATTTGGGAACCATATTGGAGCTAACGTCGAATTAGCTGACCTTGACACTAGCTTGACAGCTCAATTGGGTGGATTCGTCTTCACATCGCCTGAAGAAATTGCAGGTGTTGCCAAGATTGGACAAACAGTAGCTGACTTTACACTTACTGTCAATGGTGTAACGCTTGATGGACACAAACTTGACAGTGCTTTCCAAGGTAAATTGGAAGAAGTTTACCCAACGGAATTTGCACAAGCAACTGAGTTGGAAGAAGTACCGGCTGTAACAACAAATGCTGTGATTAAAGCTAAAGAAACAGTTGACACACCAGTAGTTTACATCCCGGTATTCCCAGGTACCAACTCAGAATATGATTCCGCTAAGGCCTTCGAAAAAGAAGGAGCAAAAGTCAACTTGGTACCATTTGTCACACTGAATGAAGAGGTAATTGTCAAGTCTGTTGACACCATGGTTGACAATATCGAAAAAGCTAATATTATCTTCTTTGCAGGTGGCTTCTCAGCAGCGGATGAACCAGATGGATCAGCTAAATTCATCGTAAACATCTTGCTCAATGAAAAAGTACGTGCAGCTATCGATCACTTCATCGAACGTGGTGGTTTGATTATTGGTATCTGTAACGGATTCCAAGCCCTTGTCAAATCAGGTCTTCTTCCATATGGTAACTTTGAAGATGCAAGTAGCACCAGTCCAACCCTCTTCTACAACGATGCCAACCAACACGTGGCTAAGATGGTAGAAACACGGATTGCCAACACCAACTCACCATGGCTTGCAGGCGTGAAAGTTGGTGATATCCATGCCATCCCAGTATCACACGGTGAAGGGAAGTTTGTCGTGACAGCTGAAGAATTTGCAGAGCTTCGTGACAATGGTCAAATCTTTACCCAATATGTTGACTTCGAAGGTAAACCAAGCATGGATTCAAAATACAATCCAAATGGTTCTGTCCATGCGATTGAAGGGATTACCAGCAAGAACGGTCAAATCATCGGGAAGATGGGACACTCAGAACGTTTCGAAGACGGTCTCTTCCAAAATATTCCAGGAAATAAAGACCAACATCTCTTTGCATCAGCGGTTAAATACTTTACTGGAAAATAAAAGGTATACAAAATGACATACGAAGTTAAATCTCTTAATGAAGAATGTGGTATTTTTGGGATCTGGGGACACCCAGATGCTGCAAAACTGACTTATTTCGGATTACACAGTCTTCAACACCGTGGTCAAGAAGGGGCAGGGATCCTTTCGAATGATGCGGGTCAATTAAAACGGTATCGTGACACGGGGCTTCTCTCAGAAGTATTTCGAAATCCTGCTAACTTGGATAAGTTAACAGGAACGGGAGCGATTGGCCATGTTCGCTATGCGACAGCTGGGGAAGCTTCGGTGGATAACATCCAACCCTTCCTCTTTCGCTTTCATGATACCCAGTTTGGACTGGCCCATAACGGGAATTTGACCAATGCCAAGTCCCTTAAACGGGAGTTGGAAAATAACGGAGCGATCTTTAGCTCAACTTCTGATTCAGAAATCTTGGCCCACTTGATTCGTCGGAGCCACAACCCTTCTTTCATGGGTAAGGTGAAAGAAGCCCTGAATACGGTGAAAGGTGGATTTGCTTACCTTCTCATGCTGGAAGATAAGCTGATTGCGGCCTTGGATCCAAATGGTTTCCGTCCTCTTTCGATTGGGAAAATGGCCAATGGCGCTATCGTAGTTTCCTCTGAAACCTGTGCCTTTGAAGTGGTTGGTGCTGAGTGGATCCGCGATGTGAATCCAGGTGAAGTCGTGATCATCGATGATAACGGCATCACTTACGATAACTATACAACGGACACCCAATTGGCTGTTTGTTCGATGGAGTATATCTACTTTGCCCGCCCGGACTCCAATATTCAAGGGGTCAATGTCCATACAGCTCGTAAACGTATGGGGGCTCAATTGGCACGTGAATTTAAACATGAAGCAGATATTGTGGTCGGTGTACCTAACTCCTCACTTAGTGCAGCTATGGGATTTGCGGAAGAATCTGGCCTACCAAATGAAATGGGCTTGATTAAAAACCAATACACCCAACGGACTTTTATCCAACCAACACAAGAATTGCGTGAGCAAGGGGTTCGTATGAAGCTCTCTGCCGTATCCGGTGTCGTGAAAGGCAAACGGGTTGTCATGATCGATGATTCTATCGTACGTGGGACGACCTCGCGTCGTATCGTTAATTTGCTAAAAGAAGCAGGGGCAACAGAGGTTCACGTAGCAATCGGTAGTCCAGCTCTGGCTTATCCATGTTTCTACGGGATCGATATTCAAACACGTAAGGAATTGATTGCTGCCAATCATACAGTAGAGGAAACACGCGATATCATTGGTGCAGATAGCTTGACGTATTTGTCAATCGATGGCTTGATTGATTCTATTGGAATCGATACAGATGCCCCAAATGGCGGTCTTTGTGTGGCTTACTTTGATGGAAAATATCCAACACCTTTGTATGACTACGAAGAACGCTATGTGGAAAGTTTGAAAGAACATACTTCTTTCTATTAAGATTAGTGCAGAAGAAAAAAGAGGAAAAAATTATGTCTAAAAATGCTTATGCCCAATCGGGTGTGGACGTTGAAGCAGGTTATGAAGTTGTTGAACGGATCAAAAAACACGTGGCTCGTACGGAACGTGCAGGTGTTATGGGAGCTCTCGGTGGCTTCGGTGGTATGTTCGATCTTTCAAAAACAGGTGTCAAAGAGCCTGTTTTGATCTCAGGTACAGATGGTGTCGGTACTAAACTCATGCTTGCTATTAAGTACGACAAACACGATACCATCGGTCAAGATTGTGTCGCTATGTGTGTTAACGATATCATCGCCGCAGGTGCGGAGCCCCTTTACTTCCTTGACTATATTGCAACTGGTAAAAATGAACCAGCTAAATTAGAGCAAGTCGTTGCTGGAGTTGCTGAAGGTTGTGTGCAGGCTGGTGCAGCTCTCATTGGTGGTGAAACTGCTGAAATGCCTGGTATGTATGGTGAAGACGACTATGATTTGGCAGGTTTTGCTGTCGGTGTTGCAGAAAAATCTCAAATCATCGACGGTTCAAAAGTAGCTGAAGGGGATGTGATTCTTGGACTTGCTTCAAGCGGTATCCACTCAAATGGTTACTCACTTGTTCGTCGTGTCTTTGCGGATTACACAGGTGAAGAAGTTCTCCCAGAATTGGAAGGGAAGAAACTTAAAGACGTTCTTTTGGAACCAACTCGTATCTACGTCAAAGCAGCATTGCCACTCATCAAAGAAGAATTGGTCAACGGAATTGCCCACATCACAGGTGGTGGTTTCATCGAAAATGTACCACGTATGTTCTCAGATGACTTGGCTGCTGAAATTGACGAAAGCAAAGTGCCAGTTCTTCCAATTTTCAAAGCCCTTGAAAAATATGGCCAAATCAAACATGAAGAGATGTTTGAAATCTTCAACATGGGGATTGGTCTCATGCTTGCGGTGAAGCCAGAAAATGTTGAACGTGTCAAAGAACTTCTTAACGAACCTGTTTATGAAATCGGTCGGATTGTGAAGAAAGATGGCGCAAGTGTGGTGATTAAATAATGGTGCTATCACCATTTTATACGGAGAAATTGTAGAAAGGAATGTTTAGTTAGCAAGCCTAACTGAACACGGGACTCATTTTCTAGGAAAAAAGAGAAATCATTTTGTGTGCAAGCACCCAGCAATGATTTCCTATTTTTCTACGAAACTGTTCGGCTAGCCGAAACGTCCCTTTGTATCGAATATGAAAATTGCTGTTTTTGCCTCTGGCAACGGCTCAAACTTTCAGGTGATTGCGGAACAATTTCCGGTAGAATTTGTCTTTTCAGATCATCGGGATGCCTATGTCTTAGAACGTGCTAAAAACCTTGGCGTGGTGAGCCATGCCTTTGAACTCAAGGAATTTGACAATAAAGTAGCTTATGAAGAAGCTATCGTCAAACTCTTGGATGAACACCAGATTGATTTGGTTTGTTTGGCCGGTTATATGAAAATCGTTGGCCCCACCTTGCTAGCAGCTTATGAAGGCCGTATCATCAATATTCACCCAGCTTATCTCCCTGAATTTCCAGGTGCTCATGGTATTGAGGATGCTTGGAATGCAGGCGTTGCTGAGAGCGGTGTGACCATTCACTGGGTGGATTCTGGCGTTGATACTGGGAAGGTCATCAAACAAGTCCGTGTGCCACGCCTTGAAGGGGATACCCTTGATACTTTTGAAACTCGCATCCACGAAACAGAGTACAAACTCTATCCTGAAGTCTTGGAACGTTTGGGAGTAGCACGAAAATAAGGAAGCCATTGATCGGAAAAAACATTTTCGACTGTAGCTGATAAAGAACTTTTTTAAAAAAGGAAAAGAAAGAAAATGACTAAACGCGCACTAATTAGTGTTTCAGACAAAGCGGGCATTGTTGAATTTGCCCAAGAACTCAAAAAACTCGGTTGGGACATTATCTCAACAGGTGGTACTAAAGTTGCCCTTGATAATGCTGGAGTAGACACTATTGCCATTGACGATGTGACTGGTTTCCCAGAAATGATGGACGGTCGTGTGAAGACTCTTCATCCAAATATCCATGGTGGTCTGCTCGCTCGTCGTGACCTCGATAGTCACCTAGAGGCTGCTAAGGACAATAATATCGAGTTGATCGACCTTGTTGTGGTCAACCTTTACCCATTCAAGGAAACGATTCTCAAACCAGACGTAACTTACGCTGACGCGGTTGAAAACATCGATATCGGTGGACCATCCATGCTTCGTTCAGCAGCGAAAAACCACGCTAGCGTAACGGTTGTGGTAGACCCTGCTGACTATGCTGTGGTGCTTGACGAATTGGCAGCAAACGGCGAAACAAGTTACGAAACTCGCCAACGTTTGGCAGCGAAAGTCTTCCGTCATACAGCAGCCTATGATGCTTTGATCGCAGAATATTTCACTGCTCAAGTGGGTGAAGAAAAACCTGAAAAACTCACTTTGACTTATGATCTTAAGCAACCAATGCGTTACGGGGAAAATCCTCAACAAGATGCAGACTTCTACCAAAAAGCTTTGCCAACGGATTACTCCATCGCTTCCGCTAAACAGCTGAACGGGAAAGAATTATCCTTCAACAATATCCGTGACGCTGATGCCGCTATCCGGATCATCCGTGATTTCAAAGACCGTCCAACTGTTGTGGCCCTCAAACACATGAACCCATGTGGGATCGGTCAAGCTGACGACATCGAAACTGCTTGGGACTATGCTTATGAGTCTGATCCAGTATCGATCTTCGGTGGAATCGTGGTTCTCAACCGTGAGGTAGATGCTGCGACAGCTAAGAAGATGCATGGCGTTTTCCTCGAAATCATCATCGCGCCAAGCTATACAGATGAAGCGCTTGAAATCTTGACAACCAAGAAGAAAAACTTGCGTATCCTTGAGTTGCCATTTGACGCTCAAGATGCTAGCGAAGTGGAAGCAGAATACACTGGTGTTGTTGGTGGTCTCCTCGTTCAAAACCAAGACGTGGTGAAAGAAAGCCCAGCTGACTGGCAAGTGGTGACGAAACGCCAACCAACTGAGACAGAAGCGACAGCTCTTGAGTTTGCTTGGAAAGCTATCAAGTATGTGAAATCAAATGGTATCATCGTGACCAACGACCACATGACACTTGGTGTTGGCCCAGGTCAAACCAATCGTGTGGCTTCAGTCCGTATCGCTATTGATCAAGCTAAGGACCGTCTTGACGGCGCTGTTCTTGCTTCAGATGCCTTCTTCCCATTTGCGGATAACGTGGAAGAAATCGCCAAAGCAGGGATTAAAGCGATCATCCAACCAGGCGGATCAGTCCGTGACCAAGAGTCTATTGAAGCGGCTGATAAACATGGTTTGACCATGATCTTCACAGGAGTGAGACATTTTAGACATTAATCAAAAAAGGCACTCATTCAATGATGAGTGTCTTTTCTGCTGGTTATGAAGGCCTTAATCTGGGTAGATGTAGGTGACAGTTCCCCAGATGGGGTTGGTTGGATCGAACCAACCGCGGAAGTTGTCGATATAGCGATGGCCGTTGTAGTTCGCCTCTTGGATCTGAATTTTTTGGTTATGTTCGACGTCTGTAACCAAGGCGACATGGCCATATCCCCCATCATCCCAACAGGCGATGGCACCGACCTCTGGAGTGTCTCCTGTCCGGAATCCAGCAGCGCGTGCGCTAGCTGCCCACATGCCGCCATTTCCCCACCAGTTGTGGGCCCAAGGGGCTAATTCTTTGGCTCCCCAGGTGCACTCACCGATCGGATAGGTGTTTCCCGGATGTGTAGCGAGTGGAGTGAGCTTTGGCTTTGCCTTTTCTACTTGAAATGTAGTGGGGAATAGCCCTTTTAGTTGTCCCTGGCTTTTCTGATAGACATGTAGGTGAAATAGCCCGCTTCCCTTGTGTTTTTGAGCTTGAAAGCGCAGTTGGAAATGTCCAGGTGCGACCTTCTTTGCGGGATACCAGACCAGATCATCCTGCCCATTTTCTTCAGACCAGATGGGGAAGACAATTTCGTCAACGTCTTCGAATAACTTTAGGTCTACCTCAAATTCTTGTGAGGAGATGGGTGTGATCGTGATTTTTGGCTGGGAAGAAGCCAGGTCTTTTTGCTGGACGCTGGTCGTGAGAGGGTAAAGACCGGTTAGCTGTTCATTTGCCTCCACCCCATAGACATGCACATGATAAAGTCCGGCTTGATCAGAGTGGTTGGTTAAAGGTACTTGTAGGTCAAATCCTTTGTCACTGCGTTCCACAGGATACCAAATCAGGTCATCTTGGCCATTTTGGTCAGACCAAACGGGAACTTGGATCTTTTGATACTTATCCGGGACGTTTCCAAGATGAATCACCAGCTGCCCTTTTTCGGCATAGATAGCGTTGGTCGCTTGATCTGCATGGGCAATAGAGGCTTGCATCCCCCATGTCGCACAAGTCAGTACTACAAATTTTTTGATCGTTTGCATAATACTCCTTTTTGTCAATTAGTAGGTCTCACCTATACTATTCGGAAAAAAATGAGAAATAGGAGAAAATAGCAAAAAATGTTTGGATTCTACTGAAAATAGAAGACTTTTGCTGAAATCATTAGAATAAAACGAACGATTATGATATAATTTAATAAAATAATTCGCAAAAGAGGTTCGAGATGAAACTTTTGGTTGTTGGATCTGGCGGTCGTGAGCATGCGATTGCTAAGAAATTGTTGGAGTCTAGAGACGTTGAGCAGGTTTTTGTGGCTCCTGGTAATGACGGGATGACATTGGACGGTCTTGATTTAATCAATATCGGAATTTCCGAACATTCTAAGCTGATTGACTTCGCAAAAGCGAACGATATTGCTTGGACCTTTATCGGTCCAGATGATGCCCTTGCAGCTGGTATCGTGGATGATTTCAATGCGGCTGGACTCAAAGCCTTTGGTCCGACCAAGGCTGCGGCTGAGCTTGAGTGGTCTAAGGATTTTGCAAAGGAAATCATGGTCAAATACGACGTTCCGACAGCAGCCTATGGGACTTTTTCAGATTTCGAAGAAGCCAAGGCCTACATCGAGGAAAAAGGTGCTCCAATCGTCGTCAAGGCAGACGGCTTAGCTCTTGGGAAAGGTGTCGTCGTTGCGGAGACGGTTGAGCAAGCCGTCGAAGCTGCTCACGAGATGCTTTTGGACAATAAATTCGGTGATTCAGGTGCGCGAGTAGTCATCGAGGAATTCCTTGACGGAGAAGAGTTTTCTCTCTTTGCCTTTGTCAACG
This sequence comes from Streptococcus parasanguinis, assembly GCA_032560535.1. Classification (GTDB taxonomy): domain Bacteria; phylum Bacillota; class Bacilli; order Lactobacillales; family Streptococcaceae; genus Streptococcus; species Streptococcus parasanguinis_AF. The sequence goes on along the minus strand of JAWGIA010000024.1, from coordinate 15,524 downwards.
GGGACAAGTTCTACATCATGCCAACAGCTCAGGACCACAAACGTGCCTACGATGGTGACAAGGGTCCTAACACTGGTGGGATGGGTGCCTATGCGCCAGTTCCTCACTTACCACAGAGCGTGGTTGACACAGCGGTTGACACCATTGTCAAGCCAGTTCTTGAAGGCATGATTAAAGAAGGTCGTCCCTACCTTGGTGTCCTTTACGCTGGTCTTATCTTGACAGCTGATGGACCGAAAGTCATCGAGTTCAACTCACGTTTTGGTGATCCTGAAACACAAATCATCTTGCCTCGTTTGACATCTGACTTTGCACAAAATATCACTGACATTTTGGATGCTAAAGAGCCAACTATCACTTGGACGGACAAGGGTGTGACATTGGGCGTGGTTGTAGCATCAAACGGCTACCCACTCGCTTATGAGAAAGGTGTCAAGCTTCCAGCCAAGACAGAGGGTGACATCATCACTTACTATGCTGGTGCTAAATTCGCTGAAAATGGCCAAGATCTCCTCTCAAACGGAGGACGTGTTTACATGCTAGTCACAACAGCAGACACCGTCAAAGAAGGTCAAAATATCATCTACAACGAACTCAATAAACAAAACACAGAAGGCCTATTCTACCGAAACGACATTGGTAGTAAGGCAATAAAAGATTAACAGATACTAACTTTGTCATGGCGAGCGAAAGCGAGCCAAACTAAGATAATGGTCGTTTGATTTGCGAGCGTTAGCGAGCTAGTATAGGATAATCGTCGCAGTAGTGGAACTCCTAGTAGCAGAGCTACTAGGAGCGGAAAACTGGAGACTCAGGCTCCAGTTTTAGTAATGGAACGCTACAGGCGGTCGCTTACGTCCGCACTACAATAGACGATTATCGAAAAAGGAGAAAAAATGAAACCAGTAATTTCCATTATCATGGGCTCAAAATCCGACTGGGCAACCATGCAAAAAGCTGCTGAAGTCCTCGATAACTTCGGTGTTGCTTACGAAAAGAAAGTTGTTTCCGCACATCGGACGCCTGACCTCATGTTCAAACATGCCGAAGAAGCACGTAGCCGTGGCATCAAGGTCATCATCGCGGGTGCAGGTGGCGCAGCTCACTTGCCAGGGATGGTTGCTGCTAAAACGACCCTTCCAGTCATCGGGGTACCCGTCAAGTCTCGTGCTCTTAGCGGTGTGGATTCACTTTATTCCATCGTTCAGATGCCAGGTGGAGTGCCTGTCGCAACTATGGCGATCGGTGAAGCGGGTGCGACCAACGCTGCCCTCTTTGCCCTCCGTCTTCTTTCAGTAGAGGACCAGGCTATTGCGACAGCGTTAGCAGATTTCGCAGAAGAACAAGGAAAAATCGCAGAGGAGTCTACAAATGAGCTCAACTAAAACCATTGGGATTATCGGTGGTGGCCAGCTCGGTCAGATGATGGCAATCTCAGCTATCTACATAGGGCACAAGGTTATCGCACTGGATCCAGCAGCTGATTGCCCAGCCTCTCGTGTGGCGGAAATCATCGTAGCTCCTTACGACGACGTGGATGCCCTTCGTCAGTTGGCAGATCGCTGTGATGTTCTCACTTATGAATTTGAAAATGTGGATGCTGATGGTTTGGATGCCGTTATCAAAGATGGACAACTCCCACAAGGGACAGACCTGCTTCGCATTTCCCAAAATCGCATTTTTGAGAAGGACTTTCTTTCCAACAAGGCCCAAGTCACTGTGGCTCCTTACAAGGTTGTGACCTCAAGCCAAGATTTGACAGATATCGATCTGTCGAAAAATTATGTCCTCAAGACAGCGACCGGTGGTTACGATGGCCATGGTCAGAAGGTCATTCGTTCAGAAGCAGACTTGGAAGAAGCCTATGCTTTAGCCGATTCAGCAGACTGCGTTTTAGAAGAGTTTGTCAACTTTGACCTTGAGATTTCAGTCATCGTGTCTGGGAATGGCAAGAACGTGACAGTCTTCCCTGTTCAGGAAAATATCCACCGCAACAACATTCTTTCAAAAACCATTGTGCCTGCTCGCATTTCAGAAAGTCTAGCTGAAAAAGCCAAAGCGATGGCAGTGCGAATCGCAGAACAACTGAACCTTTCTGGTACACTTTGTGTAGAAATGTTTGCGACAGCTGATGACATCATTGTCAACGAAATTGCGCCACGTCCACACAATTCAGGGCATTATTCGATTGAAGCCTGCGACTTCTCCCAGTTTGACACGCACATCTTGGGCGTTCTCAGAGCACCACTCCCAGCAATCCACCTTCATGCGCCTGCTGTCATGCTCAATGTACTTGGCCAACACGTCGAGGCTGCTGAAACATATGTGACAGAAAATCCAAGCGCTCACCTCCACTTATATGGTAAACTAGAAGCAAAGCACAACCGAAAAATGGGACATGTGACCTTGTTTAGTGATGAACCAGATAAGGTTGAAGAGTTTGGAAAAGGGATTGATTTTTGAAATGACAGAAGAATTTGATGAATTGCTGGATGATGAAATAACGACCGTAACACTGACTTATACGGACGATTTGATTGTTCCAGAGATTGCGGATAGAGAGGGGATTCATATTTTAGACAGAGCTGGCAATCAGCTAGTCTTAGAATATTCTTGTTCCGTGAAGGAAGTTAAGGATTATCTGAGTAGTTACGGTCTGCCTAGACATCCTGAGAGAATTTCATTTGAATTTTCTATACATGAAGACTCAGAAAATGATAATCTTTAAAGCTAAATGGAGACCAGTTTATGATTCAAATTATTGTCAACGCTTTTGTTAAACAAGAGAAGCCAGACAACTACTGAAGGAAAGGGATTGATTTTTAAGTGAAAATAGCGATTTTAGGACTTGGAGTCATCGGGACCACTTATGCCTACGCCTTTCAAAAAGCTGGCCATCAAGTGGAACACGTACTGAGAGATAGTAAGAAAAGTACAGCTCCGAAGGAGTTGTCGGTTGATCTACTAGATGGTCGCTATCATTCCAAAGGTGAAAACAAACACGACACCTATGAGGTTCATGTGGCGGAAGCTGATTCGGAATATGATTTTATTTTTCTGAGTGTGCGTCATGGGTTTGTCAAAGAAGCTGTGGAGACCTTGCGAAAAAATAATATCAAAGGCACCCTTGTTTTCTTCTGTAATTTCTGGGATACTCGAGAAGAGGTCCAAGAGTGGGCAGGAGATTACGATTATATTCTGGCCTTTCCGACAGCGGGTGGTCACATGCAGGAGGACCATTTGGATGGTGTCTTGTTTGACCATTTAATGCTAGAAGATGAACACAAAGCACACATTTCTAACTATGCTGATCTGACAACTTTGCTGACTTCTGCAGATTTGAAGTGGGAAGTGCCTCATGATATGGTCGAGTGGATTTGGATTCACATGGCGATTAATGCGGGTGTCACTTCGACGGCTGCTCGCTCAGGAAATCTGGAAAATCCAGAAGAATTGGCTTTGAACTTGATGAATAGTTCTTCAGAATTATCATTAGCCATCAAGGCCATTCGAGAAGCCTTGAAAGTTGTAGAAGCGCGTGGAGTGAATTTGAAGCTTTACAAGGCAGAACTCTTACCCTACAAAATTCCGGCTTGGATAGCCGGCAAAGCCATGAAAGTTATGTTTGCGAAAAATGAGCTAACCCGAAAAATCATGACCTTACACAATGATAAACAGGACATCTTCTATTGTTGTCAAAGTGTTTATCAGACTGGTCAGGAATTAGGTGTCAAGATGCCTATTCTGGAAGCAAATATGAAGGGCATTTCGATTTAGGAGGTTTTATGATTCAACTCATTGTCAATGCTTTCGTTGAGAAGGACAAGACAGGAGCAGTCGTCGAAGTCTTGTATGTTAGTAGCGATCATGAGAAAGTGAAAGCTAAGTATGAAGAGCTGACTGCTCAATATCCTGAAAACTATTTAGCTATCTATGATGTCCCACTGGATACGGATTTGAATACACTCGATCACTATCCATCTGTGTGGATTGGGAAAGAAGAATTTGAGTAAAGCGACTGTCGGTTGCTAACTGATGTAAAACATCAAAAGAAAGGAAAATTAAATATGATTGATAGATATAGCCGCCCTGAGATGGCGAACATTTGGACTGAAGAAAATAAATACCGTGCTTGGCTTGAGGTGGAAATCTTGGCTGACGAAGCATGGGCTGAATTGGGAGAAATCCCTAAGGAAGATGTGGCTTTGATCCGTGAAAAAGCGGACTTTGACATCGACCGTATTTTGGAAATCGAGCAGCAAACACGTCACGATGTGGTTGCCTTTACACGTGCGGTTTCTGAAACGCTTGGTGAAGAGCGTAAGTGGGTTCACTATGGGTTGACTTCTACTGACGTGGTAGATACGGCCTATGGTTACCTCTACAAACAAGCCAACGATATCATCCGCAAGGATCTTGAAAACTTCCTCAACATCATCGCTGACAAAGCGAAAGAACACAAGTTCACTATCATGATGGGTCGTACCCACGGTGTGCACGCTGAGCCGACAACTTTTGGTCTTAAATTGGCTACTTGGTACAGCGAAATGAAACGAAACATTGAGCGTTTCGAGCATGCGGCTGCTGGTGTGGAAGCTGGTAAGATTTCTGGTGCGGTTGGTAACTTTGCCAACATCCCACCATTTGTTGAAAAATACGTCTGCGACAAATTGGGTATCCGTGCTCAAGAAATCTCTACACAGGTCCTTCCTCGTGACCTTCACGCTGAGTACTTTGCAGTTCTTGCTAGCATCGCAACTTCTATCGAGCGGATGGCGACTGAAATCCGTGGTCTTCAAAAATCTGAACAACGTGAAGTGGAAGAGTTCTTTGCCAAAGGTCAAAAAGGATCTTCAGCAATGCCACACAAACGGAACCCAATCGGTTCTGAAAACATGACAGGTCTTGCGCGTGTGATCCGTGGTCACATGGTAACAGCTTATGAAAACGTAGCCCTTTGGCATGAACGTGATATCTCTCACTCATCAGCTGAGCGTATCATTGCACCAGACACAACCATCTTGATTGACTACATGCTCAATCGTTTCGGAAACATCGTTAAGAACTTGACAGTCTTCCCAGAAAACATGATCCGCAACATGAACTCTACATTTGGTTTGATCTTCAGCCAACGTGCCATGTTGACTTTGATTGAAAAAGGCATGACACGTGAGCAAGCTTACGACCTTGTTCAACCGAAGACTGCCCAATCATGGGATAACCAAGTAGACTTCAAACCACTTCTTGAAGCAGATCAAGAAGTAACTTCACGTCTCACTCAAGAAGAAATCGACGAAATCTTCAACCCAACCTACTACACTAAACGGGTGGATGAAATCTTCGAACGCATCGGTTTGGGTGACTAATCGCAACGAAAAAGGGAATTTGAAAAATAGACGAAAGAGGCTAGGACAAAAGTCCTAGCCTCTCAATTATTTTTGTATTGTCGAGCAAGACGCAGTGGTTGAGTGGGCTCTACTACGCTGATTTCATCAGCTTTTACAGCCCTACTCAACTGTGCGGGGGTGGGAAGACGAACTCTTTTTAACTAGTCGGAGTTCTTTCCCACTCCCTTTTTAAACTTTTTATAGCTAAACTATCACTAATTATATATATTTTTAAAGAGGTCTTTAGAAATCGTTTTCAACATGCTATACTGGAGCTATAAAAAAGACCGAGATGTCTCAGTCTTTTTGGTTCTTAGTGATCGCGGTCACAGGAGATGAACTTGATCTTGTAGTAGTCACCGCGTTTATAGGTTTCCGTGTATTCAAGGATTTGGCCAGTCGCTTCTAGCTTGGTCGTCTTCACTTGTTTAACTGTTGGGAAATTTTCGTCGATCTTCAATACTTTAGCAATCTTGCTTGGTGTAGGAAAGACGATTTCGTTGACTTCTTCGAAGTGCTCATCATTCATATGAATGTGATAGTCTTCTTTGAAGCGATCATAGATAGAGCTGTAGTATTCCAAATTTGGATAGTTTGGATTGATGTATTGTTCAGGAACATAGGTTTGGTGGAAGATATAGGTATCATCCCCTGTCTGGCGAGTCCGTTCGATCTTATAGTAGAATTGCGTTGGGTTGAGGCCTAGTTTGTCTAGGATGCTTAAGGTATTTCCACGTTTAATAGAGAGAACTTTGACTTTGGCCTTTTGGATTGGGAAGGTCTCAACATCTGAAAATTCAACCAGTTTGTGTTTTCGAGCACGAGAAACAAAGGTTCCTTTTCCTTGCTGACGGACAATGTAGCCATCAGCAGCGAGGTCGTTCAAAGCACGGACAACGGTGATAGAGCTGACATCATAAATTTTAATGAGTTCAGCTTCAGTATAAAATTTATCTCCATTTTCAAATTTTCCGGAGATAATTTGCTGCTTCAATTCATCTTTGATGTGTTGGTACTTTGGAATTGCCATAGTGCTACCTCTCTTTAGATTTCTCTTATTTAACCCTATTTTAACATATTTTTTATAAAAGTGTTGACATTTTTTAAATAATTTATTATATTAATAAATGAAAAGGGTTACATATAAGAAAGGGGGGCGTTTATGGGAGTTTTTGAGATTCGCGATGCTTTCTATTTAAAAGATCAACCCTTCAAGATTTTATCCGGAGCGATCCATTATTTCCGAATTGACCCAGCAGACTGGTATCATTCCTTGTATAATCTAAAGGCTTTAGGTTTTAACACGGTTGAGACCTATGTCCCTTGGAATGCGCATGAACCCCGCAAAGGGGAGTTTGACTTTAGTGGTCGATTGGATCTAGAGCGTTTCATTCGAACAGCCCAGTCCCTAGGACTTTACATGATTGTAAGGCCGTCGCCCTTTATCTGTGCAGAGTGGGAATTTGGTGGATTACCAGCCTGGCTCTTAGAAGAAGACCTGCGAATCCGCTCATCTGACCCAGCCTTTATCGAATCAGTGGATCGTTATTATGATCGCTTGCTTGGCTTGTTGACACCCTACCAAGTGGATCAGGGTGGTCCAATCCTCATGATGCAGGTGGAAAATGAGTACGGCTCTTATGGAGAGGATAAGGATTATCTTCGTGCCATTCGGGATTTGATGAAGGAAAAAGGCGTGACCTGTCCTCTCTTTACATCAGATGGACCATGGCGAGCAACGCTAAGAACAGGAACCTTGATCGAAGAAGACCTCTTTGTGACGGGAAACTTCGGTTCCAAAGCAGCCTATAACTTCGGTCAGATGCAAGAATTCTTTGACGAATACGGTAAGAAATGGCCCTTGATGTGTATGGAATTCTGGGATGGCTGGTTTACCCGCTGGAAGGAACCTGTGATTCAAAGGGACCCAGAGGAGTTGGCAGAAGCTGTCCATGAGGTCTTGGAGCTCGGCTCCATCAATCTCTATATGTTTCATGGCGGGACCAATTTTGGCTTCATGAATGGTTGCTCAGCTCGGGGAACGCTAGACTTGCCACAGGTGACGTCCTATGACTATGGGGCTTTGCTCAATGAGCAGGGCAATCCGACGGAGAAGTATTATGCTATTCAAAAAATGATGGCGACCTATTATCCGGAATACCCACAGCAAGAACCGCTCATCAAAGAGTGTTTGCCAGAACAAACCTTGCAATTGGCAGCCAAGACTAGTCTTTTTGGAAATCTGGACAATTTGGCTCAGGTTGAGACCAGCCTTTATCCCGAAAAGATGGAAGAGTTGGGGCAAACCACAGGTTATCTCCTATATGAGACAGACCTTGAGTTGGATGCGGAAGAAGAAAAATTGCGCATCATTGATGGTCGGGATCGGGTACAAATTTACCTGGATGATCAACATGTAGCAACACAATACCAAACAGAGATCGGTGAAGATCTTTTTATCAAAGGAAAAAAGAAAGCGGTTACGAATTTAAAAATCTTGCTTGAGAATATGGGCCGTGTCAACTATGGTCACAAGCTCTTAGCTGATAGCCAGCACAAGGGCATTCGCACAGGTGTCTGTGTGGATTTGCACTTCCACCTTCATTGGAAGCAGTACCCACTGGATTTACAAGATCTCAGTCAGCTCGATTTTTCAAAGGAATGGCAGGCAGGTGCTCCAGCCTTTTACCGATATGATTTTCAGCTGGACCACAACCTTGACACTTATCTGGATATGACAGGATTTGGGAAAGGGGTCGTCTTTGTCAACGGCCATAACCTTGGTCGCTTCTGGGAGGTCGGACCGACCACTTCACTTTATGTGCCTCATGGTTTCCTCAAAGAAGGAGCCAATAGCCTGATCGTCTTTGAGACAGAAGGGCGTTACCAAGAGACACTTCAACTTGTTCAACAACCTACATTCAAAGAAGTAAAGGGGGAAAACTTATGACTATTGTAGGATGCCGTATTGATGGACGTTTGATCCACGGGCAGGTAGCCAATCTTTGGACTACCAAACTAAATGTTTCACGTATCATGGTGATCGATGATGAAGTCGCTCAAAATGATATCGAAAAAAGTGGCTTGAAACTAGCGACACCGCCGGGTGTTAAGCTCAGTATCTTGCCAGTCGCAAAGGCTGCGGAAAATATCTTGGCTGGAAAATATGATAGCCAACGACTCTTTATCGTAGCTCGCAAACCTGATCGTTTCCTTCGTTTGATCGAAGCAGGCGTTCAGCTTGAAACGCTGAATGTCGGCAATATGTCTCAATCTGATGAGACACGTGCGATTACCCGCTCGATCAATGTGGTGGACGCGGACGTGGAAGATTTCAACAAGATCCACGAAAAAGGTGTAAAGATTACGTCTCAGATGGTGCCAAACGACACTGCAGAAGACTTTATGAAGTTATTAAAGTAAAAGAAAATTTTTAGGAGGAAATTGTCATGATACAATGGTGGCAAATTTTACTACTTACTTTGTACTCAGCTTATCAAATCTGTGATGAGTTGACGATTGTTTCATCAGCAGGATCACCAGTCTTTGCTGGTTTCATTACAGGACTTGTCATGGGAGATTTAAAGACAGGTCTATTTATCGGAGCTTCTCTCCAATTGACAGTGCTCGGTGTTGGTACTTTCGGTGGAGCTTCTCGTATTGACGCCACTTCTGGTGCCGTTCTTGCAACTGCCTTTTCAGTAGCAAAAGGGATTGATCCAGAGATTGCTATTGCTACAATCGCTGTGCCGGTAGCAACTTTGTTGACCTACTTTGATATTCTTGGTCGTATGACTACAACTTACTTCGCTCACCGTGTAGATGCTGCGATCGAACGTTACGACTATAAAGGAATTGAACGCAACTACCTTCTTGGTGCTGTTCCTTGGGCTCTTTCTCGTGCCCTTCCAGTCTTCTTGGCTCTTGCCTTTGGTGGTTCTTTCGTAGAAACTGTTGTTACAGGTCTTGCTAATGTACAATGGTTGGCAAACGGTCTGAAACTTGCAGGTCAAATGCTTCCAGGTCTTGGATTTGCGATCTTGCTTCGTTACCTTCCTGTTCGTCGTAACCTTCACTATTTAGCACTTGGCTTTGGCTTAACAGCAATGTTGACAGTGCTTTATAGCAATGTTCAAAGCCTTGGTGCTGCAGTGTCTAGCATTGTTGGTTCTGATGTGTTCGCTAAACTTCCAAAAGAACAAGCTATTACTTTTGTTAACAACTTCAAGAGTGTATCTATGATTGGTATTGCCATCATCGGTATCTTCCTTGCAGTACAACACTTCAAAAACAGCCAACGTACAGTTGTAGCTGCTCCAGCAAGCAATGTAGAAAGCGGGGAAATTGAAGATGACGAATTCTAATTACAAACTAACAAAAGAAGATTTTAAACAAATTAACAAACGTAGCCTCTTCACCTTCCAATTGGGTTGGAACTACGAACGGATGCAGGCTTCTGGTTACCTTTACATGCTTCTTCCACAATTGCGTAAAATGTATGGTGATGGCACTCCAGAATTGAAAGAAATGATGAAATTGCATACGCAATTCTTCAATACTTCACCATTCTTCCACACCATTATCACTGGTTTTGACCTTGCTTTGGAAGAAAAAGATGGTGTCAAATCAAAAGATGCGGTGAACGGGATCAAGACAGGTCTCATGGGACCATTCGCTCCTCTTGGGGACTCAATCTTTGGATCATTGGTACCAGCTATTATGGGTTCAATCGCAGCAACTTTGGCTGTTGCAGGAAACCCAGCCGGTATCTTCTTGTGGATCGCTGTGGCAGTTGCTTATGACATTTTCCGTTGGAAACAATTGGAATTTGCCTATAAAGAAGGGGTTAACCTCATCAACAACATGCAAAGTACCTTGACAGCTTTGATCGATGCAGCTGCCGTTCTGGGTATCTTCATGGTTGGTGCCTTGATTGCCAGCATGATTGGTGTTGAAGTTTCTTGGACTCCACACATTGGGGACAAAGCGATTGAAATTCAAGATATGCTCAACCTTATCTTCCCACGTTTGGTACCAGCTATCATCACAGGTGTAATCTACTGGTTGCTTGGACGTAAGGGTATGAACTCTACAAAAGCTATCTTGCTCATCATCCTTGCAGCAATCGCATTCTCAGCATTTGGCCACTTCTTCTTTGGAATGGCATAATGGAGTAAGGTATGGCAAAACACCTAGTATTGGTCAGTCATGGTCGCTTCTGTGAAGAGCTCAAAGCCAGTACAGAAATGATTATGGGACCACAAGACAACATTCATACAGTTGCACTCTTACCAGAAGAAGGGCCAGAAGACTTTACTGCTAAATTTGAAGCAACAGTTCAAGGTCTAGAAGACTATATTGTATTTGCCGATCTCTTAGGAGGAACTCCTTGCAACACTGTGAGCCGCTTGATCCTTGAAGGACGTGCGATTGACTTATACGCAGGGATGAATCTTCCGATGGTTATCGAATTCATCAATAGCAGTCTGACTGGTAGCGAAGGGGACTACCCTGAACGTGCAAAAGAAAGTATTGTCAAGGTCAATGACCTCTTGTCAAACCTTGATGATGATGAAGATGAGTAGGTTGGTAGGGAGTCTGGGAGTATCATCTCAGGCTCCTTTCCCATTTATCAATGTTAGATTGTAGAAAGGAACAACAGTTTCTATGTTAGACTATACAAAAGAAGACTTGCAGGAGCTAGGAGCAGAGATCACAACACGTGAGATCTACCAACAACCAAGTGTTTGGAAGGAAACGGCTCGCTTGTACCAAGAAAGACAAGCGGAAATAAAAGCTTTCTTAGATAAGATTGGCCAAGAGCATGACTATATCAAGGTTATCTTGACAGGGGCTGGGACCTCTGCCTATGTGGGGGACACTTTGGTTCCTTACTTGCAGGAAGTGCACGATGAACGCCACTGGAATTTCCAATCCATTGCGACGACCGATATCGTGGCGCATCCACAAACCTATCTCAAAAAAGAAGTGCCGACGGTCTTAGTTTCCTTTGCACGAAGTGGCAACTCGCCTGAAAGTGTTGCGACAGTTGAGTTAGCTCAAGACTTAGTCGATGAACTCTATCAGATCACCATTACTTGTGCAGAAGAAGGGAAACTGGCCCAGCAGGCCCACGGAGATGAGCGCAACCTTTTGCTTCTCCAACCTAAAGAAACCAATGATGCTGGCTTTGCTATGACTTCGAGCTTTACCTCTATGCTCCTGACAGCTCTCTTGGTCTTTGATCCAAGTGAGGAAAAAACCAAAGAAAAACGGGTAGAAGAATTGATTCATCTGTCAGAGCAGGTCTTGGAGAAGGACCGTGAGGTCAAGGAAGTGGTCGATCTAGACTTTGAGCGCGTGATCTATCTAGGAGCGGGGCCTTTCTTTGGGCTGGCCCATGAAGCCCAGCTCAAGATTTTGGAATTGACTGCAGGTAAAATCGCGACCATGTACGAGAGTCCTGTCGGCTTCCGTCACGGTCCAAAATCCCTCATCAATGACCAGACCCTCGTCTTGGTCTTTGGATCCCTTGATCCTTATACCCGTCAGTATGATCTGGACTTGGTTCGCGAAGTTGCAGGGGATCGGATTGCCCGTCAGGTCATTCTCTTGACCGATCAAGCTGCAGGCATTGAGCATGTACGAGAAGTGTTGGTGGAAGCTTCTGCAGACTCACTAGATATCTACCGTGCCTTCCCATACATTATCTACGGTCAGTTGATTTCTCTCTTGACTTCGCTCAAGGTTCAAAATCGCCCAGACACACCTTCACCGACTGGTACCGTCAATCGGGTTGTACAAGGGGTGATCATTCATCCATTTGATAAAGAATAGCCACTAATTTTCTATAAAAAGTGGAGTGTTTCTTCTTGTGAAACTGATACAATGGAGAAAAATAGTGAGAGGAGAAGGTTTGTGAAACAGTATCAAGAAAGCGTGTTTGGGGAATGGCAGAATCAAGAGGTTCGGGCTTATCGCCTCGAAAATGACAAGGGCTACCAATTATCTGTCATGACCTATGGGGCGACGATTTTAGAATATGTGACGCCTGATAAAGAAGACCAGTTTACGAATATTATTCTAGGCTTTGATCGCTTCGAGGACTATGTGGGCAATAGCCCTAAATATGGGGCTAGTATTGGCCCGGTAGCAGGCCGGATTGCAGGAGCTAGCTTTGAACTCAATGGTCAAACCTATCACTTGGAAGCCAATAACGGTGCCAACTGCAACCACAGTGGACCGACGGGTTGGGACAGTGCCTTGTTTAGCGTGGAGTCGGTAACGGATCAGGAAATCACCCTGTACACAGAGCGTGCAGATGGAACCGGTGGTTTCCCTGGAAATCTCAAGATCTGGGTGACCTATGGCTTGACGGAAGATGGTGAACTTGAGATTGCTTATCGGGTAGAAACGGATCAAGATACTCTAGTTAACCCGACCAACCACAGCTATTTCAACCTATCTGGGGACTTCACCCAACCGATCAATGACCATGTCTTTCAGATCAACCATCAAGGGCTTTACCCTATCCATCCAGATGGTGTTCCTCTTCAGACCGTGGATAGAGAAAGTCCGGTTGTTCAGCATCTCTACCAAGCTATGCTCTTGGAGGATCTTTTTAAGGACTCTGATCCGCAAATCCGCCTGGTAGAAGGATTAGACCATCCATTCGCTCTTCCAGAAGGGCATGAAAATGCTGGTTTTCTTTACCATCAGCCATCTGGACGTTTCTTGACCTTTAAGTCAGAAGCCCCAGCCTTGGTGGTGTATTCAGCCAACTTCGTAGACGAAACTGTTCATCTACAAGGCCAACCAATGGTTCAGCATAATGGCTTGGCTCTAGAATTCCAAACAGTGCCAGATGCCATTCACAGTGACCAAGCTGAAAAGGTCATCTTGAGAGCAGGTCAAGTCTTCACCAGCAAGACTAGCTACCATGCCATCGCTAAGAAATAAGGAGGAAAGGGGTGACCCAAACAAGGATGTGAAAATCTTGCTTGGGACATCCTCTTTTTCTAGAAAAAATTTTTTAGAAAAACTATAAGGAAAGTTTAAGCTTCCTATCGTATACTAATACCATCATCAAAGACCTCCTAACTTTGAATGATAAAACTCCTAAAACTTTTTCATAATAATCTCCCTATAAGAGCCACCAAAACCGGTGGCTTTTTTTCTGGGAGTGAGACAGAACAATTTTTTAAAATTGTTCGTTGTCTCACCCCCGCACAGTTGATTAGGTAATCTTTGGAGCTATAAGAGCGAACAAAGATACCAATCAACCACTGCGTTATGTAATTATTACTAAACCTATTTCATCTAACCAAGCCTGATAGGGACGTAGACGAGCTTAGGTACGTTGACGCAGTTCGAACGCAAGTGAGAACTACGATCTTTAAAAAATTAATGAGGTGAACTCAGAGAGTTCAACCGAACCAAAGGTACCGAAGTATTTTAATAGAGCGTAAGCTCTTTATTTTTTTGCACAGAAAAAAGCTCCTTGAGAAAATCTCAAGGAGCAGTGGAATGACTACTTGCCCGTTGCATCAGACACTTTTTTGAATTTTGCTGAAATAATCGTATTTAGATTATTCCGTCCATCGCGTTGCTCAATCGTCAACGTTAAAATATCTCCATCAATAGAGTATTTATACGTAGTTTCTTTAGCGACAGGTCCAATGGACATGGTTGCAAGTTGCACAATATTGATAGCTTCTGGGAAGATAATCGTTTGGTTTGCTGTATCTAATTTACCGTTCTTCAAGACAGAATGAATTTTAGCATTACCTTTATCAAATTCATAAGTTGTATTGGGCAAGTCCTTAGCGCCATCCTGTAGATTGACTGATAATTTGGTAAATTGATCTTTAATATATTCGTCTTTCGTTTGAGTCACTTTAGATGCATCTTTTTGTTTTAAGTAATCGTAGAACCTTCCAAAACCATCTGCTAGAGATACAGTATAGTCGAATTCAACAGATGTATCTGTAATGTTCAACGTTGGTTTTAAATCTTTCCATGCCTCAGGATAGATCAGCTTGATAGCCGAATCATCATTGTCAAAATCTTTAAAGGCTAAGCTACGTTCAAGAGCTGGTCGGAAGTCGATGGCTTGCCATTTTCCTTCAATTGGAACGGGGTCTTTTTGAGTAGTGCTTCCTTTACGTTTGAAGTGTAGTTCATAGTGAACTGGAAGATTATTTTTCTTCGCTTTTCCGTCAATCGTGACATAAAGCATGTCGTCTTTTAATTTGTAGTGATATGTGTTTGGCGAAACGCGATTTTCACCGAATGAGAAGAAGAATGAGTTTGCTACGGAAAGTCCTTCATCAAAGGTCATTGTTTTGGCACCTTGATCAATAGAACCCGTTGCTTCGTAGCTAAACACGCCAGTATCTTTATTCATGCTGACTTTGTATTTCTTAAAGTCGCTTGCAAATCCTTCATGAGAGTCATACATGATTTTTTTGAATTCTTCTTCAGTCTTGCCTCTAGCTTCTGTTGTGACAGTGGAGAAAGCTTTAATAAAGTTATCAATGTTATAGTCGTATTTAATGGTTGCCGTGTTGTTTTCAATCTTCATGTCCATTTTGAAGTCTTTAACAGATTCAAGCAAGTGTGCAAAGTGGATTCCATGGAGGGTATAGGCTCCGATGGATTCCGTTAAAGCATCGAGAGTATCGACTAATTCCCATTCGCCATCAATCGTTTCGACTTTTGCTGTTTCTGTTTTAGCAGCATTTTTAGAGCCACTTTGTTTTTGAGAACAAGAAGCTAGTAGGAAGACTGAGAACAGAGCAACGAATGCTAAAAATAATTTTTTATAACGTCTAATCATCGTTAGACCTCCTTAAAATAGATGATTGTATTACGCTTATATTATACGTTCAACACAATTGTTTTGCAAGGGCTTTCAAACAAATCGCAATTTTGTTTTGTAACTTGACCGATTATTCAACATAAGAAACGGGAAAATTGTATGTAGCAGAGTCCCCAATAGATGAGATTCTCAAGGCTTCCTAAATTATTTTTTTGCACAGAAAAGAGGCTGGGACAAAAGTCCTAGCCTCTCAATTATTTTTGGATTGTCGAGCAAGACGCAGTGGTTGAGTGGGCTCTACTACGCTGATTTCATCA
>JAWGIA010000023.1:0-37724 GCA_032560535.1 Streptococcus parasanguinis | reverse complement strand
GTCATCTGAGATTCCTACTGATTGGATGTTGTCCTTGTTAGCTAAGTCGAATTTAGTTGTATCCAACCATACTTGGTAAACCAACTTGTCGCCACGTTTCACAGTCTTGGTGTTCAAGTTTTCTTTTTCGTTGTTTGATGCATCGTCCGCATATGGGTCCGCATTGGTATCTGCGTACTTGTCTGCCAACTCTTTGTCATCATCAACGAGCTTGTCGCCTGTGATATCGTATTTCTCTTCAGAAACAACGTATTTCTCTGGTTGGAACTTAGGTTCTTCTGGAGGACGAACTGTGTTATTGAATTCTTTATCAGCTGGTTCTGTCACGTTTGTGATCAAGGCTTTGGCTGTACCATCATGACGAACTTCAACTGTTACAACAGCTTTCATTGTGTCATAAGTTACGGTTGCGTCAGTTCCTTTAACCTCTTCTACTGTGTACTTGTAAGTACCCTCTTGACCCTTCTTGTATTTAAGGGCAGTAACAGTTTCACCAGCTTTATTAGTGTAATCTACTGGAGCAAACTTGATCTTACCAGCTGCATCGTTGGTTGCAGTCGCAATCACAACATTGTCACTGTCTTTCAACTCGAATGTAAATTCGCCAGCTTTCAGTTCACGGCCTTCCAATTTCTTAGTGAAGTTGAATTCTACTGAGATTGGAACACTGTTAACACGTTTTTCAGTTGGTTTGTTTGGTTTTTCAACTGTCTTGCTTACTGGGTTGTAGTAGTTAACAACTTGTGCTGCCTTGTTTTCGATATCTGCACCAGCTACAACATCGTCTTTCACTGTTGCTGGGATATCAAATTTATAGTAGCGTCCAAATTCGAACTTAGTAGTATCAATGATTTGAGTATTTTCAGCGTCGCCAAGTGACTTCGTGAAGCCATCTTTCAGGTTCGCTGTCAGAACACCATTGTTATCAGAGATATCGAATTTCGTCGTAACATCTGCACCAGTAACTGAATCATAAACCTTGATATCTGAAGCATTAACAGTCAATTTATCCTTGTCGTAGTTATCTGTGATTCCTACTGTTTGGATGTTATCTTTGTTGCTTGCGTCAAATTTAGTTGTATCCAACCATACTTGGTAGTAAAGTTTTTGACCACGTTCAACTGTCTTAGTATTCAAGTTTTCATCTTCGTTGTTGGCAGTTGTATCGACATATGGATTGGTGTTTGTTTCACCATATTTATCTGTCAATTCAGAATCGTCATCAACGAGCTTCGTACCTGTGATATCGAATTTCGCTTTAGAAACAACGTATTTCTCTGGTTGGAACTTAGGTTCTGTTGGTGGAGTGACACGGTTGTTGAATTCTTTATCGGCAGGTTCTGTCACGTTTGTGATCAAGGCTTTCGCAGTACCATCATGACTTACTTTAACAGTTACAACTGCTGACATTTCATCATAAGTGACAGTTGAGTCTGTACCCTTAACCTCTGTTACAGTGTAAGTGTAAGTACCTTCTTGACCCTTCTGGTATTTAAGGGCAGTGACAGTTTTACCAGCTTTGTTTGTGTAGTCAACTGGAGTGAACTTGAAGTTACCGCTTGCGTCGTTGGTTGCAGTCGCAATCACAACATTGTCGCTGTCTTTCAACTCGAATGTAAATTCGCCAGCTTTAAGGTCGCGACCTTCCAATTTCTTAGTGAAGTTGAATTCAACTGAGATTGGAACATTGTTTACCCGTTTTTCAGTTGGTTTTTCAGGTTTTTCAACTTTCTTAGTCGTTGGGTTGTAGTAGTTAACAACTTGAGCCGCAGTATTTTCGATATCTGCACCAGCTACGACATCGTCTTTCACTGTTGCTGGGATATCAAATTTATAGTAGCGTCCAAATTCGAACTTAGTAGTATCAATGATTTGTGTGTTTTCTGCATCGCCAAGTGACTTCGTGAAGCCAGCTTTCAAGTTAGCAGTGATCACACCGTTGTTCACAGCGATATCGAATTTATCTGTTACTTCTGCGCCTGTTACAGAGTCATAGGCTTTGATGTCAGCTTTATTAAGATTTAATTTAGCTTCATCATAGTTATCTGAGATACCAACTGTTTGGATGTTGTCCTTGTTAGCTGCATCAAATTTAGTTGTATCCAACCATACTTGGTAAACCAATTTAGAACCACGTTCAACAGTCTTGGTATTCAAGTTTTCTGCTTCGTTGTTTGATGCATCGTCTGCATATGGGTTCGCATTTGTATCTGCGTACTTGTCTGCCAATTCTCTATCATCGTCAACGAGCTTGTCACCAGTGATATCGTATTTTTCTTTAGAAACAACGTATTTCTCTGGTTGGAACTTAGGTTCTTCTGGAGGTGTTACACGGTTGTTGAATTCTTTATCAGCAGCATCTGTTACGTTGGCAACGATCGCTTTAGCTGTACCATCATGTGAAACAACCACTTTAACAGTAGCAACCATTGTGTCGTATTTGACAGTTGCATCTGTACCAGGAGTTTCTTCAACTGTGTAGTTGTATGTCTTACCAAGATCATCACGACCGAATTCAAGAGTCTTGAAGACAATCTTACCAGCCGCGTCATTCTTCACGCGTTCTACTTCAACACCGTCTTTCTTCAATACGAATTCGAATTCCTTGGCTTGAAGTTCACGACCTTCCAAACGTTTCGTGAAGTTCATTTCCACTGGAACTGGAACACTGTTGACACGTTTTTGTGTTGGTTTTTCAGGTTTTTCAACTGTCTTGCTTACTGGGTTGTAAACGTGAACTGTTTGGTTGGCTGTATTTTCAATATCAGCACCAGCTTTAACAGATTCTTTCACAGTTGCTGGAATATCAAATTTATAGTAACGTCCAAATTCGAACTTAGTTGTATCGATAACAGGAGCGTTTACTTTGTCTTTGATAAATTCATCTTTAGAAGTTGCAGTGATGGTGCCGTTTTCAACTTTGATGTCGAATTTATTGGTTACTTCTGCACCAGTTACTGAATCGTATGCTTTGATGTCAGCTGCATTGACGTCCAATTTATCAGCGTCGTATGTATCAGATACACCAACGTATTGGATGTTGTTCGCTTCAGTGAATTTAGTCGTATCAAGCCATACTTGGTAAACCAATTTAGAACCACGTTTAACTGTCTTAGTATTCAAGTTTTCTGGTTCGTTGTTAGTTGTCTTATCTACATATGGATCCGCATTTGTTTCAGTGTACTCATTTGTCAACTCATCGTCGTCATCCATCAACTTGTTACCAGTGATGTCATATTTCTCTTTAGAAACGACAAATTTTTCTGGTTGGAATTCTGGAGTTTCTGGAGGAGTGACTTTGTTGTTGAATTCTTTATCAGCAGTACCATCAGTAGCCTTACCGTTGGCATCTTTACCACCAGTTGATGTAACGTTTGTAACAGTTGTCAATGAGTGACCATTCTTAGCAACTTCAACTGTAACAGTTGCTTTCATTTGGTCGTAAGTCATTCCAAATTCTTTGTCTGCAGGAATCACTTCTTCTACTGTATACGTATGAGTACCAACTTTTGTATTGTCGAATGACAATTCTGAGAAGGTTACGTTACCAGCAGCATCATTTTTCACTGTTTCAATTTCGTTACCAGCAGCATCTTTCAATACGAAGCTGAATTCACCGGCTTTCAATTCACGGCCAGCCAACTTCTTAGTGAAGTCAAATTTCGTTACAACTGGAGAAACCACATAGTTGTTAAACTCAGTGTCTTCAGGCATTGTAACAGCTGCGCTCAAGAGACCTGTAGCTGCATTTTTGGTTACATTAACGGTTACGACTGCGTTCATAGTATCGTAATCGATGTTTGTATCGTTACCAGCTTTTTCACGCACAGTGTATGTATGTTCACCTTCAGCGCTGTATTCGATAGCATCAAATGTGATTGAACCGTCTGCAGCATTTTTCTTAGTTTGAATAACGTTGCCGTTTTCAAGCAATTCGAATGTAAAGGCATCTGCTTCAAGTGCTTTACCTTCAAGACGTTTAGTGAACTTGAATTGAGCTTGTGTAGCAGCAGGTGTGAAGGTATTGTTGAACTCTGTATCTGTTGGAAGAGTTGCAACAGCAGTAAGCGCATGACCTGACTTAGTAACAGTAACTGTTACGTTAGCTTTCATTGGGTCATAAGTCATACCTGCTTCAGAACCTTGAACTTCTTCTACAGTGTACTTGTGGTCACCAACTTGAGCATTTGTGAATGTCAATGCGTCAAATTTAACTTTACCGTTGGCATCATTTTGTTTTGTTTGAATGACTTTACCATCTTTGTCTTTCAATACAAAGCTAAATTCGCCAGCTTTCAAGTCACGACCTGCAAGAGCCTTGCTGAAGTCGAATTGAGCAGTCACAGGAGCCACAACGTGGTTGTTGAATGTCTTGTCATCCTTACCAGTTGCTTCACCACCTGTTGAAGTCATTTCAGTCTTAGCACTCAAGAGACCTGTTGCAGCATCTTTCGTAACGGTCACTTTCACGCCGATTGTCATTTCATCGTAGTCTACATCGGCATTGTTGCCTTTCACTTCTTTAACAGTGTAGTTGTAGACACCTTCTTTATCAAATGACAATTCGCTAAAGTTAATCTTACCGTTAGCTTTGTTGGTTACAGTTTCATTAACATTGTTATCACCAGTCAAGGTAAAGCTGAAATCACCAGCATTCAAAGTACCGTTTGAAAGTGATTTATCAAAGTCAAGGTTAACTTTCACCGCACCTGGAGTGAAGGTATTGTTGAACTCTGTGTCCTCTGGAAGCATATTAAACGCTTTAAGTACATGACCTTCCTTCGTAACAGTGATCGTCACTTCAGCCTTCATTGTATCGTAAGTCATGCCAGCTTCTTTATCTGTTGGAATAACTTCTTCAACCGTGTAATTGTGAGTACCAACTTGAGCTTTTGTAAATGTCAAGTCGTCAAAAGCGATCACACCATTTGCTTTGTTCTTTTTCGTTTGAATAACATTTCCAGATTCATCTTTAAGAACGAAAGTAAACTCATCATCTTGTAACTTACGACCTGCAAGAGCCTTACTAAAATCAAACTTGGTCTTAACTGGGGCTACTACGAAGTTGTTGAATTCAGTGTCTTCTGAAGGAGGTAAAGAAGGATTTTTAGGCTGACCATTTTCATCCTCACCTTTAACTGAACTATAAGAAACACTTGCATTCAAACTGCCATTTTCTTCCTTAACTGTGACTGTCATGGTAACTTCCATGTCATCATAGTCAACATCAGCAACTGAACCCGCAACCTCTGTAACTTTGTATGTATATGTCCCAGCTTTAGTGAATGAAAGCTCTCCAAATGTAACTTTTCCACCTTGGTTAGTTACCGTCTCTGTGTGTGAGGCAGTATCACCCGTTGAAGTAATCTTAAAGCTGAAATCGCCATCATTAAGCGAACGTTTGTTTTCTGCATTTAAATCACTAAGAACTTTAGTAAATTCAGGCTTAACCTTGATGGTTTCTGTCTTGTCGTAGTAGTAGATTGGTTGTTTGTATGGTGTCAATGAGTTGAGCAAGTCAACGTTAGTACCAATTTTAACATAAGCTCCACTATCTAATTGACTATTTGGTGAAAGGTGTCCAATACTGTCTCCCAAGAATGGAACAAATACAGTCTTCTTAGGCGTATAACCAGCAGCTGTTTGGAAATCAAATTTAACAGGTTCACCATTTGGATGTCCAGCAAAAGGAATGGTTTGAAGAGGTGTTTTTTTAACGACCAAATCCTCAGTATTTGCTTCTCCTGGCTTAATTGGTTTGGTTTCCGCTAAAAGCATATATCCATCCGTGTTCAAAGTACCATCAGAACGTTTGCTTTGTTGTTTTGGATCTAGTAGGTAAACACGAACCACTACAGATCCATCTTCACCAACGATTTCCTTGATACGTTTAATCCCAGCACGTTCAGCATCCATGAATTTGGTACCAACGGTGTAAGGACGGCTTACATAACCAGAAGTTGTATCTGGATCAGCTGTTTGATATAGGGTATAAGCTGTTTCTCTAGTAATTTTATCCGTGAGTTTTTCAGTCTTTGTAAATTGACGTTCTCCAGAAGCTGTGAAGTTTTGACCTTCCATCGCTTTCAGAGTATATTTGGCTAACTCAGTTTCACTTCCATTTTCTTTATAGTCCTGAGTTGTAACAGACTTACCAGTTTCCTTGTAGGTAGGGTTTTTCTTGTCAACAAGTTTATAGTAAGTAGTCTTTTCAACAGTAACAGGAATCTTAAAGTTTGTATCCGTAACTTCACGACCATTATAAGCAGGTTCAACTGCATTCAAAATATCGTTTGAGTTACGTGCAGAATATACAGCCATATAATGAGCCTGTTCAGCTTCAGTAAGATTATGACCAGGAGCTACCAAAGCTTGAATCGCTGGACCAACTTCAAATCCCATTTGAATAAATGGTTGGTCTGTCTTACCAGGGCCTTGACCAGCACCTGCTTGATAGTCCACTTGTAGGGTCAACTCATTATTAGATTTTGGAGTGGTCGTAGTGAATTTTTGAATACCACTAGTTGCAGTGACAGTATGTGTTTCAACTACATTACCCGTATTCTTATCAATCAATTCAACCGTAGTATCGGTGGAAGTACCAAACGTCTTATAAGCACGCGCATAATAGTTTGTATTATAACGGGCATTGAATTTTGTCAGATTCCAGATACCAAAGGTATAGAAGTCACCTTCTTTAGCTTGGTAACCAGCAGGAATTGTTTGAGAGTGCACAGATGCTCCGTTAGGATCTGTCATGTCTGGATCAGCAGCGACTTTATCAGCTATAGTTGTTACAACATCAATCGGTGCTACATTATGGTCTGTCAATGCACGACGGTTACGACGACCACGACTTGTTGCCAAAGCACCAGCATTCGTCAAATCAGTTGCTGCACGGTCAAGTACTGCACTACGATCTTCAGCTGTTGCCCGATCTACTGTAGGAACATCAGTAGCACGAAGTGAAGCTGGCTGCACTGTACGATTGAGAGCCATAGGAGTTTCTCCTGGTGCTTCACTTGCAGCTGGGGCTTCTGAGTTTTCACTTGTTGCAGCATGAGTTGCAGTAGATTTTTCTGTAGTAGCCGCTGGTGTAGAAGCTGGTTTAGAGTTTGACTCTTTTTTCTTCTCTACAGGTTTGCTGGTTTCTGATGACGCTGTCGTTTTTGGAGCTTCTTCAGATTTTTTAGTTTCAGCTTTTTCTTCTTTTTTAGGCTCAGCTTTTGCTTCCTTGTTTTCTGTAGCAGCTGGTTTCTCAGCTACTTCAGATTTTTCAGTCGCTGAAGCTGGGGCTTCTGAAGTTACAGCAGAATTAGAAATGTCTACTTTCGGTGCTGGTGCTCCCGAAGCATAGACTGGGGAAGCAGATGGTGCTGGTGCTTCCGCTTGACTTGACTCTGTTGCAGCAGGTTGTGCTGCTTCTGAAGCTGCCGTTTCTGCAGGTTCAGTTGCTGCTTTTGCTTCATCCGCTGACGCAGATTGAGCTCCTGCAGCAAAAAGTGCCGTTCCTAAAAGAACTGAACAAACCCCAACGCTATATTTTCGCAATGAAAAGCGCTGACGCTTATTAAATACATCCTTCATTTATAGGATCTCCTTTTTCATATTTCATGATTCCATGATACAAATAAAATTGTAACATCATTGACATCTAGAGTCAATCTGTTGAAATTAATTTGTAATATTCTTGTTAAAATGTCATATTATACCACATATTTTTTAATAATTTGTGCTAAATTGTCACATTTTTTCCTATCCGGTTCACTTTTTTTACACCAAAAAAGAAGAATACGGGAAAACAGAGATTATTCTGTCTTCCTATACTCTTCTCTATGCTTATTTCACTTCTGAAATCAAACCAGTATCCACATCATACACAGCTCCTGAAATCACTACATCCTCTGGAATCAAAGGGGAAGCTTTTAAAAGCTCCATATCTTCACGGACACTCTCTTCAATGTCTTGAAAGGGGAGAAAGTCGCGCTCTCCCACATCTACTCCCAGTTCTTTCTTGAGATGCTGACGGAAGCCTTCGTTTTCAAAGGTCTGAGCACCACAGTCTGTATGGTGCAAGACCACAATTTCACGGGTACCCATCTGCTGCTGGGAGATGACCAAAGACCGGATCATATCATCAGTCACGCGCCCTCCAGCATTCCGCAAAATATGGGCATCTCCAAGAGCCAGGCCCAGTGCTGGCGCAACGTGAAGACGGGAATCCATACAGGTCACAATGGCTACCTGTGTTTTGGGCTTAATCGGAAGACGGAGGTCTCCATGCAGTGCCACATATGCTTGGTTGGCTGTTAAAAAATTATCAAAATAAGACATGGTCTCTCCTTTATTCCTTTGAAATTCAAATCATCTATTATTTTACCACATCCGATCCTTTCTGTCAGGGGATACCTCCTGTCATCTGTCACATCTGAAAAAAAGGGAGTGGGAAAGAACTCCAACTAATTAAAAAGAGTTCGTCTTCCCACCCCCGCACAGTTGATTAGGGCTGTAAAAGCTGATGAAATCAGCGTAGTAGAGTCCACTCAACCACTGCGTCTTGCTCGACAATCCAAAAACAATTAAGAGGCTAGGACTTTTGTCCCAGCCTCTTTTCTCCTATTAAAATACTTTCTTCAAGACTTCAGCTAGTGTACTCACACCGACCACTTGGATACCTGATGGTGTCGTGATCCCCGTCAGAGAATTTTTAGGCACATAAATCTTGGTGAAACCGAGCTTAGCAGCTTCATTGATCCGTTGTTCGATCCGATTGACTCGGCGGACTTCTCCGGTCAAGCCCAACTCTCCAACGAAACATTCTTGCGGGTTGGTTGGCTTGTCCTTGTAGCTTGAAGCAATGGCTACGGCTACGGCTAGGTCGATAGCTGGCTCATCCAACTTGACTCCTCCAGCAGACTTGAGGTAGGCATCCTGATTTTGGAGCAAGAGGCCTGCGCGTTTTTCTAGCACCGCCATGATGAGACTAGCTCGGTTAAAATCAAGACCCGTTGTCGTCCGCTTGGCATTTCCAAACATGGTCGGTGTCACCAAGGCCTGCACCTCCGCCAAAATCGGACGCGTCCCTTCCATGGTCACTACGATGGACGAGCCAGTCGCACCGTCTAAACGCTCTTCTAGGAAAACTTGACTCGGATTGAGAACCTCAACCAAGCCACCTGACTGCATCTCAAAAATCCCAATCTCATTGGTGGAGCCAAAGCGGTTCTTGACTGCTCTCAGAATTCGGAAGGTATGGTGGCGTTCGCCCTCAAAGTAGAGGACCGTATCCACCATATGTTCCAGCATCCGAGGACCTGCCAAGGTTCCTTCCTTTGTTACGTGCCCGACGATGAAGATGGCGATGTTATTGGTTTTGGCCAACTGCATGAGCTCTGCCGTCACTTCCCGCACCTGAGAAACCGATCCCTGGACCCCTGAAATCTCAGGAGACATAATGGTCTGGATCGAGTCGATGATAAGAAAGTCAGGTTGGATCCGTTCAACCTCTGCTCGCACGCTCTGCATATTGGTCTCAGCATAGAGATAAAACTCGCTATCGATATCCCCCAAGCGCTCTGCCCGTAACTTGATCTGCTGGGCCGACTCCTCTCCACTGACATAGAGAACCGTTCCCACTTGAGACAGTTGGGTCGATACTTGAAGGAGCAGGGTTGATTTCCCAATCCCTGGATCACCACCGATGAGGACCAGACTTCCTGGTACGACACCGCCTCCAAGGACGCGGTTGAATTCCTCCATCTCGGTCTTAGTACGATGGACATTGATAGAAGTTACTTCAGCCAATTTCATAGGCTTGGTTTTCTCACCTGTCAAGGACACACGCGCATTCTTGACCTCTGCAACTTCGACTTCCTCCACAAAAGAAGACCAAGAACCACAGTTAGGACAGCGCCCTAGGTACTTGGGTGAGTTATAAGCACAATTTTGACAAATAAATGTCGTTTTTTTCTTAGCGATGATAAACCTCTTTCTAAATCTCTATCTCACACTCAATCACTTGGCAAAAATCAATGGTTTCATTCGGTACAAATTGACGCATGAGCATGCGATGGGTTACAACTACCACAGTTTGATGTTCCCGATACTTAGCCATGCATTCTAGAAAACGAGACTTCATCTCTACAGCTGTCTCATATTGAACAGGAGAATTTGGGAGCAACTCCCCCTTGTTTTCTAAAAACAGACATCTAGCTGTTTCAAAGTTCTCTATACCTGTTTCATAAACCTGCCATTCATGCAATAATGGCTCTACCCTCAAAGGAAGGCCCGTAGCACAAGCCACATAAGAAGCCGTTTCTAAAGCTCGCGTCACTGCTGAAGCTACTAGCAGATCAGCTGATTGGAACAAGGGGTTTTGGCAAAGGTCCTGAGCCTGTTTCCTTCCCTTCTCAGATAAGGGCGCCAAGTCTATCCCAAATCCCGTATAAGAACGCTCCTCTAACTCACGGTAATCTGGCTCTCCATGACGGATAAAAATAATTTTCATATTAAGATCCCCATAAAACTATTAATTCTCCTTGGTAGCTGACAAAACGGAAGCCTTAACACAGCCTTTGCCATCTACCCCTATAAACTCTATGCTTTTAGCACCGTTTTCCTCTAAAAAATCTTTTAAATCTGGATTAGTAAAGCAAGAAGCCCGACGCTTCTCAAAGATACGAGAAGATACAAGCAGCAAGCCGGTCGCAAATTTCTTCTTTCTGTCTTTTCTCCCCCGTCAAGGACACACGCGCATTCTTGACCTCTGCAACCTCAACCTCCTCAACAAAAGAAGACCAAGACCCACAGTTTGGACAGCGCCCTAAATACTTGGGGGAATTATATTCACAATTTTGACACACAAATGTCGCCTTTTTCTTTGCGATAATAAAGCTCTTTCTACATCTCTATCTCACATTCAATCACTTGGCAAAAATCAATCTTCTCGTCTGGTACAAATTGGCGCATGAGCATTCCGTGAGTTACAATGATAATAGTTTTATAATCTTTATATTTTTCCAAAGCTCTTAAAAAACGATGACGCATCTCTAGATCAGTTTCATAGCGATAAGGAGAATCTTCAGATAAAACTCCTTGATGTTTTAGATAATATTCATGAGCTACCAATACACTAGTTAAATCAGAGTTAGTACCATCTAAGTCTGGACGCCACTCATGAAAAAACGGCTCCACAAATAAGTCCAATCCTGTTTCAACTGCTATATAATGTGCTGTTTCTAAAGCCCTCGTCACAGACGATGAAATAATAATCTCTGCCTTTCCAAAACATGCAGTTTTAGCAACTTCTTTTGCCAGACTGCGACCTTTTTCTGTCAATGGTGCTAAATCACGACCAAAACCACTATAGAGTCGCGGATTTTCAAGTTTATCAAGCATACTATAATCTGGCTCCCCATGACGGACAAAGATAATCTTCATCCTAGTGCCCTGTGCTTCCAAATCCACCAGTACGAACTCCGTCTGCTTCATCTCCATCTACGATTAAAAATGGTGCAAAGACAGCCTGAACCACACGTTCGCCGACTTCAAGAACAACTTCCTGATCGGTAATATTTTTCATCTGAGCAAAGATATGGCCTTCATTTCCTGGATTACCATAGTAGTCGCCATCAATAACCCCTACAGAGTTGATCAAGACCAGGCCTTTTTTGCGAGGGTTAGAGGAACGGTCATAGAGATAGAGCACCTCCCCCGCTTGCATATAGGCCTTGACCCCAGTTGGGACGAGGACGATTTCTCCTGGTGCAATCACTGTGCGCTCGGCTACCTTCAAATCATAGCCAGCCGCATGGGCCGTCTCCCGTTTTGGAAGCAAGTCCTGATTGGTATAGCTTGATACAAGTTCAAATCCACGAATTTTTGTCATCATGATTCCTCTTTCATTCTAAATAGTTTCTATCTCTTCTATTATACCATCACTTTGCCCTAGCGTCTCTCCTATACTACTATTCGTATTTTTTTAGTTTTTTTGGAAAATTATTGACAGTTTCGTGTATGCTTTCTGAAAATTATAGTAAGTAAATGAAAATATATTTTATTATATGATTTATGCCAAAAATCGCCCTTTAAAGCTTGAAGCTACTCATCATTTTTGCTATAATTCCCTTTGTAGGGAATAATTTTAAAACTAAAATATTTTTCTTACTAAAACAAATATATGGAGGTCTTTCTCAAGATTCAATTTGGAAACTTGAGATCTTACGGAGCGGATACAGATCTCGACCAGTTTGACCATATTGTATAGTGGGAATAGGATTTTATGAAAAAAGGGGTAGATAAAATGGATAAGAAAAAAAATGTCAAAATTTTTGCATTTATCCTTGCTTTATTAACGGTTCTCTTCACTCTTAGCCTGACCAAAACATCAGCCGAGACACCCGGAGTAACCGTTACTGGTAAATTCGTGGATACGATTTCAAATATCAAAGTATCCAACAATGAAGGAGGAGATCTCAACTGGGACTTACAACAGTGGGCAACCTTCCGAATCAACGCTGATTTTGATTTGTCTGGAAAAAATGTTAAAGCAGGAGATTCAACTGTAGTTACTGTTCCAGATGCTTTGATGATTACTTCAAGTTCGTTTCCAATTAGAGATTTAAATACAAATGAAGTTATCGCAAATGCTAAAGTAAACCCAGATAATAAATCCATTACAATTACCTATACGGATTATGTTGAAAAACACTCCGATACAAGCGGATCATTCTTCTTTTACGCTCGTATCGATTTCAAAAAACACCCTCAAAAAGGTGAGGTTCCAGTAGAAATCACCATTAACAACGAAACAAAATTTGCTGGTAAAGTTTCATTTACTGGTGTCGGCGACGGAAATCCAAGACTTTTAACAAAGACTAGTTGGGTAAACGCAGGGGACCAAAGGGAAATTCAATACACGATTTCTGTCAATCGTACAAAGCAAAATATTAAGAATGCCACACTCGAAGATCACTTACAATTTACGAATGCTTCATACGTAAAAGATAGCATTAAAATTATTAAAGGTAAATTCTCTTTTGATGCTGGTGAATGGGTATTCTCTGATAGAGTTGATGTAACAGACCAACATAAGATTACAATTAGCGAAGATGGTCGATCATTTGTTATCGATTTAGGTGATGTTACTGAAAATGACCAATATCGTATTGCTTATAATGTTCGTTTAAATTATGACCCTGCCGACGGAGAGGTTTTGAGAAATGAAGCAACTCTTAAAGGTATAGGTATTGAAACCAAAAATATAACGAATGCTGCAGCCGTTCAAATTCCTGGTGGTGCTGGTCTTGGTTATGTTTACTCAATCAATATCCATAAAGTAGACGATGCAAATCAACCTCTTAAAGGTGCTAAGTTTAGAGTTGTTCGTCAAGCTAATAATCAAGTCATTGGTGAGTTTGAATCAGATGAAAATGGTAATATTGCTGTTGGCAAACTGTTAAAAGATAAATATATCTTAACTGAAATTGAAGCCCCTTCAGGTCATATCATCAAAGAAGCCGATACTGTGGTTAATGTTGAAGATTTTGGAGCAGATCATTCGGTAACCAAAACAATTATTAATCCGAAAGATAAGCCAAAAGAAACAAAAGCTACCATCGAACTTGATAAAGCTCTTACCGGTCGTGATCTAAAAGACGGTGAGTTTAGCTTTGAATTGTACGAGGGTGCAACTAAGCTTCAAACTGTTACCAATAAAAACGGCAAGGTCACATTTGATCCGATTTCTTATAAGGAAGCAGGAGAACACACTTACACTGTAAAAGAAGTTGTTGGAAATACACCAGGTATCACCTATGATACAACTGAAAAACAAGTGACCGTGAAGGTTACACAAGACGGGCAAGCTCTAAAAGCTGATCTTGTCTATCCAGAGAATAAAACATTTAACAACACTTATACGGCTCCTCAACCAGCAAAAGCTAAAATTTCAGCTAGCAAGATTTTAGAAGGTGCTGAATTGAAGAATGGCGAATTCAATTTCCAATTGTTGGATGAAACCGGAAAAGTTCTTCAAACAAAACAAAATGCTGCAGATGGTACGGTAACCTTTGATGACATTTCATATTCATCAGAGGACGCAGGAAAAACCTTCCACTACACGATTAAAGAAGTTATTCCTGAAAGCAAAGCAAAAGGAATGACCTACGATGAAGGAAGTATTGATGCTACTGTAACTGTCACAAAAGATGATGCAAGCAATACACTCAAAGCTTCTGTGGCATATGGTGATAAGAAATCATTCACTAACAAATTGGTAACAACTTTAATTCCACCAACTCCACCGACTGTTGACAAACCTGAATTGAAACTGTACAACATTCAATTGCACAAAGCTAACGCTGACGGAAATGCTCTTGCAGGTGCTGTATTTGGTCTATTTGAATCCGATGGTACTACTCCTGTAGCAAATCCTTATGGTGCAGGTCAAGCGACTGCAACTTCTGATGCAAATGGTCTTGTAACATTTACAGGATTAGAAGCAAAAGATTATGTGGTGAAAGAACTTACTGCTCCAGAAGGTTATCAACTATCAGCAGATGTGATTAAAGTTTCTGCTAGCGAGTTGAAAGCTGCGACTAACCTCGTCGTAGACAAAGGAACAGTGGTCAACAAACCATTCACTTCAATTCCGCCAACTCCTCCAACTGTTGATAAACCTGAATTGAAACTTTACAGCATTCAATTGCATAAAGTCAACAATGAAGGGAAACCACTTGTTGGAGCTGTCTTTGGACTCTTTGAGGCAGATGGTACAACTCCAGTTGCCAACCCATATGGAGAAGGTCAAGCGACTGCGACTTCAGATGCGAATGGTCTTGTAACATTTACAGGATTAGAAGCAAAAGATTATGTAGTGAGAGAGCTTACAGCTCCAGACGGTTACCAATTATCAGATGAAGTCATCAAGATCGCAGCTAGTGATTTGGTTGCTTCAAACAGTGTAGTAGATAAAGGAAATGTCGTTAACAAACCGTTCACTTCAATTCCCCCAACTCCTCCGACTGTTGACAAACCTGAATTAAAACTCTACAACATTCAATTACATAAGGTGAACGAGGAAGGTAAAGGTCTTCTAGGAGCAGTCTTTGGGCTCTATGAGGCAGATGGTACGACTCCCGTAGCTAACCCATATGGTGAAGGTCAAGCGACTGCTACTTCAGATGAGAATGGTCTTGTAACCTTCATTGGATTTGAAGCGAAAGATTATGTCATCAAGGAATTGACAGCTCCAACTGGATACCAATTGCTAACGAATCCTATCACAGTTTCAGCTAGTGATTTTACCCAAGCTAAAGATTTGGTCGTTGATAAAGGGAATGTAGTAAATAATAAAATTCCACCATATACTCCATCAACTCCACCTTCAACA
The DNA here is from genome assembly GCA_032560535.1 of Streptococcus parasanguinis. Classification (GTDB taxonomy): domain Bacteria; phylum Bacillota; class Bacilli; order Lactobacillales; family Streptococcaceae; genus Streptococcus; species Streptococcus parasanguinis_AF. Next base: position 22,333 of record JAWGIA010000023.1, on the reverse strand, counting down.
CCTCCAACGACTCCAACATCTTCAACTGATAAACCGAAAGGAAATCATCCTTCTGGTAAACAATCAAAAGAAGGTAAAAAACAAAGTCTTCCTTCTACTGGTGAAACAGTAAGTACTGGACTTGTTGCAGCAGGGCTTGCCCTTGCAAGTGCTGGAAGCATGCTCGTTGCTAAAAAACGCCACGAATAAGTTCTTAAAACAGGTATTCATCTAGCATTGCTAGATGGACCTGTTTTTTATTAACGATTATCCTATTTTTCATCTTATTACCAGCGTTTTGTCTATATTTTCTTAGACACACAAAGAGAGGTTGATACCAATTCAACCTCTCTTTTTCTTATAATTCCTGTAATAAATAACGGAAGAGTTCTAAATTCCCTTTTTCTTCATTGACCAAGTATTCTGGATGCCATTGCAAGCCCATAATCCGATGGCCGTCTACTGCTTCAATGGCTTCGATGGTGTGATCACGCGGATCAAAGGCGGTTGCACGGAAATTTGGTGCAAGATCCTTGATACTTTGACGGTGAACGGAATTGATTCGACTGGCATGACCAAAAAGCTGCTCCACCACACTACCTTTTTTTGTCTCGATAGAATGGGAAGTCCCAAATGGAAGACCTTGCCAATGTCCTTCAATCTCTTGGTTGAGTGTCCCTCCAAAAGCCACATTGATCAACTGAACCCCACGGCAGATTCCTAGAACCGGTTTGTTTTGGCGAACCGCTTCCTTCAGTAGGGCAAGCTCAAATTGGTCCCGTTCGATATTGTAATCATCGCTTTCGATGGTTTTTTCTTCGCCATAGAGACTAGGATCGACATTTTGGCCTCCACTTAAGATCAACTTGTCAATCGTTTCAACATAGTCCTTAACCAAGGAAGGGTCTCCCATCGGGATGACCATTGGAAGTCCACCTGCTTGACGGATCCCTTCCGCAAACTGACTAGACACGGAGGAATGAAGGTTTTTCCCTTCCGGGTCCACCGGACAGAGATTAGCGGATACTCCAACAATTGTTCTGCACATATTCATTCCTCCTTCATTTTAACTACTACTTATCTTACCACCCATTAGTGATAGTGTCTAATATGTATTTTTTAAAACCGTGATAGATTTTATTTATCACCCTCATCTTCCTCACAAAACAATTGATGATCATACAAGTTTTTTTACCTATATTATGTTAAAATAGAGAGGAAAATAGAATCGTCCTTCAAGGCACACATTGGGCCGTTTCGAAGGCGCAAGAGCTAGATTCCTAGCCTTGTTGAAAAAATAGACATAGAAATGGAAGATACAATGGAAAAACAAACCGTTGCAGTATTGGGTCCTGGTTCATGGGGAACAGCCCTTTCACAAGTCCTCAATGATAACGGCCATGAAGTCCGTCTCTGGGGAAATATCCAAGAACAAATCGATGAAATTAATACCACTCATACCAATCAACGCTATTTCAAAGACATCGTTATTAGCGATCAAATTACCGCTACGACCGATCTGAAAGCTGCTTTGGACGGTGTGGATGCTATCCTTTTTGTCGTTCCTACAAAGGTGACCCGCTTGGTCGCTAGACAAGTCGCTGAAACACTGGATCACCCTGTCACAGTCATGCACGCTTCTAAAGGGCTCGAACCTGGTACACACGATCGGATTTCTCAAATCCTTGAAGAAGAAATTCCTGCTTCTCTTCGCAGTGAGGTTGTGGTTGTTTCTGGACCGAGTCATGCAGAGGAGACCATCGTACGGGACATCACCCTCATTACAGCAGCCTCAAAAGATTTAGAAGCTGCACGCTATGTTCAAGAACTCTTTAGCAATCACTACTTCCGTCTCTATACCAATACAGATGTCATCGGAGTGGAAACTGCTGGAGCCTTGAAGAATATCATCGCAGTCGGAGCTGGGGCCCTGCACGGTCTTGGATATGGTGACAATGCCAAAGCAGCCATCATCACGCGCGGTCTCGCTGAAATCACGCGCCTTGGTGTTAAGCTCGGAGCTAGCCCATTGACCTATAGCGGTTTGTCTGGGGTCGGTGACTTGATCGTTACTGGAACTTCTGTTCACTCTCGCAACTGGCGAGCTGGGGATGCTCTCGGACGTGGCGAAAAACTGGAAGATATTGAAGCCAACATGGGCATGATCATCGAAGGGATCTCTACGACCAAAGTCGCCCACGAGCTGGCCCAAGAATTGGATGTCTACATGCCGATTACACAGGCCATTTACCAAGTCATCTACGAAGGAAAAGATATCCGCGAAGCTATCCACCACATGATGAGCAATGAATTTAAAGAAGAAAACGAGTGGAAATAAGTCAACCACCCTAACATCAATCCTACCTTTTAGAAAGGAAACTATATGACTAAAGTTAGAAAAGCAGTCATTCCTGCGGCTGGTTTGGGGACACGCTTCCTCCCAGCTACCAAAGCTTTGGCAAAGGAAATGTTGCCAATCGTTGACAAACCTACGATCCAATTCATCGTAGAAGAGGCTCTGAAATCTGGAATTGAGGAAATTCTTGTCGTAACAGGGAAGGCCAAACGTTCGATCGAAGACCATTTCGATTCTAACTTTGAATTGGAATACAACCTCGAGCAAAAAGGTAAGACTGACTTACTCAAGTTGGTCAATGATACAACAGCGATCAACCTTCATTTCATCCGCCAAAGTCACCCTCGAGGTTTAGGAGACGCTGTTCTGCAGGCGAAAGCTTTTGTTGGAAATGAGCCTTTTGTTGTCATGTTGGGAGATGACCTGATGGACATCACTAATGATGATGCCTTACCATTGACCAAACAATTGATGAACGACTACGATGAAACCCATGCATCAACCATCGCTGTGATGGAAGTCCCTCACGAAGAGGTTTCTTCTTACGGTGTGATCGCACCTCAAGGAGAGGGCATCAATGGTCTTTATAGCGTTGAAACTTTTGTCGAAAAACCAGCTCCTGAAGATGCACCGAGTGATCTCGCCATCATTGGCCGCTATCTTTTGACTCCAGAGATCTTTGACATTCTTGAAAATCAAGAACCAGGTGCTGGTAATGAAATTCAATTGACGGATGCGATCGACACCCTCAATAAGACCCAACGAGTCTTTGCCCGTGAATTTAAAGGTCAACGCTACGATGTAGGTGACAAGTTTGGTTTTATGAAAACATCGATTGATTATGCTTTGAAGCATCCTCAAGTAAAAGATGACCTCAAACAGTATATCATTGATCTTGGAAAACAATTAGAAGCATCTGAACAAACTGCAGACTAAAAAAGAAGGAAGAGAGATTTCATTCTCACTTCCTTTTTTTGTTATATATTATAAACTGTATCGTTTAATGAGTTCTACGTTTTTCGATGTAGTAGCCAAATCCAAAAACTATCAAAAGAACTCCGCCTACCATTGTCGCAATGGAAATACTTTGACCGGTTGATGGTAATTTTTTCTCACCTTTCTTCACTTCAATTTTTGCTGCAGATTTATAAACTACACCATAAGTTGAGAAATGAGAGGTTGTAAATGTTACGGCTGACTTATCTTCATTTAGTTGGAATTGGAAGGATTCCAATTGACCATTTTCACCGATACCATAAACTGCTTCTACTTCTTTTTGGCTATTTACTGGAATGGTCACAACAGTTGGACTAATTTGATGTATAGGATTATTTTGGTTCGATAATTGAATATTATATGCCTTGTAATCTTTACCAGCTAGTTCTTTAACATCTTTCAAAACTTCAACAAGGAGACTATAGCCACCTTGAGCAAAATCAGGGTTTTGCAAGACGATACCTGTTGCCTGGTCTACTAAAATATATGAATTTGTTGGTAAAACTGGGCGACCAACGGTACTAACACTGTTGCTATTTGTAGGAACAACAGTAGTTGTACTACTTGGTGTTGTTTCTTCCTTGCTTGGCTCTGTACTTGTTTCAGTGCTTGGTTTCGTTTCTGCCTTGCTTGGTTCTGTACTTGATTCTGTGCTTGGGGTCGTTTCTGACTTGCTTGGTTCTGTACTTGACTCAGTGCTTGGGGTCGTTTCTGACTTGCTTGGTTCTGTACTTGACTCAGTGCTTGGTTTCGTTTCTTCCTTGCTTGGTTCTGTACTTGCTTCGGTGCTTGGTTTCGTTTCTTCCTTGCTTGGTTCTGTACTTGCTTCGGTGCTTGGCTTCGTTTCTTCCTTGCTTGGTTCTGTACTTGACTCTGTGCTTGGCTTTGTTTCTTCCTTGCTTGGCTCGGTACTTGATTCTGTTGGATCCTTGTAGTCATCTGGTAAAGATGCACGGTATGGATCATCTGTACGACCTGCTTCTTTAAGAGTTGCAGATAATTCAGACTCATATTGCTTGAATTGTTTGAAGAGACGTTCAGACCGAGCTAAAGCATCCTCAGTCACTTTATCTTCAACCGCTTTTGCTACAGCTTCATCAGCTTTCAAGGCTGCATATTTGCTATCACTAACCTTCTGTTCAATGATCAATTGTTCTTCGAGAGCTTTCCAGTGATTTTGAATCGATTTCCCAAAGAGGTCTTGATTATTGATGGCCATCTGGTCAATATGCCATACTGTCCAATACCATGAATTCGGATCATAGGTAGCAGTTTGAGGTTTGAAAGCTTCATAAGTATCTTTTACATTTCCATAGAATGGAACATAAGGGGTATTCCGTGAAGGTCCCATGCCGAGCCATACAGTTCCACCAAATGATTTTGGAAGGTTTGGATTGATTTGATAGACATGGGCATCGATCACATTTTCGTTTCCTAAAGCATATTTGTATTGGTCTTTACGAACAGTATCGTTGCTACCATCATCACCTTGTTTCTTAACACCAATTTGATCATCTGGCACGAAGCGTCCATTTAAGTGTTCAAAACGGTTCCGTTGCAAAGCAAAAGCATCTTCTAAGGTGTATTTTTTGTTTGGATCGGTTGGTGAACGGAAGAGCTCATACTCATCATCCTCATAAGTGACTTTAGAGTCTGGATCTAGTAAGGTGATACCTGCATAGGTCCGTGAGCGGTCCCCTTCAGCATATTTTTCTGGTCCATAAGATTTAGCAATATGGAAATTGCCATCTTTATCAGTCTTGTAGTTGCCAGATTCCTTGGCTACTTTTTCTACATCTTTAGAGGCAATGACATTTTCAGTGTCATTCAAGTCTACATGGCCAAGGTAGTAGGTATTGGCAAAAACTGCATATTTATCTTCTGGCACCTTCACCGCTACATATTGGTGACCAGATAGAATTTCCATATACCAAGTTTCATTTTGGTCTGCAAAGACAACCACATTCCCTTCAGCTGAACCTTTTTCTTCGATGACTTTGGCCAGTAATTCAACCCCTTCACGGGCAGTTTTAACACGTGGCAAAATCACATCTAGCATAGCTGCTTCTGGTAGGCCATTCTCTTTCAAAGGATCCGTTGTCAAGACTTTCTTATTTGGGATTGCTGTTACTGTCGCAGTCATGGATACACCGGCTTCATTAAAACCGTGTTCCCCGAAAGCCCCGTTACTACCGTCACCACGAGCAGAGTCATAAGTAGCTGTGTATTTCATTTCATTGACAGCATGCGGGTAGGTGAATCCGTTGGATTCATCCTCGATTTGATCTCCCTCATTATAGGTCTTGGCATCAACCACAACATAGTTTTTGTTGTGTTTTCCACCATTTGGATAATAAGGGTAGTCCTCTGTCCGACCAAAGAGAGTGGTCCCATCCTTGGTCAACTGGCGACCAATGATAAATCCACAGCAGGCCTGAACGGCTTGAATTGGTAGGAGTAAGAACGTCATCGCTATCAAAGCTAGTTTAAACAACCATTTCTTCATGGCAAATCTCCTTTATGTTTGAATGTTCCTTTATAGAAAAAGGTAGCATCCCTGATTTTTTATACCTTAAGTCTATCTTTTTTTTACCTCTTTTGCAAGCGCTTTCTAATTTGCGTTTTTATACCTTTTTACCCATGATTACCTTCTCTATGGGCCTACCAATAGTGGGTTCACTCGGCTCCTGAAAGTATATTATAATAAATATATACAATTCTTTGCATTTCAAACAATTTTCTGTTAGTTTACGATTTCGCTACATTTTTTAGGAAAAAAAGCCCTTCTCTGTGAGAAGGACTTCTTAAAATAGATTTAAGATTTTACCTAAGAAATAAAGGAAAAGCAGGAGATAAGATAAGGCTGCACTAATCTGATAGGTTCGGTTCATAAAGCGAGCCTCTCCTCTTACTGGAAAGACATAAGCCAACATGACCCCGGCTACTAAGCCACCAATGTGGCCCGCCATACTGATGTCTGGCATAAAACTAAAGATCAGATTGACCACAATCAAGCTGGTATAGGACTGACTCAAGTGGCGAATATAGGGACTTTGGACAATAAAGCGCAGAGCACCAATAGTCCCAAACAGTCCAAAGAGGGCTGTAGAAGCTCCTGCTGCAATCACATCTGGCGTAAAAATAGCAACAAAGACATTGCCCATCATGCCTGATAAGAGATAGAGAGCTAAGAAAGCCTTCGATCCAAAGAGATCTTCTGCCAAACGTCCCAAGTAATAGAGGGTGATTATATTGAGCACAAAATGTTCTAGGCCGATATGAACAAATGTAGCTGTCACGATTCGCCATAACTGGCTAGGATCGACTTTCACAACCTCTCCAATAATACCACCGCTATAGTAAATAGCAGCACCTGTTTGGTAGTCGCCTCCAAATCGGATAAACATGGAAAGAAAGACTGCCGTTGTCACTAACAACAAGAGGCTAGTCACAGGATAACGACGATCAAAGAGTAACTTCATAGACTAGCACCTCCTGAACTGCCTGATCAAAAGCATCTGGTTGGAACTCCTTCTGCTGGATGGAATAAATCGTACTAACCGTTTTTCCAGTAAAATCTGCTAAATAACGATCATAATAGCCACCACCATAGCCAATTCGGTAGCCTTTTGACTGGAAGACCAAGCCTGGTACATGGATCAGATCAATCTCTGACTGATCCACAAGCTTCCCTTTTTCATTGGGCTCCAGCAAACCAAAGCGTGTCTTTTCCAAAATGTCAGGATCGTATTCCACAAATTCCATTCGCCCTTGTGGATAGGTACGGGGAACACAGACGCGTTTTCCAAGTTGAAGAGCTGCTTGGATCAAGCCAGCTGTGGAAACTTCATGGTCAAAAGACAGATAGGTCGCAAGGGTCTTTGCCTCCTGAAAAGCTGGTAGCTCCAAGAGGCGTTGAGTCAGCTCTTCATCTGCTTGAGTTTTCACAGTTTGAGGCAGTGCTTTCATGGCTGCCATAGTTTCTTTTCGTAGTGTTTTCTTCATTCCCTACTCCTTTTGTCTAGCTTTAATTGTATCATTTTTTAGGAAAGATCCGAACAGTTTTTATACAACAAAGAAAAAATCCAACTCCAGACGGAGTTGAATCCATTCCTTATTGGTTGGCTTTCATTTTCAAAAATTTACCAATGTTTTCCACAGCAAAGGGAAGGGCGGCCTCATTGGGGCTCATCTTTGGATGGTGCAAGGCATAAGGGGTATCAATCCCCAACCAGAACATGACACCGGGGACCTTGCTCAAGAGAAAGCCGAAGTCTTCTCCTGTCATCGCAGGCAGAATATCAATCAGGTTCACGTCTTCCTCAGCTGTGAAAAAGTCCATGAGTTCTTTGGCCAATTCTGGTTGGTTTTCCACAGGCAGGTAGCCTCCTTGCTTGAGTTCCAGGTCCAATTTCACATCAAAGGCTGCTGCAACTCCTTCTGCAATGGCTTTGACCCGTTTTTGAGTCAAAAGATTCATCTCCATGGTCAAGGTCCGAATGGTCCCATGAAGGAAGGCTGTCTCAGCGATCACATTATTGGTTGTCCCTGCATGCATGGAACCAAAGGTCACCACAGCACCTTCAATCGGATCGACATTTCGACTCACGACCGATTGGACTTGGGTAATGAAGTAAGAGGCCGCTACAAGAGCGTCATTGGCCTCATGTGGAAAGGCCGCATGCCCTCCCTTTCCTGTAAAGGTGATCTTGACTTCACAGGTCCCTGCAAAAAGGGTACCCGTATTGGTCGCAATGTCCCCCACCTTCAAATCAGGGCGCACATGCAGACCATAAAATTCATCAGGAAGCCAGTCGCCAAAAGCATTGTCCTTATACATGAGCATCCCACCAGCTTCGTTTTCTTCAGCTGGTTGGAAGAGAAAGAGCAGGTTATTTTTTGGTTGCACTTGAACCAGTTGATCCAAAAGCCCAAGAGCTGTCGTCATGTGCATATCATGACCACAAGCATGCATCCGTCCTTCGTGCTTGGAAGCAAAATCAAGGCCCGTTTGTTCCACAATCGGTAAACCATCGATATCTGTCCGCCAGCCGATAGTTTTTTCAGGTGCAGCCCCATGGAGATAAACCAGGATCCCGGTCCGCCAAGTCCGTTGCTCAACAAAGTCCTTGCCCGCTGTGATCTCTGCGATTCGCTCTAAGAGGTAGGCTTGGGTTTCAAATTCTTCCAAGCCAATTTCAGGGATTTGGTGCAAATCCCGTCTGATTTTGATTAAGTCCAATGTCATAGTTGTCTTCTTTCTATTAGAATAGAGGCCTTGCGGCCTCTACTATCAATATGTTACAAATTACGCAAAGCGTCTTCGAGTGCTGTTTTTTGTTGTGTTTTTTCATCGATTTCCTTGATGATGCGAGCTGGGACACCCGCTACGACCACATTTTCAGGAACATCTTGAGTAACGATAGCTCCAGCGGCAACGACGGATCCGTTTCCTACTTGAACCCCTTCAATCACAACTGCATTGGCACCGACCAAGACATTATCACCGATCCGAACAGGCTCAGCAGAAGCTGGCTCAATGACACCCGCAAGAACGGCACCTGCACCGATGTGGCTGTTTTTACCAACAGTAGCACGACCACCAAGAATAGCTCCCATATCGATCATGGTTCCTGCACCGATTTCAGCACCGATGTTGATCACAGCCCCCATCATCACGACAGCATTATCTTCGATGGTCACTTGGTCACGGATGATAGCGCCTGGTTCGATACGCGCATTTAGATAGCGCTTATCCAGCAAGGGAACAGCTGAATTACGGCCATCTTGTTCGACCACATAATCCTTATTCTCTGTTAAGTTGGCAAGAAGCGGCTCGATATCTTTCCAATCACCGAACAACACATTACCTAGTTTTGTGACAGAAGCTGGAACAGCTGTTGCCAATTCCCCTTCAAAGGTTACTTTCACATTTGTTTTCTTTTCTGCATTTCCAATAAAAGCGATAATTTCTTGTGCAGACATTTTTTGTGCAGTCATGAGATTCTCCATTCATTTCAATTAAAGGTATCCATATTATACCACAATCCTAGTGAGATGAACACCTAAGGCGATGTGGATGTCGCCGGATCTTCGAGACCCTTGATTTCACTAATAGTTCGATTACTTCCAAAACGAATAATGACTGATCGCGAATCAGAAAGCTTATAGTAAAAGGTTAAGAAGGACTCTGAACCCAGCATACTCGACCAAGAAACACTGCTAGGAATTCCTACTGTATTCACAAGATCTGAATAGCTCGTTCCTATTTTCATATTGGCAAAATCTTCTCTGTTTAAGCTACCATTTTTATTGGCTAATCTCTCACTGTTTAAGTTTTTAAAATCAAGAGAAGATAAACGATCAACACCAATATTTGAAAGTAAAACTGTTACGGAAGAAGGAGAGCCTTCAGACTGATACTCCAATTGTGTCATAAAAGGACTGACACCACCTTCTTGGTAGGTTTCTTCCCCACTGCTAGCCTTCCCCAGTACAGCTACCACTTCCTGTGGAGACAGAGAAGTTGAATAATGACGACCTTGATCTCCCTCACTTAAACCAGGAATCAGGGAAATGGCCTTCTCATAGGTCACTTGAAACTGAAATTCCCTCTCCGGAGCAATCAAGCTACTCGTACCACCTCTCAAGATTTCCTTTCTAGTTCCATAAGACAAGCTAGTGCTTCCATATTCACTAGTAGTAGAAGAACTATGAATACCTCCTGAAGCCAGATAGGCAATTAATCCCAGCATGGCCAATAAACCAAAAAAGGCTGCCAGCGAAGACCCTTCACTCTTAGAGGAAGGAGAGTAGGTTTTATCCCTATCCGATTGGGAGTCTAGTACCGTTTGTCTTGGTTCTGAATGCCTGCTTCCCCCTATTGAAGCCAGGTCAGCTTCTGAAATCAAGCGGCTCCCACCCTGGTGAGAGGAAGCTGCCTTGATGTCTGTCCGTTGATCGTCCAATGATGTCTCCTTTCTTATACCAACACCAATTTCTTGGCTTTTTTCTTGAATTCCATCACCACTTCTGGTTGCCCTGGTAGCTGGTAAGTCGCGCGATAGCCCATTCCGCCATCTGGCATTTCCCCCCAGACCAAGCGTTGAGGATTTCCTAGTTTCTTCATGAGCTGGGCGAATTCTGTACCTTTTTTCTCTTTTTCAGTAGTGATTTCTTTCTCACTGCTTGCTTTTTCTTTTGCATCCAACAAATTCGTCGCATCCACCATCGTCAAGCGATACCCCTGGTCTCTTTCCTGTTCAAACCACAAGGTCACACTTTTCTTGCCCTGATCGGTTTGCTTAGCCGCATAGGTCAAGACGAGAACCGTTTTATCCCCTTGGGCTGTCTTAGTGTAGCGAACTTTTTGAGCTTTTCCCCATTCCGTCACAACTGTTTCCAAGCGGGTTCCTGGTTGCTGACTCTGCTTGAGACGAACTTTCAAATTCGCCACAGCTTCGATGGTCCATTTAAACTGCTTGATTTCTTGTTCCTTGCTGACCAAATTCTTGTAATCCTTTGGCTGGAAATGAGTCAGTGTTTGGTCCTCCTTGGTATCGGTTCCTTGCTCTTGCACCTGGATGCTTGCAATCGCAAGTAACGCTCCTAAAACAAAACACAAAAACGGCAGCAAGAGTTCTTTTCGATTCTTTTTCATCCACTCGATCATCTGCTTCACCCCTTCTTCGTCAAACGATATTGACCACTCTGGTCACGTTCAAAGGTTAAAGAGACCAGTCCATCTGTCACCTGATAAGACAGGGCTAGGACTTGCTTGTCCTTTGCAGAGGTCAAACTAAGAGAATTGGGAAGACCTGATTTTTTCAAGACATCTTCTACTGCTGTCCCCTTTTCCTTTTTTCCATCTAGCGTCTGATAGCCTGTAAAATCTGCTAGTTTTAAGTTCTTTTTGCTCTGATAGTGAGCCGATTGGGGCGCAAAGCCTTGAATCGAGCTCAAATAAAAAGTATCATCCTGCCTTTGAAATTCTATGGTATAAGGATGAATCCCCTGCACAGGAGTCCCATAGCCTAGCTGGACTTGCGCTCCAAAACTCGTATCTTCTTGTGTAAAACTCGCTGCTTTTCCAAATTTTTTGACAAATGCAGATAAAGTCACCCAATTTTTTTGTGTCTTTCCTTCTCCCCTTACAAGCTCCAATGACAACAAGTCTTCTAAAGCCGGCTCTTTGGAAGAAGACGCAACAAATCGCTGGCTATCTTCTTGCATGCGAGACAAACTCAACAAGCGATCTTTGGGCAAGGTTTTCACCGGATGAATTATAAACACCAAGCAAACACCAACCATAAAAGCCAGCAAAGCACTTGCAGCTTTTTGGAGGATCCGCTTATGACGTTCTATCCACTGTTTCATTTCTTCCATCCTTCATGCTCTTTCTATTCAAACTCTTTCTATTGTATAGAAAATTAGCGTATTTGTCTCGTCTTATCCCAAAAAAGAGGCGCTTGCCTCTTTCTTGTCTTATCCTTTTAATAGCTGTCTTTACTACTCAAGAGGAAATCTCCATTTTCTTGGCGAATAAAGGTCAAATCTACATAGTCCCCGTTTTTCTTTTGGAAGTCCATGACCAACTCTATCTCGTCTGAATCATCAGATGAACTCACCGTAAGATTGACCGCATCACCGTATTTTTCTAAAAGCTCTTTGTAAGAGGTTCCTCCAGCACCGGTTTCACTATCTCCAACCTTGAACCCATCAGCAAAGTTATCCTCAACCGTAAGATTTTTCCCAAATTGATTAAATTCAAATTTGACAAGCTGGAATTCTTTCCCGTTCTTAGAGTAAGTCGCTTTGACCTCTTTATTATAAGAGTTATCATCCCAAAATAATTTCAATTCTCCACTTTCAAATTGAACGGAGCTAGCTTTCCCATAAGCTTCAATCATTTCCTCAGGAGTCTCCCCAGCATCCTTTCTAGTCAAAAACTGAAGTTGTTCGATATCAGATTGTTCCCAGCTAAAATCAGCTTCCGCATCTTCAGAAGTCAATTGCTCCAAATCGATATTGGAAGAAGAACCAGACTGGTTACCTGACCAAGAAGTCTGCTTTCTAGATGATGACGTGCTAGGGCTAGCATGACCAATCAAATAGCCACTGACTCCACCGATAAGAATCCCAACTAAAATCCCAAGGGCAAAACGAATCGCCTTCTTGTCTGCAGTATCCATCGGTCTTCCAACAGGAGAAAGAGGAGCTTGTGGAATAGGTGTCTCAGGAACAGGCACTGTCTGCGGACCAATTGGTTCAGCCGCCATATTTTGAGGAGCTTGTGGTGCAGGCTGGAATGGAGGAGTCGGTTGGGGAGCAACAACTACATCCGGATGTTCTCCAACAGTTGCTTCATCCATCTTTGGAGGCTCCACTGTTTCTGAAACAGCTGGCTCGTCTGCTTCTTCTTTCATTGTTTCCGTCTCCGTCACTGAAAGGCCACTAGCTTCTGGAACGACCAAGTCTTCGGCTTCTTCTTTTGGGACAAAGGCTGGCGCAGCCACATCAAATTGAGGCGCACCCTCTACGGGAGTATGTTTCATAAATTGTTCTTGATCTTTCTCGGACATTTCGAATTCTCCTTTTTATTCTTCTCTTCTACTATAACATAAAACCAAGCAAGGACCAACTCCTGTCTTGATAGACTAAAAAAGATCGGAGAGATATCCGACCTTTTAGAAACTTATCTTAAAATTTCTTGCGAAGGGAGACAATAGCAATCAGATTACCATACGATCGAGAAACATAACTAGATCGTGTTTTTATAATTGATTCCAGGGGACAAAAATATGAGTTTGTTTAGCAAGTAAAAAAAACGACCTCTTACGAGATCGTTTTGTCTATTGATTAAAGACGAGCGTTGAGTTCTGCTCCAAGTTCTTCAAATCCTGGTTTACCAAGAAGGGCAAACATATTTTTCTTGTAAGCTTCAACACCTGGTTGGTCAAATGGGTTGATCGCATTCAAGTAACCTGAAAGGGCGATTGCCAATTCGAAGAAGTAGATGGCATAACCAAGAGTGAAGGCATCTTGCTCAGGAAGAGTTACGTACATGTTTGGCACGTCACCGTCAGTGTGGGCAAGAAGAACACCGTCAGTTGCTTTTTTGTTTACGAAGTCAACGTCTTTTCCTTGGAGGTAACCAAGTCCATCAAGGTCTTCTTCCAATGTAGGGATGATCACGTTCTTACGTGGTTTGTCCACACGGACAACTGTTTCAAACATGATACGAGTTCCTTCTTGGATAAACTGACCCAATGAGTGCAAGTCTGTTGAGAAGTTAGCTGAAGTTGGGTAGATCCCTTTTTGGTCTTTTCCTTCTGACTCACCAGCCAATTGTTTCCACCATTCTGAGAAGTATTGAAGGGATGGCTCGTAGTTTACCAAGATTTCGGTTGCATAACCTTTACGGTAAAGGATGTTACGAACTGCTGCGTATTGGTATGCTTCGTTTTCTGAAAGCTTGTCTGAAGTGTATTCTTTACGAGCTGCGTTTGCACCTTCCATAAGGGCTTTGATATCAGCACCTGATGCAGCAATTGGAAGCAATCCAACTGGTGTCAAGACTGAGAAGCGTCCACCGATATCATCTGGAACAACAAATGTTTCCCAACCATTGGCATCTGCTTCCACTTTTACAGCACCTTTGGCACGGTCAGTTGTCGCGTAGATCCGTTTATTGGCTTCTTCTTGACCATATTTCTTCACCAAGAGTTCTTTGAAGACACGGAAAGCGATCGCTGGTTCAGTTGTAGTACCGGATTTAGAAATCACGTTGACTGAGAAATCTTTATCTGAAACATACTCTACCAAGTCAGCAAGGTAAGTAGATGAGATGGAGTTTCCAGCGTAAAGGATTTGTGGCGCTTTGCGTTCTTCTTTTGTTTGCAAGTTTGCAAAGTGGTGGTTCAAGAAGTCAATGGCAGCTTTCGCTCCAAGGTATGATCCACCGATACCGATCACGACCAAAACATCGCTGTCTGCTTTGATTTGTTCAGCAGCTTTCAAGATTCGGTCAAATTCTTCACGGTCATAATTTTCAGGAAGGTCCAACCAACCTAGGAAGTCACTACCAGCACCTGTTCCTTTACGGATCAATTCATCAGCTGCAGTCACTTGTGGTTGCATGTATTCCACTTCATGTGGGGCAACAAATTTACCCAAAACTTTTGAGTAGTCAAATTTAATATGAGACATGTTATTCCTCCAAATTTTGTTCTTCTCTATGATATCGCTTTACACGGATTAAATCAAGGGAAACCAATCTATAAAACGTTTTCATTTGCTAATTTTTTTATTTTCACAAATCAAGCAACGACGCAATAGCAATCGTTTGCATATTTGTACTATTTTGGGCTAAAAAATCAAAAAAAGAAGCTTCTCACGAAACTCTATTTTTTTCTTTTATTCTTTGGATATGAAAGTCATTTCTACATGACTCTGGTGAATGATAGCCCTCACGTCGCTTTGCTCCTCAGGGTCAATATCTCTAAGCTCGGTCGCGCCTTACGGGCTAATTTCATTTTACGCTATAGTCCTCACGTCGCTTCGCTCCTCAGGATCAATATCTCTAAGCTCGGTCACGCTTTACAGACTTACCTCACTAAGAGCTTCTATAGGTTTACAGCTTTTTCCCTAGCGGGAAAAACTGCATCCATTGCTCTAGGATTCGTCTGCGTCCCTTGGACTTGACTCATCAAGAGCAATAGAAAAGAGCACACAGTTCACTTCGCTTAGGGCTGCTGGATTCCTCCCCTGACCCGCTTCACGCAGAACTGTTGCTCCGATAGGTATTATATCATAATTTGTTCGATTTGCAAAGGTCCGGTTTTTATTCTTGTGTTTCGGCCTTGGCTGCGAGCTTGGCTTGTTTTTTTCGTTCTCGGCCTTGGCGGAAGAAGGTCTGCATGATGGTTGCACATTCTGCTTCCAAGATTCCTGTTTCTACTTCCACCCGGTGATTGAGGCGCTCATCTGCCAAAATATCATAGAGACTCCCTGCTCCGCCAAACTTTTGATTGGTCGCTCCGTAAATCACCTGAGGGATCCGGGCCAGTCCAATGGCACCGCTACACATGACGCAAGGTTCAATGGTCACAAAAAGAGTCGTATCCAGCAAACGCCAGCTCTCTTCATGCTGATTGGCTTCTTCGATCGCTATCACCTCAGCATGCATGACCGCTCGCTGCAATTCCTCTCGTGCGTTGTGGCCACGTCCAATGATCTCACCGTCTTTGACAATGACACAGCCAATGGGTATTTCCTCATGGGCTAAGGCAATCTCTGCCTCTTTTAAGGCCTCTCGCATAAAAGCTTCTTTCTCTTCTAGGGTATAGTCTCTCACTTGTACACTCACTTACTTTTTATGTTCTTGTTCTATTATATGATGAAGCTACAAAAAAAGCCACCAATGGGCGACTCTTATGGGAGATTATTATGAAAAAGTTTAGGAGGTTTAAACAAAGTTAGGAGGTCTTTGTTTATGATCTTAGTATATCTCAGAGGTCTTAAAGTAAGCTTAAGTAGCAAAAGAGAGTGGGACAGAAATCGGTAATTCGTTAGAATTCGATTTCGTCGTCCCACCTCCGCACAGTTGAGTAGGGCTGTAAAAGCTGATGAAATCAGCATAGTAGAGTCCACTCAACCACTGCGTCTTGCTTGACAATCCAAAAATAATTGAGAGGCTAGGATTTTTGTCCCAGCCTCTTTTAAATTATTTACTTGACCAGACACTTTCAAGGATATTGGTTTGGTCACGATCTGGTCCGACTGAGAAGGTTGAAATGCGCACACCAACCAATTCGCCGATCCGGCGCACATAGTTGCGGGCATTTTCTGGAAGCTCGTCCAAGTGGCGAACACCGGTGATGTCTTCTGACCAACCTGGCAATTCTTCATAGATTGGTTTGCAACGTTTGAGTTGCTCCAAGCTTGCTGGATAGTGATCAATGCGTTCGCCATCCAAGTCGTAAGCCACACAGATTTTCACTGTATCCAAGCCTGATAAAACGTCGATGGAGTTCAAGCTAAGATTGGTAATTCCTGAGACACGACGGCTATGGCGCATGACAACTGAGTCAAACCAACCAACACGACGAGGACGACCGGTTGTTGTCCCATACTCATGCCCCACTTCACGGATCCGGTCCCCCACTTCATCAAAGAGTTCTGTAGGGAATGGTCCGTCACCGACACGGCTGGTATAGGCTTTACATACACCGACAACCTTGTCGATCTTGCTTGGGCCGACACCTGATCCGATGGTCACCCCACCTGCGACGGGGTTTGAAGAGGTTACAAATGGATAAGTTCCTTGGTCGATATCCAACATAACCCCTTGGGCTCCTTCAAAGAGCACGCGCTTGCCGTTATCCAAAGCATCGTTCAAGATGACAGAAGTATCGGTTACATATTGTTTGATTTGTTGACCATATTCATAGTATTCTTCGAAGATATCGTCAAAGGAAAGAGCCTCTGCTTCATAGAGTTTGGTAAATTGACGGTTCTTTTCTTCCAAGTTGATGCGCAGGCGTTCTGCAAAGACGTCGCGGTCCAAAAGATCCGCGATCCGGATTCCCACACGCGCAGCCTTGTCCATGTAAGCTGGTCCAATCCCTTTGATGGTCGTTCCGATTTTGTTGTCCCCTTTTGACTCTTCTTGGAGACGGTCCAATTCGATATGGTAAGGGAGGATGACATGGGCGCGGTCTGAAATGCGCAAACTGTCTGTTGTCACACCTTCTTCATGAAGATAAGCCAACTCTTTGACCAATGATTTAGGATTGATCACAACCCCATTCCCAATGACAGAAATCTTTTCAGGGAAGAAGATACCTGAAGGAATCAAGTGCAACTTGAACTTTTTGCCGTCGATCACGATGGTGTGACCGGCATTGTCCCCACCTTGGTAGCGAGCAATGACTTCTGCATTGGCTGATAGGAAGTCTGTAATCTTCCCTTTTCCTTCATCTCCCCACTGGGTTCCTACAACAACTACTGATGTCATATCTTTGTCTGAGCTATATAGCTCGTCCTTTCTTGAAAAGCAGGCAGGAATCTCACCTGCGATTATGTTTTATACCTCATTATATGAAAAATTTGACAATTTTTCAAGGAGGGTTCATCATTTCATTTGTTTTTTCTCTTATGTAGACGAATTACATTTTTACAAAATATGTATTTTCTGAATTTTAGTACTTAATTTAAAATAAAAGTTCGGAATTTTTGTAAAATCGTAGCGGAAATTTGCTTTCTTTTTCCGTTTGTAATAGACTAAAATAACTACCATAGGACGGTGAAACGATGACGATTAATCAATTACTGCAGAAACTGGATACATCAAGCCCTATTCTCCAAGCGACCTTTGGTCTGGAGAGGGAAAATCTGCGAGTGACAACTGATGGACACTTAGCTCAAACTGCTCATCCGAGTCAGCTTGGTTCCCGCAATTTCCACCCGACCATCCAAACAGACTTCAGCGAACAACAACTGGAACTAATTACACCTATTGCTCACTCTACTAAGGAAGCGCGGCGCTTACTGGGAGCTATCAGCGATGTGGCAGGCCGCTCAATTGACCAGAGTGAATGCCTGTGGCCTCTGTCCATGCCACCGCAGCTGACTGAAGAAGATATTATCATCGCCCGTCTGGAAAACGAATACGAACGCCACTACCGAGAGGGTTTAGCGAAAAAATATGGCAAAAAACTACAGGCCATCTCTGGTATCCACTACAACATGGAGCTAGGGAAAGATCTGGTCGCTGCTCTCTTTCAAGTCAGCTCCTATCATTTACTCAAGGACTTTAAAAATGACCTCTATCTCAAACTGGCTCGAAACTTTCTGCGTTTCCGATGGCTCTTAACCTATCTCTACGGTGCTGCTCCTCTGGCAGAAGCCGGCTTCTACAGTCAGGAATACCCGCAGCCTATCCGCTCTTTTCGCAACAGCGACTATGGCTATGTCAATGACGAGAATATTCAGGTGTCCTACACTTCTTTGGAGCAATATGTAACCGATATTGAAAACTACGTTCAGTCTGGCGAGCTCAGTGCTGAAAAAGAATTTTACTCAGCCGTTCGCTTCCGTGGACAGAAGCACAATCGCGCCTATCTGGAGCAGGGTATCACCTATCTGGAATTCCGCTGCTTCGATCTCAATCCTTTTGACCATTTGGGCATTAGCCAAGAGACCTTAGATACTGTCCATCTCTTTTTACTGGGCCTGCTCTGGCTAGATGATGTAGAAAATGTTGATGCAGTATTAAAAGCTGCCCATGATTTGAACCAGAAAATTGCTTGTAGCCACCCGCTGACTGCCCTGCCAGATGAGGCAGACAGCTCAGCCCTTCTCCAAGCCATGGAAGAGCTCATCCAGCATTTTGAACTGCCAACTTACTATCAAACTTTGCTGGACCAGATGAGAGAGGCTCTCTTACATCCTCAGCTGACACTGTCAGGACAGCTCCTGCCCCATATCCAGCAAGATTCCTTAACAGCTTTTGGTCTAGAAAAAGCAGAAGAATACCACCGCTATGCCTGGACTGCTCCTTATGCCCTCAAAGGCTACGAAAATATGGAACTGTCCACCCAGATGCTACTCTTTGATGCTATTCAAAAGGGGCTAAATGTCGAAATTTTAGATGAAAAGGACCAATTTCTCAAGCTTTGGCATGGTAGTCATGTAGAATATGTCAAGAACGGCAATATGACCTCCAAGGATAACTATGTCATCCCTTTGGCCATGGCCAATAAAACAGTCACCAAAAAGATTTTGGCAGCAGCTGACTTTCCCGTTCCGGCTGGAGCAGAATTTTCTTCTCTAGAAGAGGGACTGGCCTACTACCCTTTGATTAAGAACCGAGAAATTGTTGTCAAACCCAAGTCAACTAACTTCGGACTGGGCATCTCTATCTTCCAAGAGCCAGCTAGCCTGGAAGCTTATCACAAGGCTCTGGAGATTGCTTTTTCAGAAGATGTCGCCGTCTTAGTGGAGGAATTTATCGCTGGAACGGAGTACCGCTTCTTTGTCTTAGACGGACAATGCCAAGCAGTCCTCTTGCGAGTGGCGGCCAATGTCGTCGGAGACGGTCAGCATACCGTGAGAGAATTGATTGCCATCAAAAATGACAATCCTCTGCGGGGCCGAGATCATCGTTCACCGCTTGAAATCATTGAACTGGGGGACATTGAACTGCTCATGCTGGACCAGCAAGGCTATGGACCAGATGATATCCTGCCTGCTGGAGTCAAGGTTGACTTGCGGCGCAATTCCAACATTTCTACTGGCGGAGACTCGATTGATGTCACAGACAGCATGCACCCATCTTATAAGGAACTCGCTGCGGACATGGCAAAGGCTATGGGAGCCTGGGCCTGTGGCGTTGATCTCATCATCCCTGACAGCTCTGCTATTTCCACAAAGGAAAATCCCAACTGTACCTGCATCGAGCTCAACTTCAATCCTTCTATGTATATGCACACCTATTGTGCTGAGGGGCCGGGACAAAGCATTACTCCGAAAATACTAGCTAAACTTTTCCCAAAAATGGACCTATAAAGTAAGAAAACGCAGAAGATGTCTCTGCGTTTTTGTTTTGTAACCGAGGTAGAGTTTTAGATGATAACCTAAAAAGATTAAGCATGGTCCTCCTACAAGTTTAAAATAGCAAGTCATTTGCTGTAAAATCATCCTCTAACAAGCAAATTTCAAACCTCTCCTGCATATAGCAGAGGAAATCTTCCCTTTTTCCCAAAAAGAATCATAGGCCGCGAATACAAGGCTAGTATCATCTGAACAAGTTCCAGCCAGTTACTGTTGGCTTCCATAGCCCACCATCTCAATCGCTTTAAAACTGCCTCGGGTTAAAAATTCATACGGAACCCCTAATGCATCAGCTACCGCCAAACCATAGACTGCCGCTTTCAAAGATTGGTTCATGCTAGCCTCCTTTGTTTTATTATACTATTTTTGGTCTTAAAATTCTTCCTAACCCCAAAAAACAAGCGCAGGCCTGCGCCTGTTTTTCTATTTTGTGTTAAAATAAAAGGTATGGACAAAATTATCAAAACTATCTCAGAAAGTGGCTCTTTCCGTGCCTTTGTACTAGACAGTACAGAGACCGTGCGAGCAGCCCAAGAATACCATCAGACACAAGCAAGTTCAACAGTGGCCCTTGGGCGCACCCTGATCGCTAGTCAAATTCTCGCAGCCAATGAAAAGGGAAACACCAAGATAACAGTGAAAATCCTGGGCACTAGCTCACTTGGTGCTATCATCACTGTGGCAGATACTCAAGGAAACGTCAAAGGCTACGTGCAAAATCCTGGTGTGGATATCAAGAAAACAGCGACCGGTGAAGTCGTGGTCGGACCATTTGTCGGAAACGGGGAATTCCTAGTGATTACCGACTACGGCACAGGCAATCCTTATCATTCCATGACACCTCTCGTCACTGGAGAAATCGGTGAAGACCTAGCTTATTACTTGACTGAAAGCCAACAAACGCCATCTGCGGTTGGGCTCAATGTCCTCCTTGATGAAGAAGACAAGGTCAAGGTTGCCGGTGGTTTCTTGCTTCAGGTCTTGCCAAATGCCAAGGAAGAAGAAATCGCGCGCTTTGAAAAACGGATCCAAGAAATGCCTGCTATTTCAACACTTTTGGAATCTGAAGATCATATTGAAGCTCTTCTTTCTGCTATCTATGGGGATGAACCTTTCAAACGCCTCTCTGAAGAAGAACTTCGCTTCCAGTGCGACTGCAGCCGTGAGCGCTTTTTGAACGCTTTAGCAAGTCTGCCAGCTAGTGATCTAGAAGAGATGAAAGATGAAGATCACGGTGCAGAGATTACCTGCCAATTCTGCCAAACACACTACCACTTTGACGAAAATGACTTGGAGGAACTCATTCGTGACAAATCTTAATACGCCATTTATGATCGGGGATGTCGAAATCCCTAACCGTACCGTCCTAGCCCCAATGGCCGGAGTGACCAACTCAGCTTTCCGGACCATTGCCAAAGAACTGGGGGCAGGGCTCGTTGTGATGGAAATGGTCTCTGACAAGGGAATCCAGTACAACAATGAAAAGACGCTTCACATGCTCCATATCGATGAAGGGGAAAACCCTGTATCGATCCAACTCTTTGGAAGTGACGAAGATAGCCTGGCACGCGCAGCTGAATTTATCCAAGAAAATACCAAGACCGATATCGTCGATATCAACATGGGTTGCCCGGTGAATAAAATCGTCAAGAACGAGGCTGGTGCGATGTGGCTCAAGGACCCAGACAAGATCTACTCCATCATCAATAAGGTTCAATCCGTCCTCGATATCCCCCTCACTGTTAAAATGCGGACGGGTTGGTCGGATCCTTCCCTAGCAGTTGAGAACGCCCTCGCTGCCGAAGCTGCGGGTGTCTCTGCCCTTGCCATGCATGGGCGAACTCGGGAGCAAATGTATACGGGGCATGCGGATCTTGAGACCCTTCACAAGGTTGCACAAGCCCTGACTAAGATTCCATTTATCGCAAACGGAGATATCCGCACAGTTCAAGATGCCAAACAACGGATCGAAGAAGTCGGTGCTGATGCGGTCATGATTGGTCGCGCTGCTATGGGGAATCCTTATCTCTTCAACCAAATCAACCACTACTTTGAAACAGGAGAAATCCTGCCTGATTTGACATTTGAAGACAAGATGAAGATTGCTTACGAACACTTGAAACGCTTGATCGATCTCAAAGGTGAGCACATTGCCGTTCGTGAATTCCGTGGCCTCGCCCCTCACTACCTCCGTGGGACTTCTGGTGCAGCCAAACTCCGTGGCGCCATCTCGCAAGCTAGCACTCTGGCTGAGATTGAAGAACTCTTACAATTAAAAGTATAGAAATACAAAAAGAGGCTGGGACAAAAGTCCTAGCCTCTCAATTATTTTTGGATTGTCGAGCAAGACGCAGTGGTTGAGTGGGCTCTACTACGCTGATTTCATCA
>JAWGIA010000022.1:0-38870 GCA_032560535.1 Streptococcus parasanguinis | reverse complement strand
AAAAAGAGAGTGGGACAGAAATCGGTAATTCGTTAGAATTCGATTTCGTCGTCCCACCTCCGCACAGTTGAGTAGGGCTGTAAAAGCTGATGAAATCAGAGTAGTAGAGCCCACTCAACCACTGCGTCTTGCTCGACAATCCAAAAATAATTGAGAGGCTAGGACTTTTGTCCCAGCCTCCTTTGCTTAAAATCTTAATTTTTCCCAATCATCGTCTGTCCGTTTGCGATAATAGTACTCGGACAAATCCGGGTCTTCCATCACTTCTAGCAGAGGAAGCATGTCGTAGGATAAGTCCAACTTTTCTAATTGATCTTTCTCAACCCAAGAAACTTCTCCTTCTTCAGATGATCTGAGCTGGCCTGTAAATTCTGTCGCTTTGTAGCAAAAGACGATGTAGCGGCCGCCCTCATCTTGTGGCCAGTCTTTGACTGCGACCAGTTTTGGATTTGTAATTGTCAGACCTGTCTCTTCGTAAATTTCACGAATGACGGATTCTGCAAGACTTTCTCCTTCCTCGATATGGCCACCTGGAAAAGCATAGCCAGCCCAGTGAGTCTTTTCAGGTGAGCGGTATTGGAGGACTACTTTCCCATTTTCAAGATCTTCGACCATGCAAAGATTGCACAGTGTAGTAGGCGTTGTACGTGACATATATTTCCTTTCTATGATGTAATACATCAATCAAAATAAACTTTTTTCTTTACTTCTTTCTTCATGCCAAAGAGATTGATTAATTCATGGTAAGCTGGGAATTGCAATAAAGGCTGTTCGTATAAAAAAATTACATCACCTTCCAAACGATAGTTCATGATTGAAAATTCAACAGTTGAGGCTACCTGAAATATCGCGAAACTAACCATAAAAATACCAAATCCAACAATAACAGTTAGGAAATGGATAAAGGTATGAGTTTCTTTAAATGACCTTTTTTATAAGAAATCCATGGATGAAAAAATATAGTGATAAATAGTAAAGAAAACCATTTGTTCAACAAAAAATGAGTAAAAGATAAATCTAAACTTTGCAAATATATCAGTCCAATCCAAATCACAAAAAATAGGAGATATAATACAAAAAAACACATTTAGTCGCTTTTACATGATTGAAGCTCATTTATACTATTGCTTTGTTTTTTTCATTATACTTCTATCTTTTACGGGAAAAAACAGCAAAATTTTAAAAATACTTTCTACATTCTCTTGGTTCCTAATGACAATCTTAACCGTAATCTGTACATGCAAATGAGATAGTTGAAATAATGAATAAGAAAAAACAGCTTTCTGATTAGTACCCTTCATCACTATATTTCGCTTTTATTTTCATAATAAAAGGATTGACTAGTTCATAGTAATCACGACTTCTTATAGGGATCACCCCATGGGGAATTTCAACATAATTCCCTTGGATTTCCGCACTATGATAGATTGGAGGGATCATAGTATTTTCAGTATCGGAAAAGGACAGGTGTAGAAAAACCCAAAAAAATAAAGTAAAAATGAAACTAAAAATGAATGAGAAAGCATGAACTGATTCAGCTCCACTCTTTTTATAAAAGTTGGTCCAAATATGGCAAAATAATACGAAAAACAGAGAGTCAAACCACAAACTGCAGAGAATCGGAATAAAGGATATACCAAAAAAAACCAATAGTAATTCAATGACTAAAAAAACTAGAGAGAATAAATAAAACTTTTTAAAACCATTTAACCGCTTAAGCATAAAGAAGCCTCCTTATTTAGAAATGCTGTAACTAACTATATTATAAAGTTAATTCAGAGGTTCGTCAATGTGCATTGAGTGGATACCCTCATTTGAGAATTTTCACTTCCATTTCTGGTGGGTTACTAATTTCTAAGGACAAAAAAACTCCGCTTTCAAGGTTGAAAGTGGAGTTCTTCCCTTAAATAATGATCAACAGAATATGGACTGCTAACCGTAGCCAATGATCAATTAAAGGTGTATCCGGATCACTATTTTTACTATCTAAGAATAGGCTGAGCGATAATAAAAGCAAAAAAAGGGCAATAACAATTTTCAGAGATAGAATCATGCCGCCAAAAACAAAAGAGGCTAAAAATCCAAAAAATGGCAACGGGGAAAATAAAAATGCCAAAAAACTGAAATACATCTTAATCAATGATAAAACCAATAAACCAAAGACGACAATCTTCGTAAGAATAGAGACCCTTTTACCTTCATTTTTCATTTTTGATAGTGAATTAATGACATAGATCATATAGATAAAAAGTAGCATATTGAATCATTCCTATTTTTATAGACTATATTAATAGTTTAACTAAAACCTATTCCAAATACAACTAAAGACACTAATTAGAACAAACTAACTTTTAATCAGAGTTTCTTCACTTCTGCTGCTACTTTTTGGAGATGGTGTTCCCGCATGCTAGCGGTATTCACATCTCGTCCGACTTCTCCCAAGATGCAGACGCGCTTGGTTTTGATCCCACAGTGGTTCAAGACGGCATTCTTCAAAACAGAGATACCATAACTATCCGGAATGTTGAGAGGACCTGAAAAGATCTTGTACCACCAAGTAGGCGCCATCGAAGTCGCATAAATACTAGCCGTTTTTCCTTTGAGTAACTTCTTAAATTGCTTGCCTCTCAGGTAATTCCAAATAAAGCTTCCCAGATCATTGGCCGAGTAGGCAATCCCAGGTGTAAAGACCCGATCGATCCAACCTTTCAGGAGGCTTGGCATACTACTCCACCAGATGGGATAGACAAAGATGAAATGATCTGCCCATTGGATCAATTCCTGAGAACGAAGGATAAAGGAATCTTCCTCCATCCGCTTTCGATAACCATAGCGAAGGACAGGATCAAAGTCCTCTTCATTGAGACTGATCACTTGGAGCTCGTGGCGACTTGAGTCAATAGTTTCGACAATGGTTTGAAAAATAGCCTGACAGTAACTTTCCTTATCAGGATGCCCATTGATCACTAAAATTTTCATACTTTCCCTCCGCTTAATCCAAGACCTTGACTTCTAACATCATATCGCGGATCTGTGCTGCCAATTCGAAGTCAAGCACTTCGACAGCTTCTTGCATTTGACCTTGCAGTTTCTTGACCAGTTCCTTGCGCTCTTGGCGGTTGAGACTGGTGATATCCACTTCCTTATCATCTTCCTTGGCCACAGCCTTGGTAACAGAAATGAGGTCACGGATTTCCTTCTTGATGGTTTGTGGCACAATGCCGTGCTCTTCATTATAAGCCATCTGGATTTTCCGACGACGGGCTGTTTCATCGATGGCTTTTTGCATAGACTGGGTCATAGTGTCCGCATACATAATCACATGTCCTTCACTATTACGGGCTGCACGACCGATGGTCTGAATCAGTCCTCGCTCATTACGGAGGAAACCTTCCTTGTCAGCATCAAGGATAGCAACTAGGCTGACTTCCGGTACGTCTATACCTTCCCGAAGAAGGTTAATCCCAACCAAGACATCAAAAACGCCCAAACGCAAATCACGGATAATCTCCGTCCGCTCCAAGGTCTTAATGTCCGAGTGCATGTATTTGACCTTGACCCCCATTTCTTTGAAGTAGTCGGTCAAGTCTTCTGCCATCTTCTTGGTCAGGGTGGTGACAAAGGTCCGCTCTCCACGTTCTACACGCGCATTGATTTCACCCAAGAGATCGTCCATTTGTCCCATGGTCGGACGCACTTCCACCTCGGGATCGAGAAGACCTGTCGGACGAATGATCTGCTCGATGACAGTATCCGTTTGTTCCATCTCATAATCACCCGGTGTCGCTGACACATAGACAATCTGGTGGACATGACTTTCAAACTCCTCCCGACGCAGTGGTCGGTTGTCCAAGGCAGACGGCAAACGGAAACCATAGTTGACCAGCATTTCCTTACGAGAGCGGTCTCCATTGTACATGCCCTTGATCTGTCCCATGGTCATGTGACTTTCATCGATCATAATGAGAAAATCTTCTGGGAAGAAGTCAAGAAGGGTGTATGGAGGCTCCCCTTCACTCCGTCCATCCATGTGACGAGAGTAGTTTTCGACACCATTGGTGTAGCCCATCTCTCGTAGCATTTCAATGTCATACTCCGTCCGTTGTTTCAGGCGTTGAGCTTCCAAAAGCTTGCCTTCTTTTTCAAAGACTTTTAACTGCTCTTCTAGTTCCGCTTGAATCTTGGCAATGGCCACTTCCATATGGTCGTCGTTGGTCACGAAGTGAGTGGCTGGGAAAATGGCTAAGTGGTCCACATCTCCTAGAACTTGGCCCGTCAGAGCTTCAATCTCACGAATCCGCTCAATCTCGTCTCCAAAAAACTCAACCCGAAAGGCATGCTCATCACGCGAAGCTGGAAAAATCTCCACCACGTCCCCACGAACACGGAATTTGCCCCGTTGAAAGTCGATGTCA
This sequence comes from Streptococcus parasanguinis, assembly GCA_032560535.1. GTDB lineage: Bacteria > Bacillota > Bacilli > Lactobacillales > Streptococcaceae > Streptococcus > Streptococcus parasanguinis_AF. The sequence continues at coordinate 34,455 of JAWGIA010000022.1, read as the reverse complement.
TTGCGCTCAAACTGGATATCCACCAGGTCATTGAGCAGTTTATCACGAGAAATCTCCAGACCTGGACGCAGACTCACCACGCTATCGGCATATTCCTTCGGCGAACCCAAACCATAAATACAAGAGACGGAAGCTACAACGATGACATCGTTACGCTCCAACAAAGCTGAGGTTGCGGAGTGACGAAGCTTGTCAATCTCATCATTAACTGAGCTATCTTTTTCGATATAGGTATCGCTCGATGGTACATAGGCTTCTGGCTGGTAGTAATCATAGTAAGATACGAAGTACTCGACGGCATTTTCAGGGAAAAATTCCTTGAACTCTCCATAGAGCTGGCCTGCTAGGGTTTTATTGTGGGCGATGACCAAGGTCGGTTTATTGACTTGGGCAATGACCTGGCTCATGGTATAGGTCTTCCCCGTACCAGTCGCTCCCATCAGGATTTGCGCCTTCTCACCACCCTCGATGTTATCCACCAACTGTTCAATGGCCTGCGGTTGATCCCCAGACGGTTGGTATTTCGATACTAGTTTAAATTTGTTATCTGTTACTCGATTAATCATACTTTCTTCCTTTGATTATACTTCCCTTATTTTACCACAATAGACGATATTTCTCTGACTTTTGAGGAGAGAATCCTCACATAGAAAAAGACCAGGCTCAAGTTCCGGTCTTCATATTCATCATCATTTCCTGTCAGTCATGACACACTTGTTCATTATCAACTCTTTCTTTCCTTTCCCCTAAGAGATAGACAATCACTAGGGATACAAGAAGAACCAGAGTGGTGATGATTGATCCTTCTGCTCCAAATGCCCCTCCGGTCAACCAGTCAGGTCCATCTCCCATGGAAAAGCTAAAGATAGACGCATCTGCGCCTGTGCCACTGACTTGAAAACCAAGGAGATTTCCTTGTACATAGTTCCAAGTGCCGTGTTGGGCGACCACTAGCCAGATACTATCGGTATAGATAAAAAGCAGAGCAGCTAGCACCCCATCAAGGATGATATTCAGAACGGATAAGAAGGTCACTCCTGCATTACCCATATGCAGAATGCCAAAGAGACTACTAGAAATCACGATCGCTAAAGGCAGATTAGTTCTTGCAGCAATCCGAGTCAGAAGCCAACCTCGCGTCGCTACTTCTTCCGTCCCCCCTTGCAGAAGCCAAAAAGGAAATAATCCTAGGATAAAAAGCAAGGGCTCTAAACTGAGCTCATTTAACACAAAAGACCCGATGCCACTGACTTGGTAGACAAGCGCGATCACTCCCATTTGAACAAGTGAAATCATGATCCCCCAGACTAGATACTTGAGCCAATTTCTTTTTACAAAGCCTAAGCTTGATAAAGCATTCTTCTCTATGACCTTCACCCAAAAAATAAAGAGAAATAGTATGATTACAAAACTGAAAAGCTCATAATAGAGAAGATAATGGTAGAAAAATTCTTGAATACTTGCTGTCCCATTTCCTGGTGAAAAGAACTCCACTAGAAAACCGATCCCTAAGGAAAATGGTCCCACCAATTCACTACTAAGCCATAGTCCCCCTTCTATAAAGAAGGAGGCTAAAAATACATAGAATAGTGTAGAAATAAGAACTGGCATAGATGTGTTTGTTTTTATATCCTGAATCATCTTTCCTTTCTTCATGATCAACCTCCATTTATCTAATAGGTCCATTGTAACAAAGAAAATCTAGAGCTGCAATATCGTTTCATGTTAGAAAACCTAACATGAAAACTCGATTTTTCTTGCAAAACAAACTATTTTCTGATATAATAGCTTCTGTAGAAAAACATATGACCATTCATACTCGTTTTGGTATGAATGATTTGTTTTTTTAAGGCCATCCTTTGGTCAATGTGCTCATGGGTTAAATACCCTAAGAGAAAGAATTAGAAGGAGACAGAAATGAAGAAAAAATTACTAGCCTATTTGCTTTTCTTATTTCCATTCGTTGCATTCGCTGGTCATGCTCATGCTGAAACGATCAAGGTCGTTTTTGACACAGCATATGCACCGTTTGAATTTAAGGATTCAGATCAAACCTATAAAGGAATTGACGTAGAGATCTTGGACAAGGTCGCTGAAATCAATGGCTGGGATTTGGACAAATCCTTCCCGGGATTTGATGAAGCGGTCAATGCAGTTCAAGCTGGTCAGGCAGATGCCATCATGGCCGGTATGACCAAAACAACAGAACGTGAAAAAGTCTTCACCATGTCTGATACTTACTACGATACAAAAGTTGTCATCGCGACTACGAAAGCCGACAAAATCACGAAGTACAGCCAATTAAAAGGGAAGACAGTCGGTGTTAAAAACGGAACTGCAGCCCAACGCTTCCTCGATAAAAACAAGGACAAGTACGGCTACAAGATCAAGACTTTTGATACCGGTGATCTCATGTATAACAGTTTATCAGCTGGTGCAGTGGATGCAGTCATGGATGACCAACCTGTTATTCAATACGCCATCCAAAAGGGTCAGGACCTAGCTATCAATATGGACGGGGAAGCAGTCGGTGGCTTTGCCTTTGGTGTTAAAAAAGGTGGAAATCATGAAAAGTTGATCACTGAATTTAACAAGGCTCTCGCTCAAATGAAAGCTGATGGAACACTTGATGAGATCATCAAGAAATGGACAGGTGAAAGTCAATCATCAAGTAACAGTGCTGTTCCAGAAACCACCACTCCTGCTGGTCAAAAAGCAACTCCTAAAAAATCAAAATATAGCATTTCAAGTGATTCTTCCTTTGCACCATTTGTCTTCCAAAATGGAAAAAACAAATACACAGGGATCGATATGGACTTGATCAAGGCTATTGCCAAAGACCAAGGATTTACCATCGAGATTAATAATCCTGGATTTGACGCAGCAGTAAGTGATGTCCAATCCGGCCATGCGCAAGGAATGATCGCAGGGATGACCGTAACAGATGCTCGGAAAGAAACATTTGATTTTTCTGAACCATACTACACGGCCAATTCTATTCTAGCCGTTCAAGAAAGCAGCAAGATTGATTCATATGATGACCTAAAAGGAAAGACAGTCGGTGTTAAAAACGGTACTTCCTCACAAAACTTCCTTGAAGAAAACCAAAAGAAATATGGTTACAAGATCAAAACCTTCTCTGACGGAGCTTCTATGTACGATAGTTTGAATTCTGGTTCTGTCGCAGCGATCATGGATGACGAACCTGTTATCAAATACGCTATTAAACAAGGACGTAAATTCAAAACACCTATCGAAGGAACTCCAAGTGGTCAACTAGCATTTGCCGTTAAGAAGGGTGAAAATCCTGAATTGATCGAAATGTTCAATAACGGTCTTGCAAACTTGAAGAAAAGCGGTCAATACCAAAAGATTCTCGATAAATACCTTAAAGCAGATAGCAAATCAAGTACTTCAAGTACAACAGCAGATGAAACAACGATCTGGGGCTTGCTTCAAAACAACTACAAACAATTGTTAAGTGGTTTGGGTGTCACTCTTGCCCTTGCCCTTCTCTCTTTCGCCATTGCTATGGTGATCGGTGTTATCTTTGGGATGTTTAGTGTTAGCCCTTATAAATGGCTTCGCTGGACTGCTGAGATCTTTGTCGATGTTATTCGTGGGATCCCACTCATGATCCTCGCCGCCTTCATCTTCTGGGGAATTCCAAACTTGATTGAATCGGTCACAGGTCATCAATCCCCAATCAACGACTTTGTTGCAGGTACCATCGCCCTCTCCCTCAATGCTGCTGCCTATATTGCAGAAATTGTTCGTGGGGGGATCCAAGCTGTACCGATTGGACAGATGGAAGCCAGCCGAAGCCTTGGGATCTCTTATGGCAAGACCATGCGCAAGATCATCTTGCCACAAGCAACCAAACTCATGCTTCCAAACTTTGTTAACCAATTCGTCATTGCCCTGAAAGATACGACTATCGTTTCTGCGATCGGATTGGTAGAACTCTTCCAAACTGGTAAGATCATCATCGCTCGAAACTACCAAAGTTTCAAGATGTATGCGATCCTTGCCGTCTTCTACCTCGTGATTATCACCTTGCTAACACGATTTGCAAAAAAATTAGAAAAGAAGGTTAACTAATGGCTAAATTAAAAATTGATGTCCATGACCTCCACAAATACTATGGTGAAAATGAGGTCTTAAAAGGAATCTCAGCAAAATTCTACGAAGGGGATGTGGTCTGCATTATCGGACCGTCTGGTTCTGGTAAATCGACCTTCCTTCGTAGTCTCAATCTCCTCGAAGAAGTTACAAAAGGTCAAATTACAGTTAATGGATATGATCTAACCGATCCAAAAACCAATGTTGATTTGGTCCGTGAAAATATTGGGATGGTTTTCCAACACTTCAACCTCTTCCCGCACATGAGCGTCCTTGAAAACATTATGTTTGCGCCAGTAGAGCACAAACTGATGACTCGCGAAGAAGCTCAAAAAGTCGGAATGGAATTGTTGGAAAAAGTTGGACTCGCAGATAAATCCGATGCCAATCCAAATAGTCTTTCCGGTGGTCAAAAACAACGTGTGGCTATCGCACGTGGACTTGCCATGAATCCAGATATTATGCTCTTTGACGAACCTACTTCTGCCCTTGACCCTGAGATGGTTGGAGATGTATTGAACGTTATGAAAGAGTTGGCAGAGCAAGGCATGACCATGATCATCGTTACCCACGAGATGGGATTTGCCCGCCAAGTAGCCAACCGCGTCATCTTTACCGCAGACGGTGAATTCCTCGAAGACGGCAAACCAGACCAAATCTTCGACAACCCACAACACCCACGTTTGAAAGAATTCTTAGATAAGGTTCTAAACGTTTAAAAATAGTGGTTTCTGAAGCATCTAGCAATTTTGCTAGATGTTTTTTTAGATGAAAAAAGCATTTTCAAATCTGAAAATGCTTAGATTGAAGATAAAGACATATTAAAAACTTTCCTTAGGTGAGTACGGACGTCAGCGAACTTCTACGAAGTTCCATGACTTAGTTTTGAACCTAAAGTTTCAAAACTCCCGAGTGCCTGAAACTAAATTGTTTCAGGCACTTTTCTCACGGCGGAAAGTTTTAATGTTCTCTTAATTCGTTATACAAATTAGGTAGATATTTATTTCTTTACAGAATCACTTTACTTATTTACTTTAAAAATAGTTTGTCTACATTCTAACTAATCTGTTGCTGAGCTGTCTGCATCTTGTAGTATACACCTTGCGCTTGCATCAGCTCTTCATGAGTGCCATGCTCAACAATATCGCCATCCACCATGACAAGAATCATATCGGCATTTTGAATGGTCGACAAGCGGTGAGCAATGATAAAGCTGGTCCGTCCCTTCATGAGCTGATTAAAGGCATCTTGAATCAAGACCTCAGTCCGAGTATCGATGGAGGATGTCGCCTCATCCAGGATCAAAATCTTAGGAACTGAAAGGAAAACCCGAGCAATCGTTAAGAGTTGGCGTTGACCTTGGGACAAAGACTCTCCAGCATCTGAAAGATAGGTATCGTACCCTTGTGGCAACTGCCGAATGAAGAAATCTGCATTGGCCGCTTTGGCTGCTTCGATGACTTCTTCTCTAGTTGCATCTGGACGAGAAAAGGCGATATTTTCATGAATGGTCCCGACCTTGAGCCAGGTTTCTTGCAAAACCATACCAAACTGTTGGCGGTAAGAAGCACGGGTGTAGTCCGTAATTGGCACCCCATCAATCGTGATCTCTCCAGAGTTAACAGGGTAGAAACGCATGAGCAGATTAATCAAGGTCGACTTTCCAGCTCCTGTAGGTCCTACAATGGCAACCTTACTGCCGGCTGGAACCTGAATGGTTAGATCTTTGATCAAGGTCCGCCCCAAATCATAGCCAAATGTGACGTGTTCAAAACCAATCGCACCTTTAACATCCTGACTTTCCAGGACCCGTTGCCCCGTCTCTCCGACCTCAGCTTGATCCAAGACGCTGTACAAGCGCTCTGCGCAGGCAAGGGCACTTTGGAGTTCTGACAAGACAGAGGAGATATCATTAAAGGGCTTGGTGTATTGGTTGACATAATTGAGGAAGGTCACCAATTGACCAACAGTAAAGTGAGATCCCGAAATAATGCGTACAGCACCAAATCCAGCCACTACTGCATAAATCAAGGCATTCACAAAGCGAGTGGCAGGGTTGACAGTTGAGGAATAAAAGACAGCGGATTGGGAATAATTGGCATAGCTTTCATTCGTCCCTTTAAAAGCCTTACGGAATTGATCCTGAGCATTAAAGGACTGGATCAAACTTTCCTGGGTCAAAGACTCTTCGATCAACTGAGTTTGAAGACCACGCGCCTTGGTCTGCTTTTGGAAAAGCGTATAAGAACGCTTGGCAATAAAACGAGCAATCACTAGGGATAAAGGAGTTAAGACCAGAACCGCCACCATCATAAAGAAATCCAATTCTGCCATGGTCACGATGGTGACAAGAATGGTTAAGAGGCCAACAAAGAACTGGTTAAAGACCATGAGAAGACCGCTATTAAGCTGCTCTACATCGGTCGTGAGACGACTGACAAAGTCTCCGCTCCCTTGTTTATCTAGATAATACAAGGGCAAGCGGTGTACTTTTTCCATCACTTCTGCTCTTAGGTTTTGGCTAAACCGATAGACCAATTGATTGTAGACAAGAGGATTGATCCATTGGATCAAGGTATTGGCCACAATGACCAGAACCATTTGGATCAAAACGGGCCATAAGACTGTCATCCCTTGAGGATTAATGACCAAGTCAACCGCATGTCCAATCAGGATCGGTAACCAGACTGTTAAGGCCACTTGAGCGATGGTTCCGACACTAGCTAGAATCAAGAGCCCGGGATGGTGAGCAAAATCTCTAAACAGACGTTTTACATAACTAGAACGTTTTTGACTCATGCTTCCTCCCTCCCGTGTTGTGAATAATGAATTTCTTGATAAATCTCATTGGTAGACAAGAGGAAATCATGATTTCCCAGTCCTACTTGATGTCCCTTGTTCAAAACCAAAATCTGATCAGCAGACTTGAGACTATTGGTTCGTTGAGATACTAAGATCAGACTTGTGTCCCTCAATTCTTCTTTAATCGATTTTAAGAGACGAGCTTCCGTCAAATAATCCAAGGCGGAGGTTGAATCATCCAAAATCAAGAAAGGAGCCTTCTTCAAAAGGGCACGCGAAATGGTCAACCGCTGACGTTGGCCTCCTGAGAAATTTCGCCCAAAGGCTTCCACTGGCTCATCGAGTTGTCCTTCTTTTTCACGGACAAAATCAGCCGCCTGAGCTGTTTCTAGGGCCCACCACAAATCATCATCGGACACATTTTCTTCCATTCCTAGTAAAAGATTGGAGCGGATAGTCCCTCTAAAGAGCTCTGCCTTCTGTGGGACAACAGCTACCCACTCCCGCCACTCCTTTAGGGTTTGAGGAGAGCGACCTTGATGATAGAGGGCTAATTTTCCCTGACTAACGGCATACAAGTGACTCAATAACTGAACCAGGGTGGATTTCCCAGATCCTGTACCACCGATAATTCCCAACATCTGTCCATGATCCAGATCAAAGGAAATATCTTTTAGAGCTGGGCTTGAAGCCGTTGGATAAGTGAAAGAAACTTTCTGGGCGCTGATCGCTTCTTGCTCTCTTGCAGTTTCTACTGGTAAAGCTTCAAGGAGGTCTTCTTCCTTCAAATCAAAAATCTCTTGGACACGCTTGGCTGAAATATAGCTGATATTTAAGGACGTGACCAGCATAGCCAGCTTGATCAATTCTGTTAAAATTTGTAATAAATAATTGACCAAAGCGACCAACATCCCTTGGGTTAAAAGACCAGCAGAGATATTCAATTGTCCTTGCCAAATGACACAAACCAAGGTCGTATTGACCACAAGAAAGGTCAAGGGACTCACCAAACTAGACCAGATACCAGCGCGAATTTGCCAGATCTTGTAGTCCTGATTGACCTCTCTAAAATCCTCTAATTCACTAGACTGTTGTCCAAAGGCCCGAATCACCCGCATCCCTTGAAATTGCTGACGCGTCACCGTAACCATCCGGTCTGTGATTTTCCGAATCTTAGCAAAGAGCGGATTGACAATCCGTGACATGATCACAATAATCAGGGTTAAAATCGCTACCATCCCCAAGAACCAAAGAGTGAGTTTAGGACTGATGGTGAAGGCCATGATGATAGCTCCAAAGACAATAATCGGTGCCCTCAAAAAAAGCCGCAAGAAGAGATTGATCCCAACCTGGATTTGATAGGTATCAGAGGTAAGGCGTGTTACCAAACTAGAAGTCCCGATCCTATCGCGCTTGTCCTTTGGAAGTGATAAGATCTTCTCATACAAATCCTTGGTCATCTCGCGGGTAAAGCCGACAGCTGCTTTAGAAGAAAAATACTGGGCCGTAATAGCTACGACGACACCAAAGCTCGCAAATAAAAACAAAACACCGACCGTCATCACCACTGCGCTCGTTTCCTTTTTCGGAATGACCTGATCGACTAAGTGGGCGATGATTAAGGGGACACACAATTCAAAAATAGCTTCTAAAAGCTTAAACACGGGCCCTAGAAAAGTTTCCCATAGATAGCCCTTAAAATACTTCAATAATGATTTCATACAACTCGATTCTTTTTAAATAGGATATACCTATTTTACCACAATTATAACTGACAAAAAAACTCTCCCTGCCAAGCAGAGAGTATGAGAACGTAGACAAACTGCTCTTTTATACAAATTAATTAACTTCTATAAAGATAAAATAATTTTATTTGTTAGAGCTATTCAATCATCTACTGAAACTTTCCGCTGTGAGAAAAGTGCTAGAAACACTATTGTTTCTAGCACTCGGAATTATTGAGACCTTAGGCTCAATAATTAGTCATGGAACTTCATAGAAGTTCGCTGACGTCCGTCCTCGCCTAAGGAAAGTTTCTAAGATGACTTTGTCTTCAATCTTACTATTCCTACATAGCATAGAAGGATTGTTCAGTTTTTCTGCTATTTAAATCTTGTTAGACTCAAGAACCCTATAAGTTTTATTCAGTCTTTGTCACATCGCTTAAGGTCTTGCCCATTCTCCCTAAACCAATCAGTAAGAGAGGGAAAGATAGGAATGTTATAAGGCCTAGCACAAGAAAGACTGCTACAAATCCACAAGTATCGATCAACCAACCAGTCAGTGGGAAAATCACGATCATAGATAAACTAAACATCATTGAATTGATACTCAGCATAGTTGCTCGTACACTGGATGGCAGATAAGCTTGTAAATCATTGTAGTAGATAGGTTGATAAACGGCATAAAGGGCATTGGTCAAGAGATAGACACTCAGATAGGCAAATGGAGTCTTTAAACCTACCAAAAGCAAGGTCAACCCTGTCAGTGCAACCAGAATCGGAAAGACTTGATTACTATTCCATTTTTTCCCGATTTGACTAGCCAAATAAACCGCCAGGAGATTGAATCCACTACCAATTAACATGATAAGCGAAACTTGCCAACTGGCTAAGTCACTGATTTTCTGTTGGTAGTAAAAATAAAACATACACATGATGGTCCCTACCAACTGATAGGTGAGCATCCAGTAAAACAAGACTGGTTTTTCCTGCCATTCTTGTTTCACTACCTCCAATATCCGCTTTAAGGTCAAGTGACTTCGTTCATCACTCTTGCTCTCTGGCTCTCTCATCAGAAAAATCAAAAGAATAGAAATCAAGGATAGCCCGATAGCAATATAATAGGTCCAAGCCAATGCTCCGTGAATAAAGAAGCCTGCCACAACTGTCCCTAAAGTTCGGGTAACTTCGGCCACACCAGACAAAAAGCTAGAAATCTGAAGATAACGGTCTTTTTGACCTGCTTCCACAGCTGAATCAAATAAGAAAGCTGTACTGGTCCCCGAGTCAAAATTATAAGACCAAGCATTGACCATCATAGCAAGCGCATAGATCCAAAAATTCCCCTGACCAAGTAAGATCAAGATAGAAGATCCAATACTGGACCAGCGAGCCAAATAGAGATTAGTCTTGTAGCTAAAGCGATCTGCTAACATACCAGACGGGATCTCACACAAGAGACTCGTCCCATGAAAGATACTCTCCAATAGACCGATTTGAAGCAAGGAAAGACCATTTTGAATAAAAAAGAGAATCCAAAAACTGGTGATTCCAAAATAAGATGTAAATTCCAGACCTGCTAGGAGTGAAATATTGCGTTTGTAAGTTCTTTTAAACATTGTTTTTCCTCTTTCAATAGATTATATAAGTGTTTCTAAAAGACTTACTTAGAGTTGCCTACATCTTCTCCACCTCCTTCATTTTTTCTTGATTCATTTCTTGACGCAGCTGGGCCACTTGATTAGACAAGGACACCAACAATTCGGTTTGCAACTTTTGAATTTCCAGTAAATCCGTCTGGTCTTGCTGCACCATATGATCAATCTTCGTATGCAGTAAGCGAATTTCTCGTTCCGACTCCATATTGACGTTAAAGTCATTTCGCGCTTGCAGGCGATCATAATCTGCCGCCCTGTTTTGGCTCATCATAATCAAAGGAGCTTGAATCGCCGCAATCGTAGAAAGCGCAAGATTGAGCAAGATGAAGGGATAAGGATCAAAATTCCAGCCAAAGGGATGCAAGACATTGATCAACATCCAGATAGCCATCATCAGGATAAAACTAATGATAAAAGTCCAAGAACCACCGAAGCGCGCAACAGAATCCGCTACCCGCTGACCGAAGGTATAGCTGGCTGTCAAGCGGTCTTCAACGTTAAAGGGGCGCTCGCTTTCGGGCATGACACCTGTCACCTGCTGTTTAATGGCTTCGTTTTTATCATTGGCACGCTCAATAATCTGACCTAGATAATCCATGCAATATTGGCTCAAATTTTTATAAGTGATAAAATCATCCATTTGACTTTCCGGGTAGGATGTCTTGAGCATCTGTTGAATGCTATGGTCTAGATCTGCGATCAAAGCCCCCTGACCATCCTCGTATTCTTTCCCATCGATGATGTCTATTTTCAGCATTGAGTTTCCTTTCATAGTTTTTTGACGCAGATAAAAGTGAAAAACGCCTAATGGCGTTTTTACGTCTATTAAGGTTTGATACGGTGCAACATACGTGGGAATGGAATGGCTTCACGGATGTGTTTTGTACCAGCTGCGAAGGTTACCATACGCTCGATACCGATACCAAATCCACCGTGTGGAACTGTACCGTATTTACGAAGGTCAAGGTAGAATTCATATTCTGTGCGATCCATGCCAAGTTCATCCATTTTTGAAACGAGGGCATCGTAGTCTTCCTCACGCATAGAGCCACCGATGATTTCTCCATAGCCTTCTGGAGCAAGCAAGTCTGCACAAAGCACGCGCTCTGGATTTCCAGGAACTGGTTTCATGTAGAAGGCCTTGATAGCTGCTGGGTAGTTCATGACAAATGTTGGCACACCAAAGTGGTTTGAAATCCAAGTTTCATGTGGTGAGCCGAAGTCATCACCATGTTCCAAATGCTCATAATCCGCATCTTCATCGTTTTCATGCTCTTGCAAGAGATCAATCGCTTCATCGTAAGTGATGCGTTTGAATGGTTCAGCAATGTAGCGTTTCAAGAGCTCCGTATCACGCTCCAATGTTTCCAAGGCTTGAGGAGCACGGTCCAAGACACCTTGAAGAAGAGCCTTGACATAAGCTTCCTGCAAGTCAAGTGATTCATCGTGTGTCAAGTAAGAGTACTCAGCGTCCATCATCCAGAACTCAGTCAAGTGACGGCGAGTCTTAGATTTTTCAGCACGGAATACTGGTCCAAAGTCAAAGACGCGACCAAGGGCCATAGCACCAGCTTCCAGATAAAGCTGACCTGATTGACTCAAATAGGCTGGTGTTCCAAAGTAGTCTGTTTCGAAAAGTTCTGTAGAATCTTCTGCAGCATTTCCTGAAAGAATTGGGCTATCAAACTTCATGAAGCCATTCTTATCAAAGAACTCATAAGTTGCATAGATAATGGCATTACGGATTTGCATAACGGCAACTTGTTTGCGTGAACGCAACCACAAGTGGCGGTTGTCCATCAAGAAGTCTGTCCCGTGTTCTTTAGGAGTGATTGGGTAATCTTGAGATTCACCGATCACTTCGATGTCTGTAATATCCAATTCGTAACCAAATTTAGAACGCTCGTCTTCTTTGACAATACCAGTCACAAACACTGATGTTTCTTGGCTCAAGCGTTTGATGGTATCAAATTTTTCAAGCCCCACTTCTTCGCCGAATTTTTCGATAAAGTTTGGTTTAAAAGCCACACCTTGGAAAAAAGCAGTACCGTCACGCAATTGCAAGAAAGCAATTTTTCCTTTACCTGATTTGTTGGCCACCCAAGCACCGATGGTCACTTCTTGACCAACGTAGTCTTTTACTTCGATGATAGTAATCCGTTTTGTCATCATTCATCTTCCTTTTCTCGTTAAACTTGTCCGAAGACATTATCTTCTTAATTGTATCATAAAAAGGCTTTCAGTGCTAGGTTCTACCTGTGAAAACCAGATTTTTTTTAAAGAAAAAGATCCTCAGCTCATTACTAAGGGTCTTGTAATTTTATTTTTCCATAAAGGCCTTGAGTCGGCGAACAGCTTCTTTGAGGGTATCCAAATCTGTTGCATAAGACAAGCGAACATTTTCAGGGGCACCAAAGCCAGCTCCCGTTACTAAAGCAACCTCTGCTTCTTCTAAAATTGCTGTGGTAAATTCCGTCACATCAGTATATCCCTTCATTTCCATGGCCTTCTTGACATTTGGGAAGAGATAGAAGGCTCCTTGAGGTTTGATGGCTTCAAAACCAGGTACTTCATTCAACAAAGGATAAATAGTATTCAAGCGCTCTTCAAAAGCTTGACGCATGATCTCAATAGAAGATTGATCTCCTGTGAGGGCTTCGATTGCAGCATATTGGGAAACGGTTGTTAAGTTGGAAGTTGTTTGGCTGATCACCTTGGCCATGGCTCCAATAATCTCAGGATCACCCACTGCAAAACCAACCCGCCAACCAGTCATAGCATAGGTTTTAGAAACTCCGTTAATCACGATGGTTTGCTTGCGAATCGCTTCTGATAAGCTAGAAATGGGCGTAAAGGTATTGCCATTGTATACCAAACGACCATAGATATCGTCTGCCAAAATAAGGATGTCATGTTCAACAGCCCAATTTCCGATTGCTTCGAGTTCTTCTTTACTGTAGATCATTCCTGTTGGATTGGATGGTGAATTCAGCAAGACTACCTTGGTCTTGTCTGTCCGTGCTGCTTCCAGTTGCTCTACCGTTGCCTTGAAGTGATTTTCTTCTGTTGTTTGGAAAGTAACAGGTGTGCCCTCTACCATCTTGACCTGGTCTACATAAGAAACCCAGCAAGGGGTTGGAATGATGACTTCATCACCTGGATTAATGACAGAAGTAAAGAAGGCATAGAGGATAAACTTAGCACCAGTACCGACCACTACTTCATTCCGATTCACAGCATAGCCATAAAACTCCTTCATATAGTCGCTAATGGCATCCTTCAATTCTGGAAGTCCAGATGCGACCGTATAAAAGCTGGCACGACCATCCTCAATGGATGCGACTGCAGCTTCTTGAATATTTTTTGGAGTCGCAAAGTCAGGTTGACCCAGGGTCAGACTTAAGATATCACGACCTTCTGCTGCCAAAGCTTTGGCACGCGCATTAGCAGCCAAGGTCACACTTTCTTCCATTTCCAATACACGATTTGATAATTTCATATTTCCTCCTCAAATCTTAAAAAACACCGGTGACTTTCCCAGTCTTGAAATCCACCACATAATAAGAGCTCCCAGCCTTGACTTCCCAGATCGGTTTGCCTTTAAAGCGCCCAAAAGTTACCCGATCAGTCGCGTCCTGACTCTTCTCTTTGACGACAGAAGCTGCCTCTTTGGAACTAACTCCTTCTTTCAAAGGGTAGGTATAGACTGCATCATCCGCCTGCGCCACCAAAACCGCTAGTTCTTGCCCCTCTTGGTCCTTGCCAATAAAGGAAAGATACGCTTCTTTGCCATGAAAGAAACTCTCCGTCTCAATGGTCGCAATCGAAGAGTGAGACAGAGCTATTTTTCTTGCTTGCGCCATTTGATCCTGCAAGCGATCAGAAGTTTTTTCAGCAAGAAATAGCCAAGAAAAAAGGACCGTCAGAACTAAGACACAGATTCCTATTATATGTTGCCATATGATAAAAAGATAATTTTTCTGTTTCACTCCCTCATTATACACCAAAGCCACCTAGAATTCTATAGATTTTCAAGAAAGAATTGTTACTAATATTTCATACCTGTTACAATGTTTTAGTATAAAATTGTTTGATAAACAAACTAAAATTAACACCTTTACTATCATTTGTTCATAGTTTAATAAATTTGTCACAATTCTGTAACTAATTTGAAAATAAAATTAAAAGGCAGAAATACTATTTATTGATAAAATATAGATATGGAAAATTTAAAGAGATTATTCAAAGAAGCAAACGTAGATTTAAAAACCATGATCGTCTTCCACAAGGCAGAACGATTGATCCGTGCCTCTGAGGCTCATATCTTTAAAAAGCACCAGTTGACACCAACTCAATTCTCTGTACTTGAGACCTTGTACAGCAAAGGCGATCTCCGCATTCAAGATCTGATTGATAGCATTCTTGCGACCTCTGGAAATATGACTGTGGTTATTCGCAATATGGTCCGCGATGGTTGGATTACACGCGAAACCGATCCAGAAGACCGCCGTGCTTATCTTGTATCTATTACAGATGCCGGTCGTAAAAAGATCGAAGAAGCTCTTCCAGATCATATCAAAAATATTCAACGCTTGATGCAAGTCTTTAATAGTGGCGAGCAAGCTGAGTTGACAGAACTCTTGAAGAAATTCAAACATATCGCCTAAGCCTTACTGCTCAAGTCGATTCTGACTCCAAAATCCTCTATTTTGGAGTTTTCATCGTGCATTCTCTTTATCTAACAGATCAAAAAAAATATTCCTGACGCTTCTCAGGAATATTTTTATTTATTCTTTCACAAAGATCCATTCTTTCTCTTGCGATAAATCCTCACGATAAGAGAAACCTGCTACTTCTAGTGATTTCAGATCTTCTAGATGGGTGATTTCTTCCTTCATCATGGCTGTCACCATAGCCCCACGTGCTTTCTTTGAAATCGTCGAGTGAATCTTTAGTGTCCCACCACGATTCTCCATGAATTTGATCCGAATCATTCGTTCACGAATGGCTTTTGAAAAGACCTGTTCAAACTCAGAAGACAAAAGGGATAAGATCTGTTCTTCACCTTCTACTGCCTGATCATAGTCCTCTTTCCAGAATTCCTTTAGAGATTTTCCAGCTGGTTTTAGCTTCATCATAAAATCCAAGCGATGGGGAGCAATCCCTTTATAGGCAGGTAGCACACCGTATAAAGCAGTCGTGATCAACAAATGCTCCTGCAGATAAGTCTGCTCTTTTTGGGATAAGTCTTGACGCTCAATACTACGATACATAAGGCCATCAAACAGTTCCAAAGCAGGATAGGTCTTGGCACTCCCAGCTAACAGAGCCTCAATTCTTTCCTTTTCTACTAGAGCTCTTTCCTCTGAGATCCCGTAAAAGGTCGCTAATTCTTCTAGGGAGAATGCCCTCAAAGCTTGGAGGATGGTTTTTGTGTTCTCTGACAAGGGTTGGGGCTCGACGATACGAGCCTGTTCGTTCAGTTCTTTGGCGGATGGAATTAATAGTTTCATAGGTCTATTGTACCATAATTTTCAAATTTTCTTGACAGGAGTTTTTATTAATGTTATTATCTAGTTATGAAAACTAGATTAAAGAAAGGTGAAGATTTAGTGTCCACTTTTTCCTATCCAACGTGGGAGCAACTGCCTGAGCTAGACCTCTATCTCGATCAGGTCCTACTTTATGTCAATAAAACCTGTGCACCTGTTCTCTCTTCTTCAGACAAGGGCTTGACGGCTGCCATGATCAACAATTACGTAAAACATGGCTATGTCGAAAAACCAGATAAGAAGAAATACCAGCGTAGACAGGTGGCTCGCTTAATCGCTATTACAACCTTAAAAACGGTCTTTTCTATTCAGGAGATCGCTTCTACCTTAAATTTCTTGCAGGACCAGGCGAGTTCAGATCTTCTCTATAATAGCTTTGTCGCTTATCTCAATGAGCAAAAAGAGCCGATCGCTCCCATCATTCGCTCTGCCTGTCAGACGGTTCAACTTTATCTTGAAACCCTATCTTATATTCAACCAGTAAAAACGGAGGAAGAAACTGATGAATTACACCATGAAACTAAGTAAAAAATTATCCTTTGGAGAAGAGATCGCTAATAGCGTAACCCATGCTGTTGGCGCCCTCCTCATGTTGATCTTGCTTCCGATCTCAGCAGTCTATAGCTTTGAGCAACACGGTCTGCTCAGTGCTTTTGGGACTTCTATCTTTGTGATCAGTCTCTTTTTGATGTTTCTTTCTTCGACCGTCTACCATGCCATGTCTTACGATTCACCTCAAAAGTATGTGCTTCGCATTATCGACCATTCCATGATCTACATTGCGATCGCAGGTAGTTACACACCAGTCGTCCTTACCTTGATGAACAACTGGATGGGCTACAGCATTATCTTGATCCAATGGGGCACTACCATCTTTGGTATTCTCTACAAGATCTTTGCCAAAAAAGTCAATGAAAAGTTCAGTCTCGCTCTTTACTTGATCATGGGCTGGTTGGTCATCTTTATTATTCCCCAAATCGTTAGCCAAACCAATCCGATCTTCTGGGGTCTCATGCTCATGGGCGGCCTGTGCTACACGGTTGGAGCTGGCTTTTATGCTAAGAAAAAACCATACTTCCACATGATTTGGCACCTCTTCATCCTGGCAGCTTCTACTCTTCAGTATTTAGCGATTGTATATTTTATGTAATATGCTCACCACTCTTATGAGTGGTTTTTTTTTGATTTTTTCTGTACAATAGAAAAAAACTGTATGGGGACAGTCAGGATGAAGATGAGCAAATATCAACAAATTATTCATGTTCTAAAAGCAGCCATTCAAGATGGAGAACTGGAAACTGGACAAAAAATTCCCTCCGTTCGCCAGTTAGCTAGTCAATTTTCTTGTAGTAAGGACACAGTGCAACGAGCCTTGCTGGACTTGACTTACCAGCACTTCCTCTATGCTAAGCCTCAAAGTGGCTACTATGTTTTGGAGCAAGAACCTAATCGACATGAGGATCTTCCTCTAAAATTAGAGAAAGACCGCAACCAGGCTTTTGAGGACTTCCGGACCTGTATCAATGAAACCTTGATTGGACGGGAGAATTATCTCTTCAATAACTTTTCGGACCAAGCAGGATTACTAGAGGTACGCCAATCGATCCAAGACTTATTGAAGGAAGAAGGTATTTATACGACTGCGGATCAGATTGTTTTGACTGCTGGTACCCAGCAGGCGCTCAATATCCTCAGCCAGATTGACTTTCCCAATAAAAAGTCTCAGATCTTGATCGAGCAACCGACTTATCATCGGATGAACCAACTCTTAGATTCGCAGCAACTTGCCTACCGTACCATTCAACGAAATTTAATGGGAATTGATCTCGAGGAACTTGAAGAGATTTTCAAAAGTGGCCATATCAAATTCTTCTACACGATCCCTCGTTTTCACTATCCGCTCGGTCATAGCTATTCGACCAAGCAGAAAGAAGCGATCTTGCAACTAGCTGACCAATATGATGTTTACCTTGTTGAGGACGACTATCTTGGAGATCTTGATGGCAGCAATGCTCCTTCTTTTCATTATTTGGATCAAAAGAACCGTGTCATCTATATCAAATCTTTTTCGACCAATCTCTTTTCTGCTCTTCGCATCACTTCCATGATCCTTCCCCAAGCCCTTCTAAAGCCGGTCTTAACCTATAAGACGATTCTGGACTATGATAGCAATCTCATCATGCAAAAGGCCTTGAGTCTCTACATTGATAACGGTATGTATCTGACCAATAAAAAGCGACTCCTAGCCAGAAAAAGAGAGGTAGAAGCCAGTCTAAAGACCTTGATGGCCCAGTCTCCTCTTCTTCCCCATCTGACCTTGACCCACGATGGGATCCTTCTAGGACTCAGCCAAGTTCAATCCCTTGCTGCCTTAAAACACAGTGGACTCCCGCTTGATTTCTTTGAAGCAGCCTACATCACTTCTTGTCCTTATCAACTCGCCAAGATCAAATCGGCAGATGTGACCAATGTTTTACCAAAGCTGACGCCTTTTTTTGAAAGAGAAACCCTCGTATAGACTATACGAGGGTTTTTCTTATTTCTTTAATTGCTCATAGATCAGTTTAGCATTTTGAAGGCCGATCCGATAATCGAGGCGAATCAGGCGAATCGCTTCCATCTCTGGTTCTTTGAGGTACTTCTCTCTTTGTTCCTTGGAAATACTACCTGGTTTTAGAAGATAGTGGGTGAATTGATTTCTGACTTTATTGAGCTCAACTTGAAGGGTGAAATAGAGTCCAAATAAGACAATCACAACTCCCATCAGGATCAGATCGTTTGACATGGTGTATGCTCCCTTTTTCTGTTCTTTTCTTTATTTTACAGCTTTCAAGATAGAAAAACAAGAGGCTGGGACAAAAGTCCTAGCCTTTCAATTGTTTTTGGATTGTCGAGCAAGACGCAGTGGTTGAGTGGGCTCTACTACGCTGTTTTCATCAGCTTTTACAGCCCTACTCAACTGTGCGGAGGTGGGACGACGAAATCGAATTCTAACGAATTACCCGATTCTGTCCCACTCTCCTTGTTTGTCCTTATTTCATCATACCTGCCTGAAGGTCATACATTTTCTTATACGTTCCTCCTAGAGCAATGAGTTGGTCGTGGTTGCCTGATTCGATGATTTTTCCTTTATCGAGAACATAGATACAATCGGCATCTTGGATGGTAGAAAGACGATGGGCAATGGCAATGGTTGTCCGCCCTTGGCGCATCTTCTTCAGAGAGTTTTGGATCATCTCTTCCGTCTCTTGGTCGATATTGGCAGTGGCCTCATCCAAAATGAGGATCTTAGGCTGGGCAGCAATGGTCCGGGCAAAAGCCAGAAGCTGACGCTGACCAGTCGATAAGGTAGAACCCCGCTCTGTTACAGGATGATCATAGCCACCAGGTAGACTCTCAATAAAGTCTGCCACATCCACAAATGCAGCTGCTTGT
Source organism: Streptococcus parasanguinis (assembly GCA_032560535.1). Classification (GTDB taxonomy): domain Bacteria; phylum Bacillota; class Bacilli; order Lactobacillales; family Streptococcaceae; genus Streptococcus; species Streptococcus parasanguinis_AF. The sequence goes on along the minus strand of JAWGIA010000022.1, from coordinate 15,165 downwards.
CGGATTTCCTCATCTGTCAGTTCTTCATGGTACATCCGGATATTAGAAGCAATGGTTCCATGATAGAGGAAGGGTTCCTGCAACACTAGACCAATGGACTTGCGCAAGGCTTCCTGGCTGTAGTCCTTGATATTCTGTCCATCAATCAAGATCTGGCCACGATCAAATTCATAAAAGCGCATGAAGAGATTGATAATAGAGGATTTACCAGACCCAGTATGACCAACAAAAGCGATGGTTTGTCCATTTTTGACATCAAAGGAGATATCTTTTAGGACATCCCGTTTGCCATCATAAGAAAAAGATACATGGTCAAAGCGAATATCTCCCCGATCGATTTCTTTCAGGCTACCAGCTTGCTTGGGCTCGTAGTCGTCTCGATCCATCATCTCAAAGACACGACCAGCAGAAATGGTTGAGGTCTGCAAGGTTGCAAAATTTTGAGTGACATCAATCAAGGGCTGGAAAAGCTGACTAACATACTGGATAAAGGCATAGATAAGTCCTGCTGTAAAGCCAGAGGACTGCCAATTTAGGCCGAAAAAGGTTAGAATAACCGCATAAGCCAGAACCTGTAACAGGGTCATAGCTGGCCTCAAAAAGAGGGAATTGACATCCACAGATCGGTTGGCGTAATCCAAATGTTCCCCATTAATCTGTTCGAATTCATCCGTCAAGCGCTTTTCTTGACGAAAGGCCTGTACGATCCGCATTCCTTCAATGGATTCCGATAATTTCACATTGATATCTGATAATTTTTGTCGTGTCATCTTGACCAAGCGATTGGATAACTTGCGATAGAGACGAATGGAAAACCAAATAATGGGAAGAAAAGGCAGGATCCAAATAGTCAAATGCCAGTCCAAGCTAAACATGGTTACAAGAGTGACTATAAAAAGTAAAAAGGATGAAACCAGGCTTGAAAAGACCGTAGAAAACATATCTGCGACTGCCTGTGTATCATTGGTCACACGCGAAACAATCGAACCTGCTGCTGTCTGGTCATAAAAGGACATACCCAGTCTTTGAAGATTTTTGAAAATATCTAGACGGATATCTCTTACGATGGAATTGGATACACGCGCAAAGGTTAACTGGCTCAGGTAAGTTGCCAGCACACGCCCAATGAATAACCCATAGTAGAGAATGAGAAACTGAAAAGCTGTCATGACTGGAGAGCCGGCTTTTGTTGGATCCACTAGGTGGTCAATATACCAGCGAGCTGCAAGAGGGATCGCTGTCAATAACAGACTAGTCAGGAAGGTAAAGGCTAAGGCTAGGGCTGTTAACCATTTATAACGCCACATGTAAGTCAAGAGCCGCTTCATAACATGAGCTTCAGATGTTTTCATTCAGCTTTCCCTCCATTTCTTCTGATAATTGTTGGGCTTGATAGGTTTCATAGTACCAACCTTTTTGAGCCATTAATTCCTCGTGATTTCCGCGCTCCTTGATCTGTCCATTCTCCATTACCAGAATCAAATCCGCATGAACGATCGCTGATAGGCGATGGGCTGTGATGATCGTTGTTTTCCCCTTGCGTTCCTGCTTCATATTTTCAATGATCTGGTGCTCCGTTTTAGCATCTACTGCAGACAGGGAATCATCCAAGATCAAGATCTCAGGATTCATGACCAAAGCACGACTCATGGCAATCCGTTGCTTTTGCCCGCCAGAAAGAGAGACCCCTCGCTCTCCCAGCACTGTCTCCATCTGGTCTGGCATGGCCAGAATATCCTCATAGACTCCACAAGTTCTCAGAGCCTTCATCACCTCTTCTTCCTTGATCTGTGGATCTGAAAAAGCGACATTCTCGCGAATGGTCATGGCAAAGAGGATCTGATCTTGAGGGACATAGCCGATCAGGCTTCGAAGATCTTCCAAGCGATAGTCTTTAATAGAGATCCCATTGAGCAAGATATCTCCCTGCTCCAAGTCGTGCTCTCTAAGCAAGAGACGCAACAAGGTGGTCTTTCCAGATCCAGTTGGACCCACAATCCCAAGGGTTTGCCCTTTTTCTAAATGAAAGGCTACCTTTTTAAGGACAGGCTCTTTCTCATAGGCGAATTCTTTAATGTCATATGCCAGATCGCCGTTTTGGATGTCTGTGACTGGTTGACTTGGATCTTGGATATCAGGTATTTCTGCTAAAAGTGTCTCAATCCGATCATAGGAGACGCTAGCACGCTGACTAATATTAAACAAGAAGCCCATAGCTTGAAGGGGCCAGACGAGCATATTTAGATAGGTAATAAAGGTTACGATTTGTCCAACCGTCAGGCTTCCTTCCTGAACAAATAGCCCCCCGAAGTAGAGCGTCAAAACATAGGAAAGACCGACAAAAAGAAGAGTGGTCGGATCAAACAAAGCATTGTAACCGGCTGAAGTCATATTCTTTGAAAAGACCATTTGATTGGTCTTTTCAAAAGCCTGAATCTCATCTGCCTGAAAGCCAAAGGATTTGGTCACCTTAACCCCTGATACTGATTCCTGAACAAAGTTGTTCAGCTCTGAGAAGCCTTCTTGGGCCTCTTTGAAGGCTTTGTGGTTTTTGCGTCCAATGGCGGAAGTCACTACCACCATAACCGGTAGAGGCAAAATAGCTAAGAGGGTTAAGCGCCAATCAATCATGAAAAACATGCTGACTAGGGTCACCAAGGCGGTCACAGAAGCATCCACTGCAGACATAACCCCGCCACCAGCAAACATGGTTACCGCATTAATATCATTAGTAGCATGGGCCATGAGATCACCTGTCCGATAACGCTGATAAAAAGACGGAGACATGAGCGTAAATTGCTGAAACAAACGGTAACGCAAGATCCGAGCCAACTTATTGGCCGTCCCAAAAATATAGCGTCTCCAAACAAAACGAAGGCCATACATGGCTAGAGCTGAGAGGACCAAAAGGGCAATATCCATAACTAACTGCCCCAGTGTCAGCTTTCTTTTATCGATCAAATCGATCACAAGTCCCATGATTCTTGGAGGAATGAGGTTTAAAAAACTAACCAAGATCAAGGAACCTATCCCGATCAAGTATCGCTTCTTCTCTAAATTAAAAAACCAAGATAATTTCCTCAACAGATTCATCTTATTTCCCCTTTTTGGTGAGTTGCCAGCTACTATCCACCAGAACAAACAACTCCTCATCAGCAATTGTTCCATCTAAGGGGATACTCACCCAATATTTTTTATTCATATGAAAAGCTGGATAAATCCCTTTCTGCTGGATGAAATGGGCTACTTGGTCAGACTTGACATTTAAGACTTCTATTTTCCCAGACTTGCCAGCATCCAGTTTTTTCCAATCAATGGTCATAAAGACACCATACCACTTAAGGGTGTCTCGGTGTCGAATAGCACCGGATTCCGGAGATCTCTCCCACAAATACTCAATCGTTCCCTGATAGTGCAGGGAGATATAGGCCATGAGACGCTTGGCTTGAGGATAGAGAAATTCTTCTACCTCAAAACAAGCTTGGCGGATTCTTGCAAGACTTTCATGACAGGCTTCCCTGACTTGGCCAACAAAATTTCCTTGTAGCTGTTCCTGATGGATCTGGATATACTCGTCCCCTGTATCCTGATCATAGACCTGAAAAGAAATCTTCCGGTCGCAGACACGGACCTTTAAGAGAAAAGTGTCCGATAAGACGGGGCACTGGTACTCATAACCTGCTTCTCTCTTTTCAAATCCAAAAGCCAATCCCTTTTCTGGCTGAAAGGTGTAGCGGTCAAAATAATGCTCTAAAAACATTTTCTCTCCCTTATTCATTTTTGCACTAGAAGAGGCTGGAAACAACGTCCCCAACCTTGATAACGGATCTTCAAAACTACTTCAAGCAGTGATCGTTTCTTTTTTAAAACACGATGCGCGTGCCATGCAGTTGACAAACGCCCAATTGCTCCAAAAAGAGCTGACGATTGTCAAGGGTCACACCTCCACCTGGCAGGATCTGAATCTTTCCATTAGCCGCATCTAATAAACGATGATAGTGTGCAAAACGTTGCTCTAGTGGGTCACCTGGACTTCCAGCTCGTGTTAAAATACGGGCCACACCCTGATCAGAAAGCCACTCAATCGCTTCTAGCTGATCTGTATGAGCTAACTCATCAAAGGCCATATGAAAGACCACCTCTGCCTCTCCACAGGCTGCTAGTAAAAGCTGCATGATCCTCTGGTCCAACTTTCGATCGCTCGTCAGCGCACCCAGCACAAAACAAGTAACCCCTATTTCTTTCGCAGCCCGAATATCCGCTAGCATAGCTTCGACTTCCAGCTCAGTGTAGACAAAATCGCCACCACGGGGCCGGATAATGACACATAGATCCACGGACTTCTCTCTTGTCAGTTTGATTGCTTCATTGATCACACCTATACTCGGTGTGGTCCCGCCTACTGCCAGGTTGTCGCACAGTTCAATGCGACCTGCCCCAGCAGCAATCGCCTTATCAATAAAAGTTAAATTCTCTGCACAAAATTCAAAGACAAGCATGACAACTCCATTTTCAAAGACTTAAAACAAGGATATACTAACAGTTACCTTAGCATTGCCATTTTCCACTCTCGCTTTTGAGATACTATAGCCTGCTTGAGGGATCTCAAGGGTGATTTGATCACCATTCACTGTAAAGCCGCCTCCATTTTGATTGGATTGATCCTTCAAATAGTTGAGAACCAAGAATTTTGGAATGGGCATTTTCCCTAATTTAGCACTGGTCACAGTCAAATTCATGACATTGTTTTCAACTTGACCGGTCATGGTTAAATCTAGATAGCTATCAACTGGCCCTAAGGAAACAGGAACTTTGACGTGAAGGTCATTGCCATCCATTCCAAGTGCCAACTTTTGAAAGTCAGAATTGTCAAGAGCAGATCCAGCACTTGTTTTGACGACCTGACTCAATTGCACAGAATTGAGACTTAGCTCAGTTGAGAGTCCTTCCGTGCTCACAGAGGCGTTTGAAACAGCATTTTGAGCCAGCTCAATCAAAGAACTCCCTGCCTGCACATTTCTCAGCTGCTCCCCTTCAGGAATAGTTCCAGGAACCAACAAGATCACTAATAAAATCAATAAAACGATCACCATGCCAATCAGGCGTCTTATCCACTTAAACATCTGCTCCTCCAATACGTGAAAAGTTGTATTCTTATTGTACCTTAATTCTAAAGAAATTGCGACTAAGAGGGGCCTTTACAAAGCAAAAGAGAGCGTGGGACAGAAATCGGTAATTCGTTAGAATTCGATTTCGTCGTCCCACCTCTGCACAGTTGAGTAGGGCTGTAAAAGTTGATAAAATCAGCGTAGTAGAGCCCACTCAACCACTGCGTCTTACTCGACAATCCAAAAACAATTGAGAGGCTAGGACTTTTGTCCCAACCTCTCTCTGTGCATTATTTCGATTTAATATAGTTAACACCATCTGCTTTTGGCGCAACTGCTTGTCCAAAGAAGGCTGCCAAGACAACCATGGTCAAAACGTAAGGCGCAATTTGCAAGTAGATGGATGGGATCCCTTTAAGCAAAGGCAATTGATTCCCGATAACAGCCAAACTTTGAGAAGCTCCAAAGAAGAGACTAGCCAGCATGGCCCCGATTGGGTTCCATTTCCCGAAAATCATAGCCGCAAGGGCGATAAATCCAGGACCTACAATAGTCGTCACCGCGAAGTTAACAGAAACTGACTGAGCGTAAATGGCTCCTCCGATTCCTGCAAGAGCACCTGAGATCATCACTCCTAAGTAGCGCATTCTATATACATTGATTCCCAATGTATCTGCTGCTTGTGGGTGTTCACCAACTGAACGAAGACGCAATCCAAATTTCGTCTTGAACATGATAAACCAAGCAAAGAATGAAAATAGAATCGCAACCCAGCCGATGATGCTGGCATTGTTGAAGAAAATATCCCCAATGACCGGAATTTTAGATAAGACTGGAATAGATGTTTTCCCAAAGGCAACTTTGATATTATCAGTTTGTCCCTTGTTATACATCGCTTTGACAAGAAAGACTGCCAATGGAGGTGCCATCAAGTTCAATACTGTACCTGAGACGATATGGTCAGCACGGAAATGAATGGTTGCCACCGCGTGGATCAAGGAGAAGAGTACTCCAATTCCTGCAGCAACAATCAAGGACAACCATGGTGTCATATTCCCTAAGGTAGGCTCAAAAGTCAAGTTAAAGATAATTCCTGAGAAGGCTCCCATAACCATGATTCCTTCCAGACCAACGTTAACAACCCCAGCGTGTTCTGAGTATGCTCCTCCGATACTTGTGAAGATCAGCGGCGCCGCATACACAATCATAGAGGAAACAAGAATACTTAAAATCGTTACAATACTCATTAGTTTGCTCCTCCTTTTTTAGCTGATCGCATCGAGATCATCTTTTCGATAATGTAGTGGGCACATACGAAGAAGATAATAGATGCTGTCACAATTTGAACGACTTCTTCAGGGATAGCAGCTGGCTTCATACCAACTCCCCCAATTTGAAGCGCTCCAAACAAGAAGGCAGCAAATGGAATACCAATTGGTGAATTCATCGCAAGAAGGGCAACGGCCATTCCGTTAAATCCAACACTCATTGAGCTAGTTTGAACATAGACATTTGAGTAAATACCCAGACCTTCTGCTACTCCACCGATACCAGCAAGAGCACCAGAAATGATCATAGAAAGGATAATGGTCCGTTTTGCAGACATCCCTGCGTATTCTGCCGCATTCGCATTGAGACCAACGGCACGGATTTCAAAACCAAGTGTTGTTTTCTTCATCAAGAACCAGATGACTACCACTGCGATGATGGCAAAGAAAATCCCGATGTTCATTTGAGATTTATCCGTCAAATTACGCAACCACTCCGTCTGGTAGACAGCATTGGCTCCCACATCAATAGTTGAGTCCTTGTTTTTCATCAAGGAAGCTGGGAAGCTATGGATCAGGGCATTCCCACCATAGAGAACAATGTAGTTCATCATAATGGTGATGATCACCTCACTGGTTCCAAGATAAGCACGAAGGAAACCTGGAATCGCTCCAATAAATCCACCGGCAATAGCCGCAATCAAAACGGTCATCGGAATCATCAGTAAGCGAGGCATATTTGGGAAGGAAAGGGCAAACCAAGTCGCCATGATCCATCCTGCAAAAGCCTGACCAGGAAGTCCAACGTTAAAGAAACCGGCCCGGCTAGCTACTGAAAATCCAAGAGCAACTAAAATCAATGGCCCCATAGCACGGGAAATATTACCCCAACTCTTAATCGAACCAAAGGCTTTCTTAAACAGCAATTCATATCCCCAAAGGGCATCATAGCTGAAGGCCCACATAATAATGGCACCCAAGACCAATCCTAAAAGGACAGACACCAATGGAACGGCAATTTGTTTTAAATTCTTATTCATTTGATGCTCCCTCCTTTACTTGTCCACCTGCCATGAGGATTCCAAGTTCTTGCTTATTCGTTGTTTCAGGGGTTACGATCCCTTGGATCTTCCCATCATGAATAACCGCAATACGGTCAGAAACATTCAAAATTTCATCCAATTCAAAGCTGACAACCAGAACGGCTTTTCCATTATCCCGTTCTTGAATCAAACGTTTGTGGATATATTCAATCGCTCCGACGTCCAAACCACGAGTTGGCTGGCTGACGATCAAGAGATCTGGATCGCGATCGATTTCCCGAGCGATAATGGCTTTTTGCTGGTTTCCTCCAGAAAGAGCCTTAGCTGGTACCACTTCACTAGCTGCACGAACGTCAAACTCTTCCATGAGCTTCTTGGCATAAGAGGTAATATTTGGATAATTCAAAATACCATTCTTGCTAAGAGGTTCTTTATAGTAAGTTTGAAGAGCAAAGTTTTCAGAGATCATCATATCAAGGACCAAACCATCCCGGTGACGGTCTTCAGGGACGTGTCCTACCTTCATTTCTGTGATTTGACGTGGGCGAAGTCCTACAACATCCTTGCCTTTAATCTTGATTGAACCGGATTTTACCTTCCGCAGACCTGTAATGGCTTGGATCAACTCAGATTGACCATTTCCATCAATCCCTGCGATCCCAACGATTTCACCAGCACGAAGTTCTAAGGAAAGATTCTTAACAGCTGGGACTCCCCGATTTTCATTCACGACCAAGTTTTCGATCGACAAGACCACTTCTTTTGGTTCAGAAGGACCTTTTTCAGTCTTAAAGGAAACAGAACGACCGACCATCATTTCGGCCAAATCTTGGTTGGTTGCTCCACCAATCTCGACTGTTTCAATAGATTTCCCACGACGGATAACCGTTACGCGGTCTGAAACAGCACGGATTTCATCCAACTTGTGCGTAATCAAGATGATTGATTTTCCTTCATTCGCCAAGTTCTTCATGATTGTCATCAATTCTTCGATTTCAGCTGGTGTCAATACTGCAGTTGGTTCATCGAAGATTAGGATGTCGGCTCCACGATAAAGCGTCTTTAAGATTTCCACACGTTGCTGCGCACCAACGGAAATATCCTCAACTTTAGCATTTGGATCTACTGCCAAGCCATATTTTTTAGACAATTCAAGGATATCTTGACTGGCTTTTTTAAGGTCCAAAATACCATGCTTCGTGGTTTCAGAACCAAGGATGATATTTTCAGCAACAGTGAAGGCTTCAACCAACATAAAGTGTTGGTGCACCATTCCAATTCCTAAAGAAGCTGCTTTTGAAGGTGAGTCTAGGTTAACAGTATTTCCATTTACCACGATGTCTCCGCTAGTTGGTTCCAACAAACCAGCCAGCATATTCATCAGGGTAGATTTTCCCGCACCATTTTCTCCAAGAAGTGCATGGATTTCACCTTTGCGCAACTGAAGATTAATCTTGTCATTTGCTACAAAGTCACCAAATTTTTTGGTAATCTCACGCATTTCGATGACATATTCATGTGTCATGGGGGTGTTTCCTTTCAAATCTATTTTTATTTCAATAAAATCTACTAGGGTTGCTAATAGATTTTACTGAGACAAAAATGTCTCAATTTATTAAAAGGAACGGCCCTTGAAGGTCGGGCCGATCCAATCAAATATTATTTTTCAGGAACTTTAAGAGACCCGTCAAGGATTTTAGCTTTAGCATCTTCGACTGCTTTTTTAGCATCTGCAGAAAGGTTGTCAGTTGTCAAATCAACTCCACCATCTTTCAAGCTATAAGTAATCACTTTACCGCCAGGGAATTTACCGTCAGCAGTTTTCTTAGCCAAGTCTTTTACAGATTCTCCGACTTTCTTCAAGCTTGAAGCCAATACAAAGTTAGATTTTTTACCATCTTTAGAAGTGTATTCACCTTCAGCTTTTTGGTCACGGTCAACACCAAGAACCCAAACTTTTTCGTCTTCATTTTTCTTCTCGTTCAAGTCTTTAGCTTCAGAGAAGACACCTGCACCAGTACCACCAGCTACTTGGTAGATAACGTCTGCACCTGCAGCGTATTGTGCAGCAGCAATTGTTTTACCTTTAGCAGAGTCACCGAACGAACCAGCGTAGTCTACTTGAACTTTGATAGATGGGTCAACAGATTTAACACCAGCTTCAAATCCAGCGCGGAAACGAGTGATAACTTCACTTTCCATACCACCTACAAAACCAACTTGTTTAGTTTTTGTAGTTTTTGCAGCAGCGATACCAGCAAGGTAACCAGCTTCGTTATCGGCATAAACAGCAGATGCTACGTTCTTTTGTCCTTCAATACGGTCATCGATGATGACATAGTTCACATCTTCGTTGTCTTTTGCAGCTTTTTTAACAGAGTCGCTCAAGGCAAAACCAACACCAAAGATCAATTTGTAGTCGTTAGAAACAGCTTCATCAAGGTTTGTCGCATATTGAGATTCATCTGTTGATTGGAAGTAGTCAAATCCGTTCCCTTTAGAAAGACCGTTTTCTTTACCCCAAGCTTGCAAACCTTCCCAAGCAGATTGGTTGAATGATTTGTCATCCACACCACCAGTATCGGTAATGATAGCAGCTTTCAAATCTGTTTTAGATTCTGAGTTAGCGCTATCTTTTTTAGACGCACGATTTCCACATGCTGCAAGTCCGATAGCAGCGACAGTTACTAGACCAAGGCCTAGCCATTGTTTCTTGTTCATTACTGAACCTCCTAAATTATTGTGCAACATTGTTGCGAAGTATTGAAAGGGTCAAAAGACCGCCTCACAGACCCATTAAGTCAAGTCTGTAAAGGAATATGGAAGTAATTCCTTGACCGTCATCACGACCGTCGATTTATCTTTAGATACTAAGGTTACAGGAAGGTCTGGCTCAAAAAATTCAGCCATGACCTGGCGACAAGCACCACATGGAGAGATGGGCTTTTCTGTTTGCCCGTAGATAATGAGCTCTTGAAACTCACGAGCTCCTTCAGAAACAGCTTTAAAAATGGCTGTCCGTTCTCCACAGTTGGTCAAACCAAAACTGGCATTTTCGATATTGACACCTGTATAGATTTCTCCATCCTTCGTTAGCAGTACAGCTCCAATTGGGAAATGAGAGTATGGCACATAGGCTTGTTTACTCACTTCAACTGCTAAGTCAATCAACTCAGTAGTCGCCATGAGCCACCTTTCCTTCCATGATGGCTACACCAGAAGAAGTCCCGATACGGGTCGCACCAGCTTCGATAAAAGCAAGAGCATCTTCATAAGAGCGAGCACCACCAGAAGCTTTAACACCCATGTCGGGTCCAACAGTTTGACGCATTAAGGCCACATCTTCTACCGTTGCTCCTCCAGTTGAAAAGCCAGTTGAAGTCTTCACAAAGTCTGCGCCAGCTGACTTAGCAATTTGGCAAGCAACAATCTTTTCATCATCTGTTAAAAGACAAGTCTCAATGATGACTTTGACCAGCTTATCACCGCTTGCTTCGACTACAGCTTGGATATCTTCCTCAACTAGTGCTAAATTCTTAGACTTAAGAGCCCCGATATTAATGACCATGTCAATCTCATCGGCACCGTTTTGAATAGCATTTTTTGTTTCACACGCTTTGACAAATGGTGTATTTGCTCCCAAAGGAAAACCAATGACGGTACAAACTTTAACGTCTGAATCGCGCAAGCCCTCAGCCGCAAAATTCACCCATGTCGGGTTCACACAGACACTCGCAAAATCATAAGCATTAGCTTCTTCGATCAGCTTTTCGATCTGTTCTTGTTGCGCATCTGGTTTTAAAAGAGTGTGATCGATATATTTATTTAACTTCATACAATCTCCTGAGCTGCTTAAGATATTATTTCAATAATTTCTTTAACGCTTTCAGCCCTTTCTAGTATTTTAACATTTTTTTTGAATTCTGTAACGCTTTCTTGTGAAATTTTTTCATTCATGAAAATACGGGCAATGCGTTCCCCTTTTTTGACGTGCTCTCCCACTTTTTTGTCAAACACAATTCCTGTTTCATAATCGAGGGGATCCGATTTGACTGCACGACCAGCACCCAGGCGCATATCAAACAAGCCAAACTCCATGGCAGGTAAAGCTGCAATGACGCCATCTTGGTCCGCTGTTACTTCAAGGACCTGAGCCACTTTGACAGGACGGTGCAAATCCTCTAAGTCTCCACCTTGAGCCACAACCATTTCTTCAAACTTCGCTAAAGCCTGACCATTGTTCAAGTGTTCATGGATGGCTTCAATCGATTGATCTACATTGGCCAATTTCAACATGATTTGCGCCAATTCACAAATAAACTCTGTGACATCAGCACGCCCCTGCCCTTTCAGAATATCCATGGCTTCCAAAATCTCTAAACGATTGCCAATGCTAGTTCCCAAAGGTTGGCTCATATCTGTAATGACAGCGATGGTTTTCCGACCCACTGCATTTCCAAGATCCACCATGGTACGGGCTAAGCGACGAGCATCCTCAATATTCTTCATAAAGGCACCCTCGCCTACCGTCACGTCCAAAAGAATGGCATCCGCACCAGCAGCAATTTTCTTACTCATGACGGAGCTAGCAATCAAAGGAATGGTATCCACTGTCGCCGTTACATCACGCAGAGCATACAAGAGTTTGTCTGCTTTTACAAGTTGGTCGGATTGACCAATGACCGATAAGCCGATCTCCTGCACCTGCTGTATAAATTCCTCTTGAGTCCGTTCAATCTGGAAGCCTTTAATGGATTCCAACTTATCGATGGTTCCACCCGTGTGGCCTAAGCCACGACCGCTCATTTTAGCAACCGGCACACCAAAACTTGCAACCAAAGGCACCAAGACCAAGGTCACCTTGTCTCCGACACCACCAGTCGAGTGTTTGTCCACCTTGATCCCTGGAATAGCTGACAGATTAAACTGTTGCCCCGTTTGGACCATCTTCATGGTCATATGAGAGATTTCTTCTGTCGTCATCCCTTTAAAATAAACAGCCATAGCAAAAGCGGACATTTGGTAATCTGGAACCGTTCCAGCCACATAGCCCTCAATCAGCCATTCAATTTCTTCCTTGTTTAAGGCAAGACCATCTCTTTTTTTCTGAATGATATCTACTGCTCTCATGATTCTTTCTCACTTCTTAAAATATAATAGCCTTTGTCTTTTTTTACTGTCTCACAATTGCCAAACGTCTCTTCCATCTTGGCCTTAGCGCTCGGAGCTCCTTGTTTTTTCTGAATGACAATGGTCAAGTCTCCACCTGGTTTCAAATGTTCAAAACTACCGGTGATCACTTGGTGGACCACTTTCTTACCAGCTCGGATCGGCGGATTACTGATTACATGGTCAAAGACCCCTTCGACTGCTTCATAGACATCCGAAGAAAAGATCTGAACTTCCACGCCGTTTCGGCTAGCATTTTTCTTAGCCAAGTCTAGTGCCCTCTCATTGACATCGACCATGGTCACTGCGACTCCCTGGGCTTTAGCTAGAGAGAGGCCAATTGGACCATAGCCACAGCCAACATCGAGGACACTTTCCCCTTCTTGAAAATCCAGGGTTGATAAGAGCACCTGGCTTCCATAGTCAATCATTTTTTTACTAAAGACGCCGGCGTCCGTATAAAAATTCATCTTTTGTCCCAATAAAACAACAGCCAGATCATGAATATCATGGGCTGCATCTGGGTTTACATCGAAATACATTTTACTCATAAGGTTATTTTATCATAATTCACTCCTTTTTTAAATCGTTTACATGACCTCTAAAAATTGGTATACTAAAGACTACAATAGGAGTGACATATGGACAAAGAATTTCTACATTTTGAAAAAATTAATCGGGAAACCTGGCAAAATTTGCACCGCAAAACCACCCCACCACTCTCTCAAACAGAGCTCAATTCTATTAAAAGTTTTAACGACCGCATCAACCTCCAAGATGTACGTGACGTCTACCTGCCTTTGACAAACCTTATAGGCATCTACAAGCGTTCCAAAGAAGATTTGGCCTTCTCAAAAGGTATTTTTCTTCAAAAAACGAGTGAGCGCCAACCCTTTATCATTGGTGTTTCAGGAAGCGTAGCGGTTGGAAAATCTACCACTAGCCGTTTACTTCAAATCCTGCTGTCACGAACCTTCGAAGGCTCGACTGTAGAGTTGGTAACAACGGATGGTTTTCTCTATCCAAATGCTATCTTAAAAGAACAAGAGATCCTCAATCGAAAAGGATTTCCGGAAAGCTATGATATGGAATTGCTCCTTGATTTTCTTAATCAAATCAAAAACAACAAGAGCGTAGAAATCCCCGTCTATTCCCACGAAATATACGATATTGTCCCAGATGAGAAGCAAACGATTTTACCGGCTGATTTTGTCATTGTCGAAGGGATCAATGTCTTTCAAAATCCGCAAAATGACAGTCTCTATATGACCGATTTCTTTGATTTTTCGATCTATGTGGATGCTGCAGTTGATGATATCGAATCTTGGTATCTCGATCGCTTCCAAAAACTTCTTGCATTAGCTCAGAATGATCCCAATAACTACTACTATCGATTTACAGAGCAACCCCTAGAAGAAGTTTTAAGCATGGCCCATCAGGTCTGGGAATCCATTAATTTAGTCAACTTGCAACATTACATCCAACCAACCAGAAACCGAGCTGATCTGATTCTCCATAAGGCAACCAACCATGAAATCGACGAAATTTATCTCAAACGCTAGAGAAAATGGCCTGTTAACGGTACTTTTTTAAGGAAAAGCTATTTTAGGCTTGTCAAATCTTAACTTTTCATATATAATGAGATAGTTAGATTATCAATGGAGGTGAATAACTTGGCAAACATTAAATCAGCTATCAAACGCGCTGAATTGAACGTTAAACAAAACGAAAAAAACTCAGCTCAAAAATCAGCTATGCGTACTGCAATCAAAGCTTTTGAAGCAAACCCATCTGAAGAACTTTACCGCGCTGCTAGCTCAGCTATCGATAAAGCAGAAACTAAAGGTTTGATCCACAAGAACAAAGCTAGCCGTGATAAAGCACGTCTTGCAGCGAAACTTGGTTAATCAAGAACAGCATAAAAATCAAGCTCTCCGGAGCTTTTTTTGTGCCTAATTTTTTGAGAGGTGCTTATGAAAATCGTTATTATCGGCTATTCTGGCTCAGGTAAATCCACCTTGGCTGAAAACTTAGCTCGCTACTACTCCATTCCCAAGCTCCACATGGATACCCTTCAATTTCAACCGGGCTGGATAGACAGTGACCGGGATACGATGGAAGGTGAGATGAGACAGTTTCTCAGCGATCATAAAGACTGGGTCATTGATGGCAATTACTCTTGGTGCTGCTATGAGGAGAGAATGGAGCAAGCCGACCAGATTATCTTTCTCAACTTCTCTTGTTGGAACTGCCTCTATAGAGGGTGGAAACGATACCGCCGTTATAAAGGTCGGGTCCGTGAGAGTATGGCAGCTGGCTGCCCTGAACGATTTGACTGGGAATTCATCCGTTGGATTCTTTGGGATGGACGCCAAGCCAGACAGGTCACACGCTATCGGACTATCGGCCAAACCTATCCAGACAAATTTCTCTCTCTCAAGAATCAAAAAGAGCTGGATGAGTTTCTAAAAAACATACAATAAAAGAGAGTGGGACAGAAATCGGTAATTCGTTAGAATTCGATTTCGTCGTCCCACCTCCGCACAGTTGAGTAGGGCTGTAAAAGCTGATGAAATC
>JAWGIA010000021.1:0-39386 GCA_032560535.1 Streptococcus parasanguinis | reverse complement strand
TGATTTCATCAGCTTTTACAGCCCTACTCAACTGTGCGGAGGTGGGACGACGAAATCGAATTCTAACGAATTACCGATTTCTGTCCCACTCTCTCTTTTCTTACAACAAATGCGCTTCGTGTTTTTGGAAGACTTCTTTTCCAAGCTCTACTAACTTGGTGATCAAATCTGTATAGTTGAGTCCCATATTGTCCCAAAGCAAAGGATACATAGACCATTGGGTAAATCCAGGCATGGTATTGAGTTCGTTTAAGAAGATCTCTCCTTTATCAGTATAGAAGAAATCACAACGCGCCAAGCCCAGACCGCCGACCGCACGAAAGGCTTTTTCTGCGTTGGTCCGCATGGTTTTCACAACCTCAGGGTCCAATTGAGCTGGAATCGCCATGGTAATTTTGTTGTCGATGTATTTGGCATCATAATCATAGAAGGCCACATCTTTCACAACTTCACCTGGCAAGGTGCTCTTCACATCATAGTTTCCAAGTAGTCCAACTTCGATCTCACGCGCATTGACTCCTTGTTCTACCAAGACACGGCTATCGTATTTGAAGGCCAATTCGAGAGCAGCCCGAAGCTCTGTTTGGTTTTCAGATTTTGAAATCCCTACACTAGAGCCCATATTGGATGGTTTGGTAAAGACAGGATAAGGGAGATTAGCTTCAATTGTAGCAATTTTCTCTTCCAAGTCATCGCCTTCCACTACAGCTACATAAGGAACTTGTGGAATCCCTGCAGACTCCAAGACCCGTTTGGTCGTGATCTTGTCCATCGCAACACTGGAAGCTAGGATGCCACAGCCGACATAAGGCATCTTCAAGACTTCTAAGAAGCCTTGAATGGAACCATCTTCTCCCATTGGTCCATGAAGAACTGGAAAGACTACTGCTCCTTCCTTGTAAATCGCAGATGGTGCCACTTTTTTAGACCAGTCCACTGTATCATTGGTCATCAATTTCTCATCATCCGCTGGTTTTTCTTCAAAAGCTTGCGTCTGGATGAAGTCTCCTGACTGCGTAATAAAGTAGGTTTGAACCGAAAATGCTTGGTAATCAATCGCGCGCATCACGCTTTCTGCTGAAAGAACAGATACTTCACGTTCTGCACTACGTCCACCATACAACAGGATTAAGTCTTGTTTACTCATAGTTTCTCCCTAATTGTTCCCTTGATTTCTTACTTGATAGTATACCACAATGATAGCCCTTTCGAAAGAACTTCTCTTATAATTCTGTCCGATTTTCGATCGCGCGAAGAAGGGTCACTTCGTCCGCATACTCGATATCGGCTCCAACTGCTAGCCCCCGTGCCAAACGGGTCACTTTGATGCCTGCTGGTTTGAGCACACGCGAGATATACATAGATGTCGCTTCCCCGTCTGCCGTCGCATTGGTCGCAACAATGACCTCTGTGACTGTTCCATCCATCAAGCGACTAATCAAACTCTTGAGATTGATGTCATCGGGTCCTACGCCATTCATGGGCGAGATCAAGCCATGCAAGACATGATAGCGACCGTGGTATTCCTGGATATTTTCCATAGCAGATACATCCCGGCTATCTTCTACAACCAGAATGAGGGATGGATCCCGCGTTTCATCTCGACAAATCTCGCAGGTTTCTTCATCGGTTAAATTGCCACAAATACTGCAATACCCCAGCTCACGCTTGGCATTGAGTAAGTTTTTGGCAAATTCATTCACATCATCATCTGACATACCAATGGTGTAAAAAGCCAGACGAGTCGCTGTTTTGATCCCAATTCCTGGCAACTTCGAATAGCTGTCAATTAATTTTGCAATAGGTGCTGGATAAAGCATAATTTCCTTTCTAATTCATGGGGTGTTTCTGATTGTATAAATTAATAATGTCACGCGTAATGGAATGACTGACCGTCGCTTGTAGATTGGTATTATGTGGAAAAACCACTGCTACTGCAATCTTTGGATTGTTTGATGGTGCATAAGCCACCACATTGGTATTAATGGCTTGTTTGCCTCCATCGACTGTGGTTTCAGCTGTACCTGTCTTTGCACTAATGGGCACACTAGCACCTCGACCCACGGTCTTTCCTGTCGTTAACCCACTCGTACCATTTGCAACTTGGTAGAACCCTTGCTTGATCAAAGCCATGTCCTCCGCTGAGATATGCACCTGATTGAGCTCTTTAGTTTCGATCGCTTTTTTCAACTGACCAAGGCCCCCTTGATCATTATTGTCATAGATGCCTTCGACGACATGAGGACTCACCCTCTTCCCATCATTCGCTACCGTTGCCGCATACTGGGCCAATTGCATAGGCGTATAGTTGTCAAACTGACCAAAGGCATTGGTCAAATAATTACCGACTGTGTAGTCTTTTGGAATAAAACCGGTCGATTCATTGGGAAGGTCAATCCCCGTTGATGTCCCAAGACCATACTCTGCAAAAGTAGAGCGCAGTTTTTTCATAGCCGGTTCAACCTGATCCACTTGTAAGGTCATGTTTGGGGTGTAAGGTTGCCCCATCATCTTAAGGGCAATTTGGACCATATAGGTATTGGAAGAGTATTCCAATGCTTCCACCGCATTGATGGAACGACTACCGTATTGGGTAAACCAAGAATTGATAGGAGCTGATCCTGCAAAAACAATGGGCTGATCGGTCAGCACCTGATTCCCAGAAATGGCTCCATTTTCCCATCCCGAAGTCAAGGTCGCTCCTTTGACCACGGATCCTGGAACGAAGACGTTGGTCACTGTTCCCAATGCATCTGCTGATAGATCTTGACTACCAGCCTGGTGTTTAATCCCTGCCATGGCAAGGACCTTCCCTGTATCGGGCTCCAGAGCTACGGCATAGACACCTTCGGAGTAGGTCGCATTTCCAGCTTGCAACTCTGCGCTAAAGGCGGAGCGAAGGATATCTTCCACTCCTTTTTGGAAATCCAAATCAATCGAGAGCTTGAGGTTTTCTCCTTTGGCCCCTTTTGAAACGTCAACCACTTTCTCCATGTTGCCATTTTTATCTAGGAGAATTTCTTTTTCACTGCGTTTTCCTTGAAGGACATTTTCGTATTCTTTCTCCAAATAAGAGGTACCAACCCGGTCATTGAGAGCATAACCTTTTTTGACATAGTCCTCAACCTCTTCTGCTGGAAGCCCCGCCTGCTCGGTCGATACGTTTCCAATAATAGAAGCTAAAGGAGTGTCCAAAACCTTGCGGTCCCAGCTGGTCGTGATGGCAATTCCCGGAAGGTCCTGACTGTCCGCAGCGATGGTCGCAATCTGCTCAGCTCCTAGTGCCTGCGTCGTAATGATCCCAGTCGCAAAATTCTCTACCGCATTCATCTGGCTATAGAGATAAATAATCTTTTTCTCATCATCTGTATAGCCGAGTTTTGAAGGGTCGATACTATCCACTGCCGCTTGATAAATCTTGGCTTCCGGCAGGCGGTTGCCATCGGTATCAAATTTCTTTTTCTCAGGCAGGTGTTCCACGACCTCTTGGTAGACCTTGGTATTGGCTAGATAGTAATCCACTTCTTGCCGTTCGGTTACTTGAGGATTTTCTACGTCAACATACTGCAGGAGTTTCCCAGCTGTCTCTCGCATTTCTTGGGCTGTCATTTTACGATCCCGCGTAAAAGTCAGGACCTGTTTTCCCACATTTTCCACCAAGGGCTTACCAGAAGCATCATAGATTTGCCCTCGCACACTCCCTTGTTTGACCGTCTTTTTCGTAGCTTTTGCCAATTTATCCGTATAGTAGGCTTGGTGAGTGATCTGCATATAGCCAAGTCGGGCAATCAGCACCAAAAAAAGAAGGCAAATCAAACTAAACAGCAGGTAGAGTCTGCGTGTAATCGAATGATTCTCAAACTTCCGTATTTTCTTCTTCATGAAATTTTCTATCCTTCTTTTCTAATGAACACTTACCTTCCATTTTACTATTTTTCCAAGAGTATCTCAAGAAAAGGAAGAGCCCTTTCCTGGAATTTTACAAAGAAAAAAGATTGGACAGGCTCGTCCAATCTTGAAATTAACACAAACTTTTTTACATGTACAACCCTAGGTAAGGTGGTTGAAAAAAATATTGATTTTTAATTTTTAGGCTTATTCAAGCATATGTCGAAACTTTCCGCCGTGAGAAAAGTTCCTGAAACACAATTGTTTCAGGAACTCGGGAGTTTTGAAACTTTAGGTTCAAAACTAAGTCATGGAACTTCGTAGAAGTTCGCTGACGTCCGTACTCACCTAAGGAAAGTTTTTAAGACTATTTTGTATTCAATTTGAGATTGGACAGGCTCGCCCAATCTCTTCTTCTAATAAGTCACAACATTGATTTTTCCTTTGTCATACTCGGCAATGAAAATATCCAAAACATTGTCATAGCCTTCTTTTTCCAATTCAGCCAGCAACCACTCTTCGCTTTTTCCAATTGTTTCCAAAATTTCAAGCTGAACCACTCCATCCGTAATGATCGGATATTTAGGATTTTTATCCCCCGCACGGACAATAATCAATTGACCATTTTGTTCAATAACGGCGCGCTTCACATCTTTTAATTGAAAAATCCCTTGTCCACGTAGTTTCAAAGCAACATCTGAAGCAGAAAGTCCTTTGGAACGACAAGCTTCCGGATCCAGTTTCCCATTTTTAATGATGACAGTTGGTTTTCCATCAATCAAGTGCTTCATAAAACGAACATTGGTATTGAGCCATTTTAAGAGCAAGATCAAAATGGTCCACATCAAGAGAATCACAATGTACTGAAGAATGGTAATGGAGCTATTGTAGATGACCCCACCAATAATTCCCCCAAGAACAAAGTTCTGTATCTGGTCTACTGCAGAACTTGGTGCTAAGTTTCCTTTCCCGGTCACATTGATTACAAATACCAAGGAAATCAAGCCGAGAGCTAATTTAATCAAAATGGCTAAAAAATCTACTGTCATTTGTTCACCTCCACAAGTTCCACGTCTGTTTTATACAGATCCATCTTTTCTAATAGGTAGCTATCTGGGTCACTTCCTGCGATAGCTCGGTAATAAACCTCTCCAACCTTCAGGATCGCCCCATCTGTGGCTGCTGAAGTATTGACATAGACATCTTCTTTTTTGACATCCAACTCCTTTGAGATAACCTCAATAAAACGCAGAGAACGTTGGAATTGGTCATTATTACTTTGGCTATTTTGGAAATTGCTGATGCCGATCAAGACGACTGCAACCAGAGTCAAAATCGAGATAATGGATAATTCACGGAATTTGCTATCGTGCTTATCCCGATAGGCTTTTACCGCAAAAAAACCAGTCAGTAGAATGAGCAAACCAGAGATCCCAATGGTCACCCAATTTTGCTGACTAATCTGACTCAATACATAGTCATAAGAGTAAAATTTCATAATGAACTCCCTTTCTCCAAATGAATTCAAGCTATTATAATGTATTTCAGGGGAGAATTCAAGGCATTCTAATCAGAAAAAAATATATTTTTTGTTATAATAAAATTATCTATCATGTCAAGAAAAGGAAATACAATGAAACTCATTTCATGGAATATCGACTCGCTTAATGCTGCATTAACTAGTGATTCAGCACGCGCCAAACTCTCTCAAGAAGTCCTCCAAACCTTGGTTTCTGAGGATGCGGATATCATTGCCATTCAAGAAACCAAGTTATCCGCCAAAGGTCCTACTAAAAAACACCTCGAAATCCTTGAGGAGCTCTTCCCTGGCTACGAAAACACCTGGCGCTCTTCTCAAGAACCGGCTCGTAAAGGCTACGCTGGAACCATGTTCCTCTATAAAAAAGAGCTCACACCAGTTGTGACTTTCCCAGAAATCGGAGCTCCTTCGACCATGGACTTGGAAGGTCGGATCATTACTTTGGAATTTGATGAATTTTTCGTGACTCAGGTCTACACACCTAACGCTGGTGATGGACTCAAACGTTTGGAAGAACGTCAAATTTGGGACGTTAAGTATGCTGAATATTTGGCTGAATTAGACAAAGAAAAAACCGTCCTTGCAACTGGGGACTACAACGTTGCCCACAAGGAAATTGACCTTGCCAACCCAGCCAGCAACCGCCGTTCACCAGGATTCACAGACGAAGAACGTGAAGGATTTACAAATCTTTTGGCCAAAGGATTTACAGATACCTTTCGTCACCTACATGGTGATGTTCCTGAGCGCTATACTTGGTGGGCACAACGAAGTAAAACCTCAAAAATCAACAATACGGGCTGGAGAATCGACTATTGGTTAACCTCAAACCGCATTGCTGACAAGGTCACTAAATCAGATATGATTGACTCAGGCGCTCGTCAAGATCATACACCAATTGTATTAGAAATTGATTTGTAAGGATGGTCTTTATGAATTTCAATGCAGTGATTCCTGAGTTTATTGTATCGAATTTAGAGCAGTCCCGTTCCTTCTACTGTGATTTACTGGGTTTTACCATCGAATACGGGCGACCAGAAGAGAACTTCCTCTTTCTTTCTCTTGAAGAGTGCCAGCTAATGATAGAGGAGGGGAGTAAGGAGGAACTAGCTGAACTGACCTACCCCTTTGGTCGTGGAGTTAATATCTCCTTCGGCATTGAGGATGTTCCTCAGCTCCACCAAAAACTACTGGAAGCTGACTATCCCATCCATCGTCCTTTGACCAAAAGAGAATTTCGTGTTGGCGACCATTATATCTATCCTCATGAATTTGCAGTTTTAGATCCAGATGGCTATTTTTTAAGATTTAGTGAATAAGAAAAAGGAGGTTGTTGGCCTCTTTTTCAGTAAGTAAATATAAATTGACAGACCTGTAAATCCAGTGACAGAAACCTTTGCTAAAGCCCATGAAATCAGCATGTCAAAGAACTTTGATAGCCATTTTTTGTATAATTGAGTAGAATGAAATCAGAAAGCGAGGAAATCTTATGCAAGTCGGAAAGCAGATCCAGCACTATCGTAAAGAGAAAAATTTATCTCAAGATGATTTGGCTGAAATCATCTTTGTCAGCCGTCAATCCATTTCCAACTGGGAACGCGGAGCAACCTACCCTGATATTCAAAACCTGCTTTTACTGAGCAAGGTCTTTGAAGTGTCATTGGACCAACTCATAAAAGGAGATGTGGAAACCATGAAACAAATTATTCACGACCAAGAATTTATGCGCTATCAAAAAGATGGAGTGGTTTTTACCATTTTACTAATTGGAAGTCCTATAATAATGATTCCTCTAATTCTTTATCTGGAATGGTTCGGTATCGCTATTAGTTGCTTGATTTATGCTATCACAATGTTCTACGCCCTACGCATTGAGAAATTTAAGAAACAGCATAATCTTCGTACCTTTCGCCAGATTGTCGCCTATGATCAAGGACGCAGCCTGAGCGAGATTGAAGAAGCCGAGGAAAGGGGCAAGGCTCCTTACCAAAATATTATCCTTCCTGTTCTATTTTGCCTTGGAATTGGAGCTATTGCTCTGTTGTTTTCTTGGCTCTTACTGACTTTCTTCCCTATCAAATAAAAGCGAAGTCATCAGACCTCGCTTTTCAAATGTCTTTAAAGTTATAGAGTTGCAGATAGTGATCACACTCAGAATTTTTGAGATGTAACTATCTACTCATTCTTTCTTTTATATCCTCACCTGTCTATCTTCAGATCGTTGGCCTGTGACAAACATGGTGAAGGTTGCCTTGCAGACATATCGGCCATCTTGGTTGGTGATATCTACATCGACGACACAGGTTGTACGACCTTGATGGACACATTCCCCCCTGATGGTTAGGACATCCCCTAGATTTCCAGCTTTCAAATAGTTGATAGAAGACTGGAGCGTCCCACCTCCGCACAGTTGAGTAGGGCTGTAAAAGCTGATGAAATCAGCGTAGTAGAGACCACTCAACCACTGCGTCTTGCTCGACAATCCAGAAACAATTGAGAGGCTAGGACTTTTGTCCCAGCCTCGACTTTTTTATCTTCATTGATAGACCAATGATTGATTTTTTTTTATTTTTTCTTCTCAATGTGATCTTTGAGATCTTCTTGAGCTTTTTTATTGGATTCTGCTTTTTTCTTCAACCATTCTTCTTTGGCCTTGTTAAAGTCTTTTGTTGTGACAACATCTTTAGACATTTCAAGGTATTTGTAGAAGGTTCCTGTGCCTTTAGTACCTACCCATGAAGAAGCACGGCTGTATGGTACGGTCCGTTGAAGCATTGGAGAACCACCATTAGAAACAGTTGGAAGCGTAATCGAGCTATCTGTCAACCAAGCTTGCGCTGCTGCATATTTTTCGTAGCGTTTTGCTTGATCCAACAATTCAGCATCGGCATCTTTCAACATGTTGGCGTATTGATCCAAACCAACTGCTGCAATCGCAGGGTTGTTTGAACCAGCATCAATACCAAGATAGTAGAAGACAGAACCATTTACAGGGCTGATACTTTCAAGGTAAGTCGATGGGTCTTGGTAGTCAGGAGCCCAACCACCGCCTGAGATATCATAGTCTCTTGCAGCAGCTGTATTACTGAAGTAAGTGATGTTTTGGAAATCATCATCCGATACCTTTTGAAGGTCGACAACGACATTATCTGCACCAAGAGCTGACTCTACAGATTGTTTGAAGGAGCTCGCTTGTTGAACCATACTGTTGTCCACTTGGCTGACAATGTAGTCCAAATGAATTGGGAATTGAACCCCTTGTTTTTGCAATTCAGCTTTAGCTTTCGCAAATGAAGCTTTGGCTTTTTCTGGGTTGTAAAGACTAGTTTGACCATCGTCCAGGCTTACACCCTTCCATTGGTCTCCATAGGTAACCAATTGTTTTTCAACCACTTTACCAAAGTCTTCTCCATTGACTTGGACATAAGTTGGTGGCACCAAGGTACTACGAAGCGTATTTTCAGCCGCATCAGATCCAGATACTTGTGCCGCATATGATTTGCGGTCAAAGCCAAAGTTCACCGCTTGACGGAAGTCCTTGTTCAGGATTGCTTTCTTGGTAGAAGCTTTTTGTTCATCCGTTGTTTTGGCTGTGTGGTCGTACTTTTGACGGTCCAAGTTGAATCCAAGGTAGTAGGATGTTCCCAATTGCAAACCGTAGACAATGTTGTCGCCAAAGTTTTTCTTGACACTCTTATACGTCGAACTGTTTGGCATAACAGATGCAAAGGAATATTGACCTTTTTCAAAGTTCTTAATGATGGAATCTGGATTTGATCCATCGTTAAAGGTCAATTTGACATTATCGATATGAACATTTTTCGCATCGTAATAGTCTTTGTTCTTGACCAATTGAATCTCAGATTTTGAAGTCAATGATTTCAAGTAATAAGGACCATTGTATAAGATGCTGCTAGGTTTCAACGAACCAAAATCTTTTCCTTGAGATTTCAAGAAATCCGCATTGACTGGGAAAAGAACACCTGAGGTTGTTTTTGAGTTCCAGAAGCTTTCTGGACGGACCAAAGTATATTGAATGGTGTGGTCGTCTAAGGCTTTGACTCCAACTGTGTTAAAGTCTTTGGTTTCCCCTTTTACGTAGGCATCCAAACCTTTGATCGAATTTTGAATCAAGAAGAGACCTTCTGATTTAGACTCAACCGCGTGTTTGATCCCTGTAATAAAGTCTTGAGCCGTTACAGCACCATATTCTTCTCCTTCACTCGTATACCATTTGGCATCCTTACGAAGTTTGTAAGTATAGGTCAATCCATCTTCAGAGACAGTCCAATCTTCTGCTAGACTTGGCACAAAGTTTCCGTATCGGTCGTTTTCAAGAAGACCATCTACAAGGTTACTTGTGACATCTGAAGTAGTCGTACGAGTTGCAGCAATATAGTCCAAGGTATTTGGATCTGCTGAATAGACAAATGAGTAGGTTGCTTGATTGCTGCTGCTACCACCACATGCTGTTAAGAGAAAGGCACCTGCAACAGAAACTCCTGCAAGAGCTAACAGTTTTTTTGCTTTCATCACTATCTCCTTATGTTAGATTTTCTACCATTATACACTATTTCTTAAAAAAAACCAAATTTATTTTAAAAAAGTTCGTTTTTTCTGAATGAATATAATAAGATATAAAGAAAAAGCATCTTGAAATCGATCTCAAAGAAGCCGGATAGGGGAGTCTAGGCACCTACCACCAGATCCAACAAAGATATCACCTTTCAATCCTTTTAATAAATATACGTTTCATCACAAAAAAGAACCTCTGCACTTTCGAGCAGAGGAACTGATTCCTAATCAAAATGATAGAGTTGAGGATACTGGTCACATTCAGGATTTTTAGGATGGCAGATGGCCCGTCCAAAGTAAATCATGGCTTGGTGAGCCGCCAGCCATTCGCTCTTTGGCAGAACATCCATGACCCGCTTTTCAACTTCCAATGGCGTCGCTGATTTCTTGACAATATCATGGTGCTTGCAGATCCGCTCCACATGGGTATCGACAGCAAAAGCTGGAATCCCAAAGCCTACACTCATGACCACATTGGCTGTCTTGCGTCCTACTCCTGCTAGACTTTCTAACTCTTCACGAGTCTGAGGCACTTGACCATCAAAGTTATCCAGCAATTGCTGGGCACATTTTTTGAGAAATTTGGCCTTATTTCGATAGAGGCCTAATTTAGAAATATGCTTGGCAATATCAGCTTCACTGGCTGCTGCCATGGCTTGCGGGGTTGGAAAAGCCGCAAACAAACCTGGTGTCGCTTTGTTAACAGCCGCGTCTGTCGTCTGAGCTGAGAGCATGACTGCTACTAGTAATTCAAAATGATTACGAAAATCCAGACTTGGCTTGGCATCTGGAAAAAGGGCGATAATTTCTTCGATCACATGACGTGCCCGTTTCTTTGATAAAACCATCATTTCTCCTTTACATTACTAGTCTTTATTATAGCATGAAAGCACCCTATTTCTAAAAGAATCGGCTTCAGAAAAAAGGAGTGGAACAGAATGAATTCTAAAAATCCATCCCATCCCACTTCTATCTCTATTAGATCTTCCTTGACTCGATTGTTTGTTTTACACCAATCTCTTCAAGAAGGTAATCAGGGTTTGAGCAGAGCGTTCGCCAGCCTCTACGATAAATTCATCAAAAGAGATATTGGCTGCGTGATCTGCTGTATCACTCATGGCGCGAATGACCATGAAAGGACGTCCAACTGCGTGAGCGGCTTGGGCAATGGCTGCCCCTTCCATCTCAACTGCCAATACTTCTGGGAAATGCTCCCGAATTGCTGCGACTTTTTCTTCACTCGCGATAAAGCTATCTCCTGTTGTAATCAAGCCCACATGTGTGGTTGCAGCTTCTTCTTCCAGAACTTTTTTCATTTCTGATACAAAATAGCGACTGGATTCAAAGTAAAGCGGTTGACCTGCCATTTGACCATACTTATAGCCAAAGGCTGTCACATCCACATCATGATAGGCCAATTTGTCCGCAAGGACGATATCCCCAACAGCCATCCCTGGGGCAACGGCACCTGCAGAACCCGTATTGATAATGGCTTCCACTTTAAAATCATTGGCCAAGACTGCTACACTCATAGCAGACATGACTTTTCCAATACCACTTTCCACCAAAACGACCTCATGGCGACCAATCGATCCTGTATAGTAGACTTTTCCAAGACGCAGATGCTTTTCCCCATTTTCAAGGGCTTCAACCAGGATCTTCAACTCCTGGGGCATGGCTGCGATAATTCCAATTTTCATGTCGTTTTTCTCCTTGTGACGACCTTATAGACGCCAAATAGCAATGATCAAGGCAATGAGGAGCACAATGATCCAGAACAAAATCTTATTGAGTTTGGATTGGACCACACTTTGCTTGCGTTCTTCAATGCGACGACTCTTTGTCACTGTGGGCTCCACTTGGATCTGCACAGTATCCTGAGAATAACGCTCTTGTGGACGCTCCATACGACTTTCTCTCATAGGACGTTCATAGCCAAATCCCCTGTGGTCTGTCCGAATAATTTTCGTCTCTTCAGCATCGACCATATTAGGACCGGTGATGTCCTCACCTCGCCTTGCTCGTTCAATCATTTCATCGGTTAATAAAGGTTTTCCCATCGGATCCTCCTCTATTTATTGATTAAGTCCCAATATTGGATAGCCATGATGGTCTTGGCATCACAGATTTCGCCAGTTTGGATTAAATCTTTCGCTTCCTGCAAGGTCACTTCTAATAACTCTAAGGTCTCATCCGCATCTTGTGGACGTGGATTTTCCACCTTTTTCAAGTTGGTCGCACCATAAAGTTTGATCCGCTCATTACAAAATCCAATGGCTGAATAAAAATCATACAACAACTCTAGATCCGCTGTGTAACCAATTTCTTCTTCCAATTCACGCAGAGCAGCTTCTTTAGGATCTGCATTTTCTCCCTTTTCTAACTTCCCTGCTGGAATCTCCACTGAAGTCCTTTCAATCGCCTTGCGGTACTGCTTGACCAAGATCGTTTTCCCATCTTCTGTGATCGGCAAAACCGCTACTGCTCCATTATGGAAGATTAAATCACGCTGCGCTTGGCCTTTTCCAGCGGGTAGTTCTACTTGATCAGTGACCACTTGGAAAATAGGTCCCTGATAAATCTCCTTGCGCTCAATGGTTTTTTCTTCAAATTGCATGAGAATCTCCTATTTATTTTTAGGATGGTGTGGCAAGCGAAGGGCATACTCTTCTTTATTCACTTGACGGCCACGACCAATCGCAATCGCATCAGCTGGTACATCCTTGGTAATGGTTGATCCAGCACCGACTAAGGAATTGTCGCCTAATTCAACTGGAGCAATGATCGTCGAATTGGATCCGACAAAGACATTGTTTCCAATCGTCGTTTTAAACTTGTGTTGGCCATCATAATTCACTGTGATGGTTCCTGCACCAAAGTTAACGTTGCTACCAACTTGGCAGTTGCCAATGTAAGTCAAATGACCTGCTTTGGTATTTTCTCCGATAGACGAACCTTTGACTTCGACGAAGTTTCCGATATGGACATCTTTGGCCAAGCTAGATCCTGGACGAATGTGGGCGTAAGGTCCCACTGTCACACCATCGGCTACCGTGCTCTCTTCAATCATAGAGTTAGTAATAACGGCACCTGCACCAATTTCACTGTCCACAATATAGGTTCCATTAGTTAAGACGGTTTCAGCCCCAATTTTTGTGTGCCCTTTTAGGGTAACATTGGCTTCGATTTGCACTTCTGGTGCGATCTCAACATCGACATCGATATAGGCTGCATCTGGATTGACAAAGCTCACTCCATTGACCATGTGGGCTTGGTTAATGCGACGACGCATGATGCCTTCTGCTGTCGCAAGGGCAACGCGGTCGTTAACCCCGAGACTTTCATCAAAATCTTTGAGCGTATAGGCTCCAACTTTCTCTCCTGCTTCTCGGAAGATCCCAATCACATCTGTGATATAGTATTCACCTTGGGCATTGTTGGTATTGATATTCTTCAAAGCTTCAAAGAGGCGGGCATTGTCAAAGACATAAGTCCCTGTATTGATTTCTTTGATTTGTTTTTCAAAATCTGTCGCATCTTTTTGCTCGACGATGCGAAGCACTTCCGCATTGTCATTACGGACAATCCGACCATAGCCAAATGGATTAGCTGCTTCGGCTGTCAAAATCGTTGCCACATTCTTGTGGTTGATATGGAAGTCGATCAAGTGTTTGAGACTGTCACCCGTAATCAAAGGAGTATCTCCTGCAATGACGAGGGTATGCCCTTCAAGACCTTTCAAGACTGGCTCTGCCATCATTACCGCATGACCAGTTCCCAATTGTTCGGTTTGTTTAACAAATTCTGTTTGTCCAGCTAGGACTTGCTCCACCAATTCCGCCTTGTGGCCCACAACCGTTACAGTCTTCTCAGGTGAGATGGCTCCAACACTACGGAAGACATGTTCCAACATTGAGATCCCTGCAACCTTGTGAAGAACCTTAGGCAGATCTGATTTCATACGGGTACCTTTCCCCGCTGCTAAAATAATGGCATAATTTGGCATAACATTTCTCTTTTCTGTACAATATCGTACTTATTATACCATTTTTCACCCCTTTTGGAAAATAAGACCCGAACCCAAAAAACTCTCCTAGAAGGAGAGTCAGATTAAGATCATATCTTCGTTGAGACTTTCCTTAGGTGAGTACGGACATCAGCGAACTTCTTCGAAGTTCCATGATTTAGTTTTGAACCTAAAGTTTCAAAACTCCCGAGCGCTTGAAACTTTAGGTTTCAAGCGCTTTTCTCACAGCGGAAAGTCTCAAAAAATCTTTTAATAGTTCTAAGAACTGGGCAGTATTTTTAGCTTGTCACAATCACTAGGCCTATTTTGTATAAAAACAGTTATTCTTTTTTCTAATTTTCTAAATGGAGAGCATGTTCTATAATGGATAAACCTTGCGAAATTCTTCTAAAACAACCTTACTGTCAGGTGTAAACGTCAGACCTGCTTCCTCCAGCCACTCAGTGAAAAACTCCTCATGAACCTGACGCCAATAAGCTAAGGATTTATCTCCTTCACCTTCCTTATAGGCATGGTCGGCTGACACTTGATGGAAGGGCTGAACAGAAACCTTGGTAATTTCGACAATGCAGATAGCTTGGTTTTGACTGTCTAAGATAACATCAAAGGTTCCTTCTTGGGGAAGGGGTTCGTCCTCTAGTGCATAGAGGTCATAAGCTGAAGCTGTTGCTGTTTTTTCGCCTGTAAACACCAGTTCCGCTAAAAGGTCTGGATCCACTCCAAACGCCCAGGCATCTATCTCATCTCCAATCGAGGGGTTGATTTGTTTGTATGAATTCCACATTTCTTGAGGTGTCATGAGTTCTCCTTTGTAATTTTTTACTTTCTTCTTTTATATGTTTAAGATGGTCTGGATGGTCAATTTCTAAATCAAAAATCTCTGGAATAGAGCTGTAATGGAGAATACATTCGATACCCATCTGATTCATTTTTTGTATGAAAGAAGTATTAAGATAGCCTGCTACAGCAAAATCAATCTTGTTCTTCTTTGCTTTATCCTGCATCTGTCTCAACATATCTAACATAATTGGACTTTCCATATCATGCCATTGACTGTTTCTCACAGTCGCAAAAATAAAAGAAGTTAAATCATTCATTCCAACTACAATCTTTGAAATGCCCGTTTCCAGTATCCTGTCCAAGTCGAAATAAGCTGATGGTAATTCAATCATCGTGCCGACTTTCCCGGTAAAACCATACTGACGCAATACTGTAATAGCTTGTTTTAATTGTTCGGCATCATTGACAAAAGGAAAAATAACAGACAGATTGGGATTGGTTTGAAAAACTTCCGTAACAACATTAGTCTCAGCCTGAAATTCATCTGGACACGCCAACAAACGCCTGATACCTCTGTATCCAAATAAGGGGTGGCGTTCGTCAAAATACTCTTTAGTCCCGTCTAGACTATTTGCTTCTGCATTTGTTAACTCTGAAAAGCGATACCAGACTTCTTCATCTGAGTACAAATGACAAATAGTGTCTAGATAATCTTTCACAAATTGCTGACAATTTGGTAATAGTATGTTTTGGTTTAGTTCTCTCAACAAGTATTCCCCACGAATCAAGCCGACGTGGTGCAATAAATGGGGATAAACTTTCTCAACAATTTTTTCGCCACTAAGAGCTAGTTGATTTTGCATGTTCATTCACCTCGTCTTAAAAGATACAATATCAGATATCATTATATGACACTTTCCTCTAGTTCAAAAGCTTCATAAGGTTCAACTAACTCATATCCTAAAAATTCTGCTACTTTTTTGGAAGCCTCGTTATGAGCATCCCAAAGTGGAAACATATCTCTATTTAAACTCTCTAGAATCATTGCAGCACCAAGCTTTTTGGCAAATCCATTTCCTTGTTCGTTTGGTCTAGTTGCAACTTCCACTTCAACTGCTTCACGGTAAACTAACCCTGAGGAAATCCCAGCAATCACTTCATTATTTTTAAGAATCACAAAGCCAAATCCACCTTTTAAAGCAAAATCCTGGTAGGACTCAAAATCCCCCTGTAAATCTTGTGACCATTCTTCCTCAGAAAGGCAGTTATAAATACGATTATCAATAGGTACAATATTGTAACCTTTCTCTAACTGACTAACTAGATCATTTAGAAATTCAACTTGAAAATTTGCCTTATCTTTAAAAGAATAGCGAGCAAAAGAAATTAGCTCCAGTTTCTGATGCAGAAAATCTTGCCACTTAGTGTCTTCTGAAATAATAATCTTATAATCTAAACCATATTGCCTAACAAAATCTTCCCAAAATCTAGAATTTAGCTCCCCTGCTAAGTATAGAAAATTCCCAATATCATAAAAACTTGTTGTCCCATCACTGTTTCGGTATACAGTTCCAATTTGAGATTTAAGACCATAGAGAACCATATTTTTCTTCCATGTTTTAAATAGTTCCATTATCCCTCTATTTTACCTTCCAATTCCTATAACTTATCCGTTCTAATTCTGGAAATCCTCGTAACTCTGCCTTCACTTTTAATACTAAAGGCGAGGCATTTTCTTCGGTAATTTCTTCCAAATTCAGCCAAATAACATTTGCTGAATCATTACTTCCATCAAGAACTTCATGAGGAAGGGATTTTTGAGAGCTCTCGAAATCGAGCACTACATCATAAAAGGCCATGGTATGATGTACAGCGAAGTCTTGCCCCTCTTCTTGAACCAGCACGTCATAAATCCTAGGATTTAAGTAACGGCTAAGCGTATAACCCGTCTCTTCCAGAACTTCTCTCTTAAGGGTTTCTGTCAACCCCTCACCGAGTTCCTGACTACCACCCGGTAGATCAAAACGATGTTGATAGGGGCCTCTTGTTTTTTCAATACAGAGAAGTTTCCCATTCTCATAGCAAATGCCGTAGACACCAAAGTGTTTTTTGATTTCCATCAATTCCTCCTACTTCAAACTCCAACCACCATCAATGGTCAAGATTTGTCCCTGCATGGCAGATACCTTCCCACTGGCCAAAAAGAAACTGACTTCTGCCACTTCTTCTGGCTCAATCCAGCGTTTGATAGGTGTTTCACTGGCTACCCAGTCTGCTAAGCCACCGGGTTCAAAGTCCGCAGCAGTCATGCCAGTCTTGACAGCACCTGGAGCGATCCCAAAGACTTGAATGCCAGATTCTGCATAATCCAGGGCCAACTGCTTGGTAAAGCCTGCTAGAGCATGCTTGGAGGAAGTATAAGCGTGACCGCCTCCACCAGCTAGAATAGATGCAATGGAGCACATATTGATGATGATACCTCGCTTCTTCTCCAACATTTGAGTCAGATAATGCCGTGTCAGCTCCACCGGAGTCACATAGTTAATCTCAAAAATCTCCTGAATCTCCTGAGCGCTTTGCTCCAGAAGCGGTTTATAATCGTCCAATACTCCAGCTGTATTGCACAAGACATCTACCTCAGGACACCAGTCAAAAATCGGCGTCAAATCCAAGGTTAAGTCTAGCTGTAAGAAGTGAAACTCACCTGGCAACTGGGGATCAGCTCCCTGATCCACCCCATAGACCTGGTAGCCCTTTTCTAAAAACAAACGAGCTTGCGCCAGACCAATCCCGGAGCTCACGCCTGTAATCAAGACCCGTTTAGTCATGGACTTCCACCCAATCTGTCGCTAGAACATCACAGGGAGTTGGACTCCACATGGAAAAGCCTTCGCCTTCACCAGACACGTTAATGAGGAAATAAGGTGTCACTTCCAGAGCCACTCCATTTTGCTCGATGGTATCAAACAATTGGACATAGTTTTCTCCTCCACCCCATCCTGTTCGTACATATTTTTTCTTGGCCTTTAATCCTGGTAAAATCTCTTCAAATGTCATGGTGTTCTCCTTTGATGTAATTTAATATTGATATGATGAACTTTATGAACTCGTAAAACATATTCATTGTATTTTGTTCACCTTTTTGTGAACCTAAAGAGCATTCATGGCTCTTTTATAATAAGAACTAAATGTTATACAATTGTGATTTCGTTATATTTTAAGGTCTATGGTTTTACAGTTAATTTAAATGTATCTAGCCATAAATCAGCTGGTTCCTAATAATGTTATATCTACACTAACTCAGTAATGTAACTGAATTTATATTTAAATTTTTTTGCTAGGTTTTATCATTTAATTTTGTTCTTTTCTAGTTTGGGCAGTTATACTAGTTTTCACCTTTTTCCAGTTATCTAATCTATTTCTAAATACATACTAGCACAATATACTGTACTGCCATCTTTTTTTACTTCTGAAATTTTTATATTCCTTTCAAAAAACATCATTAGGTAAACTATTATTAAAAAGGTTTTAAATTGTGGTTCAAATCATGTTTGAACTTGTGAAATCCCTTATTAGCGTTTATTTTGAGGAAATTGGAGTAGAGTTATTATTGTAACTAATGCCCCAGTATGGAATATACTGCATATTCTTTTTTCCAGCGTTTTCGTCATAAATTTTTATTTTGTCATTTTCTAACGCAAGAGCAATGAGTTTAGAAGCGATAGATGATTGTTTATTTGTCAATCCGAATCTTTTTCTTAGTGTACTATTTGTCATAAAATTATCTTCTATGTAGAGTAATGCAGAATGATAATAAATAGCATTTATTTTTTCTCTATTCCCCATTTCTTGGATTGTTCGTCGTTGATGTAAAGTAACAACAGTATAATTATCCTTAGCAGCTATATCCGGAGCAGGTAAGTGATTTAATTCCAACGTTAAGATAATCTTATCTATACCGCTACCACGAGACTCTACTAAATGCATCTTTCGAAATAGTTCAGCTAAAGCTTCATTTCGAGAGTAAGGAGGCATATCAAGCAATCTTTCAGGACGATTAAGAGGAGATCCAGGATTTGTGAATACTACTCTATTATCAAATATTTCAATTGTTGGTGAGCTACCTTTTACAGAAAAATCCTGATGTACTATTTGGTTTGCAACTATTTCACGTATAACCAGAGGAGGATAATCTGTATCAGAAGTGATTTGTCCATTATCTTTTAACGTTTCAGGATTACGAGGTAAATGACCATTGATAAATTTTAGTAAACCTTCAAAACCAACGGCAGCTCCTTTACTAGCTGTATTATCAGCTACTGCACTTAGTTTATTATTACCGGCATATCTAATTACTCGTAAAGCATGAGCAGATAAATTTTCAAAATTTTTAAGATTTTTTGCGAATGTAAATGCTCCCATATTGGTTAGATTGAAAGTTTTTCCAGAAGATTCTATCACACCATCTTCTATCATATGAAAAATTATCTCTTCATCGTTTGAATCTTCAAAGTATCCCATCATTTTCAAATAGGAATTAACATCAATCAATTCTTTAATTTCTTCAAATGTACATGCGGTTTTTGCATACTCTCTTTCAAATGATCGCGATTCAAAGGATTTCCACAGTTCTCTTTCCTTTTCAGGATAATCCTTTAAGTTTTTTAATGAAGATCCACTTCTAATGTATCGACTACCGCTAAAAGCAACAGGTCTACCAGCATTCATGTGGATGACTAAAACGACAACATGTTTTTGTTCGATATCATATTCTTCAAAACGAATTGTGATACGAGGATCAAGCATCCTTTCTAACCAAGTAATAAACGGCTCACCCTGTGCATGTTTTTCAGTTTTTGGATAGAATTTTGTACCAATAATTTCTTTTGAAACATCATTAACCCCCCAAATTAAGTATGAGAATTGCTGACCTAACATTGCTGCTGAGTTAGCTAAAGCTGATATATATTTGCCTATACGATCATGATCTTTATTATTAACTTTGTATTCAATAATTTCATCTTCATTTTTATTCAATAATTCTAATAACTTTTTTAAATCTTTATCTTCCATAATTTTTATTTTCCAAGTAAATTCTAAATAGGTTAAAAACGTCGTAAAATCAGCGTTTTTTTATTTTCCAAGTAAATTCCACGTACTCCAATGTCAAGAATTAATTAGTTCAAAGTCTATATAAAAATAGTTTCAAAAAAACTATATCACATATTGTGAAAACCTAGATAAAATTTTCGGTTTTCTTCGAAAAATAACACATACTAACAAAAACTAACATTTTAATTTTTCTTCTATCAAAACTAGAAGAACCAAAATATGTATTTATTTTTTAGCAAATTAATAAGATGACTTATTTCATTTTTAATAGACAGATCAGCCAACATTTTTGAGGTAGGTTTGCTTAATTTGATTTTTTACTTCGTAACTTTCATTATTCCCGATAACTTTTCTTTTGCGAGTACCGTTCCATCTTCTGTCTTAATGTGTAGACGAATACTTACATCTTGTGCAGAATAGCCATTTTCAACAAGCCAAACAGGAAAAGTTTCATTCTTGACCTGCAACACTTTATCAGCAAATTCTTGAATATTATCTTTTGAATTATATTTAAAGTCTTGTGGAACAGTCAGATATAGTATAAGACCTCTCCCTGTAGCACTATAAACTTGCCCAGTTTCTTTTACCAACTCATTCAATTTATTCTGAAATTGACTAGCATATTTTTGAAACTCTTCATCATTAAATTGATTTGATATCGAAGCTGATTCGCTTGATGAACTCACTTCTAATATCGAGGAAGATGCCTGAGTTGTTGTAGATAAATTCAAAGACGAACTGCTTGAACTAACAACAGATCTGACCGAACCTTGTTGAGATTTATCTTCTCGAAAGAATAAACCAAATATAACAAAACTAATTAAAGAGATCAAAGCCGAAATGTTTCGATATTTTATATTAGGTTGTTTTTTTATAAAATACCAAACACCAACTAAACCACAAAATGTGATAAAAGAAATAATGAATCTCATAATAACCTCCTATTCATTTTTCAATCTTATCTTTTACTTTCTTATACTTTTATAAATATTTATAACTACTTCGACTTTTCGAAAATATAATTCTATTATAACCCTCTACCAATTATTCTAGAGTGAAACAATAAGAAATGTAGACGAACTCTATAAAATATAATTTTAAGAAACCAGAACTCTATGTGGAATTCATTAAAGAAATTTATGATTACTATTATTTAAAATCTCTTCAAATGTCATGGTGTTCTCCTTTGTTATCTATTTAACTTTCTCCCTTTATTATACCAAAAAAAGAGCTTTCCCTATACAAAAAGCCAGAGTTCTTCTACTCTAGCTTTCATCTTTTATTGATTTTCTTCTGAATGGCGATACCCATAGCCGAAATAAATTCCGACCCCGATCAGGAGAGCAACTCCGAAGGCCAGCCAGGTCGATAGGGAATACTGGGTCATAAAGGACAGACAGACCACAATCGATAGGATTGGCAAGACCGGAACCAAGGGTGTTTTAAATTCACCTGGTCCAGGTGCCCCGTGTTCCTTGCGCAATTTCAAGAGAGCAAAGGCCAACATAACCAGGTAAGCCAAGGTACAGATATTTAAGAAGGAAGCGATGCTTGCAAGTGGAAAGATTCCACCAGCAATGGATGCCATCGATCCAGCTACTAGTGTTGCATTTTTGGGAATTCTGGTTTTTGGATCGAGCTGTTTCATAGCTTTTGGCAAGAGCCCATCCCGCGCCAAACTGTATATCATCCGTGAAAGGGCAAAGGTCATGGAAATGCAGACGGTAATCAGGGTCAAAATCGCTACCAGCGATACATAATTTCCAGCCCAGCCGGCGCCAACCTGACGAAGGGCAAAGGCAACCGCGTCTTCTACATTTAAGTTCTTAAAAGGAACCATGCCAGTCAAAACCAGGGTAACCAAGATATAAAGAACGGTTGTGATCAAAAGACTGAGGACAATCCCGCGAGGGACGTTCTTTTGTGGTTCCTTGATTTCGTCGACCGCCATTGAAATGGACTCAAAACCAAGAAAGGCAAAGAACATGAGCGAAGCTCCAGCCATAATCCCTGTCTGACCACCATAGATTTCGCCAAATCCATACGGAGCAAAGTTTTCCCAGTTGCCAGGATTTAGGTGAAAAATCCCCACAAGAATAAACAAGGCAAGAGCGGAGAACTTGAGTAAGACCAGCAAGGAATTAAAGCGTAAAACCGCTTTTGCATTCATAAGGACTAAGGCTGTGACGAGGACCATAACCAAAATAGGCAAGAGATCCACATAAGTTCCCTTAGCTGGATCAAAAGTCCCGTTTAAAGCCGTCGGCAGACTCCAGCCAAGATTGGCCAACAAGCCCTTGAAATACGCGGCCCAACCTGAAGCCACCCCTGATACAGCTGTCATAAATTCCATCACGGTCAACCAACCGGCTATCCAGGCTGGAAACTCTCCAAAGATGGCATAGAGGTAACTATAGGCCCCACCAGTTGAAGGGATGCGAGACGCAAATTCAGCAAAGAAAAGGGCAGATAAGCCGACGCAAAAAGCCGCAATCACAATCGAAATAATGAGGGCTGGACCAGCTAAATTCGCTGCTGCAGTTCCCGTAATCGTGAAGATCCCTGTCCCCACCATGGCACCAATTCCTAAAATAATCAAATCCCACAATCGTAAATGGCGATTTAGACCCGGGTGTACTTGCCCAAGTCCCTTTTTTCGAAATAGATTCATGTATATTCTCCCATCTAATGAGTTTATTCTATCATACTTGAACAAGAAAGAGAGTGGGACAGAAATCGGTAATTCGTCAGAATTCGATTTCGTCGTCCCACCTCCGCACAGTTGAGTAGGTCATCTTTGGAGCTTAAAAAGCGAACAAAGATACCAATCAACCACTGCGTCTTGCTCGACAATCCAAAAACAATTGAGAGGCTAGGACTTTTGTCCCAGCCCCCCTTTTCTTTCTATTTATCACTTTCCGTCCTATTCTTTTTCAAAGCACGAATCGTAAACCAATAATAAATAACCAACCCAAAGACGATGATCACTGTGGGCAGAAGAACCGTCATACCAAGATTCTGAACTCCTTGTGCCAAGGTCCAGCGATGTAAGAATCCAACCACTAAAAATGCGATGATAGGAAAGATGAAAGCTCGTCCAAACTCTTCTTTCCATTGCCAAAGGATGAGAGCTCCGCTAGCCCCTGTCATGAGAAGAGCATCCCAAGGACTAGGGACCGCTAACCAAGCAATAGCTGGCAAGAAGCGAACTCCCACAATTTCACTGAAAAAATAGATCCCTAATACCAGAACAAATGCTACATAAATTGCTTTTTTCGCTTTTTCTTCCACAAAAATGAAGCGACGAAGGAGATAGAAGATGATCCCAACAGCTAGCAGTCCCAAAATGATGTCGGTTAAATAGACTAGCGGCTTGAGCACAAGGACCGCTTGGGAAGCAAAATCACTTAAGAGGCGATAAAAAATCACAATACCTGAAAAGATAGCCCCATATTTTAGAACAGAGCGAGTCGATTCTTTGGGCATATTTTCGATGATTTGGTCTGCCATTCCCTTCGGATCAAGGCCAAAATAATCCTTTGCCGTGAGGCCATCTCCGCTTGCTTGTGAAAAATCTACCGCTAAATTATAGACCTGCTCTCTTAAGGCTTTCTCCTCATATAAGAAACCTGCAAGATTGAAATAATCCCAGAGATCTTGGAAATAAGCTTGGTCCTCTTGGCTAAAGGTTTGCATCAAGGCCTGCGTTTCTTCAAAATACATTGCTGATTTCATGCTTCTTCCTTCTTTCTTTGGAGACAAAATACAACAAGGGTCAGGACTAGTCCCATGAGAGGAAGTAACCAGCCTATTAAATGAGCAGTTTCCTGATTCACAAGACGCATCCAGCATCCAGTAACTAGGAAAGTCAGACCCAGGACTAGTAGACTCGACATCAAACGACTCCTGCTTCTAACAGCCATGACCGTAAACCCAAGTAGGACTAGGACAGCGAGAACAATCGCCCAACCATCTGATAAGAAGAGACCCCCAATGTGGCCAAAATAGATCGAAAATAGTCGTACGATGTTCAGAAACACCATCAGGCTGATCACACTGATAAACATAGCCCACGACCACTTCATTTCACCATAGCTCTGTTTGGACCAAAGCCACGTGATGAACTG
The DNA here is from genome assembly GCA_032560535.1 of Streptococcus parasanguinis. GTDB lineage: Bacteria > Bacillota > Bacilli > Lactobacillales > Streptococcaceae > Streptococcus > Streptococcus parasanguinis_AF. The sequence continues at coordinate 15,337 of JAWGIA010000021.1, read as the reverse complement.
GCTGAACACCAAGAAATTGAGGAGAATGACAACATAGGTCAAGGGTTCGATTTTCAGTGGTGTCATCCAGGTAAAATCCATTAAATAACGCATGCCAACTAAGATCACTCCAAGTAGGAAGACGAGTCCCACATAAGATCCTAAAGAACGTTTAGGCAAGTCTGAAAGAACTTGATCCACCATCGCCCGTGGATCCTTTCCAAAATAATCCACCGCCCGTATGCCTTCTTTTTCAGCAACTTTCAGATCGCAAACCATATTGTAGAGTTGTTCACCGAGCGCTTCATCATCATAAAAATAGGACTTGGCCCCAATATAGGCCACCATTTTTTTCACATAGGCTTGATCCTCTTTGTTTAGATGAATCAATTCATCTGACATTTTTTCGGTATAACTTTCTACCATTCTTCTCCCTCCTTCTTGATACGTTCTACTTTTGTGACTAGCTCCTGCCACTGGTCCCAAAATTCCTCTAAGCGCTCTCTTCCAGCATCACTGAGTGAAAAATACTTACGATCAGGACCATCTGGAGACGGCCTCATTTCCCCATGAATAACCCCTTGTTTTTCTAATTTTTGAAGCAGGGGATAAATGGTCCCGGCGACAATCTTATCAAATCCCATCTCTTTGAGACTTTGGATCAATTCATAGCCATAGATGGCCTTTTTGGAAATAATCTCCAGCACACAGCCCTCTAAGACTCCCTTTAGTAATTGGGACTCTTTCATCCTTCTCACCTCTTTCTTCACATTTTCCACTAGTTTGTTTTGCATACTAGCTATTTCACTATCAGTATACTCTTTCTCAACTAGTATGTAAAGCAAAATAGTAACTTATTTCAAAAAAATTTTTTATTCCTTAAAAATCCCTTAAAATCAGGGCTTTCAGTGTATACGGGTGTGTAAATATACAAAAAAAGTTCAAAAAACACTTTATTTTGTAGATTGATTGGAGTATAATAATTTAAATTATTCAAAAGGAGACACGAATATGAAAAAATCGAAGCTTGCTCTTTTAGCAGGTGTCGCCGCGGCTTCAACGCTTTTCCTTGCTGCATGTGGCTCATCTTCTAATGCATCAAAAGGGACAACCTACAACTACGTGTATAGTTCTGACCCTGATACCTTGAACTATTTGACTTCAAACCGTGCAACTACAAGCGACATTACTACCAACTTGGTCGATGGTTTGTTTGAAAACGACCAATACGGTAACCTAGTGCCTGCTCTTGCTGAAGACTGGTCTGTTTCAAAAGACGGTCTGACTTATACTTACAAGCTTCGAAAAGATGCGAAGTGGTATGATTCAGAAGGAAATGAATACGCTGACGTTACTGCAAAAGATTTCGTGACATCTCTAAAATACGTAGCAGATAAAAAATCAGATGCTCTTTACTTGGTTCAAAACTCAGTCAAAGGCTTGGATGACTATGTAAACGGGAAAACCAAAGACTTCTCAACCGTTGGGGTAAAAGCTGTTGATGATCACACTCTTCAATACACTTTGAACCAACCAGAATCTTTCTGGAATTCTAAATTAACGACTGCTACTATGATGCCAGTTAATGCAAAATTCTTGGAATCAGCTGGGAAAGACTTTGGTAGCGTGAAACCAAATGGTATCCTCTACAATGGTCCATACATTTTGAAATCATTCACTTCAAAATCACAAATCGAATTGGATAAAAACCCTGATTACTACGACAAGAAAAATGTTCACATCGATACGGTTAAATTGACTTACTTCGATGGATCAGACCAAGACTATCTTGCTCGTAACTTCTCAGACGGTAACTTAACTTCTGCTCGTCTCTTCCCAACAAGCTCAACTTACAGCACAATTCAGAAGAAATTCAAGGATAACATCGTTTATTCTCAACAAGATTCTACTGTCTACTACGCTTACTTCAACGTCAACCGTCAAAACTACGGTCATACGAAGAAGACTTCTGACGAACAAAAGAACAGCACTAAGACAGCTCTTCAAAACAAAAACTTCCGTCAAGCCTTGAACTTCGCTTTGGATAGAACTTCATACAGTGCACAAGCTAATGGTAAAGAGGGAGCATCAAGAACTCTTCGTACACTTCTAGTTCCACCTACATTTGTGCAAGCAGACGGGAAAGACTTCGGTACGCTCGTTGAAGAAAAACTTGCCGCAACAGGAGATGAGTGGAAAGGTGTGAGCTTTGCTGATGCTCAAGACAGCTTGCATAATGCGGACAAAGCCAAAGCAGAACTTGCAAAAGCTAAATCTGAATTGCAATCACAAGGTGTTCAATTCCCAATCCATATCGACTATGTTGTAGACCAATCTTCTAGCACTCTTGTCCAACAAGCAGACTCTATGAAGAGCTCTATTGAAACAGCTCTTGGTAAAGACAATGTCGTGATCGATGTTCAAAAATTGTCTACAGATGATGCAGACAACGCGACTTACTTCGCCCAATCACCAGATCAAAAAGACTTTGACATGGATATCACTGGTTGGGGGCCTGACTTCCAAGACCCATCTACTTACTTGAATATCTTGAACCCAACAGATGGTTCAACCTTGACTGGTATGGGACTTGATCCTAAGAAAGACCAAGCGCTCATCGAGAAAATTGGTTTGAATCAATACAAAGAATTGCTAGATGCTGCCAATGCTGAAAAATTGGATACCAATGCGCGTTATGAAAAATATGCTGATGCCCAAGCTTGGTTGACAGAAAACGCAATTGTTCTTCCAATCTACTCTAAGGGTGGCGTTCCATCTATCACGAAGGTAACACCATTCTCTGCACCAAATTCTGCTATTGGTATTAAAGGTGAATCAACCTTCTTCAAATACCAAAAACTTCAAGATAAGACAGTCACAACTGCTGACTACGAAAAAGCTTATAAGAATTGGTTGAAAGAAAAAGAAGAATCAAACAAAAAAGCGCAAGAAGAACTTGCAAAACACGTGAAATAATCACGAAAGAAAACACCGGGGATATAATCCTCGGTGTTTTTTGTGCTAACAAAATGTTGTATTTTTCATCTTATTTCTAATCTTTTATAGACTCGAACGCTATCGCACGACAATCTTCCGATAACTTCTAGAAGTCAGAAGAAAGACGAGAATATAGGAGATGAAAAAGACAGCGCAGATAGAAAGAGTCGTTTGAAGGACCAAGCCCGCATTGGTTGCTCCTAAGAGGGCAACGATCTTTGCAATCATCTTGTAGGCCACTCCTAGGTAGAGGAAGGAGAAGAATAAAGGAAGGAAAAAGACAGTGAGAATCTGTTTGCGAATGGTGGTGGCCGTTTGCTTTTGGTCCAACCCTACTTGTTGCAAGATCACAAAATTATCCCGATCCTCATAGCCCTCTGAAATCTGCTTGTAGTAAATGACGAGTACCGTAGACAATAGAAAGATCACCGATAGGAAAATCCCAATAAAGAGGATTGTCCCTGCTGATTCACGCCACTCCTTCTCCATGCTGTATCGATCAACCCCACCAAACAAAGTCGCACCATATTGACTCATTTTGTCTGTCGAATTAAGCTCTTTGGCCATTCCAGCTATAAAATCTTGGTTTTCTTTATTTTTAGCACTAATAGAGAATTCCAAATTTTTATCAATTTTTAGTCCCAGTTGGTTCAAGTCAGGGAGGACAAGATACAAGCCCATTTGGTGTTGAAACAGGTCGGCTTGAGGGAGTTTTCCTTGGATAAAATTGGAGTCTAGTTTTTCTTTAATCGTAAAGGTCTTCCCATTGATTTCTAATTGCGCGTCTAATCTTCCAGGATATTGATACCCATAGGCTAGGATTTCATTTTCCCCAAGCTCAACTTTTTGACCGGTCAGTTGCTCATAAGTCGCCTGATCAAAAAAGTAGACTACTCCTTCTGTCTTCAATTCCTGACCAGTTTCTTGATCGGACTGGTCATACACCTCTAAGATCCTTCCATCAATCTTTCGAATTTCAGCCGACCAGTATGTTGTCTGTGCCACCTGATAATCTGACAGATGTGTCGCATCGGCTGTTTTCTGAATAATAGCTTGAACCTCCTCAATAACCGGTTCTGTTTCAGCATCTGAAGGCATATGTCCCACACTAAAATTGTAGTCCGAAGGGTACATAGTATCTAGGTAATTCTGCCCTCCAATAAAGAGATTGAGCGACCCGGTTAAGGTGACCAAGACCATGGTGGAAAGAATACTAATGGTCGCAAGACCCGCTGCATTTTTTCGCATCCGAGCTATTAAGTTGGAAACAGAGATAAAATTCTCCGGCTTGTAATAGTAGGGTTTCTGACCTTTAAGAATTCTTAAGAAGGTAATCGATCCTGCGTTGAATAAGAGATAAGTCGCCAGAATGACCAAGATGACAGCAATAAAGAATCTTTGGACGGCCGCAACTGGACGCTCAACAGTGAGCGCCAAATAGAAAGCAATTCCTAAGAGACCTAGACCTAACAGAGTTTGGACCAGCAAGAATCTTCCCTTCTTCTCTCCTGCTTTCTTTTGTTGCATGAGGTGGAGGGAACTGTAGCGCAAAAGGCGTAAAGAATTCAACAAGAGAATGAGGCCAAAAGCTAAGGCTAACCCAAGTAAAGTGTTAAGAACAGCCCCTATCTGGAAGGTTGATTGAATGACGACTGGTAGACCCATACATTTTAGGAGTAAGGCAAAAATCAAGGGATCAAATAAGAGTCCCAAACCCAGTCCCGCGCCAACTGTGAGGATATAGAAGATAAGCAATTCCCATAAGGTCATGACGAGGAGGTGCTTCTTCTCCATCCCCAGAACACTGTAGAGTCCCAGTTCTTTGGAACGATTTTTCATGACATAGCCATTGGCATAAGCCACTAAAATGATGACGACCAGCTGGACGACGAAACAACCAAAACCAAGGACATATCTCGCCGTTCGTCCTCCGTAAGAAGCCTCTAAGTGAGGGGTCGTTGCCAGGGCGATAAAGCTATAGAGGATCATGGTCGTTAAAATAACGGCTATAGCGAAAGGGTAATAGAGCTTACGATTTTGTTTGAGGTTGGAAAGAGCTAATTTACTCGTTAATTTAAACATCATGATCCTCCTTTCCCGCCATGACCGTCAAGGTATCTGAAATTTCTTGGAACATCTGACGCTCTGTCTTTTCTCCGCGGAAGATCTGGTTATAGAGAATCCCATCCTTGATAAAGAGCACGCGCTTGGCCCGAGCTGCCGCTGCGGTTGAGTGGGTTACCATGAGAATGGTTTGGCCCATGTTATTGATATCTTCAAAGACGTCCAGCAAAGCAGCTGAAGACTTAGAATCCAGCGCCCCTGTTGGCTCATCAGCCAGGAGGATTTCTGGTGAGGTGATGATGGCCCGCGCTACGGCCACCCGTTGCTTTTGACCACCAGAGATTTCGTAAGGGTATTTTTCTAAGAGCTGGTGAATGCCCAACTCCCGGCTGACAGTGTCGACCTTGCTCATCATTTCCTTGACTGGTCTGCGAGAGAGGACCAATGGCAAGAGGATATTGTCCTTGACAGACAAGGTGTCGAGCAGGTTGAAATCTTGAAAGACGAAGCCTAGTTTTTCCCGACGGAAGCTGGACGCATCCTTGTTCTTGATGGTGGAGGTATCTATGCTATTTAGGTAGACCCGTCCTTCCGTCGGCTGGTCCAGCATGGCCAAGATGTTGAGGAGGGTCGATTTCCCGGATCCTGATTCCCCCATGATAGCGACGTATTCGCCCTTCTCAACGGTAAAATGGATATCCTTTAAGGCTTCAACCTGCGTTCCTTGAAAGCGGGTTTTGTAGATTTTTTTGATATGTTGAACGTCTAGTAGGGTCATGGTCCATTCCTTTCTAGCTCGATAAAAGCTTCAATCGTTTTTTACAAATCTATTGTACTAAAACTGAAACGCTTTCACCATAACATAACCTTACATTTTCCCCTTTATTTCTTACATTTTTGTAAGAAAGCGAAAAAACAGGCTAGGACAAAAGTCCTAGCCTCTTAATTGTTTTTGGATTGTCGAACAAGACGCAGTGGTTGAGTGGGCTCTACTACGCTGATTTCATCAGCTTTTACAGCCCTACTCAACTGTGCAGAGGTGGGACGACGAAATCGAATTCTAACGAATTACCGATTTCTGTCCCACTCTCATTTTCATTTATGAATTATTCGGCTGATGAAGAGAGCAATGGTGCAATTGATTGATAAGCACCTTCAAGAGCTTTTTGGGCAATATCGCGAGCATTTTTCAATTGTTGTGCGAATTGACTACGAGCTTGTTCAGGAACAACTGTATCATCAGAACCTGCAGCTGAAAGTGTATCGTTAAATGTTTTTCTTGCAGTTTCCATAGATTGGATCCCAGGAGCTACTTGCTGATTATAGGCATCTTTACCAGACTCGGGCATCTTATCCCCAATCTCTTTGACATATTTTGTGTAGTTGTCAATCATTTTTCCATAAATAGTTTTCATATCACCAAGTGTTTTGGCATTATCAATTTCTTCATCAGTCAACAAGACAATTTCTGGAATTTCAACAGAAGAGGATGCTGATTTTGAAGTTTTTGATGAACTGCTTGATTTGCTTTTTGAAGTAGATGATTTTTCTACTTTGCTAGAAGAAGCCTTTGCATCTTTGCTTGATGATTCTGAAGCAGTTTTACCAGAACATGCTGCTAACGTTGCAACGGACAAGAGAGCCACACCGGCTGTAAGAAGTTTTTTCATATTTTTTCTCCTATAAATAAAGAATGAATATATTTTAAATGATTTTCCTTTACTTGTCAAATATTTTCCGTTTCCAAATGCAATTACACCGTTAACTATCACTAGTTTTTAACATATTTTCTATCCTAAAAAATATCGTTTATTTTGTATTTTTATTCATATATTGAATAAACAAAACCAGAAAAACAGTCGTTTTCTGGTTTATTCTTCTTTTTATTGATGAAGCAGTTGCGTAAATTCTTCTTGAAGTTCCTTGTTGTCCGTTGGCTTTAGATACATCTTTCCACCATTGGTCGTTGGCGAATGAAAGACAATGCCTTCTCCTGTATCTGTAATAGCAAAGAAATAACTATGCACATCTGGATACTTGTCCCAATTGCTATAGCGTTCCACGATGCGGTATTTTGCATTTCCCTGACCAGTATCTGTATAAATGGCATCCATCTTACTATTTTCCCCTAGAGTATAGAGGTTGTCTGGTCCTACATCACCACCAGCGATGCCTTTTTGATAGTTGGGTTGTCCCATCTTTTCGCCCCAGGTCTTCATAAATTCTGCTAATTTTGCTGATTTTTCAGCATTCCAAGGCGTTTTTTCCTGGCTTTGGCTATTTCCCTCTGATGGTGCGCTGTCAAAAGTTTGCCAGTCAAAAGCCTTGAGATCCAGTTTATTCTCATCCGATTTTCCAAAGAGGCTATTCAGATCTGAACCAGGTACTTGGACTTCTTCTTCCTGGACTTTGGTCGCAGCTTGAGGCGTCTTTTCTATCCGTGAAAGCACAGCTACCCCACGGCCAGTTCCTGACATCCAGCTGACTTCTAAGACTTCTCCTCCCTGATAGAGGGTCGTCGCATTGCGCGCTCCACCGTGTCCAGCGACGAAACCTTCAGCTAGCAGAGTCGGTTTTTGGTCCTTGAGGTAATAAACTCCTGTCACAAAGTAGCTTCCATCGGTCTGCTGATTGGCGATGATCATCTCATCTACCCCATCGTTATTTAAGTCCTTAAAGGCATAGCGAACGGCATCTGGCTGATTGATCACGGTCTCGATCACCCAGCTATTGATCATCCGATCTTCTTTGGCTAATGCATCATTCAATTTGGAAATAGCATCTAAATCTTTTGAAGTGGCAAAAATCTTTTGGTAGTCTGAAAAAACAGACTGATATAATTGTTTGTTATCTGTTTTTTTCGCTTGTTTCTTTGCTGAAGTCTGGCTTGTTGCAGCCTCTTTTTTGGGACTGGACTGACGTTGGTATCTTTGGTAACATCCTGTTAACATGACCATACTCGAAGCCACTATTCCTAACTGCACCCATTTTTTTCTTTTCATCTTATTTCCTATAATCTCCCTTATTTTCATACTAAACTTTATTATACTAAAAAAAAGGTGAGGAAGGAATCCCTTCTTCACACTTAGTTTATTTTATTCGGTTTGGCTCGACGATCCGTTTGACTTTCAATATGCTCTTTCACCAAGGCAACCACCTCATCATTGGTTGGAAGGTCCGAGTGCTGGGCATCTTCCCCCGTCACCGTAATCTCCGTATAGCTAGCTGCTTGGTTTTGGTAGATATATTTCCCAGCAGAAACACTGGCATCTGGGACCAACTCATCTGAATCATAGGTGATGGTCCCTGCTACTGAATACATATGAAGGGTTGTGGGGATAGCTTCTTTTCCCTTGATAAAGTCAGCTAACATCTCAGATTTATTTTTGATATTGGTCTCCGTGAAATTGTAGGGAGTTCCGATGGTCATGAGGGTCTTGAGATCCACATCGTAATCCCCCAGGTAATTTTCAATAAAGGCTGTATAAATCAAGCCACCGTTGGAATGACCCAAGCCCTTAAAATTATTAAAATTATATTTTTCTTGAAGGGCTTCGAAGGCTTGATTAAATAGTTTAGCTTGCTTTTTAATGTTGCTATAGCCATCTTTGTTGTTTTCAAAACCAACCACAATTACTGGCTCATTGTCCTTGGCATCAATACTTCCACTATAGGTGATATGCCCATCATTCCAAACTTTGACCTTGAGCAGGCTGTGTTTGGTTCCTTGGCGGTCTTGGTTGAGCTTGGTCACCAAGCCATCAAAGCGGTTCTCTGTCGCTGAGCTTCCCGGGATCATGATGATGGGAGACAATTTTGAATTATAAAATTTCTCGATTCTTGAAACATTGGTCCGAGTCCAGCTATAAGAAGGAATGGCTAAAGCGATCAAGAAAAGACTGACCAAAGTAAGGACGATTGCTGTTTTTTTAGATGGCTTCATCGCTTTCTCCTTTCACTTTTAAATCTTTTCGGATACGATTTCCCATGCGGACAAATGGTAGATAAAGGAGCACATCGACGGCAAAACAAAATATACTTACAGCTAAGGCTCTCAGACTACCTCCTGTTCCAATAAAAGCATAGAGAAGGCTAGGAGTCCCATCTGGCACCGGATAGACGGCTGCTGGCATCAGTTTGAGGCACAAAGCTAGAGCTGCTATCGCCATATTCACCAAAGGGATCAATAAAAAGGGAATCACATATAGGAGGTTGAGAAGGACCGGTATCCCTACCATGAAAGACGCCCCGTTGTTAAAGAGACTTGGAAACAGACTGAGAAAACTGACTTTCTTGTCCTTTTGACTTCGTGAAACCAATAAGATTGCAACCAAAAGCGCTAGGACAGCGCCGACACCAGCCACCAGACCAAAACTGCGGTACAAATTGGTCAAGGTATAGAGATGAGGAATGCCTGTCGTTGTATGATGCGTCACAGCGTAGGTGAGATTTTCCAAAGCAAAGTTATCATCCGCAATTGAGTTCAAGGCAAAGGCTTGACTATTACCAAACCAAGCAGATAGCCCACTAAATAGTCCCATGACAAAGGTGGACAGGAGATGATGACTACTTACCGTTAGAGAAGCCAAGAACTGTCGGATAGTCTGAAAAATATTAAATTGGTTCCCAATAACCAAAAGAAGATTTAGGCTGACCCCTAGAACTAAGGATAAGAAAATGGGACGCACAGTCTTGGGCTGATAGATAAAGTCTTTGTCCACAATCTGGTCGTCACTAGCCTTGGATAGTCGAAAGATCTGTCCGATTAGATAGCCTAAAACAATGGCTAAGAGGATATTGGTCGTCGCAGGTAAGTTAATTCTTGTCAGTTGCCCATCATTGAGTGGTCCCACCAACAATTCCTGAGACCCTACAATCAAGCTGACCAAAAGAGCAGTCACGCCGGCTGTCCCCGTACTTCTACCATAGTGCCCAGCTGTATATTTCCCAGCGAAGTAGGTTGCTAAAGGCCCTGCTAGACCTCCTAGAAAGTTGGAAAAATTAATAAGAACCTGGCTGATAGCTTGATTCCATGGCAACCAACTGTCCATCGAAAAGAGCTGATGGATATAGCCTCGATCAGAAAAGACCGATAAGGCAATCACTCGAATGATTCCTGAAAATAAGAAAAAAGGAAATAAGGAAACCAGGGTTTTCTGGGAAATCTGAATCAAACTTTTTTCTCGTAACCAGAAAAACTTCTGGACTAAATACTTGGTCATGGGGCCTCCTGTTCGAGTTGATTGACTTATTCACATTGCTTACTTTCTTCTTATTATACCATAGTGGCGAGCATATCCTTTCGTTTGGAGAGACGTCATCAGTTGAGAACACTTTTAAAATTTTCACAATTTTTCAAAAATTCTTTGACAGGGGTCTTCATTTCCTCTATACTATTTGTTAGCTAACAAAACGATGAATCAGGTTACCATCGGTCCTGCTATGCTCATAGCAATTGGAATTGATGGGAAATGAGAGAGCTAGGATGGATTTTCAGACCATTTTTACAAGATTATAGAAAGATTTAGGAGGAATCAGACACCGATGTCACAAGAAAAAATTTCAGCCAAGGTCCTGTATGCTATTTTTGCAACAGGGATCCTTTCCTTTTGCGGGGTGGCTGGAGAAACTGCCATGAATATCACCTTCCCAATATTGATGAAGGAATTTGAGATCAATACCGCAACCGTCCAGTGGGTCACCACCATCTATCTTCTAGTGGTTGCCTGTGTAGTCCCACTATCTGCCTACCTCAAGCGCTCTTTTAAAATGAAGTCCATCTTTTTAGTTGGAAATCTCCTATCTGTTTTAGGTGTTCTCATTGACTTCCTAGCTCCTAGTTTTGGCTTTGTGGTTTTGGGTCGCTTGGTCCAAGGAATGGGGGTTGGTTTTGCCCTTCCTCTGATGTTTAATATCATTTTAGAGCAGGTCCCAAAACGCAAGATCGGTCTCATGATGGGAGTGGGTACCCTGATCACAGCCATCGCTCCCGCCATTGGGCCTACTGTCGGTGGTCTCTTGACTGCTAACTTCGGTTGGCGGTCCATCTTTTTGGTTCAATTCCCGATCCTTCTAGCTTCGCTAGTTGCAGGACTTCGCTCCATTGAACAAATCAGTACAGTCAAACGAGAAACCCTTGATATCATGAGCCTTCTCGCTATTATTGCTTCATTTTTAGGCTTGATTCTAGGTATTCACGGTCTTTCTGATCATGCTTTCTTTAGTTTTTCTGTCCTTGGTTGGCTGGTGATTGGGTTCTTGGGACTGGTTCTCTTAGTCTACCGGTCCAATCAGTTAGAGACTCCCATTATCAACCTCGCCATCTTAAAAAATCCTCTCCTCACTGGCCATGTTCTTGCCTTTTTCACTTTCCAATTAGGCTCTCTGGCCATGAGTTTCCTATTGCCCAATTATGTCCAATTGGTCAACCACTCGAGCACCACTCTTGCAGCCTTGATGCTACTTCCAGGAGCCATCATTGGAGCAGGTTTTGCTCCTTTCTCCGGTCTCATTCTAGATAAGTTGGGCGCTCGCAAACCGATTCTCCTTGGAGCTGCTTTAATCCTTCTAGCCCATTTCCACTTCACCCTTTTTGCTCTGAAGCTGACAAATGGCTTGATTCTCATCTTTTACATGATCTTTATGACCGGTATGGGGCTTGCCTTTGGCAATATCATGACCAACGGACAAAAACAACTCTCTCTGGAAGAGCAACCCGATGCGAACGCGATCTTTAACACCCTGCAACAATTTGCAGGCGCTGTCGGAACAACCCTGGCTTCGCTGATTGTTGCCATGAGCCAAGCTAATCAAAAGATGGACTTCACCCAAGCCACTGCTAAAGGAAGTCGCAACGGTTTTATGGTCCTCTTTGCCTTAGGCATCTTCCAACTCCTTCTCTTATTTTGGGTTGTCGGAAAAGAAAATGAAACGAACTAATTTATCTCATTAGAAAAGGGTTGGGCAAAAAACTGTCCAACCTTCGATCTTTGATAGAAATAACTGTATGACGCAGTGGTTGATTGCTCAAAGCACTGCTTTGAGGTGGTAGATAGGACTTGCGAAGCAAGTTTCCTAAGTATTTGTTCGCTTGATTAAGCTCCAAAGAAGACCTAATGATGGAAACAAAGTTTCCTTTATCTACAACCTTCAACAGTCTCCCAGACTGTTGAAGCTATGCGGGGGAGGGAAAATTGAAAAGGTTTGGGGAACCTTTTCAAACTTTTTAATTTTAGGAGTTCTTTCCCACTCCCTTTTTATTATCCTTTTCTGACCCGTGTGACAATGCCATCAGGATCCTCAAAGGTAAAGTCACTTCCGCTAAATAAACCTTGCTAGAATAGGCGTATGCCCTATTCTTTCTTTTTTACTCACAATGCCAAAGATTATAACTTAAATTTCATTAAATTGTCGAACTTTTATCATTTGAGTTGAAATCCTTGCTTTCTTTTTGTATTTTATTTATAATCATTCTAAACAAGATAAAGGAGACATTGTATGACTGAAATGAAACATGGAGTAGATGAATCATTTAACGACCGCTTGAATATCTTGAGAGCCGCTGTTCTCGGGGCCAATGATGGGATTATTTCTATAGCTGGGGTGGTGATCGGGGTAGCCAGTGCCACCTCAAACATCTGGATCATTTTTCTTTCTGGCTTATCAGCGATTCTGGCAGGTGCCTTTTCGATGGCGGGAGGTGAGTATGTCTCTGTTTCCACACAAAAAGATACGGAAGAAGCCGCTGTGAACCGCGAACAAGCCTTGTTGGATCGCGATCCAAAGTTAGCGAGAGAATCTCTCTACCACGCTTATCTTCAAAATGGAGAATGCGAAACTTCCGCAAAGATTTTGACAGAACGGGCCTTTCTAAAACATCCCCTCAAAGCCCTGGTTGAAGAGAAATATGGTATTGAATACGAGGAGTTTACCAATCCTTGGCATGCTGCTGCATCTAGCTTCCTTGCTTTTTCGGTTGGTTCCCTTCCTCCAATGCTCTCTATCATCCTCTTTCCAGCTGCCTATCGCATTCCGGTGACGGTCTTCGTTGTTGGACTATCCTTGATCTTCACTGGCTATACCAGTGCAAAACTGGGAAAAGCACCAACCAAGCCAGCCATGCTTCGCAATCTCATCATTGGACTTCTCACCATGGGTGTGACTTACTTCTTCGGACAACTCTTTAGTATCTAAAAAAGCTGAGAATTTTGTCTCAGCTTTTTCTTATGCTTCTAATAGATCTTGTGCTTGTTTTTTCAGTCCTTCCACTGCTTCGTCCGTCAAGATTAATTCACCTGTTCCCCAGGCTTCTGGGTTTACGGTTGTTCCAGTGAACTCTCCAACTACTTGAGTTCGAACGAATGGCAAAAGCGCTTGGTATGCCGCAAACATTGGTTCGTGTCCGGCATTGGCAACTGAAGAAACCGTTACGATCTTATCTTGAAGGGCAGATGGACCACGAGTTTCTGACAGGTCAAGGGCACGGCTAAGCCAGTCGATCAGGTTTTTCACTACACCTGGAATAGCAAAGTTATAGACTGGCGAGAAGATCCAGATGGCATCCGCAGCAAGAACTGCATCACGCGCTGCCTGCACAGCAGGCAAGGTTGGTGTTTCCAAATCTTGGTTCATCATTGGAATGTCCTTGTAGTCCAAGTAAGTCACCGTTGCTTTTCCTTCCAGAAGGCTTTCTGCTTTCTTAGCCATTTGGTGGTTAAAAGATCCTTGACGAAGAGATCCGACGATAAATAAAATGTTTTTCATAGTTGTTTCCTCTTTCTGTTGTAAGTTTTTTTGTTACAATAGCTATTATACAGGATCACAATGTAATGTCAAGTATTACAACTCGGACATTTTAAACTTTTATTCCATTTCACTAAGGATGGGCCAAGAAGAATGAGAAAAAAGGTTGGACAAAAGTCTCCAACCTTCAATAAATCACAACCGTATAAATCTGTAGAGTATCAACATCCAAGAAAAACGACTCCCAGAGATCTTTACAATCCATTTTAGAACTATTTTTTTTCTCAGCAAGGCAATTCTCAATCCCAAAATTCTGTTCTCGCTACTACTCCTCGTTAGACGAATCAGTAGCCAACATTTTTTTGATGGATTCGCAGGATAAATCCGTCATTTTAGCAATCATCTCGATACTCATTCCCTTCAAAGATAGTTTTTGAATCAGAGACTGCTGACCAGCTTGAACTCCCAACTCCATACCTTCTTGTCTGCCTTGTTCCAATCCCTGTTCGAGACCACGCTCGAGTCCTTGTTCGAGTCCCTGTTCAAGACCCTGTTCAAGACCTTGTTCGAGTCCTTGTTCGAGACCCTGTTCAAGACCTTGTTCCAAGCCTTGTTTCAACCCTTTCTGAAAACCGGCTTCCAGTTGTTCTTTCCGAAAGGTATCCATGCTCATTTCCCAATTTTCTCTGATACGAATTCGTTCATCAATCATTTCTTTTTCCTCCCTTGTCCAATTTGATGGGATCAGGAGTGATTCTGCCTGCTCGATCACTTGATCTGGTTGATGACTGAATGGGCGATTGCCAAAAAATTCAAGCCATTGTCTCCAGTGAGCATTCAACTCCGTATCTCTACTTTCATTATACTTATCCAACTCTAAAAAGGCAACCTTTAACATATTATGAGCTACTCCATCCTTTCGAGAGCTATAAAGAGGTGTCCCATCTACCGTATGGCGCATTTCATAGACATTGACGGGTGAATCTAAATGAGGAAAAATACTTCGCTCCAGGATAGCAATCCCATAGACTGGCTCCAGCTCCTGGTACATGGAATGGGTCGCTCCTTTCTTTCGCTTGTGTTGGACATTTTCTACCAGTTGATTGGCTAAATAATAGTGGAAACGATTCAAGAAATACTCTTGCTTCAAAACTTGAATCTCAATGATCACTTCAAGCCCGCTATCTAGTCTTGCTCTCACATCGACGGATGTTTCAAACGGAAGATCTCCTAAAAACCCCTGCTCATGGATCTGGTCTCCTTCTAAAATCTCAACGGACTCTACTGGCAGATCCAATACTTCTCGGATGAATTTGGCCGTCACATCCGGTAGACTAAAAATCTTTTTCGCCATTAAATCCAAGGTGGGCGATACATACTCGTGTCGTTTCTTCATAGCAACCTCCAATGATTTCGTGTAGGGAATCCCCTCACTTATACCATTCGAAAAAATTGCAGAAAAAGAGGCTGGGACAAAAGTCCTAGCCTCTCAATTATTTTTGGATTGTCGAGCAAGACGCAGTGGTTGAGTGGGCTCTACTACGCTGATTTCATC
>JAWGIA010000020.1:0-39440 GCA_032560535.1 Streptococcus parasanguinis | reverse complement strand
TTTCATCAGCTTTTACAGCCCTACTCAACTGTGCGGAGGTGGGACGACGAAATCGAATTCTAACGAATTACCGATTTCTGTCCCACTCTCTTTTATTTTTGAAATCAGTCTGTTAGTTTCATGGCTTTGATTTTTTCTTCTTCTGGGGTGACCCGCAGAGTCTTTTGGCCGGTGTAGGTGACAAAACCTGGCTTTCCACCAGTTGGTTTATTGAGTTTCTTGACTTCGATCATATCTACTTGGACCAGGTTTGAGAGACGGGCCTTGGAATAGTAGGCGGCCAACTCTGCAGCATCGGTTTTCACTTCATCCGATGGATTTAGATTTCCTGTAATGACGACGTGGCTTCCCGGGATATCTTTGGCATGGAACCAGAGCTCATCTTTCTTAGCGATCTTAAAGGTCAGTTCATCGTTTTGCAAATTATTGCGACCCACTAAAATGATGGTTTTTCCATCACTAGCTAGGTATTTCTCAGGTTTTTTCCGTTTATGAATTTTTTCGCGATTGCGCCGTTTGATAAAGCCGGTCTGGATTAGCTCTTCTCGAATTTCTGCCACCTCAGCTAGGCTCGCTTGAGAAAGGGCTGTTTCAACCGTTTCAAGATAAGAAATGGTTTCCTTGGTTTCTTGAATGAGGATGGTCAAATGTTTGACGGCTTCTTTTAACTTCTGGTAGCGTTTAAAGTGGCGTTGGGCATTTTGATTGGGGGTCAGGGCCTTGTTGAGTTGGATGGTAATGGGCTCGTTGGTATAGTAATTGTCCAGGACAACCTGGTCTTGGTCGTTTGGTACCTGATGGAGGAAGGTTGTCAGCAATTCTCCTTTTTGGCGGAATTCTTCCGCATTGTCGGTCGCCGCTAACTCCGCTTCTTGTTTGGCTAATTTTTTTCGGTTCTTTTCAAGATCGTTTTCGACCTTGCGGATCAATTCACTAGCCTGTTGTTGCACCCGATCGCGCTCAGCCTTGTCTCGGTAATAGTCATCTAGCAGATCGGAAAGTGTCTCAAATGTTTGACTCGACGCATCCGCAAAGGGGATAGGTGAGAAGGATTTGGTCGTTAGGCGTGGCTCAGAAGGTGCCTCGAAAAAGGCACGGAAGGTTTTTAATTTTTCATCCGTCTCAAGTCGCTTGGCCAATTCTTGAGCCGTATCTCGCCCCAAACCTTGGAAACATTTTTGAAGGTTCTTTGGGCTTAACTCTTCTTTGTGAAGAAGGGCAAAAAGGGCTTCATCTCCAATTGTAAAAGGATTAACCGCGTCTGTTTTCGGAGGCGCTACATAGGTCGATCCAGGGAGAATGGTCCGGTAGCTATTTTGTGAGAAGCCGACATGTTTAATGGCTTCGATGATTTTATTGCTGGTGCGGTCCAGGAGAATAATATTACTGTGCTTGCCCATGATTTCGATCATGAGGCTGACAGAAATGGCATCTCCAATTTCGTTTTTATTGGAGACACGGATTTCAAGAATCCGGTCGTTTTCCATTTGCTCAATTCCTTCAATGACAGCGCCTTGAAGATATTTGCGCATAACCATAATAAAGGTATTGGGAAAGGCAGGATTTTCAAAGTTGGTCTGGGTCCGTTGAATCCGTCCGAAGACAGAATGGGCAGAGAGCAAGAGTTTTTGGTTTTTTCGATTGCCTCGGATTTGGAGCACCAATTCTTGCTCGAAAGGTTGGTTAATTTTTTGAATGCGACCACTCAAGAGTTCGGCCTTCAATTCTTCCACCATATGGTGTAAAAAAAATCCATCAAAAGACATGGGATTCCTCATCATTCTAGCGTTTATTCTAGTAAATTATATCAAAATTAGAGCGGAAATCCCAGAAAGAAGCAAGAGGATGTAAAATAGAAAATGCGAACGTTTCCAAAAAAATACAGAAAAAGTATTGACATTTTTGAAAGAAAACTTTAAAATGTAAGAAATTAGAAAAGTAGTAAATGAAAGTTTCAAGAGAGCCCACGGTTGCTGAGAGTGGGTAGCGGCAGTTTATGAAATTGGACTAATGATGAGATGAATTTGAAACAATAAAAATTCGGTTGGCACACCTTATCGTGCAACTTGTTGCTAGACAAGACAGAGATATGGGGGAGACTATCCTTTTCCCATAAGTGAGGTGGCACCGCGATGACACGTCCTCACATAGCTTTTGCTATGTGTGGGCGTGTTTTTTGTTTTAGATGAGAAGGGAGAAAAGATATGAAGAAACGATGGCGTCGCAGTCTTTAGATGATGGAAAAAAAGAAGAAAATGAAAAATAGAAGAGGTATTAAAAATGAAAAATAAACGTTTAATGGGAATTATTGGTTTGATTGCAGCAGCAGTCATTGGGACAGCGATCTATTCAGCTACAGCAGGCAAAGACAACAAGGCAGCAAGCAGCAATGAAAAGGCTAAAGTTGGGGTCTTACAGCTGGTCAGCCACCCTTCGCTTGACTTGATCTACAAGGGAATTCAAGATGGTTTGGCTGAAGAAGGTTATGATAAGGATAAAGTGGACATTGATTTCCTTAATGCTGAAGGCGACCAAAACAAAGTTGCAACCATGAGTAAACAATTGGTAGACAAGGATAACCAAGTCTTGATTGGAATTGCAACTCCATCTGCTCAAGGATTGGCTAGTGCAACAAAAGACAAACCCATCGTTATGGGAGCTGTCACTGATCCGGTCGGCGCAAAC
Source organism: Streptococcus parasanguinis (assembly GCA_032560535.1). Taxonomy (GTDB): domain Bacteria; phylum Bacillota; class Bacilli; order Lactobacillales; family Streptococcaceae; genus Streptococcus; species Streptococcus parasanguinis_AF. The sequence continues at coordinate 36,755 of JAWGIA010000020.1, read as the reverse complement.
TTGGTCAAAGATTTGAAAAAACCAGGTGGCAATATCACTGGGGTTTCTGACCACAATCCAACTGAGCAACAGTTGAAATTAATCAAAGAATTGACTCCGAACGTGAAAACAATTGGGATCCTGTACTCAACCAGTGAAGATAACTCAAAATCTCAAGTAGAAGAATTTACAAAATTGGCTGAAAAAGCAGGCTACAAGGTCGTTCCTTATTCTGTTCCTTCTACAAACGAAATTGCTTCCACTGTGTCTGTAATGTCAGGCAAAGTCGATGCCATCTGGGTTCCAATCGACAATACCATCGCTTCAGCCTTCTCAACAGTTGTCGAAGCCAACAAAATAGCTAAAAAACCAATCTTCCCAAGTGCGACAGCTATGGTAGAAGCTGGTGGTCTTGGTTCAGTCGTTGTCGACCAACACGATCTTGGAGTAGCAACTGGTAAAATGGCTGCGAAGATCTTGAAAGGTCAAAAACCTGCGGATACACCTGTTGAAATCTTTAGCCAAGGAAAATCTGTCATCAATAAAAAAGTCGCAGATGAATTGGGTATTACTATTCCAGAATCTGTCTTGAAAGATGCTGGACAAGTCATTAAATAAAAAGAAAACGAATCACAAGAGTGGCAGGAGAATTTGGCTTGGATAGGTCTTTTAATCGGGATCTTTGAGGAGAAAGAAATGAAAGTCAAGCTAACGGATCTTCATCCGACCCAACTATACTTATCAGAAAAGAAGTTACAAGCTATCCAGATGCTTGATCAGTCGGCAGAAATCATCAATATGGATCCAATTAGTATTCTTACTTTTGGAAATCGCTTCTTGATTACAGACGGGCATCACAGGGCTTATCAGGCTTTATTGGCAGGTCGGGATACGATTTCTGCTGAGTTTGATAGAGATGGTGGCGATGACTTGTATGCTCTCTATGCGCAAGCTTGCGAGGAAAGAAAGATAGACTCTGTCTTGGATTTAAAACATCGTATCTTACCTCAAGATGAGTATGAAGCAAAATGGTATAACTGGTGTGATGGTTTTAACCAAGCAGCCACTCTTCTATTGAAAAGGAAAGCAGATGAAGCAGACCAGGCAAATAGATAATGCATCGCGTCCTGTTCCTTATTCTATTGAAATTAGTCTCATCTAACTTGTTTTTTAACTAAAAATCTGATAAACTAGATAGTAATTGAATAGAAATCTGCAAGACTAGTACCTCAAGGGAAGTGCGACAGGGAGAAGAGCCGTGACTGAAAGCTCTTTGCATGAAAGCTGGGTGAATTCACTTGCGCAAGGATTTAGAAATTAAGGTCTGGTTTACAGATAAAAAACGGATGGTACCGCGTGTCAACGCTCCGATTAGGAGAAGGCACGCGGTTTTTTTCTATGTCTGTAGGTGGACCATGATGGAGGAAATATGTCAACGATTGAAGAACAACTAAAAGCGCTTCGAGAAGAAACGCTGGCAGCCTTGAAGCAGATCTCTGCTGAAAATAAAAAAGAGATGCAAGAACTACGGGTCTCTGTTCTTGGGAAAAAAGGATCTCTGACGGAAATTCTTAAAGGGATGAAGGATGTCTCTGCTGAGATGCGTCCGGTTATTGGAAAACACGTCAATGAAGCCCGTGATGTCTTGACGGCTGCCTTTGAAGAAACCGCCAAACTCTTGGAAGAAAAGAAAGTCCAAGCTAAACTAGCGAGCGAAAGCATCGATGTGACCCTTCCAGGTCGTCCAGTTGCTAGTGGTTACCGTCATATTTTGACCCAAACTAGTGAAGAAATCGAAGATATCTTTATTGGGATGGGGTATCAAGTCGTAGACGGCTTTGAAGTGGAGCAAGATTATTATAACTTTGAACGGATGAATCTGCCTAAAGATCACCCAGCTCGTGATATGCAGGATACCTTCTACATCACAGAAGAAATCTTGCTTCGGACCCATACTTCACCTGTACAGGCGAGGGCGATGGATGCACATGACTTTAGCAAGGGGCCTTTGAAGATGATCTCTCCAGGGCGTGTTTTCCGTCGAGATACAGATGATGCGACCCACAGCCACCAATTCCATCAAATCGAAGGTTTGGTCGTTGGGAAAAACATTTCCATGGCCGACCTTCAAGGAACGCTTCAATTGATCGTGCAAAAGATGTTTGGTGCAGAACGTCAAATCCGTTTGCGTCCTTCTTACTTCCCATTCACTGAGCCATCGGTTGAAGTGGACGTTTCTTGCTTTAAGTGTGGTGGAGCGGGATGTAACGTATGTAAGAAAACTGGTTGGATTGAAATCATGGGAGCTGGTATGGTTCACCCACGCGTCCTTGAGATGAGTGGCATTGATCCAACAATCTATTCAGGATTTGCCTTTGGACTTGGTCAAGAGCGTGTGGCCATGCTTCGTTACGGAATCAATGATATCCGTGGCTTCTATCAAGGGGATGTTCGCTTCTCAGAACAGTTTAAATAATCATGTTAGTTAGAGTAAAAATCGATCAATTAGAGACCTTACGTGACCTAGAAGTGGAAACCTATCGGGATACCTTTGGTCCCTATATTGTTGAGGAAGATTTGGAAGATTACTTCTCTACTGTGCTCTCTTTGGAGCAAATTGAGAAGGATCTGCTAGATCCAGAATCCGAAACCTATTTTGTCCTCAATGAAGAACAAGAAATCTGTGGTTTTCTCAAGTTTAACTGGGGCCAAGCGCAGACCGAGCCAGTAGAGATGGACAAGTCCTTTGAGATCCAACGGATCTATGTCAAGAAGGAATGTCATGGGGCTGGTTTCGGCAAGGAAATGTTTACCTTTGCGCTGGATCAAGCCAAGAGACGTGGCTTTGAGTGGGCCTGGCTAGGTGTCTGGGAACGCAATTTTAAGGCGCAAGATTTTTACTACCGCTTTGGTTTTGAACGATTTAGTGAACACCAGTATATAACCGGAGATACCGTGGATACAGACTGGTTGTTGAGAAAGAAATTGATCTAGAAGGAACAAGAAACTTCTATTCTAGAGAAGGGGAGGTTACTAGACCTACCTAAGCCAGCCTCGGGCTGGAAAACACAAAATGAAAGGATCTAAACGAGGGTGGATGGAGATCTAGGAAAGATAACTAGATTTCTGCTTAGCCCTTGGTATCTTACATATGTTAGTTAGTTATAAATGGTTAAAAGAATTAGTGGACATTGATGTACCATCACAAGAGTTGGCTGAAAAAATGTCAACCACAGGGATCGAAGTAGAAGGTGTGGAATCACCAGCTGCCGGTCTCTCAAAAATTGTCGTCGGAGAAGTCTTATCTTGTGAAGATGTGCCAGAAACTCACCTCCATGTTTGTCAGGTTAACGTTGGCGAAGAAGAAGCCCGTCAAATCGTCTGTGGAGCACCAAATGTGCGTGCAGGCATCAAGGTTATGGTGGCACTTCCGGGAGCTCGTATCGCTGACAATTACAAAATCAAAAAAGGGAAAATCCGTGGTTTAGAATCTCTCGGAATGATCTGCTCACTTGGTGAATTAGGGATTTCTGACTCTGTTGTACCGAAAGAATTTACAGATGGCATCCAAATCTTGCCAGATGATGCAGTTCCAGGTGAGGAAGTCTTCTCTTACTTAGACTTGGATGATGAAATCATCGAGCTTTCTATCACTCCAAACCGTGCAGATGCCCTTTCGATGCGTGGGGTAGCGCACGAAGTAGCAGCCATCTATGACAAGGCAGTGAGCTTCAAAGACTTTACCTTGACCGAAACAGACCAAGCTGCAGCGGATGCTCTTTCTGTCAGCATTGACACAGACAAGGCTCCTTATTATGCAGCTCGTATTTTGGACAATGTGACCATTGCACCAAGTCCACAATGGTTGCAAAACCTCCTCATGAACGAAGGCATCCGTCCCATCAATAATGTGGTTGACGTGACCAACTATATTCTGCTTTACTTTGGTCAGCCTATGCATGCCTTTGATCTGGATACCTTTGAAGGAAACGATATCCGAGTACGTGAAGCGCGTGCTGGCGAAAAATTGGTGACCTTGGATGGGGAAGAACGTGACTTGGAAACAAGTGACCTCGTGATTACGGTTGCTGATAAACCTGTTGCCCTTGCAGGTGTCATGGGTGGAGAGGCTACAGAAATCTCTGAAAACTCTAGTCGTGTCGTCCTTGAAGCAGCTGTCTTCAATGGCAAATCGATCCGTAAGACCAGCGGTCGCCTCAACCTTCGTTCTGAATCATCTTCTCGCTTTGAAAAAGGGATCAACGTGGCAACTGTTAATGAAGCCCTTGATGCAGCAGCGAGCATGATTGCTGAATTGGCTGGTGCAACCGTGCGTAAGGGCATCGTTTCAGCAGGTCAGTTGGATACTTCAGATGTGGAAGTTTCTTCCACTCTTGCAGACGTTAACCGTGTCCTTGGAACAGAGCTTTCCTACGCGGATGTTGAGGATGTCTTCCGTCGTCTTGGTTTTGGCCTTTCTGGAAATGCAGAAGCCTTCACAGTCAGCGTTCCTCGTCGCCGTTGGGACATCACTATCGAAGCGGATCTTTTTGAAGAAATTGCTCGGATTTATGGTTATGACAAATTACCAGCAACCCTTCCAAAAGATGACGGGACAGCCGGTGAATTGACAGCGACTCAAAAATTGCGTCGCCAAGTTCGGACCATTGCAGAAGGTGCTGGATTGACAGAAATCATCACCTATGCACTGACAACACCTGAAAAAGCAGTGGAGTTCACGACTGCACCAAGTAACTTAACGGAGCTCATGTGGCCAATGACTGTGGATCGTTCAGTCCTTCGTCAAAATATGGTTTCTGGTATTTTGGATACAGTTGCCTACAACGTAGCGCGTAAGAACAAAGACTTGGCTCTTTACGAGATTGGAAAAGTTTTCGAGCAAACGGGTAATCCAAAAGAAGACTTACCAAATGAAATCAACAGCTTTGCCTTTGCATTGACTGGTTTAGTCGCTGAAAAAGACTTCCAGACTCCAGCTGTTCCAGTTGACTTCTTCTATGCTAAGGGAATTTTGGAAGCTCTATTTGCTCGCTTGGGTCTTGAAGTGACCTATACAGCAACGCAAGAGATCAAGAGTCTTCACCCAGGACGCACAGCCTTGATCTCACTTGGTGATCAAGTAGTCGGTTTCCTCGGTCAAGTGCACCCTGTGACGGCTAAGGCTTACGATATTCCAGAAACTTATGTAGCTGAGATCAACCTTTCAGCTATTGAAGCAGCCCTTCAACCAGCAGCAGCCTTTGTGGAAATTACTAAGTTCCCAGCAGTCAGCCGTGATATCGCTCTTCTCCTCAAAGCAGAAGTGACTCACCAAGAAGTGGTCGATGCCATCCAAGCTGCGGGCGTGAAACGTTTGACAGACATCAAACTCTTTGACGTCTTCTCAGGTGAAAAACTAGGTGTTGGAATGAAATCTATGGCCTACAGCTTGACCTTCCAAAATCCAGAAGATAGCTTGACTGACGAAGAAGTCGCTCGCTATATGGAAAAAATTCAAGCTTCCCTCGAAGAAAAAGTCGACGCAGAAGTGCGCTAAATCTAAAAAACATGAAACAGTTGAGAATTTCTCAGCTGTTTTTTTCTTCCAGGATTTGCAAGTTATAGGCCTTAAAACCCTATAAAAATAAAGAAATTCCTTTAAGTACTCAAAATATACATGTCAACCATCTTTCTATTTTTGACAAATATTTTTATTTTTTTGTAAAATATACTTGTCAAAAAGAAAAAGAAGTGTTACAATGATTTCAGTTGAAAGAAGAGGAGGTTTTCTTATGGGAGCCGTGTGGATTATTTTTATCCTTTTTCTGCTTATATTTTATGCAAGCTCAGAAAAGAAGATAAAAAGGTTGAACAAACGCATCAGACGATTAGAAAAACAAGTGAAAGGAAATCAAGACATGTCTAGACTTTTAGAAGAATTGAAAGGCCAAACGGCCACTGTTTTAGTGAGTGGTGTTGGATTCGAGTATGAAATTTTGGATATCGACGAAGATTGGGTCAAATTGAGCCGTGAGAATAAGAAAAAAGAAAAGGAAACCCAATTAGTTCGCATCGAAGATATTCAAGGTATTCAACTATAAGGGGGCGAAAGCCATGATTTTAAAAAATCGACTGAAAGAGCTGAGGGCGCGTGATGGGCTCAATCAATCCGAGCTAGCCAAGCTAGCAGGAGTCTCGCGCCAGTCCATCAGTCTCTTGGAGCGGGGTGAATACACCCCTTCGGTTATCATTGCGATCACCATCGCCCAGATTTTCAAGGAACCAGTGGAGAATGTTTTTAGTCTAGTAGAGGGAGAAGAATAAAAATGAAAAAGCAACAACAAGAACGATCTGATCGTTACCGTTTTTGGAGAAATGTCGGAATCATTACGGTTTCCGGCTTGATAGGAGGAGTTATCGGATTTTTGACAGGAATGTTTGGATCCGAAAAGCCCCTGGAAATCCAATCCTTCTTTAGTAAAGAGCTGCTTCTTTTGGGCTCAGTAGTTTTTTTCCTGGTCGTGTTTCTGATCACGATGGCTTTATTGATGCGGGTAAGAAAACTTCATTACAAGTTGCTCCAAATAGAAGACGATGATGAAGCCTATCACTATGACATCCAGAAGGAAAAACTGTATGGGTTAGCGACCATCTTTAAAGGCATCATGATCTTGCCCTACTTTTTCGTTATCATCTTTTATATTCAATTGATGTATTTGGATAAACCTACGGCCTTTATCTTTGGACCTTTTACCATGCTCTATCTTTTTCTTGCTTTGATTGTCCTATTTTTCCTAGTGAGTATCTTCTATCGTAAGACCTTTAACTTGGTTTACGGGAAACCGATTCCCCGCAATGCCGATGCCAAGGAAATGCGTGAATTTATGATGAGTATGATGGATGAAGCAGAAAAGCAGATTAGCTACGAGGAAAATTTCGAAGTGGTGGTTAAGTTAAGCAATTATATCTTGCCGAGCCTTCTCCTTGCTCTCCTCCTCATTGGGGTTGCCTTCAAAACGGATATCCTCTTAGCTTTGTTCGTCGTATCCATTCTCTATATTTATATCCTTATTTCACAATACAAAATTACCAAACGTTATTATAAAGAGTAAAGGAGTCATCTATGTTAGAAATTAGACATTTAGAAAAAAGCTTTGGGAATAAGCAGGTTCTCTTCGGAGTAGATCTGACAGCTCAACAAGGGCATATCCTTGGCTTAGTTGGGAAAAATGGTGCCGGGAAAACAACTATTTTCCACAGCATCCTGCGCTTTTTGGACTACAGCGGCGAGATTCGCCTAGGTGGCAAACCCATTACACAAGAGACTTACAAGGAAATTGGCTATTTGCCTGAAGAGCGCAGTCTTATGCCAAAACTTACGATTTTTGAGCAGGTCCGCTATTTGGCTGCCTTAAAAGGAATGAGCACCGCCGAGGTCAAGGAAAAATTACCGATTTGGATGGAAAAACTCCAAGTAAAAGGGAAATTGACTGATAAAATCAAGAGCCTCTCAAAAGGGAACCAACAGAAGGTGCAACTGATCATCACTTTGATCCATGAGCCTAAATTGATCATATTAGATGAACCATTTAGTGGCTTGGATCCGGTCAATACAGAAGTGCTCAAGCAGGTCATCTTTGAAGAAAAAGAGCGTGGGGCGACCATTATCTTTTCTGACCACGTCATGACCAATGTCGAAGAGTTGTGTGATGATATCCTAATGATCCGTGATGGTTCGGTGGTCCTTTCAGGGCCTGTCCAAGAGGTCCGGAATAGCTATGGCAAGACCCGTCTCTTTGTCTCTAACGACTTTAGTAAAGAAGAGCTAGAAGCTCTGCCACACGTGACCAAGGTCAGCATGACCAAGCAAGGGACTTGGAAGCTAATCTTGGATGACGCTTCAGCTGGTCCAGAATTATTTGACCGCTTGACCAAGGGCCACTACCTTGCGACCTTTGACCACCAAGCCCCAACTATTGATGAGATCTTTAAACTTGAATCAGGAGTAGAAGTATGAAACAGATGTTTGTCGTAATGAAAGAAACCTATATCAGACAAGTGAAATCATGGAGTTTTCTCTTCATGGTCTTCGGTCCCTTCCTCTTTTTAGGGTTGGGCATCGGAATCGGTTATCTAACGGATTCTTCTACAGATGCGAAGAATCAGGTGGCCTTGGTGACCGAAGTATCAGCTGTCAAAGAAAGCCTCAAAGGAACCGATGGCTTGACCTTGGACTACAAAGATGAAGCTGCAGCTAAAAAAGCCATCAAGGATGAGAAAGCAGCTGCTTACCTAACGGTCGATGAAAAAGATGGCCAGCTAGAAGCCACTTATGTGGGTGATCAAGCCATGAAAATGGAATTGAAAAGCCTTGTCGCTGCGAAATTAAGCCAGGTCCAACAAGGGATCAATCTAGCGCGTGCCAATCTAAGCAAAGAGCAACTGACAGCCTTGTCTCAACAGGTTTCTCTCAAAGAAAAAATTGATGAGAAAAAAGAAGGCTTGAAAATGGTGCAAACCATGGTTGCAGGTGGTCTGGGAATGCTGCTTTATATGATTTTGATCTTCTACTCGAGTATCACAGCCCAAGAAGTGGCCAGTGAAAAGGGAACTAAGATCATGGAAGTGGTCTTCTCTAGTATCAAAGCAACCGACTATTTCTTCGCACGCATGCTCGGACTCTTCGGTGTGATCTTTACCCATATTTTTGTCTATGTGATTGGTTTAGTAGCTGTTTGGATCTTTAGAGCCGATATCCCAGTTGTCAAGGATATTCTCGCTCCAAACTCTCCGATTACCCAACACCTAGCAGAGTCGATCTCGCTTAATACCGTCTTCTTCATTATCCTTGGGATCTTTATGTATGTGGTGCTCTCTGCCTTCTTAGGGTCCACAGTTGCACGACCTGAAGATTCAGGAAAAGCGATTTCGCCACTAATGATGTTAGTTATCTTTAGCTTCCTTGGGGTAACCACCTTGGGAAGTGCCGGTGATGTCTTCTTATTGAAGATCGGTTCGTACATTCCTTTCATCTCAACCTTCTTTATGCCTTTCCGTACCATCAATGGCTATGCGACTGGTCTTGAATCTTGGGCTTCATTGGGAATTGCGGTCCTCTTTACCATCGTGGGAACAGTGCTTATTGCTCGAATTTACGCGAGCTTAATCCTCCAGACCGATGACCTCGGACCGTGGAAGACTATCAAACGTGCTCTCAGCTATCGCTAATCAAACAAGCTCTCAGTTATTGCTGAGGGCTTTTTGAATGGAGGTTACAATTCTTTTGAAAGACTTGTCTCTAACTATTAATAAATTACAGATAATTTAGTATGTTTTTTCATGGAAGAAAGAGTATTTTTCTTCAAATTATGATATGATGGAGGGGAATAATAAGATTTGAGGGTGAATATATGGATAAACTCCAAATAAAATCCAGCCCAATTGATGCGCAAGCGGCTATTGGTGAGTTGACTGGTGTTGATGTATCACAAAATGAGAATAAACAAGTAGAGTTTAGTTATTCTGCTGGTATTGCAGGTATGGAGAAGGGAAAAGAAGTAAATAATCACTTACTTCAAGCTGTGGGGAAATTTAGTGAAGCTGTTCTAATTCAAGCTAATAAATTTCCTCAAATTGCCGCTGTGCTTGAAAAACGTGATGTAGAACAGGGTCAAAGATGGGAAAGCTAACCATGATGGAGGATGTTAATAAAAATAAGCGAGATAAACTATTCCAAGAAATTGTGAAAACAGAGCGACAAGAAGATCTTATTTTAAATTTAAGTCGTGAGTATCAACAAAGTTTAGATGAATTTTTAGAAGATCTTTCGTTGATCACACGAGAAGCAGAAGAAAAGTTGTCTATTTCATCTCAAAATATCTTATTTTTTCAAGAAAAGAATGAAATGGATTTAATTGCAAGAAATTATGTGGTTAGACAGATGGATGGTGTCAGTGAAGAGTTTCGGAATGTTTTAAAAAACTTAGACATTCAGAGAGAAAAATTGATAAAAGAAAGGAATAGTTTGCCGTGGGAGTGAGATACAGTTCATCAGAATCTGCTACTTTGATTGAAGCTATGAGCAGTAATATTCAAATTGCTACTCAGATTACAGAAAAACTTACTAGTGGAAGTGATCATTTAATTGCAGAAATCGAAGCAGGAATACTTCAAGGTGCTGCATATGAGGCAGGGAAAAATTTATTTGGGAATATTATTATCCCATGTATCAAAAAATTACAAGAAGCGATCGACGATATTCAGATTGAATTAAATTCATACAAAAACGCAGATGCAGTTGTATCAAAATATGGAGAATTAGATTTAGATGATTTGAAGACACAAAAACAAAGTTGGGAAAAACAGCTTTCAAAGTATCAAGATCTAATTAGAAAGAATGAGGATTTTTTGAATCGTGTAGGAGCATTTCTTACTGCAAATCTGGATCAAAATTTATCAGAAAATAGAGTACTTCATGAATTGGCTGATAAAACACGGATGCAAATCAAAGATGTTGAAGAAAAAATTGAAAAATTAGAATGGTTTGTTGAGCAAGTAAATCAGTATTTTTCAGACAGTCTTGAAATTCTTCATTTAGCGATTGAAGGAGCAGGACAACTAAGTCAAATTATAGTTGATAGCAACGGAAATTACTATGCGGATGGTGTCGACATGACTTGGTTTGACAAAATGAAACAAACAAAAGTTGTTTCCTACGCTAAAAGAGACTATCAGGATGCCTTAACAAGGACTTTAAATCAAGCGTCGAGAGATATGTTATTATCAGATGATGGTGATACCTATTATCGGGAAGAGTTAAAAAAACGCTTAAAAGGACATGATCGGTCACAGTGGAAAAAAATAATTGATGATTATAACCATACTCTAAAAATTGACAATGAAGGGAATTTAATTGAAATTTTTGATAATAGTGCTTATAAAGATCGACATTATCAAAAAGATGATAACTTTTCTGTTCTAAAAAATGGGAAGTATGATAGTGCTTCTACGAGATTGATCAACGAAAAATATCAAGAACTTCTTCAAGAAAATTTTGAAGCTAATTCTGCTGAATTTTGGGGTGGAGTTAGTCAGATGTTATCAGGTTTACTACTTGACTTTGCTAGCGTAGCAGCAGAAACTGGAGGTTTAGCTTTAGCTCCTGAGACAGGTGGGGCAAGCTTTATTGCTGGAACAACTGCAGCAGAGGTTGCTTTAGATGCAGGCAACGCACTCATATTTAGTGGGGTAGTATCTGTAGGATCCGCTATTAGTAAAACAGGTAGCGCAAACGCTGAAATTCAAGTTAATTATTCTAGCAACTACGATAGCTGGCAGGCAAATAAACCGACGAGTAAGACTTTTGGGAAAAAGGTTTCTGGACGAGTTAAAGGTAAAAAAGTCGATAATATTCGAGTTGATGCGGAGCCAGATAGTGGGAAAATCCAAGTTCAATCGGGAAGTGGGAAATCGGGTTATGGCCTCGACATAGATATCGAGGTTTCAAGGATTTCAAGTAGGCAGGATATTGTAGACTGGGTAAGCAAACATTCTGAACTAAAAGGACTTGGAAAAGGAGCTAAAGAAGAAGTTATCAAAAATATGTGGAAAGCTTTTAAATACTTAACGCAATAAGGAGTGAACAATGAAATTATATTTAAAAGGCGATTATACAAAAAGAGTACCTTATGGTTATTTAGAACTAGCTGGCAAAATGTGGTTTCCAGAAGAAAAGCAAGTATCTTACTCAAATGCAGGAGACAATGATGCATTACAAGAAGATTTTTCTGTAAATTTATCCCTGAGGAAAGGCACTGCCGATAAGAGATGGTCTAGTGTCCCCCTAAAGGAAGGGGTACGAAGACTCTTTTCACATCTTGACGAATGTATTGAGATAGAGTTTGAAAATGCATTCGCTACGGATTATAATGAAAAGGGAGACTATCTCCGTATTTTAACCAGCCATCTAGAAGTTTTAACAGTTGATAAACGCGCCATGTACATTATGGCGCTTGAGATTGCAAAGGTGATTGACGGGCAAATTAGCGAGGATAATAAGAAGACATGGCTAACAGTCGAGGAGTTTAGGAAAAAGCACGAGGCTATTCTATCTCTAACTTTTGAAGAAGCAAATGAACGAAGTTTGACTGAAATTCAAATGATGGATGTGGTAGATGACCCTCTTTGGGAGGAAGAAGCCACTCGTCGAAAAGAATATATACTAGCACATGGAGGCGATATCTCAGATTTATGAGACTATACATCAAAAGTGATTTTACGAAAAAAATAGACTTCACAACTAGAGAGCTTGTTTGGAAGATGTGGTTTAAGGAACGGAATGGCAAGAAAATAAGTTTCTCCAATGTTGGTGATGATGCTATGTTACAGGATGATTTTTACTTTGGTGTTCGGTTACACAAATGGTCTTCAGTTGACGAAAGATGGGATAAGGCTCCTTTTATAATTCCTAGTAATCCTTGGTTGTCTTTGGAATATGAGAGTATAACACTTGAATTTGAAAAAACTTTCATTACAGAGTGGAGAGAACGTGGAGATTATCTACGTATCGCAACATCTCATATAGATGTTTTAACTGTAGACAAACGTGCTTTATACATTATGGCAGCTGAAGTAGCATCTGCCATTGATGGTCAGATTAGCGAGGACGGCAAGCAAAATTGGCTAAGTGTAGAAGAATTTAAGGAATATCACAAGGATGTTCTTTCACTGACTTATGATGAAGCTGTTGAAATCAGTTTGGAAGAATTAAAGACAATGGTACCGGTAAGAGATCCTCTATGGGAAGAGGAGGAACGGCTTCGAGAAGAATACACCAAAATCCATGGTGAACGTGTTTATGACGATGAGGAAGACGATTGAAATTATATATCAAAGGCGATTACACCAAAGAAATTCCGTTTGATTATTTAGAACTAGCGAAGAGAATGTGGTTCGAAAGCTATCAAGGAGAAGGTATATCTCTCTCCTATTCTGGTTTTCTTCAAATCAGAGATGGGAATGATATAGCCATTCATCTAAAACTAAATAAATAGGATTATGACGAACGTTGGTTGTGTATTCCGATACAAGAAGGGATAAAATATCGTTTTTATTCACAAATTGATGAAGACCTAAATTTGGAATTTGAGAATGCTTATGTAACAGATTTTCGAGAAAATGGAGACTGTTTGCGTATCGCTTCTACCCACCTTGAACTGCTCACTCTTGATAAAAGAGCGTTCTATATCATGGCCATTGAGATTGCCACAATCTTTAATGGACAAATCAGTGAAGACGATAAGAAAACATGGCTAACAGTCGAGGAATTCAAGGAAAAGCACCAAGATATCTTATCTCTAACTTTTGATGAAGCAAATGAGATGAGTTTGGAAGAAATTCAGACGATTGACGCTATTGATGATCCCATCTGGGAAGAATTGGATAGGAAGCGTGAAGAGTACATCAAAATCCATGGCGAACGTGTTTATGACGATGAGGAAGAAGATTGAGAATTTATATTAAAGGTGACTATACAAAAGAAATCCCGTTTGATTACTTAAAACTAGCAAAGAGAATGTGGTTTGGGGAAAAAGATGGAATAGAACCTGACTTGTCGTATGCAGGGTATCTAGATTTACCAATCGAGAAACTTTCTATCCACTTAAAATTAAATAAGTGGATGCATGATAATAGATGGAGTAATGTTCAGATTAAGGAAGGGATAAAATATGATTTTTTATCCCATAAATATGAAGATATAGAGCTAGACTACGAAGATGCTATGATGTCGGACTTTCGTGAGAAAAGTGAATGTTTAAGAATCGCTACTAAGCACCTTGAACTCCTCACCGTTGATAAACGTGCTTTCTATATTATGGCCATTGAAATTGCGACTGCTATTGATGGTCAGATTAGCGAAGATGATAAAGAGAGCTGGTTAAGTGTGGAGGAATTTAAAAACCGGTATGAAGATATCCTATCGATGAGTTATGAACAGGCTAATGAGATGAGTCTGGAGGAAATTCCGTTTATGGATGATGTGAGAGACCCGGTTTGGGCAGAAGATGACCGCAGAAATGAAGAATACATCCGAATCCATGGAGAAGTGGAGTTGGATGACGAGGACGACGAGTGAAACTATATCTTAAAGGTAACTACGAAACTAACATCTATCAAGCCTGTATGGAATATCCTTGGAAAATGTGGTTCAAGGAACGTAAGGGAGTGCAGGTTGAGTTTTCTTATGCACGTGATGATGACTTCTATTTTAGTGTTAGTTTGGATAAATTTTCTTCAAATGATGAGCGTTGGGGAATGGCTGATTTTAGAGTAGGCAACGATCCTTGGGCGACTTTTAAGTATGAAGATATAAATTTAAATTTTGTAGATTCCTATGAAAGTGATGGACGAGAAAAAGGAAACTATCTACGAATCATCACGACTCATAAAGATATTCTAACGGTTGATAAGCGAGCTCTTTATATCATGGCAATTGAGGTAGCCTCTGCCATTGGCGGTCACATTAGCGAAGATGATAAGGAAACATGGCTGAGCATTGAAGAATTTAAAACAAAACATGCAGATTTGTTGCATTTAACCTACAATGAAGCGGTTGACATTAGCTTGAAAGAGATAGAAGCAATGAAAGCTGTTGATGAGCCACTCTGGGAAGAATTGGATCGAAAGCGTGAAGAATACATCCGAATCCATGGAGAAGTGGAGTTGGTTGACGACGAATGAGGCATTCTACTTCAATCTGTAAGCCTTCAGTTGTTTCTGAGGGCTTTTTGATTTCACATTGACTTTTGCAAGCCTTTTCACTACAATAGAACTACAGAAAAGGAGGCGGACATGAACTATATTGAGTTTGCTGAAAATGAGCGTCTGTCCACGATTGTCCTTGGGATGATGCGGATCAGTCAGATGAGTGAAGACGAGGTGGAGGCCTTGGTGGAGGCGGCCTTATCGATTGGGATCAACACTTTTGACCTGGCGGATATCTATGGCAATGGTCAGTGTGAGATCCTGCTGGGGAAGGTTCTCAAGGGCCGTCCGGATCTTCGGGATCAGATGTGGATCCAGTCTAAGTGTGGGATTCGCAAAGACGGCTTTACCTATTTTGATTTTTCTAAGGACTATATTTTGGACTCCGTCAATGGCATCCTCGAGCGTTTGCAGATTGAGCGCTTAGATAGTCTCCTCCTTCACCGACCGGATGCCCTCATGGAGCCGGAAGAAGTGGCGGCAGCTTTTGATCACTTGGAGCAAGCGGGCAAGGTCCGTCATTTTGGGGTGTCCAATCAAAATCCTATGATGATGGAATTGCTCAAAACGGCTGTCAAACAGCCTCTCAAGGTCAACCAGTTGCAGTTGAGTGCCGCCTTTACGCCTAGCTTTGAGGCTGGTTTTCATGTCAACATGGAAGGGCCAAAAGCAGCCGTGCGAGATGGCAGTGTCTTTGAATATTGTCGCTTAACCGATACGGTGATTCAAGCCTGGTCTGCCCTCCAGCATGGCTATTTTAAGGGGAACTTTGTCGGCAAGGAAGAGTTTGCGGCCCTCAATCATGTCCTCAATGACTTGGCGAAGAAATACCAGGTCACTCCGACAGCCATCGCCCTTGCTTGGGTCCTCCGCTATCCGGGTAAGATGCAGGCTGTCATCGGAACGACCAAACCCCAGCATGTCCTTGAAGCAGGGAAAGCAGCAACAGTCACTCTAACCCGCAAGGAATGGTACCAAATCTACTTGGCTGCAGGAAATGATTTGCCTTAGAATCTTGTTAGTAGACCAGACTTCACTTGTATCAGTGGGCTGGTCTTTTGTTTTATACTTTACGAATTTTTCTTGACAAGTCTTTCTTTTTTATGGTATTCTTTATGCAACAAGTGTTGCGCAACAACTGTTGCGCGAAAGGAGTCTTATGCCACCCAAGGTTAAATTTAGTAAAGAGGCTATCATTGGGACAGCTTTACAATTGGTGAGAGAAGAGGGAATGGCTAGTTTGACGGCTAGAGCATTAGCGGAGAAACTGGGAGCTACACCGAGAGTCATTTTTGGGCAATTTGCTAATATGGCTGAGTTACAAGCAGAGGTTATTGGTGCTGCGGAAATGGTCGTGGTGGAGGATATTCGCAAGGCCTTAGAAGATGAGAAGCCTTTTCGATCTGTCGGGGTTGCTTATATCCTTTTCGCCTCAAAAGAGCCCCAACTATTTCAATTGCTTTTCCAAAATCCTAGCAAAGAGCCGATTCGTCGCTTTCAAGATTTTCTTCCTATGAAGGATTATAGTTACCAATTGGTTCTGGATTCGATTGTCGCAGACTATCCGTTGACGTTAGAGGAGGCTAGTCGCTTGTACCAGCATCTATTTATCTACTCACACGGGATGGCCTCTATGGTTGCTTCTGGTATTTATCAGTTTAGCATGGAAGAAGTGATTGGATTACTGACAGAGGTTTTTCAATCTCTCATCAAAGAAATGGTAGGAAAGAAATGATTCAACTAGAAAATGTTCAAAAAAGCTATGGCCAAACCAAGGTTTTAAAAGGGATTGATTTGCAGATTCAAGACCAGGATGATGTGGTTATCCTAGGCCCTTCTGGATCAGGAAAGTCAACTCTCTTAAACGTATTATCCGGATTAGAAAAGGTAGATGAGGGGCATATCCTCATTCAAGGACAGGATTTATCGCAACTCACGGATGCGCAATTGACAGCCTTTAGACGTGAGAAGATCGCCTTTATTTTTCAGCAGTATTATTTATTACCGAATCTCACGGTTAGACAGAATGTAAAGATGGGAGCTGATCTGGCAAACAATCATGATTTTTTGCAGATCATCGAGGATTTGGGTCTTGGCGATAAGCTGGACAAGTATCCAAGTGAATTGTCGGGTGGGGAACAGCAGAGAGTCTCCATTGCTCGTGCCTTGGCCAAAAAGCCAGAGATTCTCTTCTTAGATGAGCCGACGGGGGCCCTAGATGAAGAAACAGGGCGCAAGATTCTCGACTATATCTGGAAGTTAAAGGAAAAGCTAGGCTTTACCCTCATTATGGTGACGCACAACCAAAATATTGCGGATATGGCCAGAACCATCATTCGTGTCAATAGTGGCAAGATTACCCAAGTTGTGACCAACGATCAGCCTCAGACTGCCTATGAGATTGGATGGTAAGACATGTTTTCAGTAAAAGATATTCGAAAATTAGTTGTCGTCAGTATCATTGGGGCTTGTGCGGTCTTTGTGGCCAATCTCTTCTTGAATTTTTACCTGGATATCGAGCAGTTGGAGATTTCTAAATCCAATCCCATGATGCAGACCTACTATGATGCCCAGGTTTCGCTATCTTGGATGGTGGCCATGGTCAGTGGGGTCGTCTTGTCCTTGACGTCGATCCTTCTCATGTGTTTTTATATCAAACAATTTGTTGATGACCACAAGGAACAATTAGGGATTTTAAAGGCTTTAGGCTATAGCAATAGCCAGTTGGCGAAACGATTTTGGGCTTTTGGACTCAGTTTTGGAGTTGGAGCACTTCTTGGCTATTTCGCTTCTTTTCTTATGATGGGTCATTTTTATGACTTTCGCAATGAGAAGGGGATTCTGCCAGACATTACCATTCATTTTCATTGGCAGCTCTTGGTCGCTTTGGTGATGCTGCCAACGACTTTCTTTATGGTCCTTGCGATTGGCTATGCTAGAAGACAACTACAAACGCCGGCCCTTCGCTTATTGAAAAAATCCCCAAGTCCAATCAAGGTCAAAAGGAGAAAAAGGGCTTCTAAGAAAGAGAAATCCTTCCTAAAAGAGCTGTCTTCGTCGCTGATTTGGGGGAGAAAATCGATCCTGTTTTTTGTGGTCTTTGGCTCTATGTGTTTCGCGTCCATGGTTCAATTGTCTTTTGGCCTAAGGGACTACACAGATGACATCATCCAAACGATGATGATTATGATTGGTTTGATCCTTTCTTTCTCAATCCTCTTTTTGTCATTGGGAATTGTCGTTTCAGAAAGTCGCGAAACCTTGGCTCTTATGAAGGCTTTTGGCTACACCGATCGTGAATGCCAAAGTCATATTCTCGCTCCTTATCGTTTCTGGGCTTATCTAGGATTTGCCCTTGGGACGGCTTATCAATACGGCATCATGGAAATCTTGATTGGTGTGATCAAAGATACGGTACCTGAAAAGATTGAGCACAACTTTGACTGGAATGTGTGCTTTTGGACTTTGCTCGGTTTTGCGGTGGTTTATGAAAGCCTCTTTTATCTATCCAACAGAAAACTCCAAAAACAAACCATCAAAGAAGTGCTCTTAGCTGAATAAATAGAAAAGAGAGTGGGACAGAAATTGGTAATTCGTTAGAATTCGATTTCGTCGTCCCACCTCCGCACAGTTGAGTAGGGCTGTAAAAGCTGATGAAATCAGCGTAGTAGAGCCCACTCAGCCACTGCGTCTTGCTCGACAATCCAAAAACAATTGAGAGGCTAGGACTTTTGTCCCAGCCTCTTTTGTACTAGATCAACAGAAAAACGGATGCTGTCTAAAAATCTTGCATTTTTTTGCAATTTAGGTTACAATGAAGACTATAAAAAATGCGTAATCCCTAGGGTCTTTCCCTCAGGGAATTTTGTGTGTTTTGACCAATTTTTCAGTGGAAAAAAGCTTTGCTTCTACCGCAGAAAAAAGTATGAAAAACTATGGAGGTAATAATGATTCGATCCTTAATTTCCGAGATCAAAGAATTCAAGAAGCCCTCGATTTTGGCTTCCTTGTTCATGGTCTTTGAAGTCATGTTTGAGATTTCGATTCCCTTTGTCATGGCGAGTCTTTTGGACCAAGGTGTTCAACAAAGAAACATGAACAATATTTTGTTTTACGGTGGGCTCATGCTGGTCTGTGCCTTTCTCTCCCTCTTTTGTGGGATGCAGTCTGCCCGTTATGGCGCCTATGCATCGGCTGGTTTTGCCAAAAACCTTCGTCGGGCTATTTTCAAAAAGGTTCAAACCTTCTCATTTGAGAATATTGATCAGTTCTCATCTGGTGGTCTGGTTACTCGGATGATGACGGACGTGACCAATGTGCAAAATGCTTATCAAATGGTCATCCGGATCTGTGTGCGGGCACCGCTCAATTTGATCTTTGCCATTGTGGCTTGTTTCTTGATCAATCCGGAAATGGCCATGATCTTTGTCTATGTGACCATCTTTTTGGCAGCGGTCTTAAGCATCATTATGAAGATTGTGTATCCGCTCTTCACAGAAGTATTTGAAGCTTATGACAATCTCAACAACAGCATTCAGGAAAACATCACCAATATGCGAGTGGTGAAGTCCTACGTTAAGGAAGCAGATGAAACGGTTAAATTCAAGAAGGCTTCGCGTTTGATTTATAACATGTTTATGAAGGCTATCCGTGTCGTTGTCTTGAGTAGCCCAGCTATGATGCTTTCCATGTATGCTTCTTTCCTTTTGATCTCTTGGATTGGGGCTCATCTGATCGTTGGTGGCCAACTCTCCACTGGGAATCTGACTTCTATGTTTAGCTACACCATGACCATTCTCATGTCGCTCATGATGTTTATGATGATCTTTGTCATGTTGTCGATTTCCATGGCCTCTGTCGAGCGGATCAATGAAGTCTTGACGACCAAAACGACGATTGACTCTCCAGAAAATGGGATCAAAGAAGTTGCTGATGGTTCCATCAACTTTGAGGATGTGACCTTTGCTTATACCGATGAAAATGGCGACAAGACCCATGTCTTACAAGGGATTAATCTTTCTATTCGTTCAGGGGAAGTGATTGGTATCTTGGGAGGAACAGGATCAGGAAAATCAAGCTTGGTGCAGTTGATTCCTCGTCTCTATGATGTCGAGTCTGGTCGGGTGACAGTAGCAGGCCACGATGTCAAAGAATACGATCTTGATTCTCTTCGTAAGCAAGTAGCCATGGTTCTTCAGACCAATGTCCTTTTCTCTGGTACGATTAAAGAAAATATGCGCTGGGGAAATAAAGACGCAACGGATGAAGAGATCATCGCAGCTTGTAAGATTGCGCAAGCCGATGAATTTATTCAAGATTTTAAAGATGGCTATGACACTATGATTGAGCGTGGGGGATCTAATGTCTCCGGTGGACAACGCCAGCGTCTCTGTATCGCGCGTGCCCTTCTCATGAATCCGAAGATTTTGATCTTAGATGACTCGACGTCTGCGGTCGATACCAAGACAGATAGTTTGATCCGTCAAGGCTTGGCAACCAGCTTGAAAGAGACCACCAAAATCATCATTGGTCAACGGATTTCCTCAATTCAAGATGCAGATCGCATCATTGTGATGAATGATGGCCAAATCGATGCGATCGGTAACCACGAAGAATTGCTTGCGACCAATGCCATCTACCAAGAAGTCTATGAAATGCAAACACAAGGGAAAGGAGAAGCAGATGAAAACTAAGAAAAAAGCAAATCTAGGCTCCATCCTTCGCCTGCTGGACTTCCTTTGGAAAAACTACAAGGTATCCTTGATTGTTTCCTTTATCTTAATCATTCTATCGTCTCTTGCGACGGTCAATGTGACAGCTTCGATTCAGTCCTTGGTCGATGTCTATGTGGAGCCTATGCTAACGTCAAACAGCCATGATTTTGGACCGCTCTTGTCCTTCTTGACACGGGTTGGTTTGATCTGTTTGATCGGGGTACTTGCTAACTATGGCTTTACCTTGATCATGGCGACTGTTTCCCAAGATGCGCTTAGAAGCCTTCGAAATCAGTTGTTTGCGCGCATGCAAAAACTACCCGTTCGTTACTTTGATACCCACCAACACGGGGATATCATGTCCATCTATACTAATGACATTGATGCCCTTCGTCAAGCGATTGAACAATCCATTCCTCAACTCTTATCCTCAGCGATTACCATCCTTGGAGTGGCGATCACCATGCTGACAGTGAGTCCGCTCTTGTTCTTGATTGTCCTTATGATGCTTGTCGTAATGTTCTATGTCATGAAGAATGTCTCTAGCAAGTCAGGTCGTTACTTTGGGGCCCAACAAAAAAACTTGGGGATTGAAAATGGCTTTATTGAAGAAATGATGACTGGTCAGAAAGTGGTTAAGGCCTTTGTGCACGAATCTGAAAGCATTGAAGATTTTGATCGGATCAATGACCAGCTCTTTGAATCCTCTTATCTAGCCAATCGCTATGCCAATGTCCTCATGCCAATTCTTGGGAACTTGGGAAATGTTTCCTTTGTTCTGACGGCCTTGATCGGTGGCCTCTTTGCCCTGAACAGTATCGGTGGTTTAACCATTGGTGGTCTCATGGCCTTTCTGCAATTGAACCGCTCCTTTACTGGTCCGATTGCTCAGGTTTCTCAACAATTGAACTTCGTCCTGATGGCTTTGGCTGGTGGAGATCGTATCTTTGATCTCTTGGATGAGGAAGAAGAAGTCGACCAAGGAAAAGTGACGTTGGTCAATTATGAACTGGTTGATGGGAAAATGGTCGAAACCGATCAGAAAACCAACAAATGGGCTTGGAAACACCCTCGTCCAAATGGAGATTACCAGCTTGTCAAGATGGTCGGAAATGTGGTCTTTGATAATGTTGATTTCTCTTATGATGGGAAGAAACAAATTCTTCATGGCATCAATCTCTATGCGGATAAGGGTCAAAAAGTGGCCTTTGTCGGAGCGACTGGTGCAGGGAAGACAACTATCACCAACTTGATCAACCGATTCTATGATATCCAATCCGGAATGATTACTTATGATGGGATCGATATCAAATTGATCGAGAAAGATTCGCTTCGTCGTTCCCTCGGAATCGTTCTTCAAGATACCCACTTATTTACTGGTACGATTGCGGAAAACATCGCTTATGGCCGTGCCGATGCAACGCGGGAGGAGATCCTTGAGGCAGCTCGGATTGCCAATGTGGATTCCTTTGTTAAGCATTTGGATCAAGGCTATGAGACAGTCTTGACGGATGATGGGGCTGGCCTATCAAATGGTCAACGACAATTGATCGCCATTGCCCGTGCAGCCCTTGCCAATGCGCCTGTCTTGATCCTGGACGAAGCGACGTCTTCCATTGACTCACGGACAGAGAAGATGGTGCAAGAAGGGATGGACCGCTTGATGGAAGGTCGGACAGTCTTTGTTATCGCCCACCGTCTATCGACAATTGTCAATTCCGATGTCATCATGGTGATGGACCACGGACGCATCATCGAGCGAGGCAACCATGCTTCCTTGATGGCAGAACGTGGCACCTATTACCGCCTGTACACCGGTGGACTTGAAATTGATTAATAATAAAAAAAGCTTGAGCATTGGCTCAAGCTTTTTTGGCTTATGGATAATGACTTCTTAGAAACTTTCCTTAGGTGAGTACGGACGTCAGCGAACTTCGAAGAAGTTCCATGACTAATTATTGAGCCCTTTCGCTCTTTAATTTCTGGGCTCAGGCTAAAACAGTTTCCCAAACTGTTTTACTCTCAAAATTCCTGAGTGCCTGAAACGTTATTGTTTCAGGCACTTTTCTCACAGCGGAAAGTCTCGAAAATAAATATTCATTCATCAGAAAGCTTGAGTTCACGCTCAGGCTTTTGCTTATTTCTCAAGTAATTCTTGGATCAAGTCTTCCATGGCAGCTGGTTCTGTTTTGGAGGAGAAGCGTTGGGCGACTTGGCCTTGTCGATCGATGACAAATTTTGCGAAGTTCCATTCGATGCGTTTGCCCAGTGGCCCAGCTGCTTGGCTTTTGAGCCAGTCATAAAGAGGAAGGGCTTCTTTACCATTGACCTTGGCTTTGGCGAATCGTGGGAAGGTGGTCTGGTAGTTGAGGCTGCAGAAGCTATTGATTTCTTCAGCAGTTCCTGGCGCCTGCCCCATGAATTGGTTGCAGGGGATGTCCAGGATTTCAAGCCCTTTTTCCTGGTAGCGCTGGTAGAGATCTTGCAGTCCTTGGTATTGCGGGGTCAAGCCACAGCCTGTTGCTGTATTGACTACGATGAGGACCTTACCTTGGTAGTGAGAAAGGGGAATCTCCTCCCCATTCTGGTTTTCTAAAGAAAAATCATAAATGCTGGTCATAGGTGGTATCCTTTCTGTCTCTTCAGCTTTTATTGTAGCACAAATCTCCTAATATTGGGCCTAGAGGAGCATGACTTCTTGCTTTAGTCCCTCCTGTGAAAATGATATAATAAGAAGATAACAAGCTCTCAAGAAAATGCCAAAAGGAGAACGGATCGGATGAAATTACTCTATACGGATGTTCGGACCCCCTTGACCCAGGTCCTGACACAAGAAGCCGTAGGGTTAGTAGAACAGGGCAAGCGTGTGTTTTACATTGCGCCCAACTCTCTTTCCTTTGAAAAAGAAGCCAAGGTCTTGTCCTATTTAGAAGGTCAGGCTTCTTTTGCCATTACCGTCACGCGCTTTGCGCAAATGGCCCGTTATTTCATCCTGAATCAGGTTTTTGAGGAGCAACCCTTGGATGACATCGGTCTAGGTATGCTATTTTTTAAAGCTCTGTCCCAGATGAAGGAGCAGGATCTCAAAGTTTACGGGGCCCTGCGCAAGGATCCTCAGTTTATCCAGCAATTGGTCCAGCTCTATCATGAATTGCAGACGGCCCAGATGGATTTTACAGATTTAGAGTTGCTCGAGGAAGCTGAAAAAAGAGAGGACCTCTTGGCGATTTTTGAGGCGGTCTCTGAGATGCTGGTCAAGCACCGGTATGAATCCCAGTCCAAGATGGCCTTTTTCCTCAATCAGGTCGAAGAAGGGCAGCTGGAAGAGCAATTACAGAATGTGGCGATCGTCGTCGATGGCTTCACGCGTTTTTCTGCAGAAGAAGAGGCATTGATTGGTCTCCTTCACCGAAAAGGAGTAGAGATTGTCATCGGGGTCTATGCCAGTGAAAAAGCTTATCGGGCAAGCTTTAGAGAGGGAAATCTTTACCAAGCCAGTGTTGACTTTCTCCTCCAGCTGGCAAAGACTTTTGAGGTACAGCCTCAGTATTGTGGGCAAGCGATCGAAGACTCTTTTAGTCGCATTACCCGCATGTTAGAAGCGCGCTATGATTTTTCACAAGTGGAAAATGAGCTCAAAGAGGACGATCGAACAGCGGTCCAACTCTGGCAAACCAATACACAAAAAGAAGAGTTGGAATATGTCGCTAAATCCATCCGTCAGCGTCTTCATGATGGGGCACGCTATCGGGATATTCGGGTCTTGCTAGGCGATGTGGAAGCTTATCAACTGCAGCTCAAGACCATTTTTGACCAGTATCAGATTCCCTTTTACTTGGGACGAAGTGAGGCCATGGTCCACCATCCCTTGATTCAGGTCATTGAATCGCTAGGGCGGATCAAGCAGTTCAATTATCAGACGGAAGACGTCATCAATCTGTTAAAAACGGGTCTGTATAGTGATCTGACGCAAGAAGAAGTTGATGCTTTTGAGCAATACCTTCGCTTTGCGGAAGTAAAGGGTGCTACAAAATTTCACAAGCCTTTTACTAGCAATCGTCAGGGTAAGTTCAATCTAGAGGAGCTCAATGCCCTCCGGGAACGCGTCGTAGAACCTCTAGTTCCTTTCTTTTCACAGCGCAAACAAAAGGTGACCCAACTCTTAACCACCTTTACAGAATTTCTGCAAGAGGCCCAGCTTTCTCAGAATCTACAAGCTTTGATCAAGGATCTAGCCTTGGAGGAGCAGGAGCGCTATGACCAGGTCTGGAAGGCCTTCCTTCATGTCTTAGAGGAGTTGAACGTGGTCTTTGAGGACCAAGAGCTGACAGTGGATGACTTTCTAGCTCTCCTCTTATCGGGGATGCAATTGTCTCAATACCGGACAGTTCCTGCTACTGTTGATGTGGTGACCGTTCAGTCCTATGACTTGATTGAACCCTTGACAGCGCCTTATGTCTACGCGATCGGGCTGACCCAGGAGCGTTTTCCAAAAATTGCTCAGAACACCTCTCTGCTCAGTGAAGAAGAGCGCCAGCAACTGAATGAGGCCACCCAAGAAGGAGCAGAGCTCCAGGTGGTGACCAGCGAAAATCTCAAGAAAAATCGCTTTGTGGCAGTTTCGCTTCTCAATGCGGCGACCAACCAACTGGTCCTATCGGCCCCTAGCTTGGTCAATGAAATGGAAGATAGTGTCTCTCCTTACCTTGTCGAATTGGCCAAGGAGCCCATTGCTATCGAGTGGACAACCAAACAAGCCCAAGCTTCGAGTGATGACATCGGGACCTACCGAGCCCTCTTAGCGCGCGTGATCGAACTCCACCAAGAGGAGATCACGAGTGAGCTGTCTCCTGAAGAAGCCAACTTTTGGGGTGTGGCGGTACGGGTCTTGCGCAAGAAATTAGCCGCTGAAGGCATCCAGATTCCTCAGATTTCAACAGAATTAAAGAGCCGTCAGCTTCAGTCGGATACGCTTCAAGCGCTCTATCCAGAGGGCAAAGCCTTGACCTTATCCGCTTCTGCCTTGAATGAATACTACAAGCACCAGTATGCCTTTTATCTGCGCTATGTCTTGGGCTTACAAGAGGATGAAACCATCCGGCCAGATGCCCGCAGTCATGGGAATTTCTTGCACCGGATCTTTGAAAAAGTCTTAAAAGATAGCTCCGATCAAGCGTTTGATCGGCGTTTAAACGAGGCGATTCGAGAAACCAGCCAAGAAGCAGAGTTCCAGCAATTGTATGGAGAAAATGGAGAGACCGAGTTTATTCGCAACTTGCTTCTTGATACCGCGAAAACAACAGGGCGTGTCCTCGCCCAGCAAAATGGTATCGAGACCATCGGTGAGGAGACCCTCTTTGGTGGAAGTACCCACACCTCTTATCCATTGTCCGATGGCCGTCTCCTGCAGCTACGAGGCAAGGTGGATCGCATTGATCAATTGAGGGATCGGGGAGCCCTCGGAGTCGTGGACTACAAGTCCAGTCTGACGCAGTTCCACTATGACAAGTTCTTTAATGGCCTGAATTCTCAATTGCCGACCTATCTTTCTGCGATTCAGGATTTGAAGGAATACCAAGAGGAGCAGGGGATTTTCGGGGCCATGTATTTGGAAATGGGAGATCCTGTAGTGGATCTGAAAAAGACCAAGACAGTAGAGGATGCCATTAACCAAACCATGAAAAGTCAACAGTACAAGGGACTCTTTATGGCAGATCAGGCGCCTTATCTGGGCGAGGCCTATGATAAAAACAAGGCCATGATGCTGAGTAAGGAAGAACTGGACTTGCTCCTCTTGTACAACGCTTATCTCTATAAAACAGCAGCAGAAGGGATTCTCAAGGGACAATTTGCCATCAATCCCTATAGTGAAAATGGGCGCAATATCGCACCATTCGTGGAGCAGTTTAAATCTATCACAGGATTTGAAGCCGATCGTCACCTAGGTCAGGCACGGTTCTTGACCAAACTAGACCAAAAAGGCATACGCGGTGAAAAAGTGAAAGCCGCTTGGATCGAGAAGATGAAGGAGGTCTTGAACAAATGATCAAACAAGCATTTTTGACAAGAGAAGAAATCAAGGCCCTTCAGGCCCAAGAGGCAGCTTCTACCAAAGAGCAAAAGCGAACACCAGAACAGATCGATGCCATCTATAGTTCGGGGACCAATATCTTGGTGTCAGCCTCTGCTGGATCAGGAAAGACCTTTGTCATGGTGCAAAGGATTTTGGATCAGATGCAGCGTGGCATTTCGATTAAGGAGCTCTTTATCTCGACCTTTACGGTCAAGGCAGCAGGGGAGCTCAAGGAGCGTTTGGAAAGTGAACTTGGAAAAGCCCTGCAAGCGAGTGATGATCCAGAGCTCAAGCAACACCTGGCCCGTCAAATCGCAGATGTCGCCACCAGCGATATCGGAACCATGGATTCCTTTACCCAAAAGGTCCTAACGCGCTATGGCTATTTGCTTGGGTTGGCGCCTCAGTTTCGCATTTTACAAAATGCTAGTGAGCAGCGCCTCTTACAAAATGAAGTCTTTCAAGCTGTTTTTGACCGCTATTACCAGGGGGAAAATCAAGAGGCCTTTGTCCAGATGGTCAAGAATTTCACGGGACAGCGCAAAAATTTATCCTTGTTTAAAGAACAGATCTACCAGATCTATGACTTTCTTCAGTCGACCAGTGATCCGGAGAAATGGCTGGAAGAGCATTTCCTAAAAGGTTATGAAGAGACCGATTTTGACCAGGTGGAAGCTACTCTGATGGAGAGCATCCAGCAGGCCCTTTATGAGGCAGAGAGCTTTTTTGCCTTTCATTTGTCCAATGAAGGTCAAGCATTTGGCAAGGCCAAATATTTGGAAGCTGTCGAAGAGGTGCTGGATCAGATTGGAAGCCTGACAGGTCGCACCAATAAAGAGCAATTGACCTCTGTCCTAAAGGCGGTCGTGGCGATTAGTCGGGCTTCAAATGGGGGAGCCTTGACCAACAGAGCCCGAAAAGAAGAGTTGAAAGAGTTAGTCACGGCTTATAACCAGGATAAAACCATACATATCAACCGCCTCAGAGACTTGGAAAATCAGCTCTATCAGCTGGAATTTCAACAAGCCTACCACCAAGAAGAAGGCCCCATGCTCTCCTTGCTCCGGGACTTTATCAGAGACTTTTCTCACGCTTATCTGGAACGAAAAATCCAAGAAAAAGCTTATGAATTTGGGGATATCAGTCATTTTGCCATTCAAATTTTAGAGCAATTCCCAGAGGTGAGACAAGCCTATCAAGAGCGCTATCATGAGGTCATGGTCGATGAGTACCAGGATACCAACCACACCCAAGAGCGGATGTTAGACTTGCTGTCAAATGGCCACAATCGCTTCATGGTGGGGGATATCAAGCAATCGATTTATCGCTTCCGTCAGGCAGATCCACAGATTTTTAATGATAAATTTAAAGCCTACCAAGAAGAAGGGGCGAAAGGGCGGTTGATCCTCCTCAAGGAAAATTTCCGGAGTCATGTGGAGGTATTGGACGCGACCAATGATGTCTTTCGCCATTTGATGGACGAAGAGGTGGGCGAGATTGATTACAATCAAACCCATTATCTGGTTGCAGGAAGTGACAAGCAGCGGATGGCCTTGCCACAACATCGGGCAGAATTTTTGCTCTATGATGGCTCCCAAGACCAGGAAGAAAAGACCGAAGACGAGGAAGCTGCTTCTGGACTCGAGACGGTTTCCAAGGGAGAAATTCTCCTAGTCATCAAAGAAATTTTACGCCTCCATCGGGTGGAAAAAGTGCCTTTTAAAGAAATCACGCTCTTGACTGCGACTCGAACTCGTAATGATGCGATTCTGGAAGCTTTTGACCAGTACCATATCCCGATTGTGGCAGATAGCGGACAGGCGCATTATCTTGAGTCACTGGAAGTGATGGTCATGTTGGATACCTTGCGGACCATTAACAATCCCTTGCATGATTATCCCTTGGTTGCTCTCATGAAATCCCCCATGTTTGACTTTGATGAAGATGAGTTGGCACGGATTTCCTTGCAGACTCTTCCAGAGCAAAAGCAAATGGCCTTCTACCACAAGGTCCAGTTAGCCCTTGAAAAGACTGCAGAGCATGCCAATCTGATTGATGCCAAGCTCTCAGCTAAAATCGAGAACTTCCTCAAAGTTTTATCTACTTGGCGGGCTGCTGCCAAGACCTCTTCGATCTATGATTTGCTGTGGAAAATCTATGAGGATCGCTATTACTATGACTATGTCGGCGCACTTCCAAATGGGGCCCAGCGCCAGGCCAACCTCTATGCCTTGACGCTTCGAGCCAATGATTATGAAAAAGCCAGCTTTAAGGGTTTGTCGCGCTTCATTGCCATGATCGACAAGGTGATCGAAAATGAACACGATTTGGCCAGCGTCCCTCTTGCGGCTCCAAAAGATGCCGTCCAGCTCATGACCGTCCATAAGAGTAAGGGGCTGGAATTCAAGTATGTCTTTATCCTCAATATGGACAAGGCCTTTAACCGCAAGGATCAATCGGGACCGATTATCCTCAGTCGTCAAAAAGGGATTGGCTTTAAATATGTTGCGAACCTGCCGGTTGAGACAGAGAATCCAGCTGCTCCAGAATCCATTCGCCTGCAGATCGAAACGCCTTGCTACCAACGGAACGTGGAAGAAACAAAATTGGCCACAATTTCGGAGCAGATGCGTCTTCTTTATGTCGCTATGACACGGGCCGAGCTCAAGCTCTATCTGGTCGGAAAAGGCCGGGAGGACAAACTGCGTGATACCGATTGGGGGACCAGTCGCAATGGCAAGCTAGATCCAGAGAAGCGAAAAGAATGGACCTCTTATCAGGACTGGCTCTTTGCTATTCAAGATGTATTTACCAAGAATACCCTGGCCTATGACACGCGTTTTGTGACAGACGAAGACCTGACACCAGACCAGCTGGAGCCCATAGAGAAGGAGAAGAATTCCCGCCTGGATCAGCTCAAGGATATCCGTCAGTCAGAGGATATTCGTCGGGCCTTGGATATCTTGGAAAATGTTGATCGGCTCAATCAGCTCTATGCTCCGGCCATTCATTTACCAAGTGTCCGTACTCCAAGTCAGATCAAGAAATTCTACGAGCCAGTCATGGATGCCAATGGCGTCCAGATCATGGATGCAAAGACTGTGACGCCTGACTTTGAGCTTCCAACTTTTGGTCAAGAAAAAGCTGTGACAGGAGCCCAAGTCGGTAGTGCTGTCCATGAACTCATGCAGCGCGTGCCTCTTGAAGAAGAAATCACGCTAGAGACGCTGCATCAAGCCTTGGAGCAAGTTCAAGCGGAGCCAGCGGTCAAAGCCCGCATCAAGCTAGAGGCCATCCTTGCTTTCTATGAGACACCTTTGGGGACCTTGCTTCAAAAAGAAGCCTCTCGAGTCCGGCGCGAAGCTCCCTTTGCCATGCTGAAGAAAGATCCAGCTAGTGGAGAGGACTTTGTCGTGCGGGGGATCCTGGATGGTTACTTGGTGCTAGAAGACCGGATCCTACTTTTTGATTACAAGACGGATCACTACAAGGTCCCTAGTCAATTGGTCAAACGCTACCGGGATCAGCTCGATCTCTATGCAGAAGCTCTTCGTCGTTCTTATGGCAAAGAGCAAGTAGAAAAATACCTCGTGCTTCTAGGTGGCCCCCATCTAGAAGTGGTGAAAGTGGAGTAAATCATGGCAATTGCACAGAAAAACATCGAACGGATCCAAAGAATGGAAGGTTATTTGAATGACTATGCCAAGACTTTGGAAGAAACCAAAAAAGCAGTGGATCAGCTAAGAGAGCATCAAGAAAGCTATATCCAACTGCGCGATTATTATAGTAGTCAGGCCTATTTTGATGATTTGGACTTGTCCAATCAAGCTGACTTTCCAGCAGATCTACCATGTGGTGTCTTGTCCGAAGATGCCGTCTATGATTTATTAGACGAGCATTTTCAGATGGGAGTCGAACTCTTGGAGATCGCAACGAAGATGATCAAAGAACGGTGAATTCATTCTTTATATTTTATCTTTCCTTAGGTGACGGCGGACGCTAGCGAACTTCTACGAAGTTCCATAGCTAATTATTGAGCCCCTTCGTTCTTGAAATTCTTAGCTCAGGCTAAAACAGTTCCCCGAACTGTTTTACTCTCAATAATTCCGAGTACCTGAAACAGCTCCTGTTTCAGGTACTTTTGTCACTGCGGAAAGAAAAATATGTAAATGATGACATAGAGAATTGTGGGATTACTTGACTAATTCATTGGATATTTCGACTGACTTATTAAAATGTAAAAGCAACTAACAGATACAAAAAAAGCTCCGGTTTCCCGGAGCTTTTTGAATGATTAGTGTGAGACACGGCGACGTGCTGCTTTTTTGCGGTTTTCTTCGATGAAAGCTGCTTTTTGTTCTTCTGGTTCGATTACTTTTTTCTTGAATGTGTAAACTGCACCTGCGACAGCAGCAACTGTACCAGCAACACCAGTAACAAAACCTTTACCAAATCCTTTAGCCATGAGAATTTCTCCTTTTCTGAACTTTAAATATTTATGTTATAATATATGGTAACGAAAAAACGTGAATTTTGCAAGGAAAAACGATGAAAACCAAGATAATTGTGATTGTGGGACCGACTGCTGTTGGAAAAACAGCTCTTGCGATCGATTTGGCGCAAGCCCTCAATGGTGAAATTATCAGTGGCGATAGTCAACAAGTCTATCGCAAGCTGGATATTGGAACAGCCAAGGCGACACCAGAAGAGCAAGCTGCAGCTCCCCATCATTTGATCAATGTGCGGGAGGTGACCGAGTCTTACTCAGCTTTTGATTTTGTAAGAGAAGCCAAGACTGCGATTGAAGAGATCACAGCCCGAGGTAAGCTTCCTATCATTGCAGGTGGGACGGGCCTTTACATACAAAGTCTGCTCGAAGGTTATCATCTGGGTGGTGAAGTTCCTCATGAAGAGATTCTGGCCTATCGCGCTCAATTGGACTTGTTGTCGGACGAAGACTTGTACCAAAGAGTGGCGGAGCAAGGACTTGTCATTCCTCAGATCAATCGCCGTCGAGCCATGCGGGCTCTTGAAATTGCGCATTTTGGGCAGGACCTCGCAAACGAAGAGACCGATTATGACCCCTATCTCATCTGTCTAGATGATGATCGGTCCTTGATCTATGATCGCATCAATCGTCGAGTAGATCGCATGCTAGAGGAAGGCTTGCTGGATGAAGCCCAGTGGCTCTATGATGACCATCCGGAGGTTCAGGCAGCTAAAGGGATTGGCTACAAGGAACTCTTTCCTTACTTTAAGGGAGAGCAGAGCCTTGAGGAATCCAGTGAGATCCTCAAGCGCAATACGCGTCGTTTTGCCAAACGGCAGCTGACCTGGTTTCGAAATCGGATGGAAGTAAAATTTTACGCCATTTCTGCCCCCCACTTCAAGGAGCAGGTTCTTGCAGATGTAAAGGAGTTTTTACAGCATGATTGAAACAGAAAAAAAACAAGAACGCATCCTTTTGGTTGGTGTGGAACTTCAAGGCATGGACAATTTTGATATGTCTATGGAAGAGTTGGCAAGCCTGGCTAAAACAGCCGGTGGAGATGTCCGGGGCTCCTACACACAAAAACGGGAGAAATACGACACCAAGACCTTTGTCGGCTCAGGAAAACTCGAAGAAATCGCACAAATGGTCGAAGCAGATGAGATTACAACGGTAGTGGTCAATAACCGCCTGACCCCCCGTCAAAATGTCAACTTAGAAGAAATCCTTGGGGTTAAGGTCATTGACCGGATGCAGTTGATTTTAGATATCTTTGCCATGCGGGCTAGGAGTCATGAAGGCAAGTTGCAGGTGCACTTGGCCCAGCTCAAATACCTCTTGCCACGCCTTGTTGGTCAAGGGATCATGCTCAGCCGTCAGGCTGGGGGAATTGGTTCTCGTGGACCAGGGGAAAGTCAGTTGGAGTTGAACCGCCGGAGCGTTCGCAATCAAATCACCGATATCGAGCGCCAGCTCAAGGCAGTTGAAAAGAACCGGGAAACCCTTCGTGAAAAACGTTTGGAATCACCTGTTTTCAAGATTGGTTTGATCGGCTATACTAATGCAGGAAAGTCGACCATTATGAATCAGCTGACCAGTAAGAGCCAGTATGAAGCCGATGAACTCTTTGCGACCTTAGACGCCACAACCAAGAGCATCCACCTAACAGGCAATCTGCAAGTGACGCTGACCGATACGGTTGGCTTTATCCAAGATCTACCAACAGAGTTGGTTTCGAGCTTTAAGTCAACCTTGGAAGAAAGTAAGAATGTGGACCTTCTGGTCCATGTCATCGATGCGTCTGATCCCAATCATGAAGAGCATGAAAAGACGGTGCTTTCGATCATGAAGGACCTGGATATGTTGGAGATCCCTCGTTTGACTCTTTACAACAAAGCAGATAAAGTAGCAGACTTTACCCCAACCCAGACACCTTTTAGCTTGATTTCAGCGCGCTCTGAGACAGCCCGTGAGGATCTCCAGGCTTTGCTTCTAGAAAAACTGAGTGAACTCTTTGTTCCCTTTACCATTCGCGTTCCTTTTTCAAAATCTTATCGGACACATGATCTAGAAACAGTTGCGATCATTGACCAGCGCGAATTTGAAGAGGATGTCGAGGTCATTCAAGGCTATATCGCAGAGAAAAATAAGTGGAAGTTGGAAGAATTTTATGACGGATTACGTTGATTTAGCAATAAAATATGGAGGCTATACCAGCCTCGATCGGGTCTACCTGACCAATCTTTTAAGCACAATCCCTGAGGAATTGCGTCTCCGTGTGATTACGCCTCCCCCAAGTGTGATCAACGCCTATTTCGCCGAGCTCTATCAAAAGAAGAGCCCCAAGGAAGCCATGGATTATTTCTTGGACTTGAGCCGGGTATTTGACTTATTCACAGACCAGCAAACCTTTGATGAACGGAAGCCTTTTATCCGCCTCAACTTATCAGGTAAGTCTTATGGATTGGCTTACGTAAATGAAGAGCTAGCCTGTGTCTTTGCTGAACATCCAGCAGAGGATATCACCTCTTCGATTTTATTCGAAATTGCAGAGATCTTTCCGCATTGTTTGGTCTTCGAAAAAGATGGTAAGATCTGCTTGCAAGAGGCTGAACCAGAAGTGGTCACTAAAACAGAAGCCCTCTCAGCCCTGACTGATTTGATGACCTTGGAAGATGGACGCTTGAAACTGTCAGGATATAACCAAGAAGAGCTCCTCGAGTTAGCGCAAGCCTACCCTGGCGACCTTTCTTTCCGTTCAGAGAACCGGACGGCCATGATTTATATAGATAGAAAGTAGACAATGGACATTCAATTTTTAGGAACGGGAGCTGGGCAACCCTCAAAAGCCCGTAATGTATCGAGCCTAGCGCTCAAATTGCTGGACGAGATTAATGAAGTCTGGCTCTTTGATTGTGGCGAAGCGACACAGAATCAAATTTTAGAAACGACCATTCGTCCGCGAAAGGTTAGCAAGATCTTTATCACTCATTTACACGGAGACCATATTTTTGGTTTGCCAGGTTTCCTCTCTAGTCGGGCCTTTCAGGCCAATGAAGAGCAGACGGATCTAGATATCTATGGACCAGTAGGGATCAAATCCTTTGTGATGACTAGTCTTCGCGTATCAGGCTCTCGCCTGCCTTACCGCATTCATTTTCATGAATTCGATGAACATTCTCTGGGCAAGATTTTAGAAACCGATAAATTTACGGTTTATGCGGAGGCTTTGGACCACACCATTTTCTGTGTCGGTTACCGGATCATGCAAAAAGACCTCGAAGGGACGCTCGACGCAGATAAGCTGAAGGCAGCGGGTGTTCCCTTTGGGCCGCTCTTTGGTCAGGTTAAAAATGGCCAAGATGTCACCCTGGAAGATGGGACTAAGATCATTGCAGCGGATTATATTTCAGCCCCTCGGCCTGGTAAGATTATCACGATCCTCGGAGATACCAGAAAGACTGATGCCAGCGTCCGCCTTGGAGTCAATGCGGATGTCCTCGTCCATGAGTCTACCTATGGCAAGGGTGATGAGAAGATTGCTAAGAAACACGGTCACTCGACCAATATGCAGGCAGCAGAAGTGGCGCGTGAAGCAGGGGCCAAGCGCCTTCTTTTGAACCACATCAGTGCTCGCTTCTTATCAAAAGACATCAGCCAATTGCGCAAGGATGCGTCCAGCATTTTTGAAAATGTCTATGTCGTCAAAGATTTGGAAGAAGTGGAGATCTAAGATGCGAACTATTCTCATAACAGGAGCAAGTGGAGGCTTGGCCCAAGAAATGGTCAAGCTCCTCCCTGAAGATCGGCTGATTCTCCTAGGCAGAAATCAAGAAAAACTGGAAAAGCTCTATGCCAGTCATCTTCAAGCTGAATGCATCGGGATCGATATCACTGATTCTTCAGCCGTTCAAGATTTGGTAGAAGAGCTCTATCAGCGCTATGGGCAGATCGATGTCTTGGTCAACAACGCAGGCTATGGGATTTTTGAAGAGTTTGACCAGATTACCAATGAGCAGATTCATGCCATGTTTGAGGTCAATACCTTTGCCCTCATGCAGCTCACACGCTTGATGGGTGCGCACATGAAGGAAGCAGGCAAGGGGCACATCGTCAACATCGTCAGCATGGCGGGTCTCGTCGCAACTGCCAAATCCAGCCTTTATTCGGCGACTAAGTTTGCGGCTATTGGCTTCTCGAATGCCCTGCGGTTGGAACTCATGCCTTTTGGTGTCCATGTGACGACGGTCAATCCAGGACCAATTCGGACCACTTTCTTTGACCAGGCAGACCCAGACGGAAGCTATGTCAAAGCTGTGGACCGCTATATTTTGGAACCAGACTTTGTGGCTAAGAAGATCGTGAAAAACTTTGGAAAAGCAAAACGCGAGCTCAATCTCCCTTGGCTTTTGAACTTGACCCACAAGCTCTATACCCTTTTCCCACGCATCTCGGACAAGCTAGCTAGCAAGATGTTCAATTTCAAATAGGAGGGACCAGATGGCCGCAAATATTCAAGCCTATTTAGAAAACCTCCGGCAACCCTGGGGACAGATCTATTATGATATCCTTTTTGAACAATTACAGGACATCAAGGGAAAGCGAGTGCTTGATTTCGGCAGTGGTTTTGGCCTTGTAGCCAACCACCTGGCGCAAGACAATCAAGTCCTTGCTGTGGAACCCAATGAGGAAATGGTGACCTTGCGGGTCCAGGACCATCCCTACCAGCAACTCGTCGGAAGTCTGGACCAGATAGAGAGCTTTGAAGATGCTAGTTTTGATGTTATCCTCTGTCACAATGTCTTGGAGTATGTAGAGGATCGCAAGGTGGTTCTCAAGGCATTCACCCGTCTCTTGAAACCAGGAGGCCTGCTCTCTATCGTCAAGCACAATGAGGTTGGCCGCGTCCTGCAGACCGTCGTCTTTGAAAATGATACTCAGAAGGCGCTTGATCTCTTAGCCGGTCAAGACCTGGAAACCCATTCCATGGGCTTGGCTCAAGCCTATGATCTAGATAGAGCAGTAGAAGATCTAGCCCTCGAAGTTCAGGACTACCAAGGGATCCGTGTCTTTTATGCCTTGCAGGACAATCGCTTCAAGGGCCAAGAAGGCTGGCGAGAGTCTATGCTCAAGATGGAGCTAGCTGTTTGCCAAGAGTCCCCTTACCGGGATATCGCCTTCTTCCAGCACTATAGGTTAAAAAGGAGTTAAGATGTTCCATTACAAAAAAGAAATTCCAGCGATGACAGACCTACTCGCACTCTACAGCTCGGTGGGTTGGACCAATTATACCAACAACCCAGCTATGTTGGAACAAGCTGTCAAAGCCAGTCTCTGGCAGTTGGCCGTCTATGATGAGAAAGAGCTTATCGCTTACATTCGCTTGGTAGGTGATGGCCACTCTGTCATTTTTGTGCAGGACCTTTTGGTACGACCAGATCACCAGCGTCAAGGCATTGGAAAGAAACTCTTAACAGAGGCTTTAGCGACCTTCCCTACTGTCTATCAACGGCTCCTCGTCACTGAACGTAGCGAGAAAAATCTAGCCTTTTACCAGTCTCTCGGCTTTGTCGAACTTTCAGAGCAAGCCTGTACAGGGATGATTTATATGAAATAGAGAGTGGGACAGAAATCGGTCATTCGTTAGAATTCGATTTCGTCGTCCCACCTCCGCACAGTTGAGTAGGGCTGTAAAAGCTGATGAAATCAGCGTAGTAGAGCCCACTCAACCACTGCG
>JAWGIA010000019.1:0-41107 GCA_032560535.1 Streptococcus parasanguinis | reverse complement strand
GCGCCCTGCACATTGGTTCGTCTTGTTCAGTTTTCAAAGGTCTTTGTCGCTCTCGCGCGACAACTATATTAGTATATCATGACCTACCCTTACTGTCAATACTTTTTTCCAAAAAAATTTATTTTTTTGAAAGTTTTTTTACTTTTTTGGTTTATATAAAAATATCAGGAGCATAAATGCTCCTGATTCCTCTATAATTTAATTGATGTTTTCAATCTCTTTTTGATCTCTATTCTTTTACTTCCAATAGACCGATGTCTCCATCTTCTCTACGGTAGATCACATTTGTTGTGTTGTCTTCTGCATCACGATAAATGAAGAAGTCGTGTGCTAATAGATCCATTTGAAGGATCGCTTCATCTAAATCCATTGGCTCTAGATCAATTGTTTTTGAGCGAACAACTTTTTCTGTGGTGGTTGCTGCTTCTTCTACAACTGCATCGGTAAACAATTTACCTGCACCAGATTTAACACGATTTTTCTTTTCGATTTTTGTTTTATTCTTACGAATTTGACGTTCAATTTTATCTACAACTAGATCAATTGAACCGTACATATCTTGAGAGACATCTTCTGCACGAAGTGTGATAGATCCAAGCGGAATGGTTACTTCTACTTTTGCGGTCTTTTCACGGTAAACTTTTAAGTTTACTCGAGCGTCTAGCTCTTGATCTGCCTGAAAATATTTTTCAATCTTTTCGAGTTTAGAAACGACATAGTCGCGAATGGCTTCTGTTACTTCTAGGTTTTCACCACGGATACTATATTTAATCATATTAGTACCTACTTTCTAAACATTATGTTTTTATTTATATGTATATTATAACGCTTTCATAAACTTTTTGCAAATCTTTTTTTACCTTGCGATTGAAAATGTCTTTATTTCTTTCACACCTTTTTCAATTAGTAGGCGCTTCATTAATTCGATTGTTTTGCCAGTTGTGTAGATATCATCGAAGATAAGATATTTCTGCTTTTCTGAAACTTCTCCTTTTAATTGAAAGTGTTGAGAGGTTTTTAATCGTTCTTCTCTTGTTTTTTTTGATTGGGCTAAAGTGTCTTCTTTTTGGAATAGATTGTTGTACTTTATCTCTGCAAAATCTAGTATAGTCGAGACTTGATTGAATCCTCTCTCCTGGTTTTTTTCATGGCTGATTGGAGTCGGTATTATCGTATAGCTTTTATACTTTTTCAAGGCTTTTTTGATGTCACATGCAAATACCATTCCTAATAAACGATCGCCTTCAAATTTATATCGCTTGAAATAGTCCTTCATTGCTGTATTATATCTATATAATGCTTCATGTTCGACCATATTCCCCTTTTGTATCCAGTATTCGCAATCTTTACATACTTTCTCCTCCTTATCTTTAAAACATCTAGGACAATGGATTTCGCCAATTTGTTCGAAGTCTTCTTTGCATTCTTTACAAATCCATTCTTCTTGTTGTTTAATAAAAATAAGGTCTGTAAAATGTTCACCAGTTTTCAACTCTTTAGTACAAAGCAGACATTCTTTCAAAATCCAGCCTCCTGATTCATTTCCTTTATTTCTTTGATCGCTTTCTTCATTTCTCGTGTTATACCATCTGATAGAAAAAGTAGTTTACCTGTTGGTCTTTCTTTACTTCGACCGACCCTTCCTGAAATTTGTACGAGGGCACTTTTAGTAAATAATTTGTGATTACTTTCTAAAACAAAGACATCTACAAATGGAAAAGTCACTCCTCTTTCTAAAATTGTTGTCGAGACTAGCATGGTTATGGCTCTGTTTCTAAACTCTTCTACCATTCGTAGGCGGTCTGTTGTCTGTGAGGATACAAAACCTACTGTTTCTTTTGGAAAGTATTTTTTTAAGTTCTCAGTAAATTGTTGTCCTAATTCTATCTCAGATACAAAGATTAACAATGGGTAGTGAGTCTGTCTTTGTTTCTTGATCAGTTGCAATAGTTGGTAAGGGATTCTTCCTTTTTCTATTTTTTCTCTAATTTTCGGCACCCATTTTATTTCAGGGACCACTAGTGGGTTCCCATGAAATCTTCTTGGAAGACTATAACGAATGATTTCTTTTTTCTTGACCTTTTTATCTAACTCATCTGTAGAGGTTGCTGTTAAATATAGGGTATTTCCCTCTTTTTTTATTGCATTCTGAGCTGCTTTATATAAGATTGGATTGTCCACATAGGGAAACGCATCTACTTCATCTATAATAAGGAGATCAAAGGCCTGATAAAACTTTAGCAATTGATGGGTTGTAGCGATCACCAAAGGTGTTCTAAAATAGGGTTCCGATTCTTCATGAAGTAAAGAGATGGGGCAGGAAAAATCTTCCTTCATCCTTCCGTACAGTTCGATACAGACATCGATTCTCGGGGTAGCAATACAGACTCCTTTTCCTGCCTTGATCGCTGTTGCTACAACCTGATACATCATTTCCGTTTTTCCAGCTCCTGTCACAGCATGTACCAAGGCATGTTTTCCTGCCTTAACTGCTTGGATGAGACCTTCGGATACCTCTTGTTGATAGGAAGTCAAGGTTCCCTTCCAGTTTAACACCTCCTGTCCTTCAAAGTCTTGCTGTGCAATAGTATAAAGTTTTTGATCACTCCGGATCCTCCCCAATTGGATACAGGCTCTACAATACAGTACCTCTTCACTCAACTTCCACAGTTTTTGATCAATCAAACTGCCACATCGAAAGCATTGGTACCTTCCATTCTGTTTTTCTATAGCGGGAAGTTCTTGGGCAATTTCTTTTAAATCATTTGTCATTTGACTCTCCGTTAAGAGTCTTCCATAAGATTCTTCTATCTTCATACTTATTAATTCGCAAAAGTTGGAGAAAATCATTCTTTTTTTGTAAAATAAGAATATGGAATATGTTACATTTAAAGAGAACGGCACTGTTCAAGAAGAAATCAAAAAATCAAAATTCATTTGTCATGTCAAGCGAGTCTCCTCTGAAGAGGAAGCTAGAGATTTTATCAATGCCATCAAAAAGGAACACTATAAGGCTACACATAACTGCTCTGCTTTCATCATTGGGGAACAAAGTGACATCAAACGGACCAGTGACGATGGAGAGCCTAGTGGAACCGCTGGGGTACCGATGTTAGGAGTTTTGGAGAATCATCGCATCACTAATAGTTGTGTCGTGGTTACCCGCTATTTCGGAGGTATTAAATTAGGCGCTGGCGGTCTGATTCGTGCTTATGCTGGAAGTGTTGCACAAGCAGTTCGAGAAATTGGATTGGTAGAAATCAAAGAGCAAGTGATTCTTGGGATCACACTTTCTTACTCCCAATACCAAGAATTTGCTAATTTCTTAAAAGACCATCAATTGGCGGAACAAGATCCGATGTTTACAGATCAGGTGATGACAACTATTTTTGTAGATAAAGAAAACACAAGTTCTATCACAGCAGCTTTAGTCGAATTTTACAATGGCAAAGTCATTATTGAGGACCAAGGAATTCGTGAGGTTGAAGTACCCCTACTTTCTGTAGAAAAATAATTAAAATACTATCGGCAACGATAGTTTTTTTTTATCACACCCATAAAATTTCTATATTTTACATTCTTCTCGCAAGAGACTATACTTGTTAGTATCAAGAAAACCTAGAACTGAGGTATATTATGGCTATTTATGAAAATATTACAGAATTGATTGGGAACACTCCGATTGTCAAATTGAACCGTCTTGTTCCTGAAGGAGCTGCAGATGTCTATGTCAAACTCGAAGCCTTCAATCCTGGATCATCTGTTAAAGACCGGATTGCTTTGAGCATGATTGAAAAAGCTGAAGCGGATGGCTTGATCAAACCAGGTGATACCATTGTCGAAGCAACTAGTGGGAACACAGGGATTGGCTTGTCATGGGTCGGCGCAGCTAAAGGCTACAAAGTTGTGATTGTCATGCCTGAAACCATGAGTGTGGAACGTCGTAAAATCATCCAAGCCTATGGAGCTGAACTCGTTTTGACTCCTGGAAGTGAAGGAATGAAAGGCGCTATCGCTAAAGCTGAAGCAATCGCTGCAGAAAGAAATGGCTTCCTTCCTCTTCAATTTGAAAACCCTGCTAACCCAGAGGTACATGAAAGAACAACAGGACAAGAAATCGTTTATGCCTTTGGAAAAGATGGTTTAGATGCTTTTGTCGCAGGTGTTGGTACTGGTGGTACTGTTTCTGGTATTTCTCATACTTTGAAAAAGAATAATCCTGCTGTCAAAGTCTACGCCGTTGAGGCCAATGAATCCGCAGTCCTTTCTGGCGAAAAACCTGGACCACATAAAATCCAAGGGATTTCAGCTGGTTTTATCCCAAATACTTTAGACACTAATGCATATGATGGTGTTCGTCGCGTATCTTCAGAAGAAGCTTTCGAACTTGCACGCGCTATCGGTGGAGCTGAAGGATTCTTAGTCGGTATCTCAAGCGCAGCTGCTATCTATGCTGCTATTGAAGTCGCAAAAGAATTGGGTAGCGGTAAAAAAGTTCTTGCTCTTGCACCAGATAATGGAGAACGTTATCTCTCTACTACCCTTTACGAATTTGAATAATTCTCTATATCAAAAAAACTTCGATAGGTTTCATCAACCTATCGAAGTTTTTATTTCTTTTCTTGTTTGCTAAAGAATACCTTTCCTTCTTTAACCCAGGTCGGCATCTGTTGAGCTAAGGGCGCAAAACCACTCTTGTAGCGGTCATTTGAAAAACGATGGTGTCGAATGCTTCGTTGTGGTGTTTCTTCTAGTGTTCTCAGAGAGAGGCTAGCTTTCTTAGAATATTCATCAACATCGATGACTTGGACAAAGACCTTCTCCCCAATCGACAGAATATCCTGAATATTACTTACATAACCACTTCTAATCTCTGAGATATGAATCAAGCCCGTCACACCCGACTCTAGTTCGACAAAGGCGCCGTAAGGTTGAATTCCTGTGATGGTTCCTTCTAACTTATCTCCAATTTTCATATTAGTCCTCAATTTCGATGGTTTCAATCACGACATCTTCTACTGGCTTATCCATCATCCCTGTCTCAACAGCCGCGATCTCATCCAACACAGCAAAAGAAGCTTCATCCATCAATTGACCAAATACTGTATGACGTTGATCTAGGTGAGGAGTTCCCCCTTCTGTCGTATAGATTTCTGCAATTTTTTCAGGCCAGCCACCGCGGACCAATTCCTTTTTCGAATATGGAAGATGTTGATTTTGTACAATAAAGAATTGGCTACCATTTGTGTTTGGTCCAGCATTTGCCATCGAAAGGGCTCCACGAATATTGTACAATTCTTTTGAAAACTCGTCTTCGAAGCTCTCCCCATAGATGGATTCACCACCCATACCTGTGCCTGTTGGATCTCCCCCTTGGATCATAAAATCTTTAATAATCCGATGGAAAATGACACCATCATAATAGCCAGACTTAGCAAGAGCTACAAAGTTTGCAACTGTTTTTGGCGCTTGATCCGGGAACAATTGAATGTTCATCTCACCGTGATTGGTTTTGATCACAGCGACAGGACCGTCAACCGTAGCAAGTTCTAACTGTGGTAATGTCAATTCTTTTTCAACCATATTTAACTCCT
Source organism: Streptococcus parasanguinis (assembly GCA_032560535.1). Classification (GTDB taxonomy): domain Bacteria; phylum Bacillota; class Bacilli; order Lactobacillales; family Streptococcaceae; genus Streptococcus; species Streptococcus parasanguinis_AF. The sequence continues at coordinate 35,513 of JAWGIA010000019.1, read as the reverse complement.
CTAAGGCATAGAATATGCCATCTTCTTCTAAATTCTTAGTGATATAATCAGCTTTTTCTTGTAACTCTGGAGCAGATTTTCCCATTGCGATACTAATTCCAGCGTAATCAAACAGTTCTAGATCATTTAATCCATCCCCAAATACTAAAACATTCTCTGGCTTCAAGCCCAAATGATTTACAAGATGAGAAACTCCTGAAGCTTTTGAAGCTTCAAAGCGAACAACATCTGATGAATGGGGATGCCACGAAACTAGGCGCAAGTTCTCTTGCAAAGAAGGGGGCAACTCTAGCTCACTATCCTGTTCATCAAAGGTCCACATTTGGAAAATAGGTTCTTTCAAATGCAGATCTGGATCTACGGGTAAGTTATGATAAATGATGTCAATAGCATCACTAATCAAGGGTGTCCGATTAGACAGGGCGGCTTGATGACTAGCTACTAACCCATAATCAATCTCGGATTCTTTGGCCCAATCCACAAAAGAAGAAACGATTGCTTCATTGATTGGTGATTGGTAGATCACAGTTCCTTTTGTATCTTCTATATAGGCACCGTTTAAGGTTACTAGAAAATCAGGCTTTAAGTCCATGATTTCAGGAACAACCCCAAAAATCCCTCTACCGGTTGCAATCCCTGTTCGGATTCCTTTTTCTTTCAACTGATGAAAGACTTCTTTGACAGATTCTGGGATCAATCCAGTTTCTTTTGCACGTAATGTATCATCAATATCAAAAAAGACGATTCTAACTTTTTTGGCTTTATAACGTAATTTTGCGTCCACTTGTCTCCCCCTTATGATCTCGCTCTATTATAGCATGTTTCCCTTTAAAAATCTTCTTGATTCACCAGATGGTGTCGAAAGGCATAGACGACTGCTTGCGTCCGATCACTGACTTCTAATTTGGATAAGATGTTGGAGACATGGGTCTTCACTGTTTTTAAAGAAATGAAGAGTTCATCTGCTATTCGTTGATTTTCATATCCTTTCGTCAATAAAGCCAGAATATCTCGTTCTCTAGCTGTCAAATCATCATGCAATTCAGCATGGTTCTTTCGTGACTCAACTTTTTGACTAACTTCTGTCTCAATCGCAAATTCTCCCTTTGCAACCTTTCTGACAGCCTGTAAGATCTCAGTTGCTGACGAGGTCTTTAAAATATACCCTTTTGCACCGGCATCTAAGACAGGGTAAATCTTTTCGTTATCTAAATAAGACGTCAAAATGACAATTTTAGCTTCCGGCCACTCTTTTAGGATGGCTAGAGTCGCATCGATTCCATTTAGCTCTGGCATCACAATATCCATGATGATGACGTCTGGTCTTTCTTTCAGCGCCAAGTCCACCCCTTCATGCCCATTTTTCGCCTCTAAGACTTGCTCAATATCGGTTTGCATGGACAAAAAGCTTTTCAATCCCAACCGGACCATTTCATGGTCGTCTACTAATAATACTTTCATACAGTTTCCTTTTCATTTTTATCTTTTACAAGGAGGGGAACGCGAATATCCACAGCCACTCCCTTTTGAGGACTCGTTCTTATTTTAATGGTTCCCGCCATGTCTTCTACACGTTCTTGAATATTTTTCAACCCATAACTCAATCGTTCCAATTTTTCCTGCTCAAAGCCGATTCCATCATCTACCATCCGTAAATGAAGTTGTTTTCCTTCCTGATGCAAAAAGACATCCATTTGTTGAGCTCTAGCATGTTTCAAGGTATTGCTGACAATTTCTTGGACGATTCGAAATAGATGTTCTTCCATATCTTTTGGAATGCTCACGTCATTATGATGGAAGACAACTGTTAGGTTACTCTTTTCCTTCAATTCTCTAAAAATCATCTCCATACCTTCTACCAAGCTTTTTCCTTCCAATTCTGTAGGACGAAGATGTAAGAGCAAGACGCGTAAATCATTTTGGGCTGTCCCTAGAATATCTGACACACCATTTAGTTGCTGCTGGATCTGACTTTTCTCTAACTCAAGGGCCTGCGCTGCTACTCCAGATAAAATCATATTGGCTGCAAACAATTCTTGACTAACCGTGTCATGTAGATCACGCGCAATTCTCTTACGCTCGATTTCCACAATTTCTTCCTCATTTCGCATCACACGATTTTCACTTTTTTGTAAATTTTCTTCTAGTCGAAGCAATTTGCTGTCCAATAAATCTAACTGTTGATTCAATTCTTTGGGGGCAATTTCTTTTCTCTGTGAAGCAGTCAGGATAGATTCTACCTTTTGTTGTACTGCATGAACCGTTACAAATTGCGTGATTTTAATAATTAAGACAACCAAAGCCGTCAATGCAAGCGTCAGACTAAAAACCAAAAATAGGAATGACTGAAGCAAGGAAAGATCTGAAAGAAGTTTGCCCCACTGAAAACCAACAAAATGGAAAATGGTATGACAAATGACCGCAACCACCATTAGGGAATAGAAATACAATAGGAGATAGTCTAATTTCTTCATGCGCGAATCACCTCAACATCCCCAACAATACCAACTAACACAATTTTTATAGAACGGTGCGATCTCCGATAATGTGCCGTTTCAATGTCTATGGTTTCATTCCTCATTTTACGAACAGGAAGATCCAAAAACTTCAGATCTCCATACAGAGTGTTAATTTGTAAATGCAACTCTAAATCAATTGGTAAGATAATTTTTGTATTTCCAAACCCTTTCCGAATGATCACTACATTATCCCAATTGCAAATGGCTACCTCCTCTAAATGGAGGGTGTCATTCCCAAAAACTCGGATCACATTCAGATCTCGATACCCTCGACTTTGCTTTGAAAAATGTTGTAAATCACCAATCCATCGAGTTTTTTCCTGACGAATTTTCGTATCCTCTTCAACATCAAACACAACGGCTTCATTTTCCTTATACATATAAGGGTAAGCAATCAATAAACCATAAACCACCGCAAATAAAATGGCTGCAATCACAAAAGGATTCAGCATCACGATAAAAAACAATAGCACACTCAGCGCGATTAATAGAAAATTCGCTTTTTGTTTGCCAAAATAGTAATACAAAAGGAGCAAAAAGAGAACCATCAAGACAACAAATCTGGAAAAATCGATTGATAAAATGGTGATCGCTGCTAATGTTAACAAAACGGCTTCAACGAAAATAAAAATTTGTATTTTCCACATAGTCTACCTCATCTTTTCCTATTTTATCAAATTTTTCCTCATTTGACTTCCGTCTGTGGTTGGATAATAGCAGACAATCAAAAAGACCCAGAAATCCATCTGAGTCTTAGACTGATTTATTAATCTCCACTAGTTGCACTACTGCTTGAACTTTCTGTATCTGATCGTTCACCAGAGGATGAACTAGATGTATCAGAACTTGATGAGGCTTTCGTACTTGAAGAAGCTGTCACTTTAGGCTCATATACAGTCAAAACAATTCGTGTTCGGTTAATATCCACCGTACTCGAAACTTCTGGAGTTTGACTAACAATTTGACCGGCAGAAACAACTACCCCATCAGGGAGATGTTCTGTTTTTCTTAATTCGATATTGGCTTCTTTAATACCATAGATCTCAATCAAATTACTTCTAGCAAAATCATAAGTTGATCCAACATAGTTTGGCATTTCAATTGAAGTCGTTTCTTTCGCTACTTTCAAAACAATCTTGGTTTTTGAATTCAGAGAATATTGCTCTCCTGGAGCTGGGGTTTGTTCAAGAACTGTCCCTGCAGCATAATCGAAGGTCTCAACTTCTTCAATCGTGATCATTTTGCTTGATACTTTATAAGTATTTTTCAGATCTTCCTCTGCTTTAGCTCGTGTTTCTCCTACATAGTTTGGCATTTCAAAACTATTTGGACCTTTTGAAACAATCAAATCAATGCGACTTTGTTCTTTCTTTTGAGCACCTGCATTTGGATTGGTTCGAATGACATAGCCTTCTGCAACCGAATCACTGTACTCTTCTTTCTCTTCACCGACTTGAAGGTCTTGTCCCTCAATAACCGCTCTAGCTTCGGCAATGGTTTTGCCGGAAACATCTGGAACGGTTTTATTGGCTGGGCTCATATACAACAAGAAAGTAAAGGCAGCAAGAACTAGGGCAATGGCAACAAACAAGACCTTGTAGCGCGCCCGCAAGCGTCTTCTTGGCTTTTTACTTGGTGCCATGGTCTGCTGGTCAGATAATGGTCGATTAGGATCTACCGAACTGATTTCACTGCGTACCTCAGAGATTGGAACAGGAGCCGTTTTTGGAGTTGGACTCACTTTTGGAAGAGTCTTTGTATCAGCTTTCGCTTGGTCTTCAAAAACCAGTTTTTTCTCATTTCTTCTCTCATAGGACAAGCAACTTGAAAGATCCACATACATCTCTGCCACTGATTTATAGCGATCCGTCAGTTTTTTAGCTGTCGCTTTGATCACTACATTTTCTAAAGCTTGTGGAACATTCTTATTTTCTTCACGAATAGATGGGAGTGGCTTTTGAAAATGCTGCAAAGCAATTGTGACTGCACTATCTCCATCATAAGGAATGTGTCCTGTCAACATCTCATAGAAAATGATTCCCATAGCGTAGATGTCACTTTGCACCGTAGCTTTTGAACCACGCGCCTGCTCAGGGGACAAATAATGAACCGACCCCAACATCGAGTTGGTCTGGGTCAAACTAGTCTCTGCAAAGGCCACTGCAATCCCAAAGTCTGAAACTTTTGCTGTTCCATCTGGTGTCAAGAGGACATTCTGTGGTTTTAAATCTCTATGGATAATGCCACGCGTATGGGCAAGACGCATAGCTAGAAGGATCTGCCCCATCAAACGAACAGCTTCTTCATTTGATAAAGGAGCATTTTCTTTGATATAGCGTTTCAAGTCTAAACCTGCAACATATTCCATTGCAAGGTATTGTTGTCCTTCTTCTTCGCCAATATCTGTAATCCGAACGATATTTGGATGGTCCAGCTCTGCCATCGCCTTTGCTTCACGCTGAAAACGCGCAACTGCAATGGGATCCGTCTGGTAATTCGTACGCAGTACCTTGACTGCAACTTCTTCCCCATCTAAAATCAAATCACGCGCAAGATAAACATCTGCCATCCCGCCGCGTCCAATTTGTTGGATGATTTTATATCGCCCGGCAAAAATTTTGCCGATTTGAATCATGCTGCGTCCTCCTCAGTAAAGTGGAGCAGTACAACAGTGATATTATCCAAGCCTCCAGCATTATTGGCAAAACGAATCAAGGTTTGAGCTTTTTCTTCCAGTGAAACATCACTCAAGACAATATCTCTGATTTCATCCGGGCCAATCATATTAGTTAAACCGTCACTATTGATCAAAATATAATCATCTGCTTCAACCGTCACCAAACCATAATCCGGCTCCAACTCATCTTTTTGGCCAATGGACTGAGTGATGATGTTACGTTGAGGATGATGGGCTGCTTCTTCCTCTGTGATTTGACCTGCTCGCAAAAGAGCATTTACAAGAGAATGATCACTGGTCAACTGCTGGTATTCGCCCTGACGAATGAGGCCAATCCGCGAATCTCCAACATGGGCATAAATCACTTGTCCTTCTACAAAAGCCAAAGCTTCCAGTGTAGTTCCCATTCCTTTGTGCTCATCATCTTGCCCAGCTAAATGGATCCGACGGTTCACAGCTTCTAAATGTTCTGCAAACCATTCCCGTACTTGATTAACCGTCTCGATCTCAGAAGAAACCCAAGCCGCACCTAGATCTGTGACTGCCATTTCACTAGCAATATTTCCGGCACGGTGTCCTCCCATACCATCAGCAAGTAAAACCATAGATTTTCCTGCCTTGTTTTTATATTGATTTGCATAGTCTTGGTTATTTGTCCGTCTTTGACCTACATCGGTTAAGATCGTAATATCCATACTGTCAGTTTCCTCCTGATATTATGAGATTCTCTTAAAACGACTGATAAAGAAGCCGTCGCTTCCATATAATTCGGGTGTAATAAGGATACAATCATTTTTAAGAATATCTTTTCTTTCGTGATCCAATGGGACTTGTTCGAAATTTGGATGGTTTTTCAAAAATTGGTCCACCACTTCAAAATTCTCTTTACCCATAATTGTACACGTACTGTACACTATTATACCACCTTTACGCACACTTTGACAAACACTATCCAGAATGGCCAATTGAATAGCTTGTAAAGATACAAAATCTGCACTCTCTTTATTGTACTTGATATCAGGCTTTCTCCGGATCAAACCAATCCCTGAACAAGGCGCATCCACCAAAATTTTATCGAAAGCATCAGGTCCAAATGTTTCAAAGACTTTTGTCGCATCTAACTTCTTTGTCAAAATTTTGTCCGCAACATGGAGCCGATTAGCATTTTCTTGAATCAATTTGAGCTTATGGTCATAGAGATCCAAGGCTGTGACTTTCCCAGTTGTGAGATAAGAAGCCAGGTGAGTCGTCTTTCCACCTGGCGCCGCACAGGCATCTAAAACCCACTCATCTCCTTGCAAATCCAAAGCCGGTGCCACCAATTGACTGGACTCGTCTTGAATAGTAATGCGCCCTTCTTTGAACAAGGAATGCGCTGCAAAATGTCCCTGTTCTTTCACGAGAGCGGACGGAGCAAGTAGAGAGGAGGTTGCTTCGAGTAGCTGAGCCAACTCTTCTTTTTCGTCTAGATCAATCACACGAATACTGGATTTATTACGCTGATAGAGACTCTTAAAAATAGCGCAAGCACGTTCCTCACCGTATTCTTCGATCAATGCTTTGACCAACCATACAGGTAGGGAATACTCTACCGAATAACGTTTATTCTTTCGCTTGATCGTATCAATAGCTGGTAGTCCCTCGCGGAGGAGCTTTCTAAGAATAGCATTGACAAACTTCTCACTGCCTTCTTTACGACGTTTTGCTATCCGGACAGCTTCATTGACGATGGCATGATCGGGAATGCGGTCTAAATAGACAAGTTGATACAAACTCATCATCAAAAGATAATAGAGCCAAGGATCTAATTTCGTCCGGTCTTCAATTACGTGGGCGAGATACCACTCGAGTGTTATCTTCCGTGCTACAGTACCGTATACAACTTCCGTAACAAAGCTTCTATCTTTATCTGAAAGTTGAGAGTGTTCTAGCGCTTGATTTAGTGCAATATTAGAATAAGCCCCCTGTTCAAAAACCTCTTCTAATACTCGAACGATCTGTTCACGCGCATTCATTTGTTTAACTTCCAAAGTGATCTCCTACTTTCAATTGACGGCCAGCGCCATTCAAAAAGTCTGTGATGGACATTTTTGGTTTTCCTGCTGGCTGCACAACTTTAAGGGACAATGCGCCTTCTCCTGCAGCGACCAGCAACTCTTTTTTGGTCAAAGCAATCACTTCTCCTGGATTTCCATTTCCTTCGCATAGTTCAGCTTCATAGACTTTTAAGCGTTGACCATTTAATAACGTATGAGCGACCGGCCAAGGATTCATTCCCCGAATCTGGTTAAAGACTTGGCGATTGGTTTTTGTCCAGTCCAAAACCTCTTCTTCCGGTAAAATATTCGGTGAAAATGTGACCAAACTTGGATCTTGTGGACATGGCTTGATCTCCCCTGCCAGGTAAGCTGGCAAAGTATCTAGGAGTAAGTCACGTCCAAGGACTGCCAATTTTTCAAACAAAGTTCCCACATTGTCCTCATCTAAAATTGGGAGAGAACGAGCTGCAATCATGTCTCCGGCATCCATTTCCTTGACCATTTCCATAATTGTAACCCCAGCTTCTTCGTCACCATTGATCAGGGCATAGTGAATGGGAGCTCCACCTCTATATTTAGGTAATAAAGACGCGTGGACATTCACCGCAAACTGAAAGTTCTCCAACAATTTTGTCGGTAAAAATTGTCCAAAAGCAGCGGTCACAATTCCATCTGCATCCAGTGATAAGAGAGTTTCCATTTCTGGACTACCCGATAATTTCTCCGGCTGAAGAACCGGTAGTTGATATTCCAAAGCTACCTGCTTCACCGGGGTCATTCGAATCTCTTTTTTGCGACCTACTTTGCGGTCTGGTTGAGTCACAACTGCCAAAATTTCATAGCGCGAATCTGCTAACAATCCCTTTAAAACCGTCGCTGAAAAATCAGGCGTTCCCATAAAAATTAATTTTGTCATTTCTTTCTTCCTTACATAAAACTTTGAGGTTCATTATCAATACTGACACGTAAATCTTGGTTGCCTCTTTCTTGTGTAAATTCTAAGATTTGATTCAAGACCTGTGTCATGCCTTCTTCAAAACGATATTTCACAATGATTTGATAATGATACAAATTATGTGTGCGTGCAATTGGTTTAGGTGTTGGTCCTAAGATTTGGACCTGATCAGATAAGCCAGATCGGAGAATTTCCATGACCTGATGTGACTTCTCCATCACCATTTCCTCACTCTTATGGGATAGGGTTAACCCAACTGTGAAGTAATAAGGTGTATAGCCTAACTGCCGGCGAATCTGCATTTCATAGGCAAAAAAGCCTTCATAATCTTGGTCTTTGGCAAATCGAATCGCATAATGATTGGGGTTGTAGCTTTGAATGATAACCTCTCCTTCTTTCTCTGCTCGTCCGGCCCTTCCTGCCACCTGAGTCAAGAGTTGAAAGGTTCTCTCAGAGGATCGATAATCCGGTAAATTTAAAGAAGTATCCGCATTCAAGACACCCACTAACGTCACATTTGGAAAATCCAACCCCTTCGCAATCATTTGCGTCCCTAACAAAATATCCGCTTCTCCATTCCCGAAAGCATCTAATATCGCTGCGTGGCTCCCTTTTTTTCGAGTGGTATCCACATCCATGCGCAGAATTTTAGCTTCAGGAAAGATCTCTTGTAATTCATTATAGGCTTTTTGCGTTCCTGTCCCGTAATAACGAATGGAAGGACTTTGGCAATTTGGACAGTGTCGAGGAATCGCTTTGCTATAGCCACAATAATGACAGTTCATGGTTTTAGTATCCATGTGGAGGGTCAGTGAGATATCACAATTGGGACAAGTATCTACAGTTCCACACTCGCGACACATGACAAAGCTGGAATAACCACGGCGGTTCAACATCAAGACAACCTGCTCTTTTTTCTGCAAGCGATCAGCAATAGCTTCCACTAGAACCGGAGTGAAGTTACCAGCTTCATTTTGACCAATATAATCACGAAAATCAACGACTTTAACTTCTGGAATTTTGGCTGCCGGATTGGCCCGTTGGGTGAGACGAATTAATTCATAAACCCCTTTTGTTGCACGAGCCCGCGATTCTAAACTTGGTGTAGCAGATCCAAGAAGCAAAACTGCTTGATTGTACTGAGCTCTTAAGACCGCGACTTCCCTTGCGTGGTAGCGTGGGTTACTATCTTGTTTGTAGGAAGCCTCGTGCTCTTCATCAATGATGATGGCTCCGATGTTTTTTAAAGGGGCAAAGATGGCTGAGCGCGCTCCAACGACTACCTTAGCCTCCCCACGTTCAACTTTCCGCCATTGATCATACTTCTCACCGTTTGATAAACCCGAGTGCAGAATGGCTACTTCCTGACCAAAACGCGAGATAAAACGATCCGTCATCTGTGGTGTTAGGGAAATCTCAGGAACCAACATAATAGCCGTTTTCCCCTTATTTAGAACTTCCTGAATAATCTGTAGATAAACTTCTGTTTTTCCACTTCCAGTCACACCTTCTAATAAAAAAGGCTTTGATGTTTTCCCAATTTGAGAAACTACTGTTTCTACAGCTTTTGCTTGCTCTGAATTTAAAAGCAGGGCCTGGGTCTGTTCTTTGCCTTCATAATATGCAGCCGCCCGATTCACTTCTCGTTCTGTAATTTCTAACACACCCTGCTCAATAAAATAAGCCACTACTTCTCGTGAAAAATCCTGATACAATCCTGCTAAGAGTTGCTCCCCTTGCTCTAGTAACAGGCGCTCTTTCAATGCTAGCCTTTTTTTAGCTCTCGCTGATAATTGAAGTTCTTTTAATCCCTCCTGATTAACGCGATACCATTTTTCTGTTTTAATTTGTTTCTTATCCTTGGCCTTGTATTCAAGTACCAAATCTCCTTTTCTGACCAACCGCATCACTTGGGCTTGATCGGCCGCATCTAGAGAAGAAAAAGAAACTTCATTTTTTTCACCAAAAAGTTTCACTTTGAGAGTTGGATCTAAAGAAGGTTGAGGATACAAAATCTTATCATAACTCGAATTGAGGAGAGAAGGAAGCATGGTTTTTAAAATCGTGATCTTATAAGAAAAAACACTTTTTCGTAATTGATCTGCCAACCAGAACTGCTCTTGATTTAAGACCGGAGTGTAATCCAAGACCTCCACAATCGCTTTTAATTCCTCGCTTGTGTCTGCCTCTTCTAAAACATCTACCACAATCCCTTGAATGAGGCGATTCCCTTTACCAAAGGGGACATGAACTCGCATACCTGCCTCCACCATATCCTCAAATTCTAATGGAATCTGATAAGAATAGGGTTTATCTGTCTGCATCAATGGGACATCTACGATGACTTTTGCTATCACTTTTTCACCTCCAGCCTCTATCATATGAGCTTTACTTTATCACGGAACCCTTTAAATAGCAAAAAATAAGATTGAGAAGCCCCAACCTTAAATTTTTTCACCATCTTCTTTTTCTTTGGCAATTTGTTCCTTAATTTTGCGCTCTTCTTCTTCTTTGCGAATCCGCTCTGCTTCAATCCGACGACGAAGTGCTTCACGTTTTGCTTCTGGATCCGGGTGAACAACTACGTTTCCAGACTCGATTTCTTCAAGCGCTTGTAATGTTGATTTAACTGATTGGAATTCTTGAGTTGGTACTGCACCACTTTCCAATTCGTGGGCCCGTTTTGCCTCAAGAATAACCAATGAATATTTTGATGGTACTTTGTCAAGCAATGTATCAATAGAAGGTTTTAACATCATATTCCTATACCTAATTTCTAATTATTTATCTCTTCACAATAGTTTGTGTTTTTGGTAACATATCCAGATAATGGCCAATGACACGGTCTACACGGAAATGCTCTGCTTCGATCACACGTTTGACACGTTCAGCAGCAAGAGGAACCTGGTCGTTCACAATGGCGTAGTCATATTCACGCATCATGGCGATTTCTTCTTTTGCTTTTTCAATCCGTTGCGCAATAACTTCTGCACTATCTGTCCCGCGACCCACTAATCGATCTTGCAATTCATCCAAATCAGGCGGAGTTAAGAAAATAAAAACTGCATCTGGAACTTTCTTCTTTACTTGAAGGGCACCCTGAACTTCAATTTCAAGGAATACATCGATTCCCTTGTCCAAGGTTTCATTCACATAGGTTAAAGGAGTCCCATAGTAATTTCCAACGTACTCAGCGTACTCCAACATTTGCCCTTGACGGATCAAATCTTCAAATTCTTCACGTGTACGGAAAAAATAGTCGACACCATCCACTTCACCTGGACGTTGTGCACGCGTCGTCATCGATACAGAATACTGAAACTGATTGTCCGAGTTTTCAAAAATTTCTCGTCTGACCGTTCCTTTTCCAACCCCCGAAGGGCCAGAAAATACGATTAATAAGCCACGATCCGCCATGATTTCTCCTTCAATGTCTTTCTATCTAGTGTAACAAAAATCGGCCTAATTTTCAACTGATTTTTTCATTCAAAAAAGCTTGAGATGCTAGATCTCAAGCTTTTGTTTATTTTGCGTAATCTACTGCACGCAATTCTCGAATCACGGTAACCTTAATGTTTCCAGGATACTCAAGATTGGACTCGATCTTCTCACGAATATCATGAGCTAAGATCGTCACTTTATCATCCTTGATTGCCTCAGGGCTAACCATAATACGGATTTCACGACCCGCTTGAAGGGCGAAACTTGTCTTAACTCCTTCAAAACTATTTGCAATTTCTTCAAGATCTTGCAAGCGTTTGATGTAGCTTTCAAGTGACTCACTTCGTGCTCCAGGTCGAGCTGCACTCAAGGCATCCGCTGCAGCGACAATGACTGCGATGACACTTTCTGGTTCCACGTCACCATGGTGACTGGCAATGGTATTGACAACCACTGGGTGTTCCTTGTACTTCCGTGCCAATTCAGTTCCAATCTCGACGTGACTTCCTTCCACTTCACGGTCAATCGCTTTTCCGATATCATGTAAGAATCCTGCACGTCGTGCCAAGGTAGCATTTTCACCCAACTCGCTAGCAATAATACCAGAAAGTTTGGCAACTTCAATGGAGTGACGCAAAACGTTTTGACCATAAGAAGTACGGAATTGCAACCGTCCCATGATTTTCATCAAATCTGGATGGAGGTTTGGCGCACCAATTTCATAGGCAGCCGCCTCACCGTATTCACGAATACGATTGTCAATTTCCTGACGGTTCTTCTCAACCAGCTCTTCGATGCGGGCTGGATGGATCCGACCATCTTTGAGAAGGCTCTCCATTGTCATACGGGCAATTTCACGACGAATCGGATCAAACCCTGACAAGGTCACCACTTCAGGTGTATCATCAATAATCACATCGACACCTGTCAAACTCTCAAAGGTACGAATATTGCGACCTTCACGACCGATAATCCGACCTTTCATACTATCGTCCGGCAAATGAACGGTTGAGTTTGTTTGCTCAGCAACAAAATCACCCGCCATTCGCTGCATAGCTTGCACGAGAATGTCTTTTGCGATTTTATCAGAACGTTCTTTCACTTCCAATTCAGCATCACGAATCCGTGAGGCAATTTCTTTTGAAAGTTGCTCTTCCGTCTGACTCAAAATAATGTCACGCGCTTCTCCTTGACTTAGAGCAGCGACACGTTCCAGTTCTTCTACTTTCTTGTGTTCAAGCTCTTCCAGCTGTTGTTCACGCGCATCAATGTGTTTAGTTCTATCTGTAAGACTTTGCTCTTTGTGTTCAAGAGACTGTTCTTTGCTTGTTAAAATGTCGTCTTTGCGATCAAGATTGCTAGCACGTTCTGCCAAACGGCTTTCTAATTGCTTCAATTCTTGTCGTTCTGACTTAAACTCAGCATCGACCTCTTCACGATATTTTCTGGCTTCTTCCTTTGCCTCCAAAAGTGCTTCTTTTTTAAGTGAACTTGACTCATGCTTCGCCTCTTTTAAAATCAAATCGGCTTCGCGTTCAGCCTGTCCACGTAAATTCGTTGCTTCTTGTTCAGCATTCAAAAGGGTGAGTTCCGCAGCTTCTTTTGAAGCTTTCATTTTAAGAGCAGTTCCCACATATCCAATGACTAAACCAATGACCGCGGCAAAAACACCTGTAATAACAAAATTCATGCTTTTACCCCAAATCTATTTAATTAGTTGAATTAAAAATTCTTTTACATTTTACCATAAATTACTAAAATTAACAATCTAAAAAAACAGGAAAAACCTTTTATATTTTTGCTTAACGCTTATTCTTTTATCGTCTTTTCTTTCATGGAACATCTGTGAGGAATTCATTTATTTCCACTTTGTTGAATCTGCTTTTTTATGCTATAATCAAGAAAAACAAAGAAGGATTTGAGTATGACAAAAGAAGTAATTGTTGAAAGTTTTGAATTGGACCACACGGCGGTGAAGGCTCCCTATGTACGCTTGATTGGGGAAGAAACTGGACCCAAAGGAGACATCATCTCTAACTTCGATATTCGTCTGGTGCAACCCAATGAAAATGCGATTCCAACTGCAGGGCTCCACACGATCGAGCACCTTCTTGCGATGCTTATTCGCAAACGCATCGATGGTATGATTGATTGTTCCCCATTTGGATGTCGCACCGGTTTTCATATGATCATGTGGGGACAGCATTCGAGTACGGAAATTGCTAAAGTGATTAAAGAATCTTTAGAAGAAATTTCATCAGTCAGCACTTGGGAGGATGTCCCAGGCACAACCATTGAGTCTTGTGGAAATTACAAGGACCACAGCCTCTTCTCAGCCAAAGAATGGTGTCGCTTGATTCTAGACCAAGGAATTTCTGACGATCCGTTTGAACGTCATCTTGTTTAAGACTAAAAAAAGGATGAACCTCTGGTTCATCCTTTTTTATTGTCATTTTTTCCCAGAAATGGTATGTCTGATCAAGCATTAATAATCCAGAGCATCTGAATGACCTTTTCCGTTTCCTACGAAATAACCCGTTTTGGCATTGATACTAAAGAGATAGGTTCCATCTGGTTTGAAGAGGTTGTAATAGCCATTACCGTTAATGATATTGACACGCTCTAAAATGTATTGATTGCCAGTGATATGTCCACGTTTACGAGCAATATTCAATACTTTTTCAAGGATCCCATCACCAAATACCCAAGCTGGGTTATTGACATCATTGATAGCTGCTTGGTTATATGGCACACGACTCAAGTTCCGCTGAAGTGGGACACCATCGCTTGGAAGACCGTACCCTGAATAACCTGGACTTGCCGTTCCTGCACCACCTGTAGCAGCATTGACGGCTGGGGCCGTAGGCGTTGCTGCTTGAGCTGGGGCTGGAGTTGCATTAGAAGTATCTGTACCACCTGTTCCAGTCACTGGTGCCGGTGTCGCAACTTGTTGTGAACGTCCTTGCGCAACCGCCTCATTCAATAAGCTATCTAATTTTTCATTGCCTGTCTTTGTTTCTGCAAAGGTCGCATCACTTTTCGCTTTGGCAGTTGCATCAAGAACTCCATCTTTGATGACTGGAGAACTAAATTGAGAATTCACTTTTTGAATGGCAGAAACTTGCTTCACAAGGTCTTCATATTTTGTTTTAGCCGCATTATAATCACTGCTTCCTTCTAATTTGTCCAGCAGTTTCTTCAGATTTTCCAAGTCTCCGAATTTATCATTTTTAAGAGCACTTTTTGATTCATCTACAAAAAAGGCATCGTAGGCTTTGGTAAACTCTTCCAATTTTTGAGCTTGTGTTTCACTGCTACTTGATTTAGAAGTAGAAGATGACTTGCTAGATGAAGACGATACAACAGTTGTACCACCAGATTTTCCACGACTGTGCATCCAGTTATAGGTCACAAAAATGGCCGAACCGACAATCGCAAGACCTAATGCAGAGTATAGAACCGCTTTGATTCGTTTACCCGCATTGCTTGGTGTTTCCTCAGGAAGTTCCTCAGCTTCTACAATTGGTTCAGTTGGTGTGGGACCAAATTTAATCTTAGCAGGTAATTCAGTTGAGATAGCATCCATTTCAGGCCTTTGTTCCAAGACCGTTTCCGTCACTTCCGGCGCCTCCACTGCTTCAGCTACTTCAGCAACTGTTTCTGAAGCTGCCAACTCTTCAGCTTTAGCCAATTCTTCTTTGGCCAAAATTTTTGTATCGTATTTTTCAGCTTCAATTTCTGCTCGGTGTTGTTTGATGTATTTGTCTAAGACATTATCACCTTCCGTTACACCTGCTTCGATTTCTTCTGCCTTTCGATTGGCCTGCCCAATCGTCATCTCTTTAGCATCTTCAAAATCTAAAATTGATTCTGTTTCTTGCTCTAATGGCTTATTATCCTTCTCTGTCATAAAAATCCTTTCTATGCCTTTATCTGCCGTTTTACTCGTTCCCCAAAATATTGGTAGAGATCAACTTTTAGGGTTCCGTTATAAAGTTTTCGTTTTTTATCTGCTTTACTACCGAATTTAGATTCAAAACCTTCATCACTGGTTAAGATAAATTTACTCCAGGTTTTGAGAGGTGCAAATACGTGCCCCATTTCAGTATACAATTTCGTCACACCTTCATCATCAGATAATCGTTCTCCATATGGAGGGTTGGAGATAATCACCCCGTTGATCTTATCTGAGTGAAGATCTTGAACTCGCATTTGTTTAAAAGTAATGTCCCTGCTAACGCCCGCTTTCTGGGCATTTTCTTTGGCAATCTCAACCATCCGTGCATCGATATCAGTTCCCATAATATCCAATTCGATCTCGCGATTGATTTTTCTACTTGCTTCTTGACGGACTTCATGAATAAAGCGATCATCCATCCAGTTCCATTCTTCAAAAGAAAAGGTCCGACGTAAACCAGGTGCCATATTTCTCGCAATCATCGCCGCCTCAATACAAAACGTTCCAGAACCACATGTCGGGTCAATCAAGGGCTTATCTGGATACCAGTTTGACAGCATAAGAATTGCCGCTGCCATATTTTCCTTAATAGGGGCTCCCCCTTTTTCAGTCCGATAACCACGTTTGAAGAGGCTACTACCAGTGGTGTCAATCAAGACAGTGGCTTGATCTTTAAGGATCGATACTTCGATCTTGAACTCTGCCCCATTTTCCATGAGAGGAACACCTTCTGGCCGGGCATAATGTTTTTGTAACTTTTTAACCACTGCTTTTTTCGAAATGGCCTGAACGCTAGGTTCATTATGAAGTTTTGATTTGACACATTTAGCCTTAGAAATAGGAAAACGTGCTCCTAAAGGCAAATAATTTTCCCAATCCAAAGCAAAGACACCTTGAAAGAGTTCTTCGAAGGTTTTGGCTGGAAAAGTCCCAACCACAATTTTCACTCGATCAGCCGCTCGCAACCAGAGGTTGGTTTCTATGATTGCTCGACGGTCTCCTTGAAATCGAACCCGTCCATTTTCAACCTGGCAATCGTAGCCAAGATCGCGTAGTTCTCGACCAACAACAGCCTCTATACCAGCAGCGGCCGTTGCAATCAATTCAAATTGTTTTTTCATCTTATTCCTATCACTTTAAAAAAGGAGGTTGAGATCTCTCTCCACCTCATCAACCTATATGCAATTTTCTATAAGCCATGTTTTGTTCCAGAAATGACTAGGTACCATTTCCTTTGATAATCATCTGTCTACTGTTTCCAGTCAGAATGCTATGTTCGTTTCCACGCATTCCATGCCCCGACCAAAGTTTGGGTTGCTAGCTTGAGGGGTTTACCGCGTTCCACTTTTTAGGTTTCCCTAAAAACTACGTCACTGTGGCACTTTCAGAGTTACTAGAGCTTATCCTTAGACTTAGCTCCTTCACTCGCCGTAACTTGAATACCAAGTCCCTAGGCTTATGGATTCACCTAGCACAAACACTACAGGCATCACAGCCTGTGCTAGCATGGACTTTCCTCATGAGAATATTCTCTCACGCGATTATCCAAAAATTGCACAATCTATGGGATTAATAATCGCGATCTACGATCTGTTTCCCAAAAACTTCTTTTTCCAAACGATTGAGACGTTTGAGAATATCAAAGTTCGTCGCTGTTGTCACTTGCGGGTATTCTTGCGTAGCAGTGCTAGCAATCGGAGATGTTTGTGGTGTTTCCTGTGCTTTTTGGGCAAGTTCTTCACGAAGGCGTGCGTTTTCTTCACGCAATTCCTTCACCAAAGCAGCATAGGTTTCATAGTCTTTTATGACATCATCCAAAAATTCATTTACTTCATCTTTATTATAACCACGAACTTCTCGTTTGAAATCTTGATCAAAAATATCTTTCGCAGTAAAAATAATACTCGCCATTACTCTCTCCAATCTAGTTCATCATCTCAATTATATAAAAAAATGGTAAGAAAAATCAAGGTATAACACTTAGTTTTCGTAAAAATTTTCAGCAAGTTCATTTAAGTCATCAAAACTTAATTGTTTGACATAAAATGGTTCTTTTTCTACCATCATTTTGTAAAGATATTTTAAATTGGTTTCATTTTCTGGATCATAAAAAACATAAGCTCCATCCGCGTTATCTATCAAAAACTGATTGTATTCTTTTAGTTGACCCGGATTGCTATAGTGTGGATAGGCATATTTCACGAAATCCACCTGTTTGAAGCGTGCTAATAATTCCTGATTGCTTTCATTCCAATTTTCGCCAACATTCTCAAATAGGAAGATCGTCGCCATTTGAAAATCGTAATCTTTTTTTAATGCAAAGGCGACCTCTAGTACCCAAGCCTCAAATCCCAAATTACCAGAAAAGACCAGCCATTTCACTCCTTCTTCAAATAGACGACGAAGATCTCTTTCAATGGCTTTTTTGATAATGGTCAGTCGAGGGTCTTTATTGGAAAAGACTCCCACATCAAAACTCTTATAACCTGCAACAAGTATGGTATTCATTTTTTCCTCATTATTCTAATTTATGATATAATAGAGTGATGTAATTGTACCAATAAGGAGAACTATGGTCAACTATCCACATAAAGTAGCCAAAAAAACCTTGGTCTCTACACAAAAGAAACATCCGATCGACTTTGCGAATCGTGGGATGACATTTGAAAAAATGATCAATGAAAGTAATCAATACTATCTTTCTCGAGGTCTAGCTGTCATCCATAAAAAACCAACACCGATTCAAATCGTGAAAGTGGATTATCCACGTCGCAGTCGGGCAAAAATTGTTGAAGCCTATTTCAGGCAAGCCTCAACGACGGACTATTCTGGAGTATACAAGGGACACTATATCGATTTTGAAGCTAAGGAAACACAGCAAAAGCAATCCATGCCGATGAAAAATTTTCATCAACATCAGATCGATCATATGGAGGCGGTTGTCCAGCAAGGCGGTATCTGTTTCGTTCTCTTGCATTTTGCAAAGTTGAGTGAAACCTACTTACTTCCTGCTCCTGCATTAATTCACTATTACAACATCGATCATGGTAGTAAATCCATGCCCCTCTCCTATATTCAGGAGCACGGCTTTCTAGTAGATAAGAATCGTCTTCCAAGCGTTCCTTATCTTGATATTATCGAACAGAAACTTCTAGGTGGTATTTAAATGAATAAACAAACAGTCATTCAATGGTTGAAATATGTTGCCATCGCAGCCATTTCATTTTTCTTACTTTTATTTGTCCTCGGTGGACTGATATTTGGTTACTATGCTATGAAAGCACCAACCTTGTCTGAAAAAGATTTGGTTGCAACAACATCTAGTAAGATCTATGACAACCAAAATAACTTGATCGCAGATTTGGGGGCTGAGAAACGAATCAATGTCACAGCCAATGAAATCCCTACTGATTTGGTCAATGCTATCGTAGCGATTGAAGACCACCGTTTCTTCAATCACCGTGGGGTCGATATTATTCGGATCGGCGGTTCCTTCCTTCACAACTTGCGAGGAGGAAGTCAAGGTGGGTCAACCTTGACGCAACAATTGATCAAGTTAACCTATTTCTCCACTTCAGCCTCTGACCGTACCCTCTCTCGTAAGATCCAAGAAGCTTGGTTAGCAACTCAGTTGGAAAAGAAAGCAACCAAACAAGAAATCTTGACCTATTACGTTAATAAAGTATTTATGGCGAATGGGAACTATGGAATGCAGACAGCTGCAAAAAGCTATTATGGAAAAGACCTAAAAGATCTATCGCTCCCTCAAGTAGCGCTTCTAGCAGGGATGCCTCAAGCGCCGAACCAATACGATCCTTATTCTCATCCCGAAGCGGCACTTCAACGCCGAAACTTAGTTTTAAAAGAAATGCTCGATATGAAGTCCATTTCCAATAAACAATACGAAGCGGCAGTGAATACACCTGTTACAGATGGTCTTCAAAGTCTTAGCTCTTCAAGCAGTTATCCAGCTTATATGGATAATTACCTAAAAGAAGTGATCGAGCAAGTCGAAGAAGAAACGGGCTACAATTTGTTGACAACCGGAATGGATGTCTATACAAACGTGGATACAGAAGCTCAAAAGAAACTATGGGATATCTACAATACAGATGAATATGTCAACTATCCAGATGATGAATTGCAAGTAGCTTCAACAGTTATCGATGTTAATACTGGTAAAGTCATTGCACAACTTGGCTCTCGTCACCAATCTAGCAACGTTTCCTTCGGTACCAACCAAGCCGTTGAGACCAACCGTGACTGGGGTTCAACAATGAAACCAATCACAGATTACGCACCAGCTCTTGAACATGAGGAATATACCTCTACAGCAGCTACTACAACAGATGCGCCATACAACTTCCCTCATTCATCAACGCCTGTCTACAACTGGGACCGTTCATACTATGGTAGCATGTCCATTACCTACGCAATTCAACAATCTCGTAACGTGCCTGCGGTGAAGGCCCTGGAAAAAGTTGGTCTTAAACAAGCTAAGAAATTCCTCAATGGATTAGGGATCGATTACCCAGAAATGG
Source organism: Streptococcus parasanguinis (assembly GCA_032560535.1). Classification (GTDB taxonomy): domain Bacteria; phylum Bacillota; class Bacilli; order Lactobacillales; family Streptococcaceae; genus Streptococcus; species Streptococcus parasanguinis_AF. The sequence goes on along the minus strand of JAWGIA010000019.1, from coordinate 15,383 downwards.
TTTACGCCAACGCTATCTCGAGTAACACTAGCGATTCTAGCAACAAATACGGAGCCAGCAGTGAGAAAATGGCAGCTGCCTATGCTGCTTTTGCCAATGGCGGTACCTATTACAAACCATCCTATGTTAGTCGGGTTGTCTTTAGTGATGGCACAACCAAGGAATTTGAGTCCGAAGGAACTCGTGCAATGAAAGCAACAACTGCCTACATGATGACAGATATGATGAAGACAGTTCTCTTGTCTGGTTCCGGTACAAATGCTGCCATTTCGGGAATCTACCAAGCTGGTAAGACAGGTACATCAAACTATGATGATAACGAAATCGGTAAATTGACAAAAAATGCTTATTCAAATATTGTAACACCGGATGAATTGTTTGTAGGCTACACTCCTGAATATGCCATGGCAGTATGGACAGGTTATTCCAATCGCTTTACACCAGTATTGGATAATGGAATACAGGTCGCAACGGATGTCTACCGTCAAATGATGCTCTATCTTGCTAATAATAATAACTCTGGTCATACGGATTGGACGCAACCAAGTGGACTGTATCGAAGTGGTTCTTATCTCTACTTAAACAATGGTAAGAACAACTACAATAACTACTACTATGAGCCAAGTTATTCCACTGATCAGTATTCGTATGAAGAACCATCGTCTAGCTCTTCGAACGAAGAAAATCAATCTAAACCATCTGAGCCTTCTTCGCAAGACTCTAACAATCATAACGAATAATAGAATGGAGAAGTCGGGCTTTTGCCCGGCTTTTTTTAAAACAATGGTTAAAAAACCAGAACGAATAAAATCTGATTTATTTAGTTAGACTTCCCAGCTTTTTTATTTTTGAGTATATAAAAAAAAAAGAGCCTTTCGGCTCTTATTAGAATGTAGACAAACTATTTTAAAGCAAAATAAGTTAAGTGATTCTGCAAAAAACAAAATTGAGTTCCAATATTTAAATCGATTTAAGAAAATACTGAAACTTTCCGCTGTGAGAAAAGTGCTTGAAACGTTATTGTTTCAGGCACTCGGAATTATTGAGACCTTAGACTCAATAATTAGTCATGGAACTTTAAAGAAGTTCGCTGACGTCCGTACTCACCTAAGGAAAGTTTTTAAGATATTTTGTCTTCAATCTGAAAAGAGCCTTTCGGCTCTTTTCTATATCATTATTTTGCTAAAGCTCCCATTGGATCCCACGGTGCTAGGACAATTGGTTCTGCTTCATAGGCTGCTAATTCGTCTGCTGTTAGGAATTCTTTACGAACCACGATTTGATAGGTATATTCATCCATCCAAGCATCAGAAGCCACAAAGTAACCATCTGTACCGACCTTGTCTCCCCATGAATTTTCAACCTTCCATTTACGAGGCTGACCTGCTTCGTCTAAATCAACCCCTGTCAAGACCATAGCGTGTGTCATGAGACTTTCTGCATAGTCCAAGCGACCCGCCTTGTCTTGTGTCAAATGAATGTCCATGCCTGCTTCAAAATCGTAGACATCTGTTGCCAGGATTCCGGCTTTACGGTTGCTGACTTGGCCTACATCTGAACCGAACCAGACAGTTTCTCCTGCTTTCATTTGAGCAATGGCTAGTTCTTTCAAACGATCCATTGGAACATTTAAGTAGCGGACCGGGCGGCTACCAACAACATTGCCCAGCATCTCAACTGTGTAAGATTTTCCATATGGCTTATCTGTGGTTGGGGCATTGATAATGGAGACGTAATCATCTAATTGAAGGTCTACATATTTTTTGTAGAAGCTTTGTGGAGTTAAGCCACTCTCGCAATGGAATTGGTTGTCCTTATCACGGTATGAAAAGTCAAATTCACGTGGAGGCAATCCTAAGGACATAGCCAAGAAGTTAAAAATTTCTTGCAACAACGCTTGTTTCTTGGTCGCAACCGCCTCATTATCTGCGCCTGAGTGAATCAAGTCACGCAAGATTTGCGCATCTTGACGCAAGAGTTTATTGAGGTAGGTGTTCAATTCCCGGCTATTGCTTGAAGAAATCGATTCTGGATAAACTGATTTTGGAACCACTCCGTATTTCTCAAAGAGAGATACTACCATATCCCATTGACCGCCATCTTGTTGAGGGGTTTGTAGGAGAAAAGCCACCTTACGGCTGGTTAATTCTTGGTCTGCTGTAGCGATCACTTGCTCCAAAAACCAGTTTGCTTTTTCATACTTATCCCAAAAGAAAGTATGTGCTTGAGACAACTCAAAATCTTCCAATTGGAAGCTTGAGATCATCTTGTGACGGAAGGTATTTAAAGCCGCAAACATCCAACAACGCCCAGATGCTTTTTGGTTTGTCACCTTATCCTTGGTCAAATCAAGTGAAAAAACTGGTGTATTTTCTACTGCACTCTTGCGCGTTTCAAGCGATGCATGGATCCCATTGTGGGTAACAGCATTTTCAAGAGCCGCATATTTCACATTTGCTTCATAATTAGCATAGAGCTGGTCTGTAAATTCTTTCGTTAATTCTGACATAGCAATCTCCTTTTTTCATTATTTACTATTATAATCCTTTGAGCAGAATCTTCAAGTAAAAATCACCCTATAGAGAGGGATTCTGTTTAGAATAGATGATTTTATCCCCGCAATATCCTTTGCGTTGAATGGCATGAGGGATGGTTTCTACATACTGCATTCCTGCCTTTTCCATGACTTTCCCTGAAGCAGGATTTAAACTGACATAAGTGGCTTTGATTTCTTTAAATCCGACTTTGTTCAATAAGAAATCCAAAACAGCTATGACGGCTTCTGTCATGAATCCCCGCCCCCAGAATTTCTTGCCAAGGATATAACCTAGCTCGCATGATTGACTTTCCTGGTCTTGAGAAACCACACTAATATCTCCAATTACCTGATCCAGTGATGTTTTCAAACAAAGCGCCCATTTATAAGTATCTGGTTTACGATACTGTTCGATCCATCTTTTGATCGATTCTCTGGTTCTCTCAGTAGATGCATGGGCATCCCAAGTGACATATTTCAGGGTTTCAGGATCCGAAGCCCAATTTTCAAACATCGCTGGTGCATCTTCCAAAACGAAAGGCCTCAAGTATAAATGCTCTGTCTCTATGACAAGACTTCCAAGATGATTCATAGATTGTCTCCCTTCATTTTTTCATGCAACTTGAACGTTGCAAGTTGGTTACTTTAATCTAGAAGAAAAGGACGGATGAAATCGCCCTTCTTTTTGATGCTTTTCACAATATTGTATGGTGAGACTACGAAATCGAACTCTGCGAGTTACCGATTTCTGTCTCGTTTTCCTATTTTAAGACTCGGGCTAAAAAGGTCCAGTGGACCTTTTTACTCCCAGAAATGATCAAATACTGTGATTGGCAGGTGGCGTTTGTGTTGGCCTTTGTACCACCATTTTTCAATAGTGGCTTGAGCTTCTGGGCTCACTTGTTTGCCTTCTAGGTAATCATCGATTTCATTATAGGTGACACCCAGCGCTACTTCGTCTGCTATTCCTGGTTTTTCTTCTTCCAAATCTGCAGTTGGGATTTTCTCATAGAGAGCAGGATCAGCTCCCAAGGCTTTAAGCAATTGTTTTCCTTGGCGCTTGTTCAAACGGAAAAGGGGTAAAATATCTGCACCACCATCTCCAAATTTTGTGAAGAAACCTGTAATATTTTCCGCTGCATGGTCCGTCCCAATAACGGCTCCACTCCGCGCACCTGCTAAAGCATACTGAGCAATCATGCGACTGCGAGCCTTGATATTGCCCTTGTTGAAGTCGGAGATATCCGTTCCTGTTGCTTCGACAGCGCGTTCCATGGCATCAACTGATTCCTTGATGTTAACGACTAGGCTGACATCTGGCTGGATAAAGGTCAAAGCTTTTTGAGCATCTTCTTCATCTGTCTGTACCCCATAAGGAAGGCGAACAGCAATAAATTGATAGGAGGCATCTCCTGTCTCTGAGCGCATTTCTTCCATGGCTAATTGAGCTAATCGCCCAGCAAGAGTCGAATCTTGTCCTCCTGAGATCCCTAATACAAATGTTTTCAAGAAGGGATGTTTTTTTAGATATCTTTTTAAGAAATCAACCGAGCGGCGAATCTCTTCCTGAGGATCAATGCTAGGCTTGACACCCAATTGTTGGATAATCTCTTCTTGCAAACTCATTTTGCTTCTCCTTCTCCATTGGCCTTGTTACGCATTTCCTCGATTAGATCCATCTTATCCTGCCAAATATCTTTTGCCAAGTCAACTGGGTAATGCTGTGGATTAAGGACACGCTTGTATTCATCCCACAATTGATCGTAATTTTTACGAGCATATTCTTGAATTTCTGATAATGGTGGTAGTTGATAAACCAATTGCCCCTCTTTAAAAATATCCACTAAAAGAGGAATAGCCTCAAAGTTTCGGACCGTTTTATTGATGTAGGTATAAGTCGGATGGAACATTTTAAGTTCTGTCAGTTGAGAAACATCTACTCCATCATAAGTAATGTAGTCCCCTTCTGACTTACCTTTTTCACGGCTCGTAATCCGCCAGACTTGCTTTTTACCTGGAGTAGAAACTTTCTCTGCATTATTGGAAAGCTTGATGGTATTGATCATCTCTCCTGCTTCGTTTTCAACAGAGACAATTTTGTATACCGCTCCAAGCGCTGGTTGATCATAGGCTGTGATTAGCTTGGTTCCCACACCCCAAACATCAATTTTTGCTTTTTGCATTTTCAAGTTGAGGATGGTATTTTCATCCAAGTCATTAGAAGCGTAGATTTTAGCCTCCGTAAACCCAGCCTCATCTAATTGCTGGCGAACCTTTTTAGAAATATAGGCAATATCTCCTGAGTCAATCCGGACGCCTAGGAAATTGATCTTATCTCCCATTTCACGCGCTACCTGAATAGCAGCAGGGACCCCAATACGAAGCGTATCATAGGTATCGACGAGGAAGACACAATCTTTATGGGTTTCCGCATAAGCCCTAAAGGCCTGGTAGTCATTTCCATAAACCTGTACAAGAGAATGGGCATGGGTTCCTAAAACTGGGATTCCAAAGAGTTTTCCTGCACGAACATTACTAGTTCCATTGGCACCTCCGATGACTGCTGCACGAGTTCCCCAAATGGCAGCATCCATTTCTTGCGCACGACGTGTTCCAAATTCCATCAAAGGCTCATCTTCAATGACCGAACGAATACGAGCAGCTTTTGTTGCAATCAAGGTTTGAAAGTTGACGATATTCAAAAGGGCTGTTTCCACCAATTGACACTGAGCCAAAGGACCTTCTACCTGAACAATTGGTTCATTCGCAAAGACTAAGTCTCCTTCTTGAGCCGAGCGTACCGTCAATTCCAACTTGAGATCACGAAGATATTCCAAGAAGGCCCCATGATAACCAAGTGACTTTAAATAGGCAATATCGCTCTCAGAAAAACTCAAGTTTTCCAAGTATTTCACAATTCTCTCTAAGCCAGCAAATACAGCGTAACCGTTTTTAAAAGGCTGTTGACGAAAATACACTTCAAATACAGCATGTTTATTGTGGATACCTTGATCAAAATAGACTTGCATCATGTTGATTTGGTATAAATCAGTATGCAAAGTTAAACTGTCATCTGGATACATATGTATACCTCTTTTTTATTGATTTGTTCTATGAATTCCTACCATAAAATTAGTACCATTATAGCACATTTCAGCTCTATTGAATACTGAAAGGAAAGCATGAAAAAAATCTGAGACAGGAAGCTCAGATTTTTTGGATTAAAAGTTTTCTGTGATATATTTATAAACTTCTTGGCCAGCAATCGCACCGTCTCCGACTGCTGTCGTCACTTGACGCAAATCTTTTTGACGAACATCGCCAACCGCAAAAATACCTGGGACTGTGGTTCTCATATGATCATCCGTGACCACCCAGCCATTTTCATCTAAAATACCAAGTTCTGTCGCAAAATCACTGACAGGATCTAAACCGACATAGATAAAGACACCACCGAAGGCTTGCTCTCTAACCTCTCCTGTCTTCACATCTTTTAAAAGGACAGACGTTACTTTTTGTTCACCCTTAATTTCTTCAACAACCGTATTCCAAGCAAAATGAATTTTATCATTGGCAAAGGCACGGTCTTGAAGAACTTTTTGAGCACGCAATTGATCACGACGATGGGCAATGGTCACTGTTTTTGCAAACTGAGTCAAAAAAACAGCTTCTTCTACCGCAGAATCGCCTCCACCAACGACCAAGAGATCCTCGTCTCTAAAGAAAGCTCCATCACAAACAGCACAGTAGGAAACCCCTCTACTATTCAGGTCCTCTTCACCAGGGACATTCAATGAACGATGGTTAGACCCTGTTGCAATCACCACGGTTTTAGCTTCAAATTCCCCATCATCTGTGACAATCTTTTTGGTTGCTCCGTGGTCTTCGATGCGCTCTACCTGTCCAAACAAATGTTCTACACCAAGATTCTCTAAAGGCTCGAACATTTTTTCAGCCAAGTCTGGACCACTAATATTGGCATAGCCAGGATAGTTTTCAATGTCAGACGTATTGTTCATTTGACCGCCTGGAATTCCTCTCTCAATCAATGCGACTTTTAAATTGCTTCGTGCTGCATAAAGGGCAGCAGTCATCCCTGCAGGACCTGCCCCAATAATCACTGTATCAAACATACTCAACCTCTTTCTGTTTTGTTGTAACCATTATAATTCTAACACGGTCTTTTTGCAATTATCGTGCTTGAAAGATAAACAAAATCCCTATGACCGCAAAGGTTAAAATAGGAATCGTCATGATATCAATTAAGAGGATATCATACAAATGGGCTTGTCGTTGCTTGGCTGTTTTATCTTTCTTCTTAAGGGCACGGTAGCCAATCCAAATACAAGAAGCGATCCCAACTAAAATCGTTGTCGTCACTAAACTTTGTAAATATAAGGACAATAATTTATTTAACATCACGACTCCAAATATTTTTACATTTTCAGAAAACAAACCCAGCTAGCATCGCCAGCTGAGTCTTACCTCTCCTCTATTATATCAAACATAGGTCCGTTTGTAACTAGCAAAGAATTCTTTTGTCCGTTCTTCTTTTGGATGTTGCATGATTTCCTCTGGTGTTCCAGATTCAATAATCCGTCCTTTATCCAAAAATAAGACCTTATCTGCTACTTGCGCTACAAAAGACATATCATGGCTGACCAGTACCATGGTTTGTCCTGATTTTGCCGCATTGGCAATGGATTTTTCAACTTCTCCAACCAATTCTGGATCCAAGGCTGAAGTCGGTTCATCCAGCAAAAGAACCTCTGGTTTCATGGCCAAGGCACGGGCCAAAGCCACCCGTTGTTTTTGTCCACCTGAGAGGTGACGAGGATAGTGATTTTCACGATCCGATAAACCGACTTTTGCCAGTTCTTCTCGAGCAATTTTCGTTGCTTCTTGATCGGATAGGCCCTTCACAACAATGAGCCCTTCTTTCACATTTTCAAGGGCTGTTTTTCTACCAAACAAATTAAACTGTTGGAACACCATGGCCAATTTTCTTCTTAAGGTTAAGATTTGATCTTGGGTAATGTGCTCAAAATCAACTTCGAAATCATCAATCTTAATTCTACCACTATCTGGTGCTTCCAAATAGTTTAAACTGCGTAAGAAGGTTGATTTACCAGCTCCCGAAGACCCGATTAGGGCCACGACTTCCCCTTTTTGAATTTCCAAACTTAGATTATTTAAAACCTTTTGACCTGAAAATGTCTTTGATAATTCTGAAATATAAATCATTAGATCCGGACCTCCTGATCTGGTAAATCAATTGCTACGGGAGTCTCAATATCCAGTCGACGTTCAATGTGACGGCCTAGTATTTCAATGAGAATGTTCACAATCCAGTAAACAATCGATACCGTGATAAAGCGTTCAAAGTACTTCAAATCGCTCCCCCCAATAATCCGTGCTTGGGCAAAAATTTCAACCACACTGGCACTAAAGGCTAGCGAGGTCCCCTTGGTCAAGCCAATGAGAGAATTGATTAAGGTTGGAGTTGCAACGACTGCTGCATTGGGAATAATAATCCGGCGATAAACTTGGCGGTTGGTCATTCCAAGACTACGCGCTGCCTCAATTTCACCAGGATCCACTGATAAAATGGCTGCCCGGATGGTTTCACTCGCATAAGCTGCCTCATTAAAGGCAAGAGCCACAATTGCAAACAGCTCAGCTGGAATGGCATTAATATTAAAAGCTGTTCCATAAGACTGATTGATCGCTTTTAAAATAAGAGGAATCCCATAATAGGTCAACATCAACTGAACCAACAAAGGAGTCCCCCGTAAAAAACTGACAAAAACAGCTTGAATCGGGTAAAGAATTCGTACACGATTAATTTTGACCAGAGCAAAAATCATGGCAAAAATAATCCCAAAAAATGCGCCTCCTAGGGCTAATAAAATCGTCACAGGCAATTTTCCTATGACAGCCGGAAATGCATCCAATACGGCTCTCAAACTAAACAGCTTGCTATCTGGAACGTGTTTTAAAAAGTCAGCATACCAGTTGGCAGCTAAAAGATTAGTTGTAAACATTTTTGTTACTTCCTTTCTCGAACATAAACATTCTATCACATTCACCATCGGAATTCCAAAAATTGCTACAGAAATAGAAAAATGATAGACTACTCAAATTTAGTCTATCATAATTTTAGACAAGTTCCTAATAGATTTTCTTTATGGAGTTCATAAAGAAAATCTATGTTTTCTTCTGAACATTTGAAAGAGGAGGTTAGAAAGTTTGGCGCTTAGCCTTCCGTTCAGCTCGTCCACGCGCACGGTTTTCAGCTCGCTTAGCTTTTCTCCGCTTTTCATCAACTGCCCATTTGATTTTTTTCTTGTAGCCTGGTTTGATTTTTTTCTTTTTCTTCTTCACCAGACCAATCATTTCGATGTCGAGTTTCTCTTGCTTTTTCTCACGATTCGCCCGTCTGTCCCGATCATAAGTATCTTCAATAACCCCATTTTTCAAGACTTTAGGTACGAAACGAATTCCCATTTTTTCTAGTTCACGGATATCTGAATCATCACTCGGTTGATAAAGAGTAATAGCGACACCTGGTAGACCATTGCGCCCTGTCCGGCCAACACGGTGAACAAAGAAGGAAAGATCTTGTGGAATAGCATCGTTGATGACATGACTCACCCCTTCGATATCAATTCCACGAGCCGCTAAATCTGTGGCTACAATGTACTCAAAATCAAGATTTTTAACCTGATTCATGATCCGTTTCCGTTCACGTGGTGGGATATCTCCGTGAATCTTCGCCACTTTGAGTCCCTGAGCTACTAGATAGGCATGGAGATCATCTGCTCTCGTTTTTGTATTAACGAAAATCATGGCCAAATAAGGTTGCAAGGTCTTGGTCAATTGGTAAATTTGCTCATTTTTATCCCGACCCTTGGTCGAAACCAGCCAATTATCGATGGTATCTGAAATCACCGTCTTGGTCTTAATTTGCTCCATAACAGGGTTTGAGAGATATTTTTTCAAGAAAGGCTGTAATTTTTGTGGAATGGTAGCTGAAAACACCAAAAACTGCAGTTGTTGAGGTAGTCTTGAAGCAATCTTATCTACGGTAGACAAAAATCCCATATCCAGTGTCATATCTGCCTCATCTACCACAAAGGTATGAGCCTTATGAATAGCCAGATCACCGGATGCAACTAGATCATAGATCCGACCTGGAGTTCCAATCACGATATGCGGCTGTTTGACCTGCAATTTTTCAATCTGACGGTTTTTATCCGTTCCTCCAACATAATTTACAATCCGAATTTCTTTGTCAGAATGACTAGCGATTTGACGAGCAGCATGGTAAATTTGCGTTGCCAACTCCCGACTAGGAGCCGTGATGACCGCTTCAACTTGCTCACTGTCTTCATTTAAGGTTTGAAAAATCGGCAAGAGGAAAGTATGGGTCTTCCCAGAACCTGTCTTTGACTCTCCAACCAAATCATTTCCATCTAGGACAATCGGAATTAGTTTTTCCTGTACTTCGGTTGCTTCTCTAAAATTTATTTCTTTCAGTGCCTCTTGAATATAGGGCTTAAAATTAAACTCTGTAAATTTCATTTTCTCAGTTCCTTTCATGATCTCTATTATTATATCAGAAAAGCTGTCTTCTTGCCTCTCTTATGAGTCATTTTTCCTAACCAGCGAAGTCTCTCTGAGTCAGTAAAAAAACGATGGGAAAGCCCACCGTCGTTTTATAGGTAGAGAAGAACTAGAGTCACGACACTTGTCACCAAGGCAATGCTCCACATAAAGGCATCCACTTTCCATTCTGACCAGTTTTGCCCATTGCCAAAAAGGCCACCCAGTTCTAAATGATGGTGGAAAGGAGTCATTCGGAAAATCCGACGTCCTTCCCCGTACCGTTTCTTGGTCCATTTGAAATAGGTCACTTGTAGCATCACTGAACCTGTTTCAATGACATAGACCAGACCAATCAAGAGCAACGTCCACTCGACATGCAGAGCCATTGACAAGGCTGCAAGCATCCCTCCAAGAGCAAGACTACCGACATCGCCCATAAAGATTTTAGCCGGCTTGTGGTTGAAGACAAAGAATCCAAGCAAGGCCCCAATCATACTCAAAGTCACAAAGAGAATGTCCCATTTTCCTTGCATATAGGCAATAAAGGAATAGGCACTCAGGCTAATAGCAACGGAGATGCTGGCTAATCCATCAATCCCATCTGTCAAATTGACCGCGTTTGAAAATCCAACCAACCAAAACAAAGCAAAGAGAATGTAGAAATGGCCCAAGTAAAGATCGTAACCAAAGACATTTAAAAGGCTTCCTGCACCGTGGCGTTCAGAAAAAATATAGAAGATGATTCCACCAACAAGTTGAAGGGCCAATTTTTGTTTTGGATTGAGACCTTCATTAATCTTACGAAAGACTTTTAAAAAGTCATCCAAAAATCCAACAATTCCATATAGAATCAAGATAAATAGAATCAGTTGAACAGGGCGCGTGAAATTTCCAGTCAATACGGTAACGACAAAACTAACTAGAACGGCTGTAATGAGAAATACAACTCCACCCATTGTCGGAGTGCCAGCTTTCGCTTTGTGTTGTTTCACATCTTCGTGCATTTGTTGCCCGGAAATATGAGCACGATGGTAAAATCGAATAAAGGCTGGAATAGCAGCCACTGTTAATAGAAACGATACAAGGATCGTAGCAATATACATCTTAGTCTCCTAATGTTAACGTAATCTTTTTAGTTTTATTGAGTGAGGTGTTCATTTTGACACTTTGTTTGGTTACTTTCTTTCCACTACCTTTATAGGTAATCTCAATTCCAGTCCATTCTCCAAAGATGTCCGCATTTTTCTTTGTCCAACCATACATATCCGGAACCGCATCAAAGTCTTCTGTCAATAACAATACTTGCTGATTGGCTTTGACTTTAGAGCCTACATCCACAGACATCTTGCGGATATTTTTCCCAGTTCCTAGGACAATTGGTTGCACCAAATTGCGACGCAATTCCTCTGAATAAGCACCTGGGCTCAGATTTTGTTTCAGATTCAACTCCTTAGAGAGAGTTTCTACTGAAGGGATTTTGTAGGTCGTTTCTTTGGTCACATCATCCAAAGTTGGTGCCTCTGATGTCAAATGCAATTCGTCTTTTAAAGCAACTGCATCTTCCAAAATAGGATTAACCAGCTCTTCCCAGCTGGTCGCTGAGAATTTCACTTCTGGTTGTTGGACCGTCACATACATAATGAATTCAGGATCTTCTGCAGGTGTCATGGCTACAACCGAGTTGATATAATCATTTTCTCCTTGCAAGTATCCTTGATCTGTCGCCATTTGGGCAGTCCCTGATTTCACCGCAACGTTTTGACCGGGTACCTGAATGATGGGTCCATCACTGTACAAGGTTCCATACTCTGGATCTGTTCCGACGGTGATCATATAGTTCCGTGTCTGTTGTGCAGCTGATCCTGAAACTGGTTTTCCAACAACTTCTTTTTTTGATTTGCGGGCTGTGTCTGATTTTTTATCGTAAATAGCACTAATAAACTTCGGCTCCAACATTTGCCCATCATTAGCGATGGCACTAAAGGCCCGCAACATCTGCGTTTGGGTGACAGATATCCCTTGTCCAAAGGCAGACATAGCTTGAGTAACATAGTTATCACCCGGAAGGCTTCCAAAACTCTCATCGCCCATGCCAAAACGGGTAGAGAGACCAAATTTGAAGCGGTGGAGGTAATTCATCCAGACGTTATTTCCCATCTTCTGCTCTAGCTTGGTCATCCCAATATTACTAGAATAGGCAAAGCCCTGAGCAATGTTCATATAGCGTCCATCCATCAAGCCCATATTGACATCCCAGTCACGAATCGTCGCATCTTTTACTTGTAGTTCGTTACTGTAGTATACTTCATTATAGGCTGGGAAGGTTCCATGATCAATCGCCGAAGCTAATAACATGACCTTCATCGTTGAACCCGGTTCATATTGACCTTGATAAAGGATGGTATTCCAGGTTTTCAAGTTTTTCAGATCCAACCCTTGTTTGGTATCCGCATTATAGGATGGACGTTGCGTTGTCGCCAGGATTTCTCCAGTTTTTGCACTCACAAGAGTCGCACTAACATACTTTCCTTTTACTTTTTCTTGGAAAACATCCATTCGGGTTTCGAGATAGGTTTGAAGTTCCGCAGAAAGGGTTGTGTATACATCCTTCCCATCTTCTGTTTTGACAGAAACCTTATCTGAACCAGGAACGATATTCCCGTTTCGGTCTTTGTCATAGGTGATAACCCCATTTTGACCAGCGAGAATACGATCGAGGGATTTCTCCATTCCTGATTGCCCCTTCAAGGTTTTATTCCCCTCTTTATCTTCTTGAAGAGAGGCCTGCCCTATAAATTGAGAGGCAAAAACTCCATTTTTATAGCTTCGATTTGGACTAGTTGTAAAGGCAACCCCTTCAATCTTCGCTGCTTCCATGGCCTCACGGATAGCTGTCATATTACTATAAGTAATGCCGTTTCCGTTCGATCCAAAAGAAACTTGTTTCAATTTCTTTTGCGACAACTGTTGAATGACGTAATCCTCATCCATCCCTAAGTACTGCTTAAAGATTTCTGCTACTTTTTTAAATTGGCTCTCTTCTACATAGAGGATTTTTCCGGTTGCTGATTTGTACTTTTTATCAATAACAGCATAAACGTTATAGGTCGTCGCATCTTCAGCAATTACTGCTCCATTTCGGTCATAGATCGTTCCACGTTTTGCAGGAACAATAACCGTCTCCTCATGGACTTTTTTTGCTTGATCCGATAAGGTCACACCGAATTTTTTGTCAGTCCCAATAATCATTGCAAAATTAATCAGAAAGAGAAAAAAGAGGAAAATCGCCAGTACACTGAGATTTTTCCCAACTTGTTTTCGATTCTGATCCGGCAAGCGACGTTTCTTTATCGAATACCTGATTAAAAATTTTTTAAATTTATTCATCACTACTTGCACTCACTGTTTTTCGATTTTCTTTTTGCAGCTTCATTCCTTGGGAGCTAGCCAACTGTGATAAGCGGTCATAACGTGTTAATTCATTGACCTCTTGACGAACATCTGCCAATTCCGTCTTTTTGGCTTCTAGTTCCGTATTCAAATCAGTCAACTCACTCTGTACTTGTAAAATTCGTGTCTGCATAAAGACGATACTAATGGCTAAAATCACAGCTGTTAGGACAATCGACCCATAAAAAGCCTTTTCTACTCTAGAGAAACGGCGAAAGCGATCTTGCAGTACCTGTGTTCTTGTTCTCTCATCTCTTGCTGCCATATCAATTCCTCTTACTTGTGTATTTTTCGAGCAACCCGTAGTTTTGCTGAATGGGATCGATTATTATCCTCAAGCTCTTCATCACTTGGCAAAATAGGTTTCCGGTTGACTAACTCCATCTTTGGTTTCAAATCATCTGGAATAAAGGGAAGCCCCTTTGGAACCTCAACTGTCGAAGCTTCTTTAAACAATTGTTTGGTCAATCGATCCTCTAACGAATGAAAGGTAATCACAGAAATACGACCATCGAGGGCCAACAAATCCATGGCTTGCTGAATTGATTCATCTGCAGCTCCCAGTTCATCATTGACTTCGATACGAATGGCTTGGAAAATCTGTTTAGCAGGATGGCCCTTTTTCTTGAGCTCCTTAGCTGGTTTAGCAGATTTAATAATCTCTGCTAATTCAGTCGTCGTTTCAATCGGTTTAATTGCTCGTGCTTGCTCAATTTTCCGCGCAATTTGCTTGGAAAATTTGTCCTCTCCATATTTGAAAAAAATACGGACTAGATCATGGTAATCGTAGCTATTTACGACCTCATAGGCTGTCAAGGAAGCTTCTTGATTCATCCGCATGTCCAGTGGCGCATCTTTCTTGTAAGAAAATCCGCGTTCCCGTTCATCTAACTGAGGACTAGACACACCTAGGTCATAACAGATTCCATCAATTTCAGTCACACCCAATTCGTTTAGACGTTCCTTCAAATGACGAAAGTTATCCTTAATGAAGGTCACCATGCCTTTCTCGATGAAAGGTGCCAAACGAATCTTAGCATTCTCAATCGCATGCTGATCTTGGTCGAAGGCATAAAGATGGCCCGATTCATTTAATTTTGTTAACAAATATTCGCTGTGGCCTGCCCCACCCAATGTGGCGTCTACATAGATCCCATCTGGCTTAACATCCAGCATATCGATCGTTTCATGAAGCAAAACCGTTACATGATGAAATTCTTTACTCATATCTTTACTATTTTACCACAAATGGGACCAAGATGCACTCCTAAAAGAAAATTCACTAACTAACCCTATCGGACCTTTTCAGATCCTACAAAATACCTAGAAAGGCTTGATTTTATTTGTTTCCTCTAGGATTTATGATACAATACTCTTATGAAAATAAGAAAACAGATTCTCATCCCACTTTTATTGGTCGATGCTATCGCTCTCTACTTTTTTCTAACCACTATTGAGGCTTGGATTTTTTGGCTTGCTGCCCTGATCCTAGCCGGCTCACTTTGGTGGCTCAAAAAAGCCATTCAAGGACAAAAAACAGAGATGGAAGAAAAATAATTTCTTCCACCTCTGTTTTTCTTTTATTCCCTCCAAGTAATTCCTTAAAAGAAAGCAAACTAGCTCTGAAATAATAAAGAGGCTGGGACAAAAGTCCTAGCCTCTCAATTATTTTTGGATTGTCAAGCAAGATGCAGTGGTTGAGTGGGCTCTACTACGCTGATTTCATCAGCTTTTACAGCCCTACTCAACTGTGAGGAGGTGGGACGACGAAATCGAATTCTAACGAATT
>JAWGIA010000018.1:0-41975 GCA_032560535.1 Streptococcus parasanguinis | reverse complement strand
AGAATCAGTGTCTACTTCTGAATCTGTTTCGACTTCCGAATCATTGTCAACATCAGAATCAGTTTCGACATCAGAGTCTGAATCAACATCCGAATCAGTTTCTACCTCTGAATCGGTTTCTACCTCTGGGTCAGTTTCAGCCTCAGAATCAGTGTCTACGTCAGAGTCAGTGTCTACGTCCGAGTCAGTTTCAATGTCCGAGTCAGTTTCAACGTCTGAATCAGTGTCAGCGTCTGAGTCGGTATCAGCGTCTGAGTCGGTATCAGCGTCAGAATCATTGTCAACGTCCGAGTCAGTGTCAACGTTTGAATCAATATCGGCTTCAGAGTCAGTTTCAACCTCAGAGTCAGCGTCGACCTCAGAATCAGTTTCTACCTCTGAATCGTTGTCAACCTCTGAATCAGTATCGACATTCGAGTCATTGTCAGCGTCCGAGTCAGTTTCAACGTCTGAATCAGTATCGACATCCGAGTCAGCATCTACCTCAGAATCAGTTTCAGCATCTGAGTCGGTATCAGCGTCTGAGTCGGTATCAGCATCTGAATCAGTGTCAACGTCCGAGTCAGTGTCAACATCAGAATCAGTGTCTACTTCTGAATCTGCATCTACATCAGAATCGGCATCAACATCGGAGTCAGCGTCAGCCTCTGAATCAGTCTCAACCTCTGAATCGGCATCAACATCCGAGTCAGTATCAGCGTCAGAATCGGCATCAGAATCAGCCTCTGCGTCCGAATCAGTCTCTGCATCGGAGTCAGCATCAACGTCCGAATCTGTATCGACATCCGAATCAGTGTCAGCGTCTGAGTCAGTTTCAACCTCAGAATCAGCATCAACCTCAGAATCAGTGTCAACGTCCGAATCGGTTTCTGTATCTGAATCAGCGTCAACTTCTGAATCGGTGTCAGCGTCCGAATCAGCATCTGCTTCAGAATCAGTCTCAACATCCGAATCAGTCTCAACCTCTGAATCAGTTTCAGCATCCGAGTCAGCATCAACGTCTGAATCGGTGTCAACATCCGAATCGGTTTCAGCCTCAGAATCAGTTTCTGCATCCGAGTCTGTCTCAACGTCTGAGTCGGTGTCAACATCCGAATCGGTTTCAGCCTCAGAATCAGTTTCTGCATCCGAGTCTGTCTCAGCCTCTGAATCGGTATCGACGTCTGAGTCAGCGTCTACGTCTGAATCAGTCTCGACCTCTGAGTCAGTATCTACATCTGAGTCGGCATCTACATCTGAGTCAGCGTCAGTATCTGAGTCAGCATCAACGTCTGAATCATTGTCTACGTCCGAATCGGTTTCAACTTCAGAATCAGTTTCTGCATCCGAATCAGTATCAACATCCGAATCAGTGTCTACCTCTGAATCGGCATCTGTATCCGAATCAGTGTTTACGTCTGAATCGGTGTCAACATCCGAATCAGTATCAACATCCGAATCAGTGTCTACGTCTGAATCGGTGTCAACATCCGAATCAGTCTCAGTGTCCGAATCAGTCTCAGCCTCTGAATCGGTATCGACGTCTGAGTCTGTCTCAACGTCCGAGTCAGCGTCAGCCTCTAAATCTGAGTCGGTTTCAACCTCAGGATCTGTTTCGACGTCCGAATCAGTCTCAACCTCAGAATCAGCCTCTGCGTCCGAGTCAGCGTCAACATCAGAATCAGCATCAACGTCCGAGTCAGTTTCAACGTCTGAATCAGTTTCTACTTCAGAGTCGGCATCTGCATCCGAATCAGTGTCTACGTCTGAATCAGTTTCAACTTCGGAATTAGTATCAACATCTGAATCAATCTCGACATCTGAATCATTGTCAGCATCGTTGAGCAGTTCAGTATCAGAAAGCCAGTCAGTCTCTACTTCGCTTTCAGTTTCGACATCAGTATCTGCATCTGAGTCAGCATCATTGAGTACCTCTGCACCTGAATCAACTTCAACATCAGTAAGTACTTCAGTTTCAGTGAGTCAATCACAATCAGGAGCAACATCTGGTAGCGGTTCATACTCTAACTCAATGAGCCAATCAATTTCTCATTCAGAGTCATTGTCTGCATCAGAATCAGCAAGTGGATCACAAAAACACAGCCAATCTGTGGCCCTTCCAAATACTGGCGAAACAGGATCTGTAACATCAGCCCTTCTTGGGGTTGTTACAGGGTTAGCTGGAATTGCTGGACTTACCCGACGTAAAAAGAAGGGGAACTGATCTAGTAGGAAATATCATTTTTTTCGAGTGAATCTCATAGGAGATTCACTTTTTTACTAGTAGAATGAAGTGTTTTTAATGTGTTACAAAAAAATTTGAAAATTAAACGATAATATATAAGTTTTTTGTAGCAAATTACTTGAATCTACGTAGTATTCCTGTATAATGAATAATGACTACAATGTAAGGGGAATATCATGCAATTTAAGCGTTCAAAAGGAAACTTTCGTGAAACAGATCGTGTCGTACGCTTCAAATTAATTAAATCAGGAAAAAATTGGCTTCGGGCATCAACGGCTGCTCTAGGCCTCTTTCGCGTGGTGCGTGGGCAAGTGGAGGAGACCATCATTGCCAACGTGCAGCAAGATCAAATAGAAAGTCAAAAGCATAACCAAGCCTTCTTAAAAGGTTTGATTACGGTAGGGACTGTTTTTGGGGGTGCTGTGATTGCTACGACTGCTAAGGCGGAGGATGCAACATCACTTGCACCAACGGTTTCTGAGACAAAAGAGGAAACCTTGGCAGAAGTGGATAGTGTTGTCTTAGCGAAAACTTCAAGCCAACCTTCAGAATCCAGCTCTGTTTCAGGATCAACCAGCCTTTCTACATCTGTGAGTGCATCTGCTTCGATCAGTGAATCCGCTTCTTTATCCTTGAGCGAAGTTGTATCAACTGCATTATCAACGGCACTTAGCGAGTCTACCCAAGCTCTAGAGTCAGAAGCAGGTATTGAAGAGCCAACTAGTTTAGAAGAAGCCACTGTTTTAGAACAAAATACCTCTGAAGCTGAATTGCTTCAAGAAATTGCAGGGAATTACGCATCTAAAATGACGGACACCGATCGCCGAGCAGTGGTCGAAGCGGTCATTAACAAAGTGCAGGCTGAAGTGGCTGCAAGCAATAACTTGATCCACACCAATGCCAGTGCGCAAGCTTATGCTGACCAGCGCGATCGTTTGGAGAAAGCTGTCGATGAGATGATGACGACCTTGACAGCTGCAGGTTTTGTGGGAAATACGAATATAGATGGGAAACCTGCGATCTCTGCTCAGTTGGCTCCTCTAGCTGAGGAAACATACTTGGCTGATGATGTATTGGATATGACCCCGAACCCAGAAGATCCCAATGGTGCGAGTGTAGAAGATCCTACACTTGACACACCAGGATATGCTAAGGATCCTCATCTAGATAAAGATCTCTTAAGATTTTCGCCTGAAGAGTTGAAAAATTTTTTAGGTGAACCCTACACCAATCGTTATACATTTGGTATTTGGGACTTTGTGAATAAACAAGGAGAGTCACTTGGTTACTATGCGACTATGTCGATTGATATCAGTGAGATAGATCCGGAAAAGCATAAGGCAATGGATGTTTATTTCCGCATTGTCCGAAAATCAGATGGGGCTGAAATTTTTTCACAAACTGTATCTCCAAAAGGATATGGGCAAGATATTCAATTACCAAAAGAAGTACTGATTGGTCAGGCTCCCTTTGGGAACAAGGTTTTTAATTCGGAACCTTCTACAGGTAATGGGACCTTTGGAATGCTGACGAATTTTATTCCGGAACAGGCTTTCTTATTCCGGAGTATTTATGATGTCATGACCCCTGAGAATCAAGGGCAATTGATTAGGACGTATCCTAGTATCAAAATTCCATCTATGATGGGACAACAATCGACCTTCTATAGAGAAGTGGACCCGAATGGTAGATGGTTCAATGGGCAATATGAACCAACGGGGAAAGAAAGATCCTTACTAGAGTATAGAATCTACGGATTGGAAGGCCAGCATTATACAGCTTCTAATCCACGCGAATTTCCTGGTTATGTACAGGTCCCAGCGCATACCGTATTCCCAAATCGTCAAAGTGGGGTGTTCGATAATAGCAAGAATGGGAAATCAAGAGTTGAACTATTAGGGGATGCACGTGAGCATTTCATTAAAAGTGAAGTTGTCACCCTTAATCAAAATGGTGATTATTCTCTTCGCTACTATGTTTTAGATCCTTCTAAAATCCATGATGTTAGTAGTGGTGATGTAGGAAATGCTAAGGTAACCGATGTATATACACTTGTTTATGAAAAAGAATTTAAACAAGATAGTACGGATAACCTTTCAGATTTAGGTGGAACTCGTAAAGTTGAAAGTAAAAACAAGGATTATTTCCTGAATGTTACACCAAAACGAATAGATTACCAACATTTTGAGTTGGATATTACAGGTTGGTTCTCTAGTAAGGAGACAGTTACATACACTGATGAGAAAACAGGAATAGAATATACTGTTCCAAAACCATTCACGGAACTTCCAAAATCGGCCTACCTCGATAAAAATACGACCATGGTCGTTGGAGAAGATGCAACACCTCAAGGAGCAGATGGTTTTTCCAACTTCAAACAAACGATCAAAAAAATAGTAGATTCATACCCCTTAACGAGTGTGAATTATTACTATCGGAAGATGACACCGTCAGAATCTACTTCACAATCTCAAAACTTCTCGATTTCAACTTCAGAGTCACTAGTTTCAGAATCCATTTCATCTTCTCAATCTGTTTCGGTCAGTGAGTCCGTTTCCTTGTCACAAGCATCTAGCTCCGCCAGTCAATCAGATTCACAGGTTTCAACCTCGATTTCCTTGTCACAATCTGTATCGACAAGCGAATCCAACTCGTTGGTTCAGGAATCGATCTCCACTAGTCAGTCGGAGTCTCTAGTCCAAGAGTCGGTTTCAGCCAGTCAATCAGATTCCTTGATTAAAGAATCCGTATCTGCCAGCCAGTCTGATTCGTTGGTTCAGGCCTCTGTTTCAGCAAGTCAATCGGATTCGTTAGTTCAGGCCTCAGTCTCTGCTAGCCAGTCTGAGTCGTTGCTTCAGGAATCCGTTTCGGCCAGCCAGTCTGATTCCTTGGTTCAAGAATCAGTTTCTTCAAGCCAATCTGAGTCGCTGGTTCAAGAGTCGATTTCAGCGAGTCAATCAGAGTCATTGATTAAAGAATCTGTATCAGCGAGTCAATCCGACTCACAATCAAAAGCAGCATCAGCATCTAAGAGTGAGTCTGAAAAAGCCTCGAAATCTGTTTCGTTGAGTCAGTCGGTATCCTTATCTAATTTAGCATCTAGATCAATTTCTGTGTCTCAATCGCAGTCAACATCGGCGGTTGGATCGGAGGAAGTGGTTTCTCAACTGATTTCCTTGTCACAATCTATTTCGATGAGCAAAAAGCTATCAGAATCCGTTTCGTTGAGTCAGTCAGAGTCGTTGCTTCAGGAATCCGTATCGTCTAGCCAATCAGACTCGTTGCTCAAAGAATCCGTATTTGCCAGCCAATCCGATTCGCTGGTTCAAGAGTCAGTTTCGGCAAGTGAATCGAATTCATTGGCTCAAGAATCGATCTCAGCAAGCCAATCAGATTCTTTGGCTCAATCGTCTGTTTCAACCAGTCAGTCCGAGTCATTGGTTCAGGAATCCGTATCTGCCAGTCAGTCAGACTCGCTGATTCAAGAATCAGTTTCCGCGAGTCAATCCGACTCGTTGGTTCAGGCATCTGTATCGTCTAGCCAATCAGAATCTTTGGTACAAGCGTCCGTTTCTGCTAGTCAATCAGACTCGCTGGTTCAGGCATCTGTATCGTCTAGCCAATCCGATTCGTTGCTCAAAGAATCCGTATCAGCTAGTCAATCTGATTCCTTGGTTCAAGCGTCGGTTTCCGCAAGTCAGTCCGAGTCATTGGTTCAGGAATCCGTATCTGCCAGCCAATCAGATTCGTTAGTTCAAGCATCTGTATTGACCAGCCAATCCGATTCGTTGGTTCAAGCATCTGTATTGACCAGCCAATCAGAATCACTAGTTCAAGAGTCGATTTCAGCTAGTCAATCAGACTCGTTAGTACAAGAATCCGTTTCGACAATTCAATCCGACTCCTTGGCCCAAGCATCCGTTTCTACTAGTCAGTCCGAATCGTTGATTCAGGACTCCGTTTCAGCGAGTCAATCCGATTCGCTAGTTCAAGGGTCGATTTCAGCCAGTCAATCCGATTCGCTGGTACAAGAATCAGTTTCTGCCAGCCAATCAGACTCGTTGGCTCAAGCATCTGTATCGGCCAGTCAATCCGATTCCCTGGTTCAGGAGTCTGTATCTGCCAGTCAGTCAGACTCGTTGATTCAAGCATCCGTTTCAGCAAGTCAATCTGAATCCTTGGTACAAGAATCAGTTTCTTCAAGTCAATCTGACTCCTTGGCCCAAGCATCCGTTTCGGCAAGTGAATCAAATTCGTTGGCCCAAGCATCCGTTTCAGCTAGTCAATCAGAATCGCTAGTTCAAGCGTCCGTTTCTGCAAGCCAATCAGATTCATTAGTTCAAGCCTCTGTCTCCACAAGCCAATCTGCCTCAACTTCTCATGTTGTAGCTGCATCGCAGGTTTCAGAGTCTGGATCGTTCTCTCGATCCGTTTCTGAGAGTCTATCTGCTTCACAATGGACATCCCATTCAGAATCTCTAGCATCAACATCTGTTTCAAAATCAGACTCCTATAGCCAATCAACTTCGCTCCTTTCAGCAAGCGAATCGGCTTCAACGTCCATGCCAGTATCTGAATTTCCTTTGACGAGTGTTTCAGATTCTAGAAGCGCATCATCGACAGAGAGTCAATCCTTATCGCATGAAGCTTCTGAATGGATCAGTGTGTCTTATGCGTCCAGCTTCTCTGCTATGACAAGTTCTTCGGAGTCTGTCGTGTCTTCGTCAAGCAGCTCTTACTCGGAATCTTCATCAGATGCAAGCTCGCGAAGTGCGAAACATTCTTCAGAACCTGCTCTTCCAGAGACAGGTGCCCATCCTTCATCTAATATTCTTGCTACAGGAGCTTCCATTCTTCTGTCTGGATTAGCCCTTTTAGGAATTCGGAAAAAAGATGGCAAATAAAACCTTAAAAGACCGGAATGAACCGGTCTTTTATTGATCTAGAATGTCTAAGAAGTTGGGAAATATGTTATAATGAATGAGGAAGTTTTCATTGAGGGATATGAAAAAGGTTACTTTGTGAAAAGCTCTGTTTGCCTTCATATCTTCAGAAAATATGGGATTAAAAAGAAGAGTCAGAGGAAAGAGATGAAAATCCATTTTACAAATTTATTTGGGCAATCTTCGAAAAGTGTTGCCCTGATGGCACAAAACGATATTATGAATGTCGTTCGTGAACTTGGGGTTAATGAACTAGGGATCTACTTTTATGATCATAGCAATGAGCCGGCTAGCGAATTGAATTCGCGGATGGATGGGATTTTAGCAGGCGTTGCTTTTGGGGATATCGTCTTCGTTCAATCTCCTTCTTGGAATGGAATTGAGTGGGACCGCCGTTTGGTTGATAAGTTAAAACTCCTTCAAACCAAGCTGGTCATGTTTATCCATGATGTTCCACCACTCATGTTTGAGAGCAATTATTACCTAATGCCTAACTATATCGACATGTACAATCAGAGTGATCTGGTCGTTGTTCCGTCAGAGCAAATGTACCATCGTCTAGTATCAGAAGGGCTCACAGTGAAAAAATATGTGGTCCAAAAGTTGTGGGATTTGACCCACAGTTTGGATCTCTATACTCCGCAATTTGAGAAAAAACTGATCTTCTCAGGGAATCCGTCGCGTTTCCCACATATCATCGATTGGAAATATGAGACACCCCTTCATGTCTATACCGAACCAGTTGAAGGAGTCGATTATTCTAAGGTCCATATAGAAGGCTGGCGGACTAAGCAAGAGTTGCTTCTCGAGCTTTCCAAGGGTGGTTTTGGGCTTGTCTGGGGAAATTCTGAGAATCCTGAGGATGAGCGGGATTACTACAAAGAAAATATTTCCTACAAACTATCGACTTATCTATCTGCTGGTCTTCCAGTAGTAGTGCCAGACTATTTGTCAAATGCAGACTATATTCGAGAAAAAGGGCTCGGCTTTGTAGCCTCCAGCCTTGAAGAAGCCAATCGTTTGGTCCAAGACTGTACAGAAGAAGAGTATGCCCAAATGGTCCGAAAGGCTCAATATACTTCTTATTTGATCCGCAATGGCTATTTTACAAAGAAATTATTTGTCGATACCATCATGGCTTTAGGAGAATAATGTCCAAGTAAACCAGATTCTTCAGATAAACATCTGAAGGATTTTTTGTTGAATACGGTACCAAATGGGGAAATTGAAATATTATCAAATATTAGTGACAAATGAGTTTGGAAAAGTCGCAAATTATGGTAAAATAAGTTGAGATAAGATGCTCTAAAGGCACATATTTAAAGGCTGTTTCCCTGGTGAAAGAGTCAAAATGAGTAAGAGAAAGTTTAAAAGAAATGTTAAAACGATCTGAAGTAGGAAAGAGATTTTGTTGGACGATATTTTTCGTCTTTATTTATGTTTTGGGAAGTAAAATTTCCCTGCCTTTTGTTGACTTATCAAAGGCCTTGAGACTCAATGAGGGAACAACAACAGGCTTGCAGCTCTCAAGCGCTGTGATGGGGGGAAACCTCCGCGGAATGTCGATCTTTTCGATCGGTCTATCCCCATGGATGTCTTCCATGATTTTGTGGCGGATGTTTACCGTTTCAAAACGCTTTAACCTTGAAAAAACCAGCACAGAGATAGTGGAGCGGCGAAAGATGTACGTAACCTTGGCGCTCGCCATCGTCCAGTCTTTGGCAGTGGCCATGTATCTCCCCTTGAAGACAGGCTTGAACCCTGGACTTGTCATTGCGGTCAATACCATGATTATGGTAGCCGGAGCCTTCTTTTTAGTTTGGCTCTCTGATCTAAATGCCGCTTTAGGGCTTGGAAGCTCTGTCGTGATCATGATGGCTGGGATGGTTATGTACCTGCCAGAAGACGTGATGCAGACCCTTTCAAATGTCAATAATATCCCAGAAATCGCTTATGTTCTGGGCGTGATTTTCATCTTGATTTTTGTCTATGTGGCAGTCTTGGTGGAATATTCCAAGTACCAGATTCCTGTCAATAAATTAGGGATCCACAACAACTTGAAAAGTTATACTTTTTTGGATATCAAGCTTAACCCGGCAGGAGGGATGCCCTTCATGTACGCCATGACCTTGGTGTCCATTCCTCAGTATGCTATGCTCTTGATCTTGTCTATGGATTCCAATGCCAAGTGGGCTGCTCATTTAGCCAAACACTTGGTGATGGGAGATCCGATTTGGATCCTTCTTTACATTCTGATGATCGCCCTTCTCTCTTTTGCTTTCGCCTTTGTCAATGTGAACGGAGAAGAAATTGCAGATAAGATGATGAAGGCTTCTGAGTATATCGATCATGTCTATCCTGGAGCAGATACACGTCGCTATATCAATAAAATTGTGCTACGCTTGACGGTTTTTGGGACCTTGTATCTGATCCTCTTCACGGCGCTTCCTTTTTCTCTCCTGTTATGGGATAAGGATCTCTTGCGCTTGACCATGATTCCAGGAACCTTCCTCATGTTTGTCGGGATGATTTACAATATCCGAGAAGAAATTCGTGCCCTTCGTGTGAATCAACGTTATACAAGAATATTCTAGGAGTAACCATGTATTATTTTGTACCAGCCTGGTATGGAACGGACCGCATCTGGCAGCAAACAGCTACCCCTTGGTACTGGATGCGAGAGTCTATTGAATTTGACGATACCATTAATCAAGTTCGTATTTTTCAAGAAGCAGAAATGGATCGGATCTTATTGTTGCCTCAGTATAGTCCGCAACTGCGCTATTTTTTGCACCGCCAAGATTTGTTAGAGACAGATGTGCTCTCGATTTTTGATAAGATCCAACAGGTTCCGTCTGATTTGGCTATGCGCCCAGTTCAGCTTCAGGACATCGAATGGCCGAGTGAGACCACTTTTTCCTATACTCCCTTTTTGGTGATGGCATTTCGAAAGGGCCACCACCTAGCAAAACTTGATATGGGAGTGGATGGGAACCTTCTCTCTTTGACCCGTTATAAGAATGACGAGATCAGCTACATCGAGTACATAGATGATCGTGGCTTTATCTCTAGTAGAATCTACTACAATGAGGGAAAACCTTATTTCCAAGAGTATCTGAGTTTTGATGGGCAATGGGTTTTGAGAGAGATGTTGATCGAAGAGAACCACTCCGTCATGGTCAATGAAGCTTTCTCTCATGCCTTCAAAAAAGAAAGCTATGCCAATATGGGAGACGTTGTCGCTGAAAAAATGAAGGAACAGCTAGCAACCTTGGTTCCAGGACGAGATCAGTTGGTACTGGCAGCTCATCCAGCAAATTTGGCTTTTTTACAGGATACAGCAAGTAGTGTCAAGAAAGTCTTGTCCTTCTATGGAGAACGTCAGCCCTTATCTGCTGAAAACTTTGCCCTCTATTTTGATATGATTGATGCCCAGCTCTTGATCACAGATAGTGAAAAAACCAAAGAAGCGATTGGGGTCTTTTCTCCTAGCTTAGCTCAAAAGACACACCGGATTACCTCTTTTGACTCCCGCCTCCGTTTGGGCTCTAGTCAGGAACGCAAGGAATCAAAGATTTACTTTTATGTCAATGAAGCTGAGCTTCCAAGTAAGAGCCAGCTCAAGAAGGTTCTGGAGGTCTTGGCACAACATCCTTTATTTGAAGTTGTTTTTGCATTTTACAATGGATCGCCGGAGCGTGTTAAGGAATTAGAAGGGCAACTCGAGGAATTGATTGCTAGTGAGCAGGACTTGCATCTTGTTCAGTCGCCAAGTCAGTCAGAAGGACTTGGAGAAAACCAAATCATTGATGAAGAGTCTGTACAAGACGCACCGGATTACCGTTTTGTGGTTAAGAATTTTTCAAATGAAAATGACATTATTCAAGAGTTGGAAAAAACTCGCTTAATTGTCGATTTAAGTGAGGAGCCCAACCTCTATACGCAGATTGCAGGGATCTCTGCTGGGATTCCTCAGGTCAACCGCGTCCAGACAGAATATGTCGATCATTTGAAAAACGGTTATGTTATATCAAAGGGAGACAAGGAATTAGAAAAGGCAATCACGTACTTCTTATTGGAATTGAAGCCTTGGAATGAAGCCTTGGTCTACTCAATCGAAAAAATCCAAGAATACACCGGTCAACGCTTGATCGAGAAATGGGAAGGATGGATGAAAGAACGTCATGGATAAAAAACTACAGATACCCCATATTCTCCAAATCGGCTCAAGTAGCTGGCAGGATCAAATGGAACTTCCTGCTGGACTTGGCTGGCACTTTTTTCAAGCTACCGCTCTTCCATCGCTCAAAGACTATATGGAAGAAGAGGAAATCTCTAAATTTAAAGCCTTGATTTTAGAGAATCCAGAAGATTTGTTGGCTTTAGGAGAAGACCTGACTTATTTTCAACCTTATACCGTTTTTTATGACGAAAGCCGTAAGCTAGAGGCACCTTCTGAAGAATTAGCCCACCTCTTAAGGCTTAAACAAGCGAGACCCTGGGACTTCTCAAACAAGCATCAATTTCTCTATGTTTTAGACCGCTTTTTATACGACAATCAATATGGGGATGCCTTTACAGTTCGTGATCTGCAGGTGAGACCTGATTTTGCTGGTCAGCAAACAGTCTTGGGGCAACACTTCCTCAAGCTTGACGGAGCATACGGGGAAGAGTTTACGCCGATTGCTCAGTGGGTTTACAATTATGTGGCCGCCCCATCAATTTTTGGTTGGAATACGAAAAAGATCCTAGCTGTCAGCTACAATTGCGGATTCAATTTTACCGCTTTGGTGCTCTGGGAGAGTGGGTCAAAGATGCAGTCTTTTCAGAAGAAGAGATGGAGCAACCACTAGAACTGGATGGAGCAGAACCTTATTACCTAGCCTTTTCGCTGGAAGCAAAAGGAGAGGGGACGCTTACGATCGGAGCCTTACATAAGCGCTTGTCACATGGTCCTTTAGGAGAGATGACCGTAGGAGCTAAGACGCTACGGGACCACAAACGCCAAGAAATTTTTGCTTATTTCCATCCTGGCGATATGAAGCCCCCTTTAAACATTTACTTTTCTGGGTATCGTCCAGCCGAAGGTTTTGAAGGGTTTGGGATGATGCGTGCGATGGGTAGTCCCTTTATTCTCTTTTCTGACCCAAGACTGGAAGGTGGATCCTTTTATATGGGATCAGAAGAATTAGAAAATCAAATCACAGCCTTTATTGATCAGCACTTGGACTTGCTCGGCTTTGAGCCCAAAGATATGAATTTCTCAGGCTTGTCCATGGGGACCTTTGGTGCCCTTTACTATGGTGCTCTTTATTCTCCTCATGCGATCTTGGTTGGAAAACCCATTGTCAACCTGGGGGATGTCGCTGCCAATCTGAAATTTAAACGTCCAGATGAGTTTGGAACGTCTCTAGACATGATGCAGTTGATCATTGGGCAAGTGTCACAAGAAGGGATCGGCCAGCTCAATCAACGTTTCTGGGACCGGTTTGAAAAAGCGGACTTTAAGGATACCATTTTAGCCCTTGCCTATATGCGGGATGATGACTACGACCAGCAGGCCTATCCAGATATTTTAGAAGCCTTGTATGAATTACCGGTTCGTATTATCAGTACCAGCCGCGCTGGTCGACACAATGATGCGAGTGGTCCGATCATTGAGTGGTTTGTGACCCAGTACAAAGAAATCATGGAAAGAGACTTTGGAAGAAACCAATGATAAAAATAAAAGAAAATGAAAGCAGACGAATCTACTGGGGCGATACCGTTCTTGCAGAATATCTTTGGGGGTCAACGATTCAAGCAACTGCCCAAGGAAGCGTTCAATTTCAGAACCCCCTCATGCCATCTGGTCAAGTACTGAAAACCTGGCATTCACAGACGAATTTTGGGGAGACGCGTCAAATTCCTAGTCTGCCCCTGCTCAAAAGAGAGCAAGATTATGAATTGGTTATCACGATGGAAGCGACCCCCACTCATACCGTTATGGTAGAAATTATCTTTAGAGATCGCTTTGGAGAGCTTGTTGGCCGTCGAGTAACCGCAGAAGGTCGCTTGCAGTTCACCTATCCAGACCAAGCCTACGCCTACGAAGTACGCTTGCTCAGTGCAGGTTTGCAAGAGTTTACCTTCCACTATTTCACTATTCAACCAATATCGTCTGAGGGAGCAGAAGTTCTCGAATAGACGAACATCACTGCAAAAAAGAGGATCACATTGGATTACGTTAAATTAAGAAACATCAAAAAAATCTTAAAAGAAGTCAATAGCTGGAAGGACGACATGGCCCGTTTGACGGATCGTCAGCTGCAGGAGAAGACTGCAGAATTTCGGGAACGTCTAGCAGAGGGTGAGACCTTGGATGATCTCTTGCCAGAAGCATTTGCGGTTGCGCGGGAAGCGGATAAACGGGTCTTGGGCATGTTTCCCTATGACGTGCAAGTCATGGGAGGGATCGTCCTACACCAGGGCAATGTCGCTGAGATGAATACCGGTGAAGGGAAGACCTTGACGGCAACTATGCCAGTTTATCTCAATGCCCTAGAGGGCAAAGGGGTCATGGTTATTACGACCAACACCTATCTGGCAACCCGGGATGCAGAAGAGATGGGACAGGTCTATCGCTTTTTAGGTTTGACCGTCGGCGTTCCTTTGAAACAGTCAGAAGACGAAGAATTAGATCCAGAAGTCAAACGGGAGATTTACCGGTCAGATGTCATTTATACGACTAATACTAGTCTGGGCTTTGACTATTTAACAGAGAACTTGACGGCTTCGGCAGATGGCCAGTTTTTGGCAGACTTCAATTACGCCATTGTCGATGAGATTGATTCGGTGCTTCTAGATAGTGCTCAGACTCCCTTGATTATTTCTGGTTCTCCTCGGGTTCAGTCCAACCTTTATGGGATTATTGATACCCTGATCCAAACCTTCAAAGAGGGGGAAGACTTCAAGTTTGATGAAGAAAAGAAACGGGTTTGGTTGACTCGAAAAGGAGCTCATGCAGCAGAAGCTTTTCTTGCTATTCCCAACCTCTATGATCCCCAATACCGTGATTTGGTTCGCCATATCAGCCTAGCTTTACAAGCTAATAAAAACTTTATTAAGGATAAGGATTACGTCATCCATCCCAATGTCGAAGGGCAACCGGAGATTGTCTTACTAGACCAGGCGACGGGGCGCTTGATGGAAATGACCCGTTTGCAAGGAGGACTCCACCAGGCGATTGAAGCCAAAGAGGGTCTCAAGCTCACCCAAGAAACACGGGCCATGGCTTCTATTACTTACCAAAACCTCTTTAAGATGTTTCGGAAGCTGGGAGGCATGACCGGAACTGGGAAGGTCGCTGAGGCAGAGTTTCTTGATACCTATGCTATGTCCGTCATCAAAATTCCAACCAATCGCAAGAAGATCCGCAAGGATTTGCCGGATGAAATCTATCAGACCTTGCCGGAGAAAATCGTGGCTTCCCTGGATTATGTGAAGAAGGTCCACGAAAAGGGCAATCCAATTCTGGTCTTTGCTGGATCCGTTGAGATGTCGATTCTTTATTCGAATCTTCTTTTGCGCGAAGGGATTCCTCACAATCTTCTTAATGCCAACAATGCTCCTCGAGAGGCCCAGATCATTAAGGAATCAGGTCGAAAAGGAGCCGTGACGGTTGCGACCTCAATGGCCGGTCGGGGAACCGATATCAAGTTGGGACCAGGAGTCGCTGAGTTAGGTGGCTTGGTGGTTGTTGGGACTGAGCGGATGATGAACCAGCGGATTGACCTTCAAATTCGTGGACGTTCAGGTCGCCAAGGAGATCCTGGTTTGACCAAGTTCTTTGTCTCTTTAGAAGACGATTTGATGAAAAACTGGGGGCCAGACTGGATCCAGGATACCTATCAAGACTATGATGTGGATGAGCGGATTGGTTCAGCTAAAGCTCTGACCAAGCGAAAGTATAGAAACTTGGTGGAACGGGCTCAAAATGCTAGTGAAAGTTCTGGTCAGGCCAGTCGTCGGATGACGCTAGAATTTGCGGAAAGCATGAACATTCAGCGTGCCATCGTCTACGAAGAGCGCGACCGCTTGATCAAACAAGAAGGTCGCTTGGACGACATCGTTGAAAAAGTTCTTCGTTCCGTCTTTTCAAGCGTAGCCCATAAAAAAGAATACAAGGAACCGGTAGCTTTTTATCGCTATATGTTAGACAATGTGAGCTACCAAGTAGATCCGGAAAAGGCCCACCAAACCTTCCGTAGCAAGAAAACCAAAGAGAATTTCTTGTGGGAGATTGCTAAAAGTGAGTTAGAAGCTAAGTATGAGATCTTAGGCACCGATGAGGTGATCGCCCAATTCCAGCGCATGGCCATCCTAAAAGCTATCGATGAAAACTGGGTCGAGCAGGTAGACTATCTGCAACAATTGCGCATGGCGCTCTCTGGTCAGTACACCAGTCAGAAAAACCCTTTGGTAGAATTTTTCCAAGAAGCCTACCAATCCTTTGAACGAATGAAAGAGGCGGCCAAAGAACAAATGGTCCGCAATCTCTTACTGAGTCGAGTAGAAATCAATAAAAAAGGGGAAATTGTCTTGCATTTCCCATAAAAGAGGACATTATGACAGTATACAATATCAACCTTGGAATCGGTTGGGCCAGCAGTGGTGTTGAGTATGCCCAGGCCTACCGTGCCCAGTTGTTACGCAATATCCATCAACCAGCCAAGTTTGTCTTTATGGATATGATCCTAGCCGATAATATCCAGCATTTAACAGAAAATATCGGTTTTAAAAATGATGAAATCATCTGGCTCTATAGCCATTTTACAGATATAAAAATTGCGCCAACGACCTATACCATTGATCAGGTCTTAGCAGGATTTGCCGGAAAACCGACCCGTGAAGAAGTCGATGGCAAGATCAAGCGCTTCTTTTATGAGGACCAGGACAACTTTTTAACCTGCTACCTGCGCGCAGAAAACAGTCCCTATGTCGAACGCTGTGAGTACGTGTCTAGAGGGATTTTGGTGAGAAAGGATTATTTCTCCTATACCCGCTATTGTACCGAGTACTTCATTCCCAAGAACAATCAAGCCAACTTGATTGAGCGCCGTTTTTACAATGAAGACGGGACGGTTGCCTACAGCATGCAGATGGCGGATGGTCGCGAAATCTATCGTTTTCCAGATCGCTACCTGGTTGGTCGCCAAGAATTGATCCGCTACTTCATGCAGACCCTTCAATTGACCAAACAAGATCTGGTGATTTTGGATCGGGAAACCAATATTGGTCAGCCTATCTTTGAAGAAGCGCAAAAAGCCCGCCTGGGTGTGGTCGTCCATGCCGAGCACTTCAGTGCCAATAATGTCGATGATCAGTATATCTTGTGGAACAACTACTACGAGTACCAATTTACCAATGCAGACAAGGTGGACTTCTTTATTGTTGCGACGGACCGCCAAAAAGAAATCTTAGCCGAGCAGTTTGCTAATTACACCAACCATCAGCCGGCCATCTATACCATTCCGGTTGGGAGTCTTGCAAGCTTGCCACAAAACGAAAATCGCACCCCATTTTCTATGATTACCGCCTCTCGTTTGGCGACAGAAAAACATATTGACTGGTTAGTGCGAGCAGTGGTTCGCGCCAAAAAAGAATTGCCAGAACTGTCTTTTGATATCTATGGAAAAGGTGGAGAAGAAGGCAAGCTGCGTTCTCTGATTGATGAATTGGGGGCGGCAGACTATATCCATCTCAAAGGGCATGCCAATCTAGAGAAAATTTATAAGAATTATGAGGTTTACCTGTCCGCGTCGACTAGTGAAGGCTTTGGGTTGACCTTGATGGAGGCGATTGGTTCTGGACTTCCGATCATCGGTTTTGATGTTCCTTATGGCAACCAGACCTTTGTCACAGAAGGTAAAAATGGCTATCTCATTCCGCCTTCAGCAGATCAAGTGGTCGACCAGATTGCTTCTGCCTTTGCGGAAAAAATGATCCAGCTATACAAAAAAGATGATCTAGCCAGCATGCGTCAAGCATCTTATGCGCGTGCAGAAGACTTTTTGACCAGCCGAGTAGAAGAAGCTTGGGCACAATTGATAGAAGAGGTGACACATGCTGAACGTATTTGATAGTTATTCTCGTGAAAGCCAAGACTTGCTCCACTCCATGAAAGAGTCTGGCTTTGACCACCCGACCGTTGTTTTGGAGCCAAATGGTTTCTTACCAGACGGTGTCGAATCTCCCTTTATCTATTTCTTAGGACAAGCAAAAGGAGAGAAGCGCGGACGCTACTTTAATGAAGTTCCAGTGCCTGATTTCTGGGAAGTTTCTGGGGATAACAGTTCGGGAAAAGTGACCTACTATGGTCAAGAAAAGGCTCGAATTGTGTACCATGCTGCTTCTTATAAACGCATCGTCGAGCGCTTAGAGTGGTTAGATGACAAAGGGCAAGTGGTCATGGTTGAGCACTATGACCAATACGGTCGTAAGATTGCTGTAACGACTTGTGGTGATCAAGGTCAGTATTTGGTGACTACTTATTTTGAAGGGGATACCGAGCGCTTGACAGAAAATCACCAAACAGGGGATTTGATCTTGACCTTGGACCATCAACCCATGCGGATTTTCAAGAATCGCTTAGATTACTTTGTCTTTTATCTAGAGTATCGTGGTTTTGATCTAGATGGTTTGGTCTACAATACGCTGGCTACCTCCTTTAGCATTAGTCTCCAGCTGGGCAATAAAGGCATCAAAGGACGCGACGTCTTGGTGTGGCAAGAGCCTCTTCACGACAGCCTTCCGGGCAATATGCAGTTGATTCTAAAGAGCCCAGAAATCCGGACCAAGAAGATCTTGATTCCGCAAAATGCGACCTATCATCGTGCTTTGCAGTTGACCTCGCAAGATCAGCATAGCTATTTCGGTCCCCTTGGCTACCTGTATGATTTCAAGGTGAAAGACGATATCCGTAAAGACGCCTTTGTCTTGACCAATTCGGATCAGATCGAAGCCTTGACCTACCTAGTAGAGAACTTGCCGAATGTGACCTTCCGTGTAGCAGCTTTGACGGAGATGTCTGCGAGCCTCTTGTCTATGGTCCGCTACCCAAATGTAGTCTTGTACCAAAATATCAGTCAAGAGCGGATCAAAGAGTTGCTTAAGGTCTCTAGTATTTATCTGGATATCAACCACTATGCAGAGGTGCAAGGTATTGTTCGCAAGGCCTTCGAACACCAGCAAGTCATCCTTGCCTTTAGCCATACCCTGCATGACCGCCACTTCCTCGCACAAGCCAATATCTTTGATCAAGGAAAAGAAGCAGATATGGTGGCTCGTATCCAGGAAATCTACCAATCTGTGGATAACTACAGAGAAGCCGTTGCGCAACAAATTGCCCAATCAAGTAGCGTTGAGCCAGCTGTTTTCAAAGCTCGCTTGCAAGAAGGGATAGGTGGACATAGTGAGTGATCGTAAGAAAGACTTATTTTACAAAGAAGTAGAAGGACGGATGGAGTCTCTCAAACGCCGTCCTGCCGAAAAAGAAAAGACGACACGTTCTGAAAAGATCAATGTCACTTTTAATGTGATCATTGGTTTGGTGATTCTGCTGGGAGTTATTTTTACCCTCTTCAGAGTGTTAGGAGGATCCTAAGATGGAAATGGTATTTGCAATCGGGATCTCGATCTTATCCCTCGCTCTTGTGGTTCTGATCACCCTGCAGCCTCGCCAACAACAATCGCTTTCAACAGATGCGACCAGTAACCTAGGAAAACCAAGTTACTGGCGGTCCCACCGTGGACTCAAGCTAGCGACCCTTGTTGTTAGTATTGTCTTTCTCGTATCCTTATTTCTTTATATGATGGTCGTACAGGCCTAATTTCTAATAGAATGGATAAAAAGAAGTTGGTATTCTCCAACTTCTTTTAGAATGTAATCTATCTGTTTCTTACCTAATGCAACCTAAATGATACTTAAAAAATTAAAGAGATATCAACTATTAGGCTTACTTAGACATCTATTGAAACTTTCCTTAGGTGAGTACGGACGTCAGCGAACTTCGAGGAAGTTCCATGACTTAGTTTTGGACCTAAGGTTCCAAAACTCCCGAGTGCTAGAAACAAGAATGTTTCTAGCACTTATCTCACGGCGGAAAGTTTCTAAGATGACTCTATCTACAATTTGAAGAGGCTAGGACAAAAGTCCTAGCCTCTCAATTATTTTTGGATTGTCGAGCAAGACGCAGTGGTTGAGTGGGCTCTACTACGCTGATTTCATCAGCTTTTACACCCCTACTCAACTGTGCGGAGGTGGGACGACGAAATCGAATTCTAACGAATTACCGATTTCTGTCCCACTCTCTTTTTTTATCCTGCTTCCTTCTCTTTTATGGTATACTGAAAGCGACAACATGATTGGAGCTTCCGATGAAAAAGATCCCCTTAGTATTTTCAGGATGTCTGTTAGGACTGGTTGGCGCTGGAAACCTTCTTGCAGACTCGCTACCCTTCCTTGCTCACGCCTTTAGTCTGACAGGTTTGTTCTTCTGGTTTTTCTTTGTCGTTTATCATGCAATTCGCTGGCAAGAAACCAAGATAGAACTCCAACAACCAGCCCTTTTATCTGGGATGGCAACTTTTCCCATGGCAGGGATGATTCTATCCACCTATCTTTTGCGCCTCTTTCCCGCCTTTGGAGGTCTATCACAGTTGGTCTGGTGGTCTGCCTTTCTCTTGGATCTGGGCTTGATTCTCTATTTTACCAAGACCCATGTCCTAGCGCGACCAAGAGCCAATGCCACTCCCAGTTGGACCGTTCTCTATGTGGGCATTGCAGTAGCGGCCTTGACTTATCCAGTTGTGGGAATAAGAGAGATTGCTTATCTCGCTTTAGTGATTGGTTTTGGTTTGACCTTTCTTCTTTATCCCCTTATCTATCATGATTTGAAGCAGTCACCCTTACCCAGTCATCTGTTGGGCCAAGAAGGCATCTATTGCGCTCCCTTTTCCCTTCTTTTAGCGGCTCTGGTTCGTGTGGGTGGAGCAAGCCTTCCTGTCTGGTTCTTACTGATCATGGTGTTGGCCTCGCAAGGTTTTTATTTCTTTGTTTTGACGCGCCTACCGAAAATGATCACAGAAGGTTTTCAACCTGCTTTTTCAGCCCTGACCTTTCCAACAGTTATCACAGCGACCTCTTTGAAAATGGCCCAAGGCTTGTTGCAACTACCTTTCTTGACAGCTCTCGTATGGCTGGAAACTCTTCTTTGTCTCTTGATTTTAGTCGCTGTCTTAGCTGGTTATGTGGCCTATCTCAGAGAGTAGAAAGGCATCTTTTTTCATTGAAACCTTGTCACGATTATGGTAAGATGCACTATACGATTTGTCATACTTTATAGGAAAGGTATCTATGAAATTTATCAAAGGAAAGCTCTCACTGCTTTATCCCCTCTTTCTGCTCTTGTTTTATTTTTATGTTCGGCCTCAATTTCGCCCCTTGGCCCAGTATGTCTCCAACAGTGTAGCAAGCGCCAATAGCTATTATTGGACCTTATTTGGCCTAGAAGGCCTCTATGCAGTCTTTACAGGATTTTTGGTCTACCGTTTTTCTAAAAAAGCGCAGTTTAAGCTGGGGAAGAACCCTCTTCAAGCTCTGATAGAAGCCGTTTTTGCGGCCTGTTTGGTTTACTGGTTGGACTACTTCATCAGTGGTTTTGTTCAAGGACGGGCAGCTGTTTTGAGTCTCTTTCCACGGGAAATTAGTCCCACAGGGGTGCTTATCTTAGTGATCGCAATGGTCGTCATCCGGCCGGTGACAGAAGAGCTGATCTTTCGTGGAGCCTTGGTGAATGCCTACTTCAAAGGCTGGAAACTCTATGCAGAGATTTGGCTTCCAGCCCTCATCTACAGTGGCCTGCATTTTCTCCACAATCCTTTTTCGCTGGGAGCTTCTATCATCTATCTCCTGCCGAGTGTGATTTTTGGGATCCTGTATTATCGGAGCAAGACGCTCCTTTCTCCTATTTTGGCTCATATCTTGCTCAATCTCTACTACACCTTGCCTTTACTTTTATCTGTATTTAAGTAACAACCGATTTCCTGAGTGAGATTGGTTTTTTTTGAAAATATGGTATAATAGAATAAATTTAAAAGAGGGAGTTGAGGTTTGAAAAAAAGCTACCGCGTCAAACGTGACAAAGATTTTAATGCTATTTTTAAAAGTGGTCAAAATGTTGCCAATCGGAAATTCGTTGTTTACCGCTTGCGCAAAGACCAACCGCATTTTCGAGTCGGCCTGTCTGTTAGTAAGAAACTGGGAAATGCTGTGACCAGAAATCGCATCAAACGTTTGATTCGCCATGTTTTGATCAAACACCAAGCCTTCCTTACGACCGATGATTTTGTTGTCATTGCTCGTAAAGGAGTGGAGGAGCTCGACTTTCATCAAGTAGAGAAAAATCTTGTACATGTCTTAAAATTAGCACATGTCTACCAAGAAAGGGAATAATGTGAAAAAGAAACTGAAGTTAACTGGATTATTAGGAGCGGCCTTATTGGTCTTGACAGCTTGTGGAACCTCTCAAGTGACAGCTCAGTCGACAGGTGGTTGGGAACGCTTCGTCTACTTCTTTGCCGAAGCCATTCGCTTCTTGTCATTTGGCGGAAGTATCGGTGTGGGGATTATCGTCTTTACCATTGTGATCCGGACGGTCCTCTTGCCGCTTTTCCAATATCAAATGAATTCAACCCGCAAGATGCAGGAAATTCAACCCCTCCTCAAGGAATTGCAAGCCAAGTATCCTGGAAAGGATCTAGATAGTCGGACCAAGCTTTCTGAAGAGATGCGGGCCCTTTACAAGGAAAAAGGCGTCAAAACATCTTCAGCCTTTCTTCCTCTCTTGATTCAGATGCCGGTTTTGATGGCCTTGTTCCAAGCTCTGAGCCGTGTCGAATTCCTTAAAGTCGGTCACTTCCTTTGGTTGGACCTTGGCGCGATCGACCCGACTTACATCTTGCCGGTTCTTGCAGCGCTCTTCACATTTTTCAGTAGTTGGTTGACCAATAAAGCCATGCCAGAGCGCAATGGGAGTGCAACAACCATGATGTATGTGATGCCTGTGATGATCTTCTTCTTTGCCTTGTTCTCAGCCAGCGGGGTCGCACTCTACTGGGTGACTTCCAATGCTTATCAAGTCGGACAGACCTATCTCTTGAACAACCCCTTCAAGATTATCGCAGAGCGTGAAGCAAAAGAGCAAGCTTCGCGAGACATGGAAAAACAAAAACGCCGTGCCCTAAACAAAGCACAGAAAAAGAAAAAATAAGAAAGAGGTGGACATATGGTCCTATATACTGGAGCAACTGTTGAAGAAGCGATTCAAAAAGGTCTGAACGATTTAGATATTCCTCGTATGAAGGCACATATTACGGTTGTAGCGCGTGAAAAGAAAGGTTTTCTTGGCTTGTTTGGTAAAAAACTAGCTCAAGTTGAGATTGAGCCCATTGCAGAAACAACGGTTGTGAAAGCTAACCAAAAAGCTGTCAAAGGAGTACCAGACGAGATCAATGCACAAAACGAACCGGTTAAGACGGTGAGCGAAGCAACGGTCGATCTCGGACGCGTCGTTGCAGCGATCAAAAAGGTCGAAGAAGAAGGAGAAGTTGTCTCTGAAGAAATCAAGACAGAAATCCTGAAACATGACAAAGAAGCAGATACCGTTCTTGAAGAAAAAGGGCATGAACATATCCTTGAAAAAGTTAAAGAACCAGCGACAAAAGAATCAAGCGAATCTGATTTCTCAAACCTTGGTATCGAGGTAGAGGAAAACTACAACATCGAAGAAGTCGTAGCTGATGTGACAGCCTATGTTCAAACAGTGGTCGATGAAATGGATGTGGATGCAACCATCTCAAGCAGTCACAACCGCCGTACAGTCAATATGCAAATTGATACCAATGAACCAGGACGTGTCATTGGTTACCACGGAAAAGTCTTGAAGGCTCTTCAACTTTTGGCACAAAATTACCTCTATAACCGCTACTCAAAGAATTTTTACATTACCATTAATGTTAATGACTATGTAGAACACCGGGCAGAAGTTCTTCAAAGCTATGCTCAGAAGTTGGCAACACGTGCCCTCGAAGATGGGCAAGCCCAACAGACAGATCCGATGTCAAACAGTGAACGCAAAATCATTCACCGTATCGTCTCTAAGATGGAAGGAGTCACTAGCTACTCTGAAGGGGAAGAACCAAACCGTTACGTGGTGGTAGACATCGAAGGATAATCTAGCTATTATTTCCCATAAGGGAGAGACGGGATTGAGCCGATCTCTCCTTTTTTAGGTTTAGAAAGGAAGCAAATGTCATTTGCAGCGATTCGAGAGTTTTTAAAACTTCAAGGAATGAAATACCAGGCTCCAGCAAAGGCTGGAGTGCTAGCCTTAGAGATGGAGCAGTATCGTGCCCTAGCTCAAGCGGCTCGTAAGGAATTCACCGATTTAGTCTCAGCCTTTCAGAAGCGTCACCCCTACTTGGAGCAAGATCGGACCAGCCAGTGGATGAACCAGGCCCAGGTCTTGCGCCCTCATTTTTGGGCCTATCTAAAAGGAGAAGGGACGATGGCAGAGCCTATGTTTGCCTTGAGGCTCTATGGAGATGCAGTTGATTTTGGTGTTTCCTTAGAGGTGAGCTTTATCGAGCGAAAAAAAGATGAGCAGAGCCTTCAAAAACAACACAAGGTTCTCACCCTTCCTATCTCTCAGCCAGTTTATTATTTCGCCCAGAAAAATGGAGAGAGTCAAAGGGTAGAAGGAACAGAAAAGAATCGCCATGATCTGTTGCAAGCAGTAGCAGAAGGGGCGGTTCGTAAGGTCCTCGTCAAATACGATGTTTCTCTAGTCGAGGAAGATTCTCCTGAGAATATCCTGGATCAGTTGCAAGAGGCGCTGATGGCTCTGGAACCCTACTACTTGGCAACCCGTCAGGTGTAGAAAGGTGTTCTCCGACCTGTATTTGCAACAATTTTGCCATAGCTATTGACAAATAGAGTCGAATCCGATAGAATAGTAAAGTATGTTTAGTAACTGATCACAACTAGCCGGCTAAACGAATACAAAATCTATGAGGAGGTATTCATCGTGAAACGTACTTATCAACCAAGTAAACTTCGTCGTGCGCGCAAACATGGTTTCCGTCACCGTATGGCAACTAAAAATGGTCGTCGCGTATTGGCAGCTCGTCGTCGTAAAGGACGCAAAGTTTTGGCTGCCTAATTCAGATAAAAACCTAAAAACCAGTAGAAACTCGAGACTACTGGTTTTTGTTTTGTCCGAAAGTGAATTTAGAGGCGCTTTCTGCTATAATAGAAAGAAGAAAAACTCGGAAGAAAAGGAAGATCATGCAGATTTTTGATACCCACACCCATCTCAATGTGGAAGAATTCGCAGGAAAAGAACAAGAAGAGCTCGACTTGGCCAAGGAAATGGGCGTTGTAGCCCACAATATCGTTGGTTTTGACAAACCGACGATTGAGCGTGCCATGGAGTTGGCAGACCAGCATCCAGAACTCTATCTCACGCTTGGTTGGCACCCCACTGAGGCGGGAGATTATAGTCCTGAAGTGGAGGCCTATTTACTTGAACAGCTAAAACATCCCAAAGTCGTCGCACTCGGAGAAATCGGTCTGGATTACCACTGGATGACAGCACCAAAAGATGTCCAAGAAAAGGTTTTTCGTCGTCAGATTCAATTGTCTAAAGACTTGGACCTCCCCTTTGTGGTGCATACACGTGATGCTTTAGAAGATACTTATGCCATCATCAAGAGTGAAGGAGTCGGTCCTCGCGGTGGGATCATGCATTCTTTCTCAGGAAGTTTAGAAGAAGCTAAACGCTTCATGGATTTGGGAATGATGATCTCCTTTTCTGGAGTGGTGACCTTTAAGAAAGCCACAGATGTCCAAGAAGCGGCAGCTGGCCTTCCGTTAGACAAGATCTTGGTTGAAACAGATGCCCCTTACCTAGCACCAGTTCCCAAACGTGGTCGGGAAAATAAAACAGCCTACACTCGTTATGTGGTAGATTTTATTGCAGAACTACGTGGCTTAACAACAGAAGAAGTGGCTCAGGCAACCTATGACAATGCAAGAAAGGTATTTGGCCTTGACTGAGAAAAGAAAAATACCAGAAGTGATTGTAGTGGAGGGCAAGGACGACACAGCTAATCTCCGTCGTTTTTATG
Source organism: Streptococcus parasanguinis (assembly GCA_032560535.1). Lineage (GTDB taxonomy): Bacteria > Bacillota > Bacilli > Lactobacillales > Streptococcaceae > Streptococcus > Streptococcus parasanguinis_AF. The sequence goes on along the minus strand of JAWGIA010000018.1, from coordinate 16,580 downwards.
AGGTGGATACCTATGAAACGCGAGGCTCTGCGATCGATCAAGATGACTTGGAACGAATTGCTACCTTGCAAGAGTTGCGTGGGGTCATTGTCTTTACCGATCCAGATTATAATGGCGAGCGCATTCGCAAGATCATTATGCAAGAGGTGCCCCAGGCCAAACATGCCTTTTTAAATCGTGGTGAAGCAGTCCCCAAATCCAAGACCAAGGGGCGTTCTCTTGGAGTGGAGCATGCGAACTTTGAAGATTTAGAAAAAGCCCTTGCTGGGCTGGTGGGTTCCTATGAAGATGAAAATTTCTTTGATATCACAAAGACCGACTTGATGCGGCTCGGTCTTTTGATGGGAAGCGATAGTCGCAAACGACGGGAATATCTAGGCGAAGCCTTGCGCATCGGCTACTGCAATGGCAAGCAATTACTCAAACGCTTGGAGTTGTTTGGAATTTGTTTGGCCCAAGTCGAAGAGGCGATGGCTAGTTATTAAGACGGAAGTAGAGGGGATTCTTTACCTCTAAACTGATTAGAAAAGAGAAAAAATGAGAATTGCAGATTATAGCGTGACCAAGGCAGTGCTGGAGCGTCACGGTTTTACCTTTAAAAAATCCTTCGGTCAGAACTTCTTGACCGATACCAACATCCTTCAAAAAATTGTGGATACGGCTGAGATTGATAAGCAGGTCAATGTCATCGAAATCGGTCCAGGAATTGGAGCTCTCACTGAGTTTTTGGCGGAAAATGCGGCAGAAGTCATGGCCTTTGAGATCGATGACCGCTTGGTTCCTATTTTGGCGGATACCTTACGGGATTTTGACAATGTAACGGTTGTCAACCAAGACATCCTCAAGGTAGACCTCAACCAGTACATCGCAGAGTTTAAAAACCCAGACCTTCCGATTAAGGTAGTGGCTAACCTTCCTTACTACATTACGACTCCCATCCTCATGCACTTGATCGAATCCAAGATTCCTTTCCAAGAATTTGTGGTCATGATGCAAAAAGAGGTGGCAGACCGCATCTCAGCTGAGCCCAACACCAAAGCTTATGGTTCGTTATCCATTGCTGTCCAATACTATATGACTGCTAAGGTAGCCTTTATTGTACCTCGCACCGTCTTTGTGCCAGCACCAAACGTCGACTCTGCCATCCTCAAGATGGTCCGTCGCGAAGAGCCAGCAGTAACCGTCAAGGATGAAGATTTCTTCTTCTCTGTCAGCAAGGCTAGCTTTGTCCACCGCCGCAAAACACTTTGGAACAACTTGACTAGTCGCTTCGGCAAGACCGAAGAAATCAAAGCCAAGCTGGAAGCAGGAATCCAAACTGCAGGCCTGCAACCTTCTGTACGAGGAGAAGCTCTGAGCTTAGAAGACTTCGCCCGCCTAGCAGATGGCCTTCTAGATGCGGGAATAAAATAACAGACAAGACATGAGCTTCATAGCTCATGTCTTGTTTGTTGTAGAAGGAAAGGACGGGATTTGAACCCGCGCGTGAATAAAAATCCACTTGCCGGATTTCGAGTCCGGTGCCGTACCGAGCTGGGCCACCTTTCCAAGATGCGGAGAAAGGGATTTGAACCCTCACGCCCGAAGGGGCACATGCGCCTGAAGCATGCGTGTCTGCCGTTCCACCACCTCCGCATAGTTCTATTATACACTTTTTAGGAAAAATGCCAAGGAAAAAAAGGAAGGTGCCCTTTCCCGAATTCTGCTAAAAGACAAGTCATAACAGATACTCCGTCTTCTGTTTCTATCCATTTAAAAAACGAACCTATTCGTTTCTAAAAGCGTCCGGAGAGGTTCACTTTTCGTTTTTTCTTATTGAGCAATCCAGCCTTATTTCTCATTTTTTGGTATAATAGATAGTATTAATCTCAAAGGAGTACGATTTGCAAGGAACAATCGTCAAGGCCTTGGCTGGCTTCTACTACGTGGAGTCAGACGGTCACATTTACCAGACACGGGCTCGTGGAAATTTTAGAAAAAAAGGACAGACTCCTTATGTGGGGGATCAGGTGGAGTTTTCTGCTGAAGAGAATTCAGAAGGCTACATTTTGAGCATTGCGCCTCGAAAAAATAGCCTCGTGCGCCCTCCTATTGTCAATATTGATCAGGCAGTAGTGATTATGTCAGCTAAGGAGCCAGATTTCAACGCCAATCTTTTAGACCGTTTTCTGGTTCTTTTGGAGCATAAGGGGATTCATCCCATTGTCTATATTTCAAAACTGGACTTGTTAGAAGATATGGAAGACGTCCACTACTACCAAGGAATCTACCAGGCTATTGGCTATGATTTTGTCTTGTCAATTGAGGAACTCTTGCCCCTTTTGACCAATCAAACCACGGTCTTTATGGGACAGACTGGTGTAGGAAAATCGACCTTGCTCAATAAAATCGCTCCGGATCTAGAGCTTGAAACGGGTGAGATTTCAGATAGTCTGGGGCGCGGTCGACACACGACCCGAGCTGTCAGCTTTTACCATTTAAATGGAGGAAAGATCGCAGATACGCCTGGCTTCTCCTCCCTCGATTATGAAGTGGCGACCAGTGAAGACTTAAATCAAGCCTTCCCAGAGATCGCCGATGTGAGCCACTCTTGTAAATTTCGTACCTGTACCCACACGCATGAGCCCGCTTGTGCGGTGAAACCAGCCGTTGAAAGAGAGGAAATTGCGCCTTTCCGTTATGAGGATTACTTGCAATTTCTAAGTGAGATTGAAAACCGTCGCGAAACCTATAAAAAGGTTTCGAAAAAAATACCAAAATAGGAGACACTACAACGATGAAAACAATGAAAATTGCACCCTCAATTTTGAGTGCCGATTATGCCAATTTTGAAAGTGAATTAAAACGCTTAGAAGCAGCTGGAGCTGACTATGCCCATATCGATGTCATGGATGGCCATTTTGTGCCTAATATCAGCTTTGGAGCTGGTGTCGTAGAGAGCATGCGTCCACATAGCAAGTTGGTCTTTGATTGCCACTTGATGGTCACCAATCCCGAACACCATATCGAAGAATTTGCCCGTGCAGGTGCGGATATCATCAGCATCCATGTGGAAGCTACTCCCCATATTCACGGAGCTCTTCAAAAAATTCGTCAAGCGGGTGTGAAGGCTAGTGTCGTGATCAACCCAGGGACTCCTGTAGACAGTATCAAACATGTCTTGAACTTGGTGGATCAAGTCTTGGTTATGACCGTTAATCCAGGATTCGGTGGCCAGGCCTTCTTGCCTGAAACCATGGACAAGGTGCGCGAATTAGCCGCTCTTCGTGAAGAAAAAGGCTTAGACTTTGATATCGAAGTGGATGGTGGAATTGATGGCCAAACAATTTCCCAAGCAAAAGAAGCCGGGGCCAATGTCTTTGTAGCAGGCTCTTATGTCTTTAATGGAGATGTTAATGAGCGCGTTCAAACGCTCCGAGATGCTGTAAATGGGTAAGATCGCAATACTGGCAGGAGGTGACAGCACGCTCTTGCCAAGAGAGCATGACGCTTATGTAGGCGTTGATGGTGGCTGTTTGAAGTTACTGGAACAAGGTCTGCCTTTAGATATAGCAGTGGGGGATTTCGATTCCGTCTCTGAGATCGATTTGCGCCAGATCCGAACCCAAGCCAAGCAGGTTGTTCAATCCGTCCCTGAAAAGAACGATACGGATTTGGAATTGGCCTTGAAAGCGGTCTTTGAGGCCTATCCAGATACTGCTGTCACCGTTTATGGTGCCTTTGGCGGTCGCTTGGATCACTTTTTGTCCAATATCTTTTTGCCGACCGATCCAGACCTAGCTCCCTACATGGAGCAGATCCAATTAGTCGACGGTCAAAATCGCTTGATCTACAGACCAGTTGGTTGCCATGAGATTCAGCCAGATCCAGCCATGTCTTATGTTGGTTTTATGCCTGTCGGAGAGGGCCACTTAGAGATCACAGGGGCCAAGTATCCGCTCCATCAGGAGAATTATTTTTTGAAGGCCATGTATGGCTCCAATGAATTTTTGGATCAACCGATTCAAGTGAGTCTTGATCGTGGCTATCTTGTCATTGTTTATAGTAAAGACAGAGGTTAATATGAATATCATTCTGCTTCTGATTGGCCTACTCAATCTGAGCCTCCTCATCTATTTCTTGCAACGGTCAGACGACACAAGACCGGCTTTACGAGAGATGCTGGAAGACCATGAGGATCATTTGACAGACCAGTTGGACTATCGTTTTGAAAAAGAAAGACAAGCAAGCCAGATTGCCAATCAGCAGTTAGAGATCGCTCTGACAGATCGCTTGACCGAGATGCGAGTGGAGATCCACCAGCAGACGACGGCTCTGCGCGCTGAGATGAATGAGCACTTTACTAAAAATCGGGACAAAACAGATGAGCGCATGCGCCAGATCCAAGAGTCCAATGAAGTGCGGCTAGAACAGATGCGTCAAACGGTAGAAGAAAAATTGGAGAAAACCTTGCAGCACCGCTTGCAGACCTCCTTTGAGACGGTTTCAAAACAATTGGAGTCGGTCAACAAAGGGCTGGGAGAAATGCAGACGGTGGCGCGGGATGTCGGAACTCTTAATAAAGTTCTCTCCAATACTAAGACGCGTGGGATTATGGGCGAATTGCAGCTGGGCCAAATTATTGAAGATATCTTGACCCCAGCCCAGTATGAGCGGGAGTTTGTCACCGTTCCCCAATCCAGTGAGCGCGTGGAGTATGCTATTAAGCTTCCAGGACAAGGAGAGGAGCCAGTCTATCTGCCGATTGACTCTAAATTCCCACTGGAAGACTACTATCGTCTGGAAGAAGCTTATGAATCAGGAGAGAAAGAGGAGATCGAGCGTTACCGCAAGGCCCTTCTTGCTAGTATCAAGCGTTTTGCTAAGGATATCCAACAAAAATACCTCTTTCCACCAGCGACAACGAATTTCGGAATTCTCTTTTTGCCAACCGAAGGCCTCTATTCCGAAGTGGTTCGCAATCCAGAATTCTTCGATCGCTTGCGTCGGGACGAACAAATTTTAGTGGCTGGGCCAAGTACCTTATCAGCCCTCTTGAACTCCTTGTCTGTTGGCTTTAAAACGCTCAACATCCAAAAGAGTGCAGATGACATTAGCAAGGTGTTGGGATCGGTCAAATCAGAATTCCATAAGTTTGGAGGGATTCTGGCCAAGACTCAGCGTCATTTAAAGAATGCTTCCAATAATATTGATGATTTGCTAACCAGACGGACCAGTGCCATTGAGCGGACACTCCGCCAAATCGAAAGCGATGAGGACCTGCTGGGACTAGATGTATATATAGAAGATGGAGAAGATGATGGTCAAAATTAACCAAATGAAAAAAGATGAATTGTTCGAAGGATTCTATTTGATCAAGTCAGCAGAAGTGCGTCAAACGCGGGCCGGGAAAAACTACCTCGCCTTTGTCTTCCAGGATGAGACCGGTACAATCGAAGGTAAACTATGGGATGCCCAACCTCACAATGTAGAGAGTTTTATGGCTGGGCGCGTGGTCCATATGTCTGGACGTCGAGAAGTTTACAATAATACTCCGCAAGTCAACCAATTAAACATGCGCTTGCCCCAAGCAGGAGAGCCCAACAATCCAGCAGACTTTAAGGAAAAACCACCAGTAGATCCCAAGGAATTGCATGAATACCTGTCAAACATGATTTTCAAAATTGAAAATCCAGTCTGGCAACGGATTGTCCGGGCCCTCTATGGGAAATATGAGAAAGAGTTTTATAGTTATCCAGCTGCTAAGACCAACCACCATGCCTTTGAAGCAGGCCTTGCTTATCATACGGCAACCATGGTCCGCTTGGCAGATAGTATCGGCGATATCTATCCTCAGTTGAATAAGAGCTTGCTCTTTGCAGGGATTATGTTACACGATTTGGCCAAGGTGATCGAGTTGACGGGGCCTGAAAATACAGAATACACTGTTCGGGGCAACCTCATCGGCCACATTGCACTGATCGATGAAGAAATCACCAAGGTCTTGCAAGAGTTGAAGATTGATGACCAAAAAGAAGAAGTCATCGTCCTTCGCCATGTGATCTTGAGTCACCATGGCTTGCTCGAATACGGTAGTCCTGTTCGTCCAAAGATCATGGAAGCAGAGATTATTCATATGATCGATAATTTGGATGCGGAAATGATGATGATGACAACAGCACTTGGCTTAATTGGTCCTGGCGAAATGACCAATAAAATCTTTGCTATGGAAAATCGTTCCTTCTATAAACCGAATCTCGACAAGTAAAAACAGGGATAAATACGGGAATGATTCTGCCAAAAATAAAATAATCAGGAAAAAACGGCCTTCTGTAAATCAGAATGTTCGTTTTTTTCGCTTCTTATGGTATAATGATAGAAAAAACTACATGGTGAGAAAATGAAATTAAGAAGAAGTGAACGGATGGTCGTAATTTCTAATTACTTGATCAACCATCCCTATGAATTGACTAGCCTCAATACGTTTGCGGAAAAGTATGAGTCTGCCAAGTCTTCCATCTCAGAAGATATCGTGATCATTAAGCGTGCGTTTGAAGAGATGGAAATCGGAAATATTGAGACCATTACAGGAGCTGGTGGAGGTGTTATCTTTACACCGTCTATCTCAGATCAAGAATCCAAAGAAATCGTCGAAGATCTTTGCAAGCAACTGTCTGAAAGTGATCGTATCCTTCCTGGTGGCTACATTTACCTGTCTGATCTTTTGAGCAATCCAAAGATTTTGAATCGGATCGGCCGCATCATTGCCAAAGCCTTTCGAGATAAGAAAATTGATGCTGTCATGACCGTAGCTACCAAGGGAGTTCCTTTAGCGAATGCAGTGGCCAATGTCTTGAATGTTCCATTTGTCATTGTCCGTCGTGATTTGAAAATCACAGAAGGGTCAACCGTTAGTGTCAACTATGTTTCAGGCTCAAGTGGGGATCGCATTGAGAAAATGTTCCTTTCAAAACGGAGCCTAAAAGCAGGAAGCCGGGTCTTGATTGTCGATGACTTCCTTAAAGGTGGCGGAACGATTAACGGGATGGTCAGCCTCTTGTCTGAATTTGATTCTGAATTAGCAGGGGTAGCTGTCTTTGCGGATAATGCTGCAACCGACCGTGAATTCTTTGAACACAAATCCTTATTGCGCGTGACCAACATCGATGTAAAAGAAAATAAATTGAGTGTCGAAGTTGGGAATATCTTTGATTAAGAGCAACAAAGGAGGATCAAAAAGTGAAAAGAATTTTAGATCGATTTGATAATAGTCCTTTGTGGATTCGCTTGGTGACAGTTCTGTCTCTATCCTTTATTTTGGTAGCTGGTTTGTATACCGTTAAAAAGAATACAGCTGCCCAGGTAACGACAGAAATTCAACCTGCTAAAAAAACAGGTTCCCTTCCAGTGAAAAAGGAAACAAAGGAAGAAAAAGAAAAGAAGGAAGAAAAGAAAAATACAGAAGCTGCTGAAAAAGCAGTCGTTCAAATGGAAACAACTCCAAGTCAAGATTCTGTGAACGCTGCCCAAGCTGCTGTGAAGAAAGTCAAAGATGCGACTCAAAAGCAATCGCTTGAGGCCCGTATCCAATACATCGCTAACTATTATGGACTGACCTATGAGAGCGACACAGCGGCAACACAGCAGACTCAAACAGACGCTAATGCCAACACGAACGCGAACGCAAATACTAATGCCAATGCCAATGCTGGAGTAGCTGGAGCCAATGCGACAGTTCAACCACAACAGCAACAACAGTATGCTCCGGCTGCAGATGCAGGGGCAGAAGTACCTGCTGAAGCTGGTCAATAATGAACTTTTTCGACTTCTTTAAAAAATAAAAAAACATCTTGCAATCAAAGTGCCGTCATGTTATAATAATAGACGGTACTTTTTACTTTTGGTCTCTCAAGAGTGTACAGGGACGTGCTGACAAATGTTGCAAAAGTACACACAGATGGTAGCTGTCACCAAGTGTACCATCACCAAAAATAAAAAATTTCACAGGAGAATGTAGATGCCTACAATTAACCAATTGGTTCGCAAACCGCGTAAATCAAAAGTAGAAAAATCTAAATCACCAGCTTTGAACGTTGGTTACAACAGTCATAAAAAAGTTCAAACAAACGTTTCTTCACCACAAAAACGTGGTGTTGCAACTCGTGTTGGAACAATGACACCTAAAAAACCTAACTCTGCCCTTCGTAAATTTGCCCGTGTACGTTTGAGCAACTTGATCGAAGTAACTGCTTATATCCCAGGTATCGGACACAACTTGCAAGAACACAGCGTGGTTCTTCTTCGTGGTGGACGTGTAAAAGACCTTCCAGGGGTACGTTACCATATCGTCCGTGGAGCACTTGATACTGCAGGTGTAAACGATCGTAAACAAGGCCGTTCTAAATACGGTACTAAAAAACCAAAAGCATAAGGAAAGGGGATAAAGAAAAATGAGTCGTAAAAACCGTGCGCCTAAACGCGATGTATTGCCAGATCCGCTTTACAATTCACAATTAGTTACTCGTCTTATCAACCGCGTTATGCTTGATGGTAAACGTGGTACAGCTGCTTCAATCGTTTACGGAGCTTTCGAACAAATTAAAGAAGCTACTGGAAACGATGCTCTTGAAGTATTCGAAACAGCTATGGAAAACATCATGCCTGTACTTGAAGTACGTGCTCGCCGTGTCGGTGGTTCTAACTACCAAGTCCCAGTTGAAGTTCGTCCAGAACGTCGTACAACACTTGGACTTCGTTGGTTGGTAACAATCGCTCGTCAACGTGGTGAACACACAATGGTTGATCGTCTTGCAAAAGAAATCTTGGATGCAGCGAACAACACTGGTGCAGCTGTTAAGAAACGTGAAGATACTCACCGTATGGCTGAAGCTAACCGTGCATTCGCACACTTCCGCTGGTAAGATCATGATGCTAGGAACGGCAAGGATGCAAAGTGAAAATAGGAAACTGACGCAGTATTCGATGAATACAAGGAAGTTTATCTTTTTCACACAGCATCCCGTTCCGGCTCAAATCGGCTAACTAACTTTAGCCCGAGTTCAATTAAGCTTCGTCAGCTCTTGAACCCAATTCAACTCTTCTTACAAGTTGGAACCAAAACTTAGCATGAAAACACTGAGAACGGGTAGGTCCTGCCTATCCGTTTTTATTAAATCATGTTATAATAGAATATAGAAATAAAAAATATAGGAGAAACAAACCTCATGGCACGCGAATTTTCACTTGAAAAAACTCGTAATATCGGTATCATGGCTCACGTCGATGCTGGTAAAACAACTACAACTGAGCGTATCCTTTACTACACTGGTAAGATTCACAAAATCGGTGAAACTCACGAAGGTGCGTCACAAATGGACTGGATGGAGCAAGAACAAGAACGTGGTATCACTATCACATCTGCCGCTACAACAGCTCAATGGAAAGACACTCGTGTAAACATCATCGACACACCAGGACACGTGGACTTCACTATCGAAGTTCAACGTTCACTCCGCGTTTTGGACGGTGCTGTAACCGTTCTTGACTCACAATCAGGTGTTGAGCCTCAAACTGAAACAGTTTGGCGTCAAGCAACTGAATACGGAGTTCCACGTATCGTATTCGCTAACAAGATGGATAAAATCGGTGCTGACTTCCTTTACTCAGTAAGCACACTTCATGACCGTCTTCAAGCAAACGCTCACCCAATTCAATTGCCAATCGGTGCTGAAGATGACTTCCGCGGAATCATTGACTTGATTAAGATGAAAGCTGAAATCTATACTAACGACCTTGGTACAGATATCCTTGAAGAAGATATTCCAGCTGAATACCTTGAACAAGCTCAAGAATACCGTGAAAAATTGGTTGAAGCAGTTGCTGAAACTGATGAAGACTTGATGATGAAATACCTTGAAGGGGAAGAAATCACTAACGAAGAATTGAAAGCTGGTATCCGTAAAGCTACAATCAACGTTGAGTTCTACCCAGTACTTTGTGGTTCTGCCTTCAAGAACAAAGGGGTTCAATTGATGTTGGATGCGGTCCTTGACTACCTTCCAAGCCCACTTGATATCCCTGCAATCAAGGGTGTAAACCCAGATACAGACGAAGAAGAAGAACGTCCAGCATCTGATGAAGAGCCATTTGCAGCTCTTGCCTTCAAGATCATGACTGACCCATTCGTAGGTCGTTTGACATTCTTCCGTGTTTACTCAGGTGTCTTGAACTCAGGTTCATATGTATTGAACACTTCTAAAGGTAAACGTGAACGTATCGGACGTATCCTTCAAATGCATGCCAACACTCGTAAAGAAATCGAAACAGTTTACTCTGGGGATATCGCTGCTGCCGTTGGTTTGAAAGATACTACAACTGGTGACTCATTGACAGATGAAAAAGCAAAAATCATCCTTGAATCAATCGAAGTTCCAGAACCAGTTATCCAATTGATGGTTGAGCCTAAATCTAAAGCAGACCAAGACAAGATGGGTATCGCCCTTCAAAAATTGGCTGAAGAAGATCCAACATTCCGCGTTGAAACAAACCCTGAAACTGGTGAAACAGTTATCTCTGGTATGGGTGAGTTGCACTTGGATGTCCTTGTTGACCGTATGAAACGTGAATTCAAGGTTGAAGCTAACGTTGGTGCTCCTCAAGTATCTTACCGTGAAACATTCCGCGCTTCTACACAAGCACGTGGATTCTTCAAACGTCAATCTGGTGGTAAAGGTCAGTTTGGTGATGTTTGGATCGAATTTACTCCAAACGAAGAAGGTAAAGGATTCGAGTTCGAAAATGCTATCGTCGGTGGTGTGGTTCCACGTGAATTCATCCCTGCAGTAGAAAAAGGACTTCAAGAATCTATGGCAAACGGTGTTCTTGCTGGTTACCCAATGGTTGACGTGAAAGCTAAGCTTTACGATGGTTCATACCACGATGTCGACTCATCTGAAACTGCCTTCAAGATCGCTGCATCTCTTGCGCTTAAAGAAGCTGCTAAGACTGCACAACCAGCTATCCTTGAACCAATGATGCTTGTAACCATCACAGTTCCTGAAGAAAACCTTGGGGATGTTATGGGTCACGTAACTGCTCGTCGTGGACGTGTAGATGGTATGGAAGCACACGGTGCAAGCCAAATCGTTCGTGCTTATGTACCACTTGCTGAAATGTTCGGTTACGCTACTGTCCTTCGTTCTGCAACTCAAGGACGTGGTACTTTCATGATGGTATTTGACCACTACGAAGATGTACCAAAATCAGTACAAGAAGAAATCATTAAAAAAGCTAAAGGTGAAGCTTAATTTACCAATGCTTAAAAACTCTTCCCACTTTGGGAAGAGTTTTTCTTTGTTCCAAAAGTGAGTACAAGTAAAATAGCGCTTTTCCTATCGATCAAGACTTTGTGAAAAACTTTAATAAAAGAGGTGGTGATCTATGATAAATCTTGCTTTTCGTTGGGAAATAGTTGCTTTTTAATGCAATAAAGTATATAATAGAGACTGTTAAAAGATGTTTGGCGCTGTGTCAAGTTACTCTTTTCACAAAAAATTTTTTTGATTTTCATAAGGAGGAAATCACGAATGGTAGTTAAAGTTGGTATTAACGGTTTCGGTCGTATCGGACGTCTTGCTTTCCGTCGTATCCAAAACGTAGAAGGTGTTGAAGTTACACGCATCAACGACCTTACAGATCCAGTTATGCTTGCACACTTGTTGAAATACGATACAACTCAAGGTCGTTTCGACGGTACTGTGGAAGTTAAAGAAGGTGGATTCGAAGTTAACGGTAAATTCGTTAAAGTTTCTGCTGAACGCGATCCAGAACAAATCGACTGGGCTAACGACGGTGTAGAAATCGTTCTTGAAGCAACTGGTTTCTTTGCTACTAAAGCAGCTGCTGAAAAACACTTGCATGCTGGTGGTGCTAAGAAAGTTGTTATCACTGCTCCTGGTGGATCAGATGTTAAAACAGTCGTATTTAACACTAACCACGATATTCTTGATGGTACTGAAACAGTTATCTCAGGTGCTTCATGTACTACAAACTGCTTGGCTCCAATGGCTAAAGCTCTTCAAGATAACTTCGGTGTTGTTGAAGGATTGATGACTACTATCCACGCTTACACTGGTGACCAAATGATCCTTGACGGTCCACACCGTAAAGGTGACCTTCGTCGTGCACGCGCTGGTGCTGCTAACATCGTTCCTAACTCAACTGGTGCTGCTAAAGCAATCGGTTTGGTTATCCCTGAATTGAACGGTAAATTGGACGGAGCTGCACAACGTGTTCCTGTTCCAACTGGATCAGTTACTGAATTGGTAGTTGTTCTTGACAAGAACGTTACTGTTGATGAAGTGAACGCAGCTATGAAAGCAGCTTCAAACGAATCATACGGTTACACTGAAGATCCAATCGTTTCTTCAGACGTTGTAGGTATGTCTTACGGATCATTGTTTGACGCAACTCAAACTAAAGTTATTGACGTTGACGGTAAACAATTGGTTAAAGTTGTTTCATGGTATGACAACGAAATGTCTTACACTGCACAACTTGTTCGTACTCTTGAATACTTCGCAAAAATTGCTAAATAATTCATGTGTATGATGAGAGGAGGGAAACCTCCTCTTTTTTTGTACTTATGGAGATACAAATCATCCAAAGTATAGGGAATCCAGCTCAATATGAGGTGAAATCATCGAATTTTGCTACCTCTTTTACAGCTTTTGTGATATAATTATCATGTATTAAAAAAAGAAGGAGTCATATCTTATGGCAAAATTGACTGTTAAAGACGTTGACTTGAAAGGGAAAAAAGTTCTCGTTCGTGTTGACTTCAACGTTCCTGTAAAAGATGGCGTGATCACTAACGATAACCGTATCACTGCAGCTCTTCCAACTATCAAGTATATCCTTGAACAAGGTGGACGTGCAATCCTCTTCTCTCACCTTGGACGTGTAAAAGAAGAAGCAGATAAAGAAGGTAAATCACTTGCTCCTGTAGCTGCTGACTTGGCTGCTAAATTGGGTCAAGACGTTAAATTTATCCCAGGTGTTACACGTGGTGCTGAATTGGAAGCAGCTGTTAACGCTCTTGAAGATGGACAAGTTCTCTTGGTTGAAAACACTCGTTTCGAAGATGTTGACGGCAAGAAAGAATCTAAAAATGATCCTGAACTTGGTAAATACTGGGCATCACTTGGAGATGGTATCTTTGTAAACGATGCCTTCGGTACAGCTCACCGTGCACACGCATCTAACGTTGGTATCTCTGCAAACGTTGATAAAGCCGTTGCTGGATTCCTTCTTGAAAACGAAATTGCTTACATCAAAGAAGCAGTTGAAGCTCCAGAACGTCCATTCGTAGCTATCCTTGGTGGATCAAAAGTATCTGACAAGATCGGTGTTATCGAAAACTTGCTTGAAAAAGCTGATAAAGTCCTTATCGGTGGTGGGATGACTTACACATTCTACAAAGCTCAAGGTATCGAAATCGGTAACTCACTTGTAGAAGAAGACAAATTGGATGTGGCGAAAGCTCTTCTTGAAAAATCAAACGGCAAATTGATCTTGCCAGTTGACTCAAAAGAAGCAAACGCATTTGCTGACTACACTGAAGTGAAAGACACTGAAGGTGAAGCAGTAGATCCAGGATTCCTTGGTCTTGATATCGGTCCTAAATCAATCGCTAAATTCGATCAAGAATTGACTGGTGCGAAAACAGTTGTATGGAATGGTCCTATGGGTGTATTTGAAAACCCTGACTTCCAAGCTGGTACAATCGGTGTAATGGACGCTATCGTGAAACAACCAGGCGTTAAATCAATCATCGGTGGTGGTGACTCAGCTGCCGCAGCGATCAACCTTGGACGTGCAGACAAATTCTCATGGATCTCTACTGGTGGTGGTGCTTCTATGGAACTCCTTGAAGGTAAAGAACTTCCAGGATTGGCTGCTCTTACAGATAAATAATCTAATGAGAATGAAAAGAGTTGGGAAACCAACTCTTTTTTCTTTCTATTTTTACCTGTTCTCTCCTTTCTGAAAATATGGTAGAATAATAGAGATAGAAAGATAGGTGACCATGGATTACTTTAAACGACACAAATTTGATTGGTCCAAATTCCGTTTGGGGATGAGAACCTTTAAAACAGGGATTGCCGTTTTTATTGTACTACTTATTTTTGGAATATTTGGCTGGCGAGGCCTTCAGATCGGGACGTTGACAGCTGTTTTTAGTTTGAGGGAAGACTTTGATAAGAGTGTCCACTTTGGGGCTTCGCGTGTCATGGGCAACAGTATCGGAGGTTTTTATGCTGTATTGTTCTTCCTTTTAAAAACGCTCTTTCATGGGGCGTATTGGGTGACTCTTATTTTTGTACCCATTGCGACCATGTTAACCATTATGACAAATGTCGCTATGAATAACAAAGCAGGAATTATTGGAGGAGTTTCGGCAATGCTGATCATTACCCTCTCGATTCCTAACGGAGAAACCTTCTTGTATGTTTTTGCCCGAATATTTGAGACCTTTATTGGCGTTTTCGTTGCGATTTTGGTCAATTCGGATGTGGATCGCATTCGCGATTTTCTCAAGAAACACAAAAAACCTATGTAAGATTATATAACATTTAATCTTGACATAGATTTTTTTTTCGATATAATAGAATAGAAAGAGGAATGGTATGAAGGAAAAGGAATTACGACGCTCGCTGGCAGTTTTTCCAATTGGAAGTGTTATGAAGCTGACCGACTTGACAGCTCGCCAGATTCGTTATTATGAAGATCAGGGATTGATTTCTCCTGATCGGACAGAAGGCAATCGCCGCATGTATTCGTTGGACGATATGGACCGCCTGCTTGAGATCAAAGATTATATCTCAGATGGCTTCAATATTGCGGATATTAAGAAGAAATATGCGGAAAAAGAGCAAGAGCAAACCAAGGTTGTCAGTCAAGAAGAGATCCGTAAGGCTCTTCATCGTGACATTCTTCAGCAAAGTCGCTTCACATCTTCCCCATCGCCATATGGTCAATTTCGTTGATCATTTCATAAGCTTGTAATCTATTTTAAGGAGACAAAAATGTCAATTACTGCTGCAGATATTCGCCGTGAAGTAAAAGAAAAAAATGTTACTTTTATTCGCTTGATGTTCTCTGATATTTTGGGAACCATGAAGAACGTCGAAATTCCAGCTACCGATGAGCAACTGGACAAGGTTCTTTCAAACAAAGCCATGTTTGATGGTTCTTCTATCGAAGGATTTGTCCGTATCAACGAGTCAGACATGTATCTTTACCCAGATTTAGATACATGGACAGTTTTCCCTTGGGGAGATGAAAATGGTAGCGTAGCTGGCTTGATCTGTGATGTCTATACGACAGAAGGGGAACCATTTGCAGGAGACCCACGTGGCAACTTGAAACGTGCCCTTCGTCATATGGAAAAACTTGGCTTCAAATCCTTTAACCTTGGACCAGAACCAGAATTCTTCCTCTTTAAGTTGGACGAAAATGGAGATCCAACTCTTGAAGTAAACGACAAAGGTGGCTATTTTGACTTGGCTCCAACAGATCTTGCGGATAACACTCGTCGTGAAATCGTGAATGTCTTGACCAAGATGGGCTTTGAAGTAGAAGCCAGTCACCACGAAGTAGCCGTTGGTCAGCATGAAATCGACTTTAAGTATGACGAAGTTCTCCGCGCTTGTGACAAGATCCAAATCTTTAAACTTGTCGTGAAAACTATCGCTCGTAAACACGGCTTGTATGCAACCTTTATGGCCAAACCAAAATTTGGAATTGCCGGATCAGGTATGCACTGTAATATGTCTCTCTTTGACCAGGATGGCAACAATGCCTTCTTTGATCCGGAAGATCCACGTGGAATGCAATTGTCAGAAACAGCTTATCACTTCTTGGGTGGTTTGATCAAGCATGCCTACAACTTTACAGCCGTGACCAACCCGACTGTCAACTCTTATAAACGTTTGGTTCCTGGATATGAAGCTCCCGTTTATATCGCTTGGGCAGGTCGCAACCGTTCCCCATTGGTACGTGTGCCAGCATCACGTGGTATGGGAACTCGTTTGGAATTGCGCTCCGTAGACCCAATGGCCAATCCTTATGTAGCCTTGGCAGTCTTGCTTGAAGTCGGCCTTCACGGGATTGAAAATAAAATCGAAGCACCTGCTCCGATCGAAGAAAATATCTATGTGATGACACCGGAAGAACGTAGAGCAGCTGGAATCACAGATCTACCTTCTACCCTTCACAATGCCTTGAAAGCCTTGACAGAAGACGAAGTGGTGAAAGCTGCCTTGGGTGAACACATCTACACCAGCTTTCTTGAAGCCAAACGAATCGAATGGGCAAGCTATGCGACCTTCGTATCCCAATGGGAAGTAGACAACTATTTAGATCTTTATTAAGAAACAAGAGTAAAGAGGCTGGGACAAAAGTCCTAGCCTCTCAATTGTTTTTGGATTGTCGAGCAAGATGCAGTGGTTGAGTGGGCTCTACTACGCTGATTTCATCAGCTTTTACAGCCCTACTCAACTGTGCGGAGGTGGGACGACGAAATCGAATTCTAACGAATT
>JAWGIA010000017.1:0-45032 GCA_032560535.1 Streptococcus parasanguinis | reverse complement strand
AAGCTGATGAAATCGGCGTAGTAGAGCCCACTCAACCACTGCGTCTTGCTCGACAATCCAAAAATAATTGAGAGGCTAGGACTTTTGTCCCAGCCTCCTCGCTCTTGTTTCTAACCTCTAAGAGACAATTGCTGCTTATTTTTTAAGCTTTTCGCTCACTTCTTTTGCAAGGACAAAGTTCCCCAAGGTCGCTGAACCATTGCCGGCAACTGCAGGTGTCACAATATAATCTCTCACATCAGGTACAGGGAGGTAACCGTTCAAGAGGGCAGTAAATTTCGTGCGAACACGATCTAACATATGTTGTTGAGCCATGACTCCTCCTCCAAAGACAATGACGTCTGGGCGGAAGGTAACTGTCGCATTCACTGCTGCTTGTGCGATGTAGTAGGCTTGAATATCCCATACATTGCTGTTGAGTTCAATGTTTTCCCCACGAATACCCGTACGAGCTTCGAGACTAGGACCAGCCGCAAAGCCTTCCAAACAGCCATTGTGGAAAGGACAAACACCCTTGAATTCTTTTTCCACATCCATTGGGTGTTGAGCCACATAGTAGTGTCCCATTTCTGGGTGTCCAGCTCCCCCGATAAACTCACCACGTTGGATGACACCAGCTCCGATTCCTGTTCCGATTGTATAGTAAACCAAGTTTTCGATATGACCACCCGCATTGTTGCGTGCGACCACTTCTCCATAGGCAGAACTATTCACATCTGTTGTGAAATAGATAGGTACATTCAAGGCACGACGGAAGGCCCCAACGATATCTACATTGGCCCAATTTGGTTTTGGAGTCGTTGTGATGAAACCATAAGTGTTTGAATTTGGATCGATATCAATTGGTCCAAATGAACCAATCGCAAGCCCAACTAGATCCTCAAATTTTGAGAAAAATTCAATACACTTATCAATCGTCTCAATTGGCTTGGTTGTTGGAAATTGTACTTTTTCCACAACATTATAGTTTTCATCACCAACCGCACAAACAAATTTTGTACCGCCAGCTTCCAAACTTCCATATAATTTTGTCATGTTGGCTCCTTTTTTATTATGAAAAATATCCTGTATTTATTATAGCATATTTTGTAGTCAATCTTTTTCTCTTCTCTAAAGAAAAAACACACTTTTTTTGAGAAATAAAATTCAAGGACTGGAGATGATAGACCAGTCCTTGAAAACTTATTGTTTCGATTAAGCTTTGACTTCGATGATCGCATCACCCTTCGCAACAGATCCAGTTGCAACAGGTGTGACAGAAGCATAGTCAGCTGTGTTAGTGACGATCACCATAGTTGTGTCTTCAAGACCAGCTGCGGCAATTTTCGCTGCATCAAATGTACCAAGGACATCACCAGCTTTCACTTTATCACCTTGAGCTACTTTTTGATCAAATCCTTCACCGTTCATTGATACGGTATCAATCCCAACGTGGATCAAGATTTCAGCACCATTAGCGGTCTTCAAACCGTAAGCGTGACCAGTTGCAAAAGCAATGGTTACTTCAGCATCAGCTGGTGCATAGACAACGCCTTCAGTTGGTTTGATGGCAATTCCTTGTCCCATCGCTCCACTTGAGAAGACAGGATCATTCACATCAGACAAAGCAACAGCTTGACCAACGATCGGAGAGATAATGGTTTCGTCTTGAAGAGATGCTGGAAGAGCTCCAGTTGTTTCTTCTTCAATAATAGCTTCTGCTTCTTTGTCCTCTGCAGGAACTGATGAAGCTTCATCTTCATATCCAAACATATAAGTCAAACCGAAACTTAGGGCAGTTGTAAATACAACCATAAATACATATTTCAATAATTGACCGTTTAGATAGAGAAGCGTTCCTGGAATAATTGTAATACCAAATCCTGTACCAGCAAGATTTAACATAGATGCAATCCAACCACCTACTGCACCTGCTCCCAAAGCAATAACGAATGGTTTCACATAACGCAAGTTTACACCAAAGATTGCAGGCTCAGTAATACCTAACAAGGCAGAGATAGTTGCAGGAAATGCTAGAGCTTTCACTTTTTGAGATTTAGATTTCACTGCCACTGCTAAAGTAGCTCCAGCTTGTGCAGTCATAGCCGCTGTAATAATTGCATTAAATGGATCTTTTTTATCTGCAGTAATTAATTGTGATTCAAGAAGATTAAAGATATGATGGACGCCGGTAACGACAATCAACTGATGAACGCCACCAATAAGAAGACCTGCAAGACCAAATGGTAAATTCAAAATAAACTTAGTTACATTTAGTACATATTCTTCGATACTGTGGAAGAATGGACCAATAATAAACAAAGCGAGGAATGACATGATTGTCAATGTGAATAATGGAACCAATAACAAATCTAAGACATCTGGAATTTTCTTATGGAGCCACTTTTCAAGTTTCGCACCAATTAGACCAACGAAGAAAGCGGGAAGAACTGAGTTCTGGAATCCAACCACATGATGGAAGATACCAAAGTATGTTGCTGCTTTAGAAGGATCTTCCGCTACAACCCACGCATTTGGAAGTGTCGGACTAACCATCATCAAACCAATTACAATCCCAAGAACAGGATTTCCTCCGAATACTCGGAATGCAGACCATGAAATCAAGGCTGGGAAGAAGGCAAACGCGGTATCAGTTAAAATTGTTGAATAGGTATAAAAATCAGTAGATTTAAATGCATCTGCTGTTGTGCCAAACAAAGCCAAAACCTGGTCTTGAGCAATGGCACCACGAATCCCCATAAACAATCCAGTCGCAACAATTGCTGGTAGAATTGGAACAAAAACGTCTCCAAAGGTACGGATCGCGCGTTGGAACCAGTTTCCTTGTTTAGCGGCTTCTGCTTTCATTTCATCTTTTGATGATGTTGGTAAGCCAAGAGCTACTACTTCATCATAGATCTTGTTTACAGTACCAGTACCAAAGATGATTTGGTATTGACCTGAGTTAAAGAAAGCACCTTGTACTTTTTCAATGTTCTCAACAACATCTTTGTTGATTTTTGATTCATCTTTTACCATCACGCGAAGACGAGTCGCACAGTGAGCAACACTGCTAACGTTCTCAACCCCACCGATTGCATCGATGACCTGCTTTGCAATTTCTGTATTTGACATTTTGCAAAAATCTCCTTATTTTTTGTAATGTAAACGGTTAAATCGTTTCTACGTTTTTAATTGTACCACGTATTGAAAATATGTCAAGCGTTTTGCAGGATTTTTTTGAAACTTTTTTGGACTTTTTGACACCTTTTGCCAGTATGAAACTATTTTCATTTTAAAACAGGCCTGTACTACGCTTTTTAGCACTTTAAATCAGACTTTTATTTTCATTTTCTTTCATATTTTCATAAATTTTCAACTTCTCCTCTTTTCTTCAGGCTGCAAAATAGCTGTCAATCGTTTGACATTTTTTGCCATTTTTTTCATTTATCGCTTGCATTTTTAATAGGAAATCGGTACTATGGAAGTAAGAAAAAATTCGGAGGAATAAAATGGAATGGACAACTGAACGTCGTTACAGACGTTACGAAGACTGGACAAAAGAGGAAAAGCAAGCCATCCAAGATCATATGGCCAAATCTCCTTGGCATACACACTATCATGTTGAGCCAAAAGCTGGTCTCTTAAATGATCCTAACGGTTTTTCCTACTTTGATGGAAAATGGATCTTGTTTTACCAAAATTTCCCATTTGGTGCAGCCCATGGGTTAAAATCATGGGTACAAACAGAAAGTGAAGACTTGGTTCATTTCAAAGAAACTGGTGTAACGCTTCTTCCAGACACAGATCTGGATAGCCATGGAGCTTATTCCGGATCAGCCATGCAGTTTGGTGACAAACTATTCTTATTCTACACCGGAAATGTTCGTGATGCAGAATGGGTTCGTCATCCTTACCAAGTCGGTGCTTTGATGGATAAAGACGGCAAGATTGAAAAAATTGACAAAATCTTGATTGATCAACCGGCTGACTCTACGGATCACTTTCGTGACCCACAGATTTTTAATTTCAAAGGTCAATTCTACGCTATCGTTGGTGGTCAAGACCTTGAGAAGAAAGGATTCATCCGTCTCTATAAGGCTGTAGATAATGACTATTCCAACTGGGTTACAGTCGGTGACTTGGATTTTGCAAACGATCGGACAGCTTATATGATGGAATGTCCCAACCTAGTCTTTGTAGGAGACCAACCCGTTCTCCTATACTGCCCTCAAGGCTTAGATAAAGCCGTTCTCGATTATGACAATATCTATCCAAATATGTACAAGATTGGGGCAAGCTTTGACCCAGAAAAGGCCAAAATGGTTGATGTATCTGAATTGCATAATCTCGACTATGGTTTTGAAGCCTATGCGACTCAAGGATTTAATGCTCCCGATGGACGTGCCTATACTGTTAGCTGGCTAGGTCTTCCAGACGTTTCTTATCCAACGGATTCCTATGACTACCAAGGAGCTCTCTCACTGGTCAAAGAATTAACCATCAAAGATGGCAAGCTCTACCAATACCCAGTTGAAGCCATCAAAGACTTGCGCGCTGAGAGTGAGGAATTTGCCAACAAGGCACAAACCAAGAACTGCTATGAATTGGAATTGCAGTTTGAAAAGGATAGCCAGAACGAAATCGTCCTCTTTGCCGATGCAGAAGGGAAGGGCTTAGCTCTCACATTTGATCTGGCTAAAGGATTGGTCACAGTCGATCGAAGCCAGGCTGGTGAGCAATATGCCCAAGAATTCGGTGCGAGCCGTAGCTGCACAATCGCTAACCAAGCAACAACCGCTAATATTTTCATTGACAATTCGATTTTTGAAATCTTTATCAATAAAGGAGAAAAAGTATTTTCTGGTCGGGTCTACCCACATGCAGATCAAAATGGAATCTTGATCAAGTCTGGAACCCCTACTGGAACTTACTACGAACTTGATTATGGTCGCAAAGCTAACTGATGTCGCTAAACTCGCCGGTGTCAGCCCTACCACTGTCTCACGGGTCATCAATAAAAAAGGATACCTGTCTGAAAAAACGATCCAAAAAGTCCAAGAAGCCATGCGAGAATTGGGCTATAAACCCAACAATGTTGCTCGTAGCCTCCAAGGAAAATCAGCCAAGTTAGTCGGCTTGATCTTTCCCAACATCAGCAATGTTTTCTATGCTGAATTAATCGACAAACTAGAACACCAACTCTTCAAACATGGCTATAAAACCATCATCTGCAATAGTGAGCACGACTCCGAGAAAGAGCGCGAATATATTGAGATGTTGGAGGCTAACCAGGTAGATGGCATCATTTCAGGAAGTCATAATTTGGGCATTGAAGATTACAACCGGGTAACTGCTCCTATCATTGCTTTTGACCGCAACCTCTCCCCAGAAATTCCGGTCGTCTCTTCAGACAACTACGCTGGCGGGGTGCTTGCAGCAGAAACTTTAGTAAAAACCGGAGCCCGAAAGATTATCATGATCACAGGGAATGACAACTCCAACTCTCCAACAGGCTTGCGTCATGCGGGATTTGCATCGGTTCTACCTGAGTCCATGATCATTAATGTTTCCAGTGATTTCTCCCCTATTCGCAAAGAAATGGAAATCAAACAGATTTTAACCCACCATAAACCAGACGCTATTTTTGCCTCCGATGATTTGACGGCGATCTTGATCATGAAAGTCGCTAGAGAATTAGATATTCAGATTCCTCAGGATTTGAAAGTGATTGGTTATGATGGAACCCAGTTCATCGAGACCTATACACCTGAACTGACAACCATCCAACAACCCCTCAAAGACATTGCTATTCTCATGGTGGATCTTTTACTCCAAAAGATCGAAGGAAAAAAAGTAGCGACTACCGGTTATTTCTTGCCCGTTAGTCTCCACTCTGGAAAAAGTGTCTAAAACAACCCCTACAGTTCTATTACTGTAGGGGTTGTTATTCGTCAAAAAAAGGCTGGACAAAAACTGTCTAGCCTTTTATATTTAATAGAAATAACTGTATGACGCAGTGGTTGATTGGCATCTTTGTTCGCCTTTTAAGCTCCAAAGATGACCTAATCAACTGTGCGGGGGTGGGAAAACGAACTCTTTTAACTAGTTGGAGTTCTTTCCCACTCCCTTTTTACTTATTCTTCTGTCACAAATTGACTGAGGACACCGTTGACAAATCGTGAAGAGGTTTCATCTGAAAAGGCCTTGGCCAATTCCACCGCTTCATTGACTGCGACGATCTGTGGTGTATCAAACTCTGTCATTTCATAAATTCCCAGACGAAGGATGTTTTTCTCTACCAAGGTCAAGCGCTCAACAGTCCAGCCGGTTTTCAAATGTTGACCGATTTGTTGGTCTAGTTGATCTTTTGACTGATAGACACCCGTCACGAGATTCATGAGAAAGGCAGGAAGATCGACTTCTTTGTCTTCTGCTAGGTCCTTGTCATGTAGATAAGCAAAGCGACAAGCTTCAACAATGTCTCCATCGTATTCCAAGGCCATCAAGGCTTGGAAGGCGCGCTCACGCAAATCTCGACGTGATTCTAATAAAATTTCATCAGTCATTGAGGAAGTCCTCATTAAACAAGTCTTTCAAGTCTGGTTTTGGAGATTTTTCCGTTGCAATACCAACAACGTGAATGTTGACAGCATCCAAGGTTACATCTGCCATATCATAAACTGCAGACTTAACCGCTTTTTGAATGGCTACAGCGACAGATGGTACAGCCACTCCATATTCTAAATAGAGATAGATGTCTACTGAAACTTGACCATCTTCTTCTGTATGAAGGTAAACGCCACGTCCAAGTGAGCGTTTGGATAAGCTATCTGAAACACTCTTGTTTTCAAGCGAATAGACACCCTCTACTTTTGCTGTCGCAATCGCAATAATTTTTTCTAATACACGTGGTGCAATAACGATGTCACCAAATTGTTCAGTTGCCATAGAAGTTCCTTTCTATTTGACACCCTGAGATGTCTCTTATGCACGAGAAACGTAAGTTCCTTCAGTAGTGTTAATGACCAATTTTTGTCCAGCTTCGATGAAGTCAGGAACGTTTACGACCAAACCAGTTTCCATTGTAGCAGGTTTACCAGAACCAGTCACTGTAGCACCTTTGATAGATGGTTGAGTTTCTGCAACAGTCAATTCAACAGTTGTAGGTACTGTTACACCGATGACTTCGCTTCCGTAGAATTGAATTTTTACTTCTGAGTTTTCAAGGATGTAAAGCAATTCTTGTTCTACATTCACAACTGGAATTTCATATTGGTCATATGTTTCAGTGTTCATGAAGTAGGCTGTATCATCCATTTTGTACAAGTATTGAGCTGGAACAGTTTCGATAATCGCTTGTTCAAATTTTTCTTCTGGACGGTAGCTAGTATCAAATGTTGAACCAGTACGGACATCACGCAATTTCATACGCATGATAGTGTTTCCTTTACCTGGTTTGTGGTGGCTAGCTTCCAAAACGCGGATCAATTTTCCGTCAGCTGTTTCAAAAGTCATACCAGCTTTCAATTTACTTGCTTCGATCATGTTTTATTACCTCTTTTTTAAAAATAGATTACTCTTTATTGTAACACACTATTTGATTTTTCTCAAACAGCAATTTTCTCTTTTTAGGAAGGCTAGAAGGTGGAGAGCGATTGCAGGAACGAGTCCTTAGAATCTCTATAACTCCAACTCCATCTTCACTATTCCTTATTGGTCCACAGGCACAATATTGCCATCAGCATCTTTGGTGACATGGACATATTTTCCATCTACTTCGATGTAGAAGGTATGAGGCTTGTCTTGCGCTGGAGAGGCTTGTTTTTGAAGGTCATTGCCAAGGGCTTGACCTAAGTTCATCCCCATAATCATGTTCATGCCATTGCCACCTTCATTTTTAGCAGCTGCCACCAAGGCCTCATTGCGAGCACGACGTTCTTCGATTTCAATGGTATTGTACTTCATCGCTGCCAATTCACTGTCCAGTTTATTGACCTTGGCCATACTGTCTGCATCGTAGCTCAAATCTTCGATGAGGACATTGGTTAATTCGATACCATATAATTCTGTCCAAGTTTTATTGACTTCGCGTTTTGCAACTTCATTGAAGACATCTTGGTCCGCATTGATATTGTAAATGTCTGCTTTATTTTCTGCTGTATATTTTGAAATGGCCACTGCAATTTTTGGTGCCAGATTTTGGCGCAAGGTTCCCTGAGCCACATCTTCCAAGGTAAACGGCTTATCTGCAGTGATTTGGCGACTGACTGCACTGATGTAAAAGAGTACAGGATCTGCTACTTTAACATCATAAAGACCATAAAAACGAATGCTAAGAAGTTGTTGGTAACGGTCGCTAAAATACTCGACTGGATTTTGAGTGCCAAATTTATTTCCTGTAAAAGGTTGCATCCGCACAAAAATAATTTCTTGTTGGGTGACCACTTGGCCTCCAAATGAGAAACGATTCTTGAACTGATCCCACGTTCCTTTCACACCACCCTTTTCAAACAACCAGGCATTTTCACCGGCTTGCCATTCGTGGCTTCCTGCTTCTAGAAGGTCTCCTAGAAACGTTCCATTATTGACCAAGAGAGCAACATAGCCTTGAGGAACAATGACAACAGATCCATCTGTCAATAGACCTGTATTTTGGTTGCTCTGGCGAGAGCGCCCATCTGGATCT
Source organism: Streptococcus parasanguinis (assembly GCA_032560535.1). GTDB lineage: Bacteria > Bacillota > Bacilli > Lactobacillales > Streptococcaceae > Streptococcus > Streptococcus parasanguinis_AF. The sequence goes on along the minus strand of JAWGIA010000017.1, from coordinate 36,364 downwards.
TTGGTCAAGAGCTGTCCCTTAATGGCCAAAGCTGTTGCTGGAACAGCTTCTGGCAAGGTAATGGCTTCCTTAAATTTACTATCTTGAAAACTTGAAATGCCCGCTGAAAGGGCTGCTTTAATAAATCCCATACATTCTCCTATCTGTAGAATTCAATTTCATCCACAACTTCGTAGACATCCAAGACCCAATCTTTTGGATTGTGCTTCAAGGATGCTTGGCAATATTCACACTTGTCGATTGAATCAATCGTCAATGGCGCACCACAGTTCGGACAATGATCACTAACGACTTCTGAATTCTTAATGATCTCTGTCTGCGCTCCATGTTCACGGAGGAAGACCATGCGGTAAACGGTAAAGAGATCTTTGGTTGGATCCCCTTCGATCACACGACCCGTTTCATCATTTCGGATGTAATCTCTCATCGTCGATGACAGAATGACTTCGATGCGGTCATTGCCTTCTGGATTTTCGATAAAGTCTTTGATCTTGGAATCTTCCACACGCACGCGCTCTAGAACATTGGTTGTTTTGGCACGAATATGTTCTTGTAACTGCGTCAAGTGCTGCTCATAAAGACTCGTACTTTCTAAATTCCGTACGGAATTCCAATCTTTTTCTGTCCAAGCAGACTGCAATTGAAGATAAACCAGCTTGACTTGCGACAAGAAGCGGTCTTCATCAAACATTGGATCCAGTTTACGGATGCGGCGAATCGCTTCATAGTTGTTTTCAATTGGTCGACCGGCCCGCTCTTCGGTTGTCCGTTTTGGACCACTATTTGAAGAGAATGATTCATCACTATCATTAGCCTCTTTTGCAATATTATAGATAAATCCAATCAATCCAACGATAGCAAAAACTGCCACTACACCACCAGAGTCTGTTCCAGAACCAGAACTGTAGCTACTGGATCCACCAGACCAACTGCTGCCACCAGACCAGCTACTGCCACCAGACCAGCTACTTCCCCCTCCAGACCAGCTACTACCACCACCACCGCCAGAATGAATAGTGCTACTACCACCACTATGCGTATTGCCGACACCAGCATGAGCAGAAGGAGCAAATGCAAATAGAAGGGCTACTAGAAGAATTCCCAATACTAAAATTCGTTTTTTCATAGGCCTCATTTCTTATCTTTGTTTGTTACACAGGGGTTAAGAAAATACTGTCTATTTTATAGGACAATCAATTCTTTAGGAGCAAGAGTCAAGACTTCACAGCCAGTTTCTGTAATCAAGAGGTCATCTTCGATCCGCACGCCAGAGAGACCTTCGATATAAATACCTGGCTCATCTGTTAAGACCATACCTGCTTGAATCGCTTCTTTAGACGTTTGGCTGAAGTATGGTTCTTCGTGGATATCTAGCCCAATTCCATGACCGATTCCATGAGTAAAGTATTGACCATAGCCGGCTGCCTCGATCACATCACGTGGGATTTTATCAAAATCACGGAAGCCAAGTCCATCTTTAGCAGCATCAATCAAGGCTTGATTGGCTTTCAAAACGGTTTCGTAAATCTCTCTTTCCTTGTCGCTGACATGTCCTGCATAGATTGTCCGTGTCATATCGCTAACATAGTGATTATACAAGCAACCAAAATCAAGGGTCAAGGCATCTCCTGCTGAAATGACCCGATCACTTGGAGTCGCATGAGGCATGGCAGAGCGTTCACCAGCTGCTGAGATAATATCAAAAGATACACCAGAAGCTCCTAACTCCCGCATTCTAAAATCTAGGAAAGTCGCTGCTTCCAACTCTGTCGTTTTCCCTACCTTGATATAGTCTAAAATATCATGGAAGGCTTGGTCAGAGATGCTACAAGCTTTTTTAATCGCCGCAATCTCGGTCTCATCTTTAATCAAGCGCAATTCCATGACAAAGTTCGCTAGGGATTGAAGGCTAATACCACTGAAAACAGAAGCCATGCGGGCATGGTAGGCCACCGTCACTTCATCCTCAAAACCAAGTTCTTTGATTCCAAGGTCCTTAACGATCTCTGCAGCTGCAGTCAACTCATCGCGGGTTTCCACAATCTCTACAAAGGGGAAACAAGTCGCATGGGCATGGATGGTGTAGCGCGAATCTGTAAAGAGTACCACGCGTTCTTCTGTCACCAAAGCGGTCCCGTTTGAACCCCAGAAATTGGTTAAATAATAAACATTTTTCAAATTGTTAATCAATACCGCTTTGAGGTTTTGGGCTTTCATTTTGTTTCTTAAGTAGCTGATCCGTTGATTCATTGTAATTTTCCTTTCAAATATTGTCCTGTGTAGCTAGCAGGATTTGCTGCTACTTCTTCTGGTGTTCCGGTCGCAATAATGGTTCCACCACCGACACCGCCTTCTGGTCCTAAATCGATGATATGATCTGCTGTCTTAATAACATCTAAATTGTGCTCAATCACAAGGACTGTATTGCCATCATCCACAAACCGCTCTAAGACTTTGATCAAGCGAGAAATGTCTTCGGTATGGAGTCCGGTCGTTGGTTCATCCAAGATATAGAAGGATTTTCCTGTAGAGCGCTTGTGCAATTCAGAAGCCAACTTCATTCGCTGCGCTTCCCCACCTGAAAGGGTGGTCGCTGGTTGCCCCAGCGTTACATAGCCCAAGCCCACATCTTGGATGGTCTTGAGTTTGCGTTCAATTTTTGGAATGTGCTTGAAGAATTCGACTGCCTTATTGACCGTCATATCCAGAACTTCTGCGATATTTTTTTCCTTGTAGTGGACTTCGAGGGTTTCACTATTGTATCGACGTCCATGGCAGACCTCACAAGGGACAAAGACATCTGGCAAGAAGTGCATTTCAATCTTGATGATCCCATCTCCTGAGCAGGCTTCACAACGCCCACCCTTGACATTGAAACTAAAGCGGCCTTTTTTATAGCCCCGAATTTTGGCTTCATTGGTCTGAGCAAAGAGATCACGAATATCATCGAAGACGCCTGTATAGGTCGCTGGATTGGAACGAGGAGTCCGACCAATCGGGCTTTGATCAATGTCGATCAAGCGATCGATATGCTCAATCCCCTGAATCGTCTTGTATTTCCCTGGTTTTTCCGAATTGCGGTTGAGCTTTTGAGCGATGGCTTTTTTCAAGATGCCATTGATCAAGGTCGATTTTCCAGAACCGGAAACTCCAGTGACTGCGATGAATTTTCCTAGAGGAAAGCGTACTGTGATGTCTTGTAAGTTATTCTCACTTGCTCCTGTAATTTCAATAGAGCGGCCATTTCCTGAACGGCGCTCTGTTGGAACCGGAATCTTGCGCTTGCCGGACAAATACTGGCCAGTGATGGATTTGCTGTTGCGTGCCACCTGCTTTGGAGTTCCTGCTGCAACGATCTCTCCCCCAAAGACACCGGCACCTGGGCCGACGTCGATCAGGTAGTCTGCCTCTCTCATGGTATCTTCATCATGTTCGACGACAATCAAGGTATTGCCTAAATCGCGCATCTTCTTGAGACTGGCAATCAGGCGGTCATTGTCCCTTTGATGGAGGCCGATAGACGGCTCATCCAAGATGTAAAGGACACCAGAGAGGTTGGAACCGATCTGGGTTGCCAAGCGAATGCGCTGGCTTTCTCCACCTGATAAGGTCCCAGCCGATCGTGACAGGGTCAAGTAATTGAGCCCCACATTGTTTAAGAAGGTTAAGCGATCCTTAATCTCTTTTAGGATCGGTCTTGCAATCGTAGCTTCATTGTCCGTTAAGATCAGCTGGTCCACGGCTTTTAAGTGGTCCGCAATCGATAGATCTGACACTTCCCCGATATGCATCCCCTTTTCTCCTCCGACACGAACAGAGAGAGCCTGGTCATTGAGACGGTAGCCATGGCAGGTCGCACAGGTCAATTCGTTCATATAAGAGCGCATTTGGTTGCGGGTGAAATCACTATTGGTCTCACGGAAACGACGGTGAATATTGTTTACGACCCCTTCAAAAGGAATCTCGATATCCCGAACTCCACCAAATTCATTTTCATAGTGGAAGTGGAATTCCTTGCCATTTGACCCATAGAGGACCAAGTCCTTTTCTTCTTGAGAAAGATCAGAAAACGGCTGGTCCATATCAACGCCAAAATGGATCATGGCCTGCTCCAACATCTGTGGATAGTAGTTGGAAGAGATCGGATTCCAAGGAGCGAGGGCTCCTTCGCGAAGGGTTAAGCGATCATCTGGCACCACCAAATCTAAATCCACCTCTAGCTTAATACCCAGCCCATCACAATCTGGACAAGATCCAAAAGGCGCATTGAAAGAAAAGAGGCGGGGCTCTAATTCAGGAACGGTAAAGCCACAGACTGGACAAGCATAATGCTCAGAAAAGAGCAATTCCTTGCCATCCATGGTATCAATCACCACATAACCATCCGCAATCCGAAGAGCTGCTTCAATCGAATCAAAGAGCCGCGAGCGGATGCCCTCTTTGATCACGATTCGGTCCACAACTACTTCAATCGTGTGCTGCTTGCTTTTAGATAGTTCTGGAACCTCTGTCACATCATAGATCTCACCATCGACCCGCACCCGGACATAGCCGTCTTTTTGGACTTTTTCAATGATATTCTTGTGCTGGCCTTTTTTCTTGCGAATAATAGGAGCTAGAATTTGCAGGCGTTGGCGCTCTGGTAATTCCAAGACTTGATCGACAATTTGCTCAACCGAAGAAGCTGTAATCGCTCCATGCCCATTGATACAATAAGGCGTCCCTACACGCGCATAGAGCAAGCGCAGGTAGTCATTGATCTCTGTTGCCGTCCCCACTGTAGAACGGGGGTTTTTGCTGGTCGTTTTTTGGTCGATGGAGATAGCTGGACTCAAGCCGTCAATGGAGTCCACATCTGGTTTTTCCATATTTCCCAAGAATTGCCGGGCATAGGCCGATAAGCTCTCCACGTAGCGGCGCTGACCTTCTGCATAGAGGGTATCAAAGGCCAGACTGGACTTTCCAGAACCAGACAAACCCGTCACCACGACTAATTTGTCCCGTGGAATTTCCACATCTATATTTTTTAAATTATGGGCGCGTGCCCCATGAATGACAATTTTATCTTGCATGTTCTTACTCTAATCACCTTTTTGTTAACCTCCATTATAACAAATTTTTTAGTATTCTTTTATCCAAAACCGTCCTTTTTCTGATATAATGTTAAGGTGTAAAAAAACAAGGGGAGGCACCATGAAACAGGTCTTTTTATCGACAACGACTGAATTTAAGGAAATAGAGACGCTGGAACCTGGTAGCTGGATCAACCTTGTGAACCCTTCTCAAAGTGAATCGATGGAAATCGCCTCTGCTTTTAATATCGATATTGCCGACTTACGGGCACCACTCGATGCGGAAGAAATGTCCCGTATGACCATCGAAGATGAATATACCTTGATCATCGTCGACGTTCCCATCAAGGAAGAGCGGAACAATCAGACCTACTACGTGACCATTCCGCTAGGGATTATCCTGACAGAAGAGGCTATTATCACGACTTGCTTGGAGAAATTGCCGCTTCTCGATATCTTTATCAACCGACGCTTGCGGAATTTCTATACCTTTATGCGGTCACGCTTTATCTTTCAGATCCTCTATCGTAACGCTGAACTCTACTTGTCAGCGCTTCGTACCTTGGATCGCAAAAGCGAGCAGATTGAAAGTCAATTGCACAAATCAACGCGTAATGAAGAGCTGATTGAGTTGATGGAGCTGGAAAAAACCATCGTCTACTTTAAAGCCTCTCTGAAAACCAATGAGCGCGTGATCAAGAAATTGACCAGCGCTACAAGTAACATCAAGAAATACTTAGAAGACGAGGATCTGTTGGAAGATACCTTGATCGAAACCCAGCAGGCCATCGAGATGGCAGATATTTATGGAAATATCCTGCACTCCATGACCGATACCTTCGCATCGATTATCTCCAACAACCAGAACAACATCATGAAAACTCTGGCTCTCGTTACCATTGTCATGTCCATTCCAACCATGATCTTTTCGGCCTACGGGATGAACTTCAAGGACAATGAGCTTCCGCTCAATGGCGAACCCCATGCCTTCTGGCTGATCATTATCATCGCCTTTGCCCTGACCGGGTCTCTCGTCGTCTACCTCATCCATAAAAAATGGTTCTAACACCTACTAATAACACTAAGGAGTATTTATGTCTCAATTTGATTTGAATCAACTAAGCAAGAAAAATCAAGAATTTATCCGTATCGCCAAACACCAATTGCTTGAAAATGGAAAGACAGAGGAAGAAGCAGAAAGCCTCATCCAGGAAATTCTACCAGCTATCCATGAAAACCAAGGAAAAGGAATTCCGGCACGGACCCTTTTTGGAGCTCCAACTGTATGGGCGAACTCTTTCAGCGAGAAAGAACGCTATGAAAAAGAGCATCCGAAATTAAACGATGCCCCCTCTCTCATGATTTTGGATTCCTTCCTCTTTATCTTTGGAGTCTTTGCTGCGATTAGCGCCTTTATGAACTTGGTTGCACCTCGTCGTACTGGCTATGGTTTGATCACCTTAATCCTTGGAAGTTTGACAGGGGCTCTGCTCTTATACCTCATGTACTACTTCTTCTATCAGTATATGGATGGTACCAAAGATCGTAGCGAGCGTCCTTCTCTTTGGAAATCTATGCCGATTCTTGTTGGAGTCATGTTCCTTTGGGTCATTGTCTTGTCCTTTACTTCCTTACTCCCACAGGTTCTCAACCCAACTATTCCAGATGTCCTTGCCATCGTTTTAGGAGCTTTAGCACTTGTCCTTCGCTTCTACCTCAAGAAACGCTTTAATATTAAAAGTTCGAGCACAGCACCAGCAACTCGACGCTAAAAAGAAACGGATGAAGTTTTCATCCGTTTTTGTTTTACTGTATTTCCCTGTTCAATCTTTTTGAAAAATAGAGGACTAAGTCATCATTGTTTTCACAAGAACTGTAAGGGGCCAAGGAGTGATCCCTAAACCAAACCCCAGATCCATCTGGGATATAGCCCCGTTTGACATACAGTCTTTGAGCTGGACCATAGCCCGAGTGTAAACCAACCCCTAAAGTAACAATCTCTGATAGTAGCCAGACTCTTTTTTCTGCCTCCTCTAAGAGTTGATTCCCAATCCCTCGATTTCTAAATGGTTCAAAAACATTAAAATCAGATAGTTCAGGATAGACTCCCACGAAAGGGCCGTGCTTGGCAGCAGGCAATATAGTGATATAGCCTGCCACAAATCCATCCGACTCAGCTACTAATACGTCCCTCTCTCTATTCTCCTGCTCCTGAAAATAGCTAGTCAAGATATCCTCTCTACCCGGCCACCCTTGGTGGATAAAAGCTTGAGAGATGTGCTCAATATCTGCCTTTATCATCCTCCTGATGATTACACCTTCCTTCATAGTTCCCTCCTTGATACCTTTCTCCCCTCATTATAGCATAATCAGAGCTTGGGAAAGTTCAAAGAGCTTCACACGGACCTAACACACTATCACATTTCTATGCTCGCAAAAAAAGATCCAATGGGTCTGAAAAAGAGGTCCACTGGACCTCAACTCGCCCTTACATTTCCAAGCTCGTGAAAAAAAGACCCGTTTGGGTCTTAATTCGCTCTCTTGTCTTCAAGCTCATGAAAAAAAGACCCGTTAGGGTCTTTTTTTTAATCTTCGTTTACGAAAGGCATCAAAGCCATTACGCGAGCGCGTTTGATAGCTGTTGTTACTTTACGTTGGTTCTTCGCTGAAGTTCCAGTTACACGACGAGGAAGGATTTTCCCACGTTCTGAAACGAAACGGCTAAGAAGCTCAGTATCTTTGTAATCGACATATTCGATTTTGTTTGCTGCGATGTAATCAACTTTTTTACGGCGTTTGAATCCGCCACGACGTTGTTGAGCCATGTTTAATTCTCCTTTATAGTTTTAATTCGTTAAACCCATTCTTAGAATGGAAGATCGTCGTCTGAGATATCCATTGGATTCGCTCCAAATGGATTTTCTTCACGACCAAAGTTTGGCGCTGCATTGCTTGGTTCAGATCCACCAAAGCTTGGGGTTGCATTTCCAGCAAAACCACCGTTGCCTGATGAATAACCACCACCTGCATGCCCTTCGCGTGCTGCACGGCTTTCCAATAGTTGGAAGCTGTCTGCTACGACTTCAGTGACATAAACACGTTGACCTTGCTGGTTTTCGTAATTACGTGTTTGAATGCGACCGGTAATCCCAATCAAAGCACCTTTCTTAGCCCAGTTGGCTAAGTTTTCTGCTTGCTGACGCCAGATCACACAGTTGATGAAATCGGCTTCGCGCTCTCCATTTTGACTCTTGAAGTTGCGATTGACAGCTAGGCTGAAAGTAGCAACTGCTTGATTACTTGGAGTGTAGCGAAGTTCAGCATCACGGGTCATACGACCGACAAGTACAACATTGTTAATCATAAGTCACCTCTGATGATTTCTTACGCGTCAACTTTTACGATCATGTGACGAAGAATGTCACCGTTGATTTTTGAAAGACGGTCGAACTCGTTAAGAGCTACAGCGTCGTTCGCTTCAACGTTTACGATGTGGTAAAGTCCTTCACGGAAATCTTGGATTTCGTATGCAAGACGACGTTTTTCCCAATCTTTTGATTCAACAACAGTTGCACCGTTGTCAGTCAAGATAGAATCGAAACGTGCTACCAAAGCGTTTTTAGCTTCTTCTTCAATGTTTGGACGAATAATATAAAGAATTTCGTATTTAGCCATTGATAATGTTCCTCCTTTTGGACTAATGACCCCCTGTCTTTGCAAGGGGTAAGTGAGGTTTACTCACAAGAAACTATTATACCAGACTTTTGGAACAAAGGCAAGAATTATCTTTAGGATTTGAAAAATGATTTTTGATGTTCCCTTCGAGAAAAAAGAAAGAAATGTCCTAAAAAATGATACTTTATAGAAGAAACTATTCCCCTTCTTCCTCTCCTTTCCTTAAAGAAAACTGATATCAGTTAGCTTTAAGCTTGAGTTTTTATACTAGCTACAACAAATCTCAAGAAACGAGGAACGATTATGAATTATCTTATCATCCCCGCCTATCAACCGGATCTGAATCTTGTCAAACTGGTTCGCTTGGTCCATGCTAAGAGCGATCTCCACATCATCGTGGTCGACGATGGGAGTGACGCTGACAAGAAAGCGATTTTTGACAAATTAGAGGGTCTTGCGACAGTTCTGACTCATGAGCACAACCAAGGAAAAGGGCAAGCACTCAAGACTGCTTATGCTTACATCCTAGAAAGAGGCACCTATGGAAGCATTGTTACAGCTGATGCAGACGGTCAGCACAAAATTTGGGATATTTTCAGGGTTGTTAACCAATCTCAAGAGCATCCTAGAACACTTATTCTAGGAGCACGCGCCTTCTCTGGAAAAGTTCCTTTGCGTTCTGCTTTCGGGAATAAATTGACCCGCTTTCTCTTCAAACAACAAACCGGAGTGGCGGTCAGCGATACCCAAACGGGCTTACGGGCTTTCACTACGAATCTCTTGCCTTTCATGCTTGAGGTTGACGGACAGCGTTATGAATATGAAATGAATGTGCTCCTCGCAGCAAGCAAGTCCTTCCCCATCGTGGAAGTTCCCATTGAGACGGTCTATATCAATGACAACGAAGGCTCCCACTTCCGACCTATTCGAGACGGACTCATGATCTACAAGGACATGTTCAAGTTTGCCCTCTCCTCTCTGAGTAGTTTTATCGTTGACTATCTGGTCTACGCCTTCTTCCTCTTCGTGATGATGGCCGTGCCCATTAGTCTACGTATTCTCCTAGCGAATGGGATCGCTCGTGTGACGAGTTCCATCTTTAACTACTCGACCAATAAGCACCTGGTCTTTAAGAACAAAGACAGCGTCGCTAAAACTGGAAGTGGCTACTTTGGTCTAGCCCTTGGCCTCTTTATTCTCGATACGCTCTTGATTCGACTCTTCTTTACTGCTTTCGGGCTCAATCTCCTGATCAGTAAAATTGTCGTTGGCTTCCTCCTCTTTCTGGTCTCATGGGTGATCCAGAAAAAAGTAATCTTCAAAGAAAGGACAGCTCCCCACCATGAAATTCTTTAAAAAATCCTATACCTATGCTGCCTGCTTTGGCCTTCTTTTGACCAGCAGTTTTAGCTACTCGATGCTCAAGACCTTTGTCTTATCCGATGCCATCCAAACCGTAAAAGCTACGACTACGGACACCAAGGCAGCCAAAAAAGCAGCTGCTTCAGCTACAACGACCGATACTAGCTATTCAGATGACAATATCCAGGTGACTTTAACAGAAAAAACAGTTGAAAATACCCAGGTTTACATCGCAGATATCACAGTCAGCTCGGCAGATTATCTCAAAACAGCCTTTGCACAAAACACCTACGGGACAAATGTAACGGCTAAGACCTCCGTCACGGCCGCCAACAACAGTGCTATTCTAGCAGTGAACGGTGACTATTACGGGGCTAACAGCACAGGATACGTCATCCGAAATGGAGTGGTCTACCGCGATACCGTTCGGGAAGATTCAAGCAATGGGGACCTGGCCATTTATAAGGATGGATCCTTCAAAATTATCTATGAAGATGAGATCTCTGCGGATCAATTGGTCAAAGGCGGGGTCGTCAATCTCCTCGCTTTCGGTCCTTCCTTAGTTGAAAATGGAGAAATTACCGTCGATACCAGCTCAGAGGTCGGGCAATCTATGGCATCAAATCCACGGACAGCGATTGGGATCATCGATGAAAACCACTACATTATCGTCGTGTCAGACGGACGGACTTCAGAAAGCCAAGGCCTGTCTCTCTACCAATTAGCAGAAGTGATGAAGTCTTATGGCGTCAAAACAGCCTACAACCTTGATGGTGGCGGATCTTCTACCCTCTACTTTAACGGAAAAGTCATCAACAAACCAACTACAAATGGTACTATCTCAGAAAGGGCGGTGAGTGACATTGTCTACATCGGTTACTAATCCTATTAAACAACGGTTGAAAAAAACGATTCTCTGGTATACTCTGATTTCAGCTTTCTTCTTTGTCGGAAGTCGCATCTATGAACACTTTAGTTTTGGCGAAACCTCTGCCTTCATGCACTACCTCTTCTTGATTCCTTTGGTCGGTGGGGCACTGTTAGTGGTTCTACAGTTGATGGTGAAAGGCCTCTCTCGCCTGAGTCTCAATCTTTGGAATTCAGGAGTGGCTACGCTCACAGCCGGAGCCCTCTACCGAGGGATTGTCAACCTCTCTGGCCGCTCCACCACAATGGATCAGCCCTATTATTACCTTGGCCTTGCCTTTCTAGCACTAGCTCTGATCAGCCTCTTCTTTGTCCGCAGTGTCTGGGTGGAGAAAACAGCCTAAGACATCAAAAACGTCCGTTTCTTAAAAGAACGGACGTTTTTTAGGGTAAGTTAACGGATGAACAACTTAGCCTTCACGTTTTTTGCTAGCTACAAATCCTGCTAAAGCTAGTGAGGTCATGCCAAAGAGGCTAAGGACGGTTGAAGCCAATTCATCTTGACCTGTCTTTGGAAGACCAGTTGCTGGTGTAGCAGCTACTTCGGCTTGACCACCCGTATGATAAGTGACAGCGACTGGTTTGTTTGTTGCCACTTCTTTTGTTTCGCTTGTAGCTGGTTGAGCTGGAGTTACTGGGGTTTCAGGTTGAGGAGTTGGGGCAACAGGAGACACTGGAGCCACAGGATGGACTGGATTTACAGGACTTACTGGATCAACTGGTGCTGGCTGTGGTTGTGGAGTTGGTTCTGGGGTTGGTTGTGGTTCTGGAGTTGGTGTTTCTTCTTCCACTTTTTCCACAAATGTCTTGTTGCCCAAGATTGAAGCAGACAACTTCTTCCCTGCCTTATTCACATCTTCGATGTATTGGATAAAGACTTCAGTATCTGGATTAATGGCACCGATCAATTTTGTATCACGGAAGACTGAGAAGCCATCTCCGCCACCATACAAGAAGTCGTTGATAATCGCCTTGTAGGTCTTGTTGCGATCAATTTCAGTTCCATCTGCCTTGTAAGCTTTTACGACCTTATATGGATTTTCTTCTGTTGCATCAGCTGGTTTTGTATAGGTGTACTTGATCCCTGCCATTTGCAAGAAGTAAAGCTCTTTCTCATCATATTGTTGGTCCAAAGCTTTGTAGATTTGGTCCCCAGTGATTTCTACTACTTGGAGGATATTTCCAAATGGTTGCACCGCTTGAGCTGCACCCCAAGTGACTGTTCCGTCTGGTTTCACCACGAGATCTGCACGGATTCCTCCATTATTGGTGAAGGCAAAGTCAACATCTGGATAACCTGATTTTTTGGCAATATCTAGTTGCGCTGCTGTGACCAAATCTCCAACAGCACTTTCTTTTTGCGCATTCAATTCACGGGTAATATTTTCAGCTTTTTCTGCTGTACCGATTTTTGCTTCTGTTACTTTTTTAACCGTCGCATTGGCATCATCGATGATCGCTTGAACCTTGGCATCTTTTGCTTTGCCTTTCGATGGATCTACCGCAATAATTTTAGCAGTTGGAGCTTTGACAAAGTCAGCTGTATCCGTATCTAGGACCCCACGGACATCAGAGTAGGCTTTCCCTTGAGACGTACCTTGAACGATCAAGGTATTTCCGACCATTCCATTTGTATATTGGTGGTTATGACCTGCAAATACGATATCCACTGAGTTTTCAGGATAGATTTGATTTAATTTTTTGATCATGTCTGCAGCCGGACCTTCTGCTACACCGTTTTTGCTGGTAGCAGCAACGTGGGCCAAGACAGCGATAGCATGAACCCCTTGGTCATTTAATTCACGCGCATATTTGGCAATCGATTCTGCTTCATCCAAAACCCGGTATTGTTCATGATTTTTACGCAAGACAAGATTTGGGAATTCTGTCGTAACAACCCCGATAAATCCGACCTTAACAGTCTTGTCATTGACTGGGATTTCTTTGATGGTATAAGGTTTCCAGTCAAATGGGATTTTGTTGGTATCCTTGTCGACCAAGTTGGCAATCACGACTTCTTGTTTAGAAGCTTCATGAGGATATTCATCGACGATCTTATTGAATTGACCAGGTGTTGGGGCTTCTCCCTTCATGATCCGGTTGAATTCACCAAGTCCTTCGTCAAACTCGTGATTTCCAAGGGTTCCGTATTCAAAGTTCATTTCATTGAAGACTTTTACAGTTGGTTCATCTTGAAGGAGGGCAGAGTTGGCTGGACTAGCGCCGACCATATCTCCCGCTTGCACACGGATGCTGGCATTAGGCGTTCCGGCATTCTCCGTTTCAAAGTCTTTTTGCGAATCGTTCAAATAGGTTGCCAAAAGTGGGGCTGTTCCTGCGTTTTTCACAGTTTCGCCTTCTAAACGAGCTGTCCCTGTTTGTTCCAAGGCACCGTGGAAGTCATTAACGCCCATGAACTGTACGGGCAATTCGTCTGCAAAAACGCTATTGATCGCAAAAACACTAAGACCCGCAGCGACCGCTAGGATACTGCTTTTCAAGATAATTTTTTTCTTCATAGAATACTCCATTTTCTAATGTAGAACACTTCTCCAAAAAGGAGAATGCAGAACAGTTGATTTGCTGCAATCAGCTCTTCCATTTTACTATTTTTTCGGTTTTACTTCAATATTTTCCTAGAAACTCTTACAATTTTATTAGAAAAACGCTTGATTTCCGAACTTATATCCAGCTGTCTTTTCTTTAGTTCCTAGATCTATAAATTGTTAAAAAAAATCAGTCCCTAAAGTTTCATCAAATAAGAACTGAAAACTATTGTTACGTAGAAGCATAAGATAGACACAATGAATCATGTGAATCGACTATACTTTTCTCCTAAAAATACAAATCATTTGTGCTATAATGTGGTTAATGGAAAATAGTAAAAGTACAATCACTAGAAAAACTCTCAGAAAGCAGGAACCTGATGTCCTGGGCAAGACAATTGCTTCTACTCCTTATCTACCAGTAGCACAAATTCATGGTCTCCTGGTAGATAAGGAAAGTAGGTGCCAACACTATCATTCTCCACTAGATATTGTTGCTCTAAAATGCTATGACTGTCAAAAATATTATGCCTGTTATCAATGTCATGATCATATAGAGGATCATAGATTTCGAGCTTATCCTTGCCACATAAGGCAGGATAAGGTAGTTATCTGTGGTGTTTGTCTACATGAAATGACTATTGAAAACTATCAAAAGTCTATCTCTTGCTCTCATTGTCACAGTCGGTTTAATCCAGCTTGCTCAAAGCACTATGACATTTATTTTGCAAAATAAAAAGATTGAAGACATTGTTCGTGTGAACAGAGCCTTCAATCTTTTTTTAGTTAAAGTAGCTATGATCTTTTAGTGCTTTTAAAACTGGCTTAGTCACCAAAGAGACGATGAGTCCTTTTAACAGGTCAGGAATGATAAAAGGTGTCAAACCGACAGCTACGGCTGTAGACCAACCCATATTTCCAAGGAAGTGAAGGGTGAGAATTCCACCGACAAATACTGGGACATCTCCTAAAACAAAAGCCAAAAAGATTTTCCAAATGGGTGTATCAGCATTGGTCAGTTTAGAAGTGATAAAGGCGAAAAGGGGATAGGCAAGTATATAACCAGCTATTGGACTAAAGAAGGTTTGAAAACCACCGCTACCTCCTGCGAAAACGGGTAGACCAATTGCACCGAGAATAAGATAGAGGAGAGCAGCAAGAGTAGCTTCTCTCGGTTTAAAAATGGCAGCCACCAGTCCTACAGCAAAGGTCTGTAAGGTGATGGGCACCGCTCCTATCGGAATGATGATTTGTGATAAGGAAGCAATGATAGCAGCTCCGAAGGCTGGAAGAACAATTGAAAAAGTATGATGTTGTTTCACTTTTAGTTAACCTCACTTTCAAATATGGTTAACCTATTATACCAGACAACTCCTCAATGGTCAACCAAAATATAAAAATAGGTTGACTGTAGAAACTGGAATTCGTTTGTAATTTTCTTTCTCAAGCAATCCCACTTTCCAGCACTCTTTTTATTTTATGAAATCATTCACCTAGTTACTGATGGGCTAATCAAATATTTTTAAAAAAATATCAAATTCTTTTACCGCTGGCATCATCAATGCAATCCACAAGGTGATTTCACCCTCTGTGGATAGAAGACTTCCACAAACTGATGAAACAGCGCTTAACTGTTTCAAAAAAAGCAAGTGGAAATGTAAAAGACGGTCTAAATAAGAAAAAAAGCCGGAATGCTCCGACTTTTTTTCTTATTTATTTACATTTTCCCATTTCCAGTTGTGCACTTCCGGAATGTCATCTCCGTTTTCACGGATATAAGCATTGTGGAAGGCAACTGTTTCATCCATTTGAGCTGCAAATGCGGATGCTTCTTCCCCAAGAGCTGCATTAGCAGCATCTTGTGCCAAGTGGAAGCGGTCCAACTCAGACATCACACGCATATCAAATGGTGTTGTGATATCTCCGTTTTCACGGTAACCATGCACACGCAAGTTGTGATTGTGACGGTTGAAGAAGATGTCACGGATCATGCCTTCGTAACCATGGAAGGCAAAGATCACAGGTTTGTCAGCGGTGAAGACCTTGTCGAACTCTTCATCTGAAAGTCCACGCGCGTCGACTGATGGGTGACGCAATTTCAAGATATCTACAACGTTAACAAAGCGGATCTTCAATTCTGGGAAGGCTTTGTGAAGAATCGTTACGGCTGCAAGTGCCTCTAAGTTTGGCTCTGTACCTGCTGCTGCAATGACTAGATCTGGCTCTTCATCTGCTGAAACAGTTGATGCCCAATCGATCACCTTGTATCCTTCACGAACCAATTCTTCTGCTTCATCAGCTGAGTAGAATTGAGGACGTGGATGTTTAGAAGAAACGATCAAGTTGATCACATCTTCTGCCTTGAAGGCTTGGTCCATCACTGCAAGCAATGTATTGGTATCTGCTGGCAAGTACTCACGGATGTATTCAGGAGTTTTCTCAGCTAAGTGAGTCAAGATACCTGGATCTTGGTGAGTGTAGCCATTGTGGTCTTGTTGGAAGACTGTTGAAGTCGCAATCAAGTTCAAGGCTGGGTAGTTTTTACGCCATGTCGTATGCGTCTTAGATTTACGCAACCATTTGAAGTGTTGAGTGATCATAGAATCTACAACACGAAGGAATGATTCGTAAGATGCGAAGAATCCATGACGACCTGTCAAGACATATCCTTCAAGCATTCCTTCTGCTTGGTGCTCTGACAATTGAGAGTCAATGACACGACCAGCAGGGCTCAAGGCTTCATCGTAGTCTGGTTTCATACGTCCTAACCATTGACGGCTTGTCCGTGTGAAGACTTCTTGAAGACGGTTTGATTTGGTTTCGTCTGGACCGAAAATACGGAAGTTATCTGGGTTTGCATCTACTAAGTCTGCCGCATACTTACCAAATTCGATCATGTCTTGAGCCATGATTTCACCTGGTGTGTTGAATTGAAGGGCATGTTTCTTCCAATCAGCTGTGTTCATTGGTTTGATCACACCAGCATTTGTGATTGGGTTCATAGCCATGCGACGGTCACCTTTTGGTGCAATTTCCGCAATTTCCGGAACTAGTTTTCCAGTTTCGTCGAACAATTCAGCTGGACGGTAAGATTCCAACCATGAAAGAAGGGCATCGACATGCTCCATGTGGTGAGCATCTACTGGGATTGGCACTTGGTGAGCACGGAATCCACCCTCGATTGGTGTTCCTTCCCATGCTTTTGGACCAGTCCAACCTTTAGGAATACGAGCAATCAAGACAGGGTATACTGGTTGAGTTGCTTCTTCAGCAGAACCTTTACGAGCTTCTGCTTGGACTTTCTTGATTTCTTCAATCGCTTCGTCCAATTTTTCAGCGAACAAAGCGTGTGCAGCTTCGTGGTCTTCTGAAATCGCAGTGACGTTCGCAAAGATTGGTTTCCAACCAAGACCTTCAAAGAAGAGGGCCAATTCTTCGTCTGTTTTGCGTTCGAAGATGGTTGGGTTGTGGATCTTCCCTCCGTTGAGGTAGAAGATTGGAAGGATAGCCCCATCGTTGACTGGGTTCAAGAAGGTATTTGACAACCAACCAGCCATCAATGGACCTGTTTCTCCTTCACCGTCACCGATAACTGTGGCAGCAATCACAGCTGGATTATCCAATACAGCACCTGCAGCGTGAGAAAGGGCATAACCAAGTTCCCCACCTTCGTGGATAGATCCTGGTGTTTCAGGCGCTGCGTGAGAAGCAATTCCTCCTGGGAATGAGAAGATCTTACACAAGTGTTTGAAACCTTCTTCATTTTGTGGGATGTTTGGATTTAATTCAGTATAAGAACCATCTAAGTATGAGTTCGATACCATTACTTGTCCACCGTGACCTGGTCCTTCAATGTAGAACATATCCAAGTCATATTTGTTGATGGCACGGTTCAAGTGAGCATAGATAAAGTTTTGCCCTGGTACAGTTCCCCAGTGTCCGATTGGGTGAGCCTTCAAGTCATTTTCAACGACTTCGCGCTTCAACAATGGGTTATCTTTCAAGTACATTTGAGCAGCTGAAATGTAGTTGGCTGCACGCCACCAAGCGTCTACTTTATCCAAGTAAGCTTTGCTGTTATAATCGACAGTCATCTTGTCTCCTCACAATTTCTAGACAGGTCTGTTGGACAACCTGTTCGTTTGATCAATAGTTTAAAAAATCTGTTTTCAAGTCAAACAGATGATATTGAAGAAAATATTCAATATTACTTCTATTCTATCAAGAATTTCCCTTTTTGTACATCAGAAAGTAAGAAAAATATTCTTTGAACGTCAAATTTTAATTTCCCACTAAAGTGGTTCCATTCCCTACAGGGATAGGTTTTAAAAAAAGACTTTGCTGATTTTTGCAAACCAGCAAAGTCCCAAATGAAATGGAGTCGGTTAAATGACTTTTTGACCTTTCTTGTAGACATCTGTCACTAGATTTGTCGCAAAGAAATAGAAGAGATAATCTAGATTTGGTGCATCAAAGATGGTAATGTCAGCCTGTTTGCCAACATCGAAAGAGCCGATTGTTTTAGCACGATCTACTGAATAGGCTGCATTGATGGTCACTGCATTGAGAATTTCTACTGGAGTTAGGCGCATCATGAAGCAACCCAGATGCATGGCAAACTGAAGATTGGCTGTCGGACAAGACCCTGGGTTGCTATCTGTTGTCAGGGTGATGGCCATCCCAGCGTCCAACATCTTACGAGCCGGTGCATAGGTATCTTCCATGAGGCTGAAGGTTGTAGCAGGCAAAAGATTTCCAATCACTTTTGCTGCGGCTAGTTTTTGAATGCCTTCATCGGTAATCACCATCAAGTGTTCTGCGCTGGTAGATTCCAATTCAGCCGCCACATCAACACCACCAATGGACTCGATCTCATCGGCATGGATCCGTAGCTTGAAGCCCATCTCCTTAGCTTTAGAAAGAAGATAGCGAGATTCATCTGCTGTAAAGACACCTTTTTCACAGAAGATATCACAGAACTCAGCTAGCTTTTCTTCCTTCACTTTGGGAAGCATTTGCTCCACAATGAGATCTAAATATTCTTGGGAACGGCCCTTGTATTCTGTTGGGATCGCATGGGCTGCCATAAAGGTTGAAACCAAGTCTATTTGATGATCCCGGTCCAAGGCAGCTACTACATCTAGTTGGCGTTTTTCAGTTTCCCAATCCAAACCATAGCCACTCTTGGCTTCGACAGTAGTCACCCCATGACGCAACATGTAATCCAACAGTCGTTTGGACTTGTCATAGAGATTGTCAAAAGAAGCTTCCCGTGTCGCCCGAACCGTGCTCAGAATTCCACCGCCTTGAGCGAGGATGTCTAAGTAAGAAACACCTGCTAACTTTTTCGCAAATTCATGCTCCCGACTGCCTCCATAGACCAAGTGGGTGTGGCAGTCAATCAAGCCAGGAGTCGCAACTTTTCCTTCACAGGATTTCACTTCCGTATGGTCATCGATCAGTTCAGGGTCTGGTTGACCTGTCCCAACTGCAAGAATCTTTCCATCTTTAATGGCGATATAAGCATCGGAAAGAATTGTTGCCTCTGCCATCTCCTTGCCATAGAGAGGATGGCCTAGATCATTCGGACAAAACAATTGGTTAAAGTGGGTTAATAGGATATCAGCAGACATATGAAACATTCCTTTCTATTTCCATTGTTATTCATTTTACAATTCTACAGGAAAAGCGTCAAAAAAAAGTCAAAAAGTTTTTCCCTCATTTTTTTTTGCTTTATTAAAAATTATATTTTTTTTTGACTCTTTATTGACGTTTCTTCGATACAATAAAGAAAATATAAATTCACAGTCCAACTATAAGGAGGGTTCTGCTATGTCATTTATAGACGAGAAAGAAATTGCAGCTGCTATGTCTGTCAAACTTGACTTTGATGTCCTACCTGAAAAGGCGACTTTTCAAGAAGGCATCCGTCGTGCACCTGATAGAGGCTTCCGCTTAACGCAAGCTCAGACTGAAATTGCCCTTAAAAATGCTTTGCGTTACATTCCTAAAAAATTCCACCAAGAGTTGATCCCAGAATTTCTGGAAGAACTGAGAACTCGCGGTCGGATCTATGGCTATCGCTTCCGTCCAAAAGATCGGATCTATGGAAAACCAATTGATGAGTACAAAGGAAAATGCACTGCTGCTAAGGCTATGCAGGTTATGATTGACAACAACTTGAGCTTTGAAATTGCCCTTTATCCATATGAATTGGTCACTTACGGAGAAACAGGTTCTGTCTGTGCCAACTGGATGCAATACAACTTGATCAAGAAATACTTAGAAGTCATGACAGAAGACCAAACCTTGGTGGTTGAATCTGGTCACCCTCTCGGCCTCTTCAAGTCTAAACCAGAAGCTCCTCGCGTCATCATTACCAACGGTCTCTTGATCGGTGAGTATGACAACATGCGCGACTGGGAAATTGCTGAAGAGATGGGCGTTACCAACTACGGTCAGATGACGGCTGGTGGTTGGATGTACATCGGTCCTCAAGGGATCGTTCACGGTACCTTCAACACTCTCCTTAATGCTGGACGTCTTAAACTCGGTGTGCCTGATGATGGCGACTTAACTGGTAAACTCTTCATCTCGTCTGGTCTCGGTGGTATGAGTGGAGCTCAAGGGAAAGCAGCTGAAATTGCAAAAGCTGTTGCCATCGTTGCAGAAGTAGACCGCTCTCGAATCGAAACCCGTCACTCTCAAGGTTGGATTAGCCAAGTAACCGACAGTGCCGAAGAAGCTGTGAAATTGGCTCAAGCAGCCCTTGAAGCTGGTGAATCTACTTCTATTGCCTACCATGGAAATATCGTAGACTTACTCGAATATGTCAACGAACACCAAGTTCATGTTCACCTCTTGTCTGACCAAACCTCTTGCCACAACGTTTATGATGGTGGCTATTGCCCAGTTGGCATTAGTTTTGAAGAACGGACACGTTTGCTGGCAGAAGACAAAGAAACCTTCCGCCGTTTGGTTGATGAAACCTTGGCTCGTCACTTTGCAGTGATCAAAGCCTTGACAGCTAAAGGTACTTACTTCTTCGACTACGGTAATGCCTTCATGAAATCCGTGTACGACTCAGGCATCAAGGAAATTTCTAAGAATGGTCTCGATGACAAGGACGGCTTCATTTGGCCATCTTATGTGGAAGATATCATGGGACCTATGCTCTTTGACTATGGTTATGGTCCATTCCGTTGGGTCTGCCTCAGCGGTAAACACGAAGACTTGATTGCAACTGACCATGCAGCTATGGAAGCCATCGATCCAACTCGTCGCTACCAAGACCGCGACAACTACAACTGGATTCGCGATGCTGAAAAGAACCAATTGGTGGTTGGTACCCAAGCTCGTATCCTCTACCAAGATTGTATGGGCCGTGTCAACATTGCTTTGAAATTCAATGAACTCATTCGCCAAGGCAAGATTGGACCGGTCATGATCGGACGTGACCACCACGACGTATCTGGTACAGATGCTCCATTCCGTGAAACATCAAACATCAAAGATGGTTCGAACGTCACTTGTGACATGGCGGTTCAATGTTACGCTGGTAACGCTGCTCGCGGTATGAGTCTCGTTGCCCTCCACAACGGTGGTGGTACTGGTATCGGTAAAGCCATCAACGGTGGATTTGGTCTCGTTCTAGACGGTAGCCACCGGATCGATGAAATCATCAAGTCTGCCATTGCCTGGGATACCATGGGCGGGGTTGCTCGTCGGAACTGGGCACGGAATAACCATGCCATTGAAACAGCCATCGAGTACAACCGTCTCCATGCAGGAACAGACCACATCACCATTCCGTATCTGGCAGATGAAGATTTGGTCAAAGAAGCCGTTCAAAAATTGTTTTAACATCAAAAAATAAAAACTGAGAAAGGGGAGGAAAATACAAAGACTCCTCCTCCCCAACTTCTCCTATAAAAAGAGGTAATCATATGGCAAAAATTGTTGAGTGTATTCCAAACTTCTCTGAAGGACGCAATCAAGCTGTGATAGACGGATTAGCAGCAACAGCAAAAAGTATTCCAGGTGTCACTTTACTAGACTACTCGTCTGACGCCAGTCACAACCGTAGCGTCTTTACACTCGTTGGGGATGAAGAAAGCATTCAAGAAGTGGCTTTCCAATTGGTGAAATACGCTTCTGAAAACATTGATATGACCAAGCACGAAGGCGAACACCCTCGTATGGGGGCAACAGACGTTTGTCCATTCGTTCCCGTTAAAGATATCACTACAGCTGAATGCGTTGAGATTGCTAACAAAGTAGCCGAACGCATCAATCGTGAATTAGGTATTCCAATCTTCCTTTATGAAGATGCTGCAACTCGCCCAGAACGGAAGAACTTGGCGAAAGTGCGTAAAGGACAATTTGAAGGAATGCCAGAAAAATTGTTGGAAGAAGACTGGAAGCCAGACTACGGTGAACGCAAGATTCACCCAACTGCAGGGGTTACAGCTGTCGGTGTCCGGATGCCACTCGTTGCTTTCAATATCAACCTTGATACAGACGATCTAGAGATTGCCAATAAGATTTCTAAAATCATTCGTGGATCAAGCGGTGGATACAAATACTGTAAAGCGATCGGTGTCATGCTAGAAGATCGCAACATCGCCCAAGTCTCCATCAATATGGTCAACTTGGAACAATTCCCATTGTATCGTGTTGTGGAAACCGTTCGTTTCGAAGCGCAACGCTATGGTGTTCGCATCATCGGAACAGAACTCATTGGACTGGCTCCTGCTAAGGCTTTGATCGACTCTGCTGAATACTACTTACAATTAGAAGACTTTGACTACAGCAAACAAGTCTTGGAAAATCACTTGTTGGGTTAGAAAGGGAGTTCTATGAAACTAGTTGACTTAAGTATTACGGAGTTTGCCAAGGTCCTTGGTTCGGATGCTCCAGCTCCAGGTGGTGGTTCTGCTGCTGCCCTATCCGCTGCAAATGGGATTTCCCTTACAAAAATGGTCTGTGAACTGACCATTGGTAAGAAAAAATACGCTGAATTTGAAGACCACATCAAAGGGGTTCACGAAAAAAGCGCTCAACTCCAAGACCAATTACTAGAAGCCATCGACAAGGATACAGAAGCCTTCAACGTCGTATCAGCTGTCTTTGATCTTCCAAAAGAAACGGAAGAAGAGAAAGCCGCTCGTCGTGAAGCCATGCAAAAAGCTTTGAAACACGCGACAGTATCTCCTTTCTCTATGATGGAGCTCATCGTTGAGGCTCTTGAAACCACCAAAGAAGCTGTTGGCAAGTCCAACACCAATGCGGCTAGTGACCTAGGGGTAGCTGCTCTGAATCTTAAAGCTGGCCTTCAAGGTGCTTGGCTCAATGTCTTGATCAACATTTCAGGAATCAAGGACCAAGACTTCGTCCAAGAATACCATAGCAAGGGACTCGAACTCCTCCAAACCGGTTCTGATCTTGCAGATAACATTTACCAAACCATTTTAGAAAGTCTATCTTAAACCTAGCAAACAAATATAAAGAAAGAAGGGATTCTATGGTTTTATCGGATATTGAAATTGCCAATTCTGTCCAAATGAAGCCCATCACCGATATCGCTGCTGAACTTGGATTGACCGAAGACGATATTTCGCTCTACGGAAAATACAAGGCAAAAATTGATAGCAACCAACTGGAACAACTCAAGGATAAAGAAGATGGAAAGCTGATCCTCGTGACAGCCATCTCTCCGACACCTGCTGGAGAAGGAAAGACAACCACCTCTGTTGGCTTGGTCGATGCCCTCTCAGCTATTGGTGAAAAAGCCGTCATTGCCCTGCGCGAGCCTTCTCTTGGCCCTGTCTTTGGGATCAAGGGTGGAGCTGCCGGTGGCGGGTACGCCCAAGTGGTTCCAATGGAAGATATCAACCTTCACTTTACCGGAGACTTCCATGCCATTGGGATTGCCAACAACCTCCTTGCAGCCTTGATTGACAACCATATCCATCACGGCAATGAGTTGGGCATCGATTCTCGTCGCATTACCTGGAAACGGGTGGTCGATATGAACGACCGTCAACTCCGTCATATTGTCGATGGCCTTCAAGGAAAAACAAACGGGGTTCCTCGTGAAGATGGCTTTGACATCACCGTGGCGTCTGAAATCATGGCCATTCTCTGTCTCTCAGAAAATATCCTTGATCTCAAAGAACGTCTTGATCGCATCATTATTGGGTACAACTATCAAGGACAACCGGTCACAGCCAAAGACCTCAAGGCTGGAGGGGCCATGGCAGCTGTCCTCAAAGATGCCATCCATCCAAATTTGGTGCAAACCTTGGAGCATACTCCTGCCATCATCCACGGCGGACCATTTGCCAATATCGCTCATGGCTGTAACAGTGTGCTGGCTACTAAATTGGCCCTCAAATATGCAGACTATGTCGTGACAGAAGCCGGCTTCGGAGCAGACCTCGGTGCTGAAAAATTCATCGATATCAAGTGCCGCATGGCGGGACTCAAACCTGCTGCCGTTGTCCTCGTCGCAACCATCCGTGCTCTCAAGATGCATGGTGGAGTTGCCAAAGCAGACTTAGCTACCGAAAATGTCCAAGCCGTTATCGATGGGCTACCAAACCTAGACAAACACTTGGCCAACATTCAAGAAGTCTATGGTCTACCAGTGGTCGTTGCCATTAACAAATTCCCACTGGATACAGAAGCAGAGCTAGAAGTTGTCTATGAATCTTGTAAGAAACGCCATGTAGATGTGGTCATTTCAGATGTCTGGGCAAAAGGTGGAGCTGGTGGTCGTGACTTGGCTGAAAAAGTCATTCAACTGGCTCAAGAAGAAAACCACTTCTCTTATGTCTATGACGAAGAAGACAGCATTGAAACAAAATTGACCAAGATCGTCACAAAAGTCTATGGTGGTAAAGGCATCAGCTTAACACCAGCGGCCAAACGCGAACTGAAAGAATTAGAAGCTCTTGGCTTCTCGAACTACCCAATCTGTATGGCCAAAACCCAATATTCCTTCTCAGACGATGCGAAGAAAATGGGAGCACCAAAAGATTTCACAGTTAAAATCAGTAACCTTAAGGTAGCTGCCGGAGCTGGCTTCATCGTAGCTCTCACTGGTACCATTATGACCATGCCTGGCCTACCTAAAGTTCCTGCCAGTGAAAAGATTGATATCGATGCCCACGGCAATATCACTGGTCTCTTTTAAGAAAGAAGGCGTCCTATGGTGACTCTCCTTCATCTTACCCCCGCAGATTATCAAATTTCTACCTGGTCCGGTGGCCAAACCACCCAACTCTTTCTCTCCCCAGAGGGAGGAAGCTATCCAGATCGGACCTTTGACTTCCGCCTCTCTACTGCAACGGTAGAGGTTGAAAAAAGTAACTTTACCGATCTCACGGGCTACCACCGAATCTTGATGCCCTTGAATGCCTCCATTAGGCTCACCCATCACCATAAAGAAGTGGTTTTGAACCCCTTTCAAAGCTACTTCTTTGATGGGGGAGATCCTGTATCTAGCCAAGGGACTTGTCAAGACTTTAATTTGATTTACAAACCTTCTTATCAGGGGCATATGAGTGCTATATCCCCAAAAGAGAGTGTCAAAAGTCAGAGTCGCTATCAATTGATCTACGCTCTCTGTCCACTAACACTCAAATGGGGAACCAATCATTCTCAAACTCTCCAAACTCACGAGCTCCTGGTGATCGAACAAGCATCTCCTCTTCAAGAGATGACAATCACGTTTTTACCCCATCAGTCTGGGGAGCAACCGATTGCTATCTGGACTGGACTACAATAATGTTCACAAAGGAGAAACATTATGAACGGAGCACATAAACAGTCGATTGAGGAACAAGAAAAAGCGAAATTCAGCTTTAGTGGTGCCACTCTATACGGTATCAACGCCGTAATCGGATCTGGTATCTTCCTCCTCCCTCAAAAAATATATTCTGGCCTCGGACCAGCCTCTCTAGCTGTCATGTTCGGAGTAGCCATTCTCGTCATGCTACTATCAGCCTGTCTGGCTGAAACGGCGGGCTACTTCGATAAAAACGGTGGAGCCATGCAATACTCAAAAGCCGCTTTCGGAGACTTCGTTGGCTTTAACGTCGGGATTCTCGGTTGGGCCGTTACTGTTATCGCCTGGGCTGCCATGTTAGCCGGCTTTGCTAAGATCTTCATCATTACCTTCCCAGCATTTGAAGGCTACAACCTTCCGATCAGTATCGGTATGCTGGTTCTCTTGAGTCTGATGAACATTGCCGGTCTGAAAACCTCTAAGATGTTTACTCTGACAGCTACTGTTGCAAAATTAATTCCAATTGTCCTCTTCTCACTCTTTGCCATCTTCTTCATTTCCGGTGGGGTGAGCAAGGGCAACTTCACACCTTTCCTTCAATTGGAAAGTGGAACAAGTCTCTTCAGTTCTATTTCTAGTACAGCCGTCTACATCTTCTACGGTTTCATCGGATTTGAAACCATGTCTATCGTTGCAGGGGAAATGCGCAACCCTGAAAAGAACGTTCCCCGCGCTATTCTAGGTTCTATTAGTATTGTATCTGTTCTCTACATGTTGATCATCGCTGGAACAATCGCCATGCTGGGTGGTCGCATTATGCAAACTGGTGCACCGGTACAAGACGCATTTGTCGAAATGATTGGCCCTATCGGAGCTCCACTCGTTTCTTACGGAGCCCTCATTTCAATCGCCGGTCTAAACATCGGTGAATCCATCATGGTCCCTCGTTTTGGTGCCGCATTAGCAACTGAAAAACTCTTGCCAGAAGGGCTTGGAAAAACAAACTCTAAGAATGCCCCTGTCATTGCCATTATCATCTCTGGTATCTTCGCTTTCTTACTCTTGTTATCTGGCTCTTTCGAATCATTAGCAACCTTCAGTGTTGTCTTCCGTTTCTTCCAATACATTCCAACTGCTTTGGCAGCTATCAAACTCAGAAAAATGTACCCAGACAAAAAGGTTACCTTCCGAGTACCATTTGGTCCCGTTATCCCAGTTCTAGCCGTTGTGGTCAGTATCTTGATGATTGCAGGGGACAACATGATGAACTTTGTTTGGGGTGCCATCGGTCTCGTGATCGCAAGTGGACTTTACTTTGTTTTCCACGGCGATAAACTACATAAATCGAAAGCCCTTCCTCACTAATTTTCTTTACACAGTAGATGGGAACAGAGACGGGAGCGAAGCTCGGTTTTGCTCCCTAACCCATCTAGGACTCCACGAATGTCAAACCTGAGCCCTTTTCTCTATGACCCTTTTCAATTTTTATGATCAATAGACAATGGGCCCATGTTTGGTATTCAAACCGAAGTAAACAACACTACTTCCACAGAACAACTATTCATAATCGGAGGTTTTATATGACTCAATTGATTCATTTAGATGGTAATAGCTTAACACTCGAAGAAGTCATCGCTGTAGCTCGGCACGGTGCCCAATGTGAGCTTGATGAACAAGCCAAAGAAGCCGTTATCGCATCCCGTAAAATCGTTGATGACATTGTCCGGGAAAAACGAGTCGTCTATGGTGTAACCACTGGCTTTGGTTCCCTCTGTAATGTCAGCATCTCTCCAGAAGATACTGTTCAACTGCAAGAAAACCTGATACGAACTCACTCATCTGGCTTCGGTGATCCACTTCCTGAAGATGCCGTTCGTGCCATCATGCTGATCCGTATCAACTCACTCTTGAAAGGTTATTCTGGCATTCGTCTGTCAACTGTTGAAAAACTGTTAGAATTGCTCAACAAAGGAGTCACTCCTTATATCCCTGAAAAAGGCTCTCTCGGAGCTTCTGGAGACTTAGCACCACTTGCTCATATGGTTTTACCAATGTTGGGTCTTGGACGCGCCTACTACAAAGGAGAACTTCTCAGTGGTCAAGAAGCCTTAGATCGTGCTGGAATTGAAAAGATCCAATTAGCTGCCAAAGAAGGGCTTGCCTTGATCAATGGTACGACTGTCCTAACCGGTATCGGTGCTCTTGCGACTTATGATGGTATCCAATTGCTCAAACTCTCTGATATCGCTGGTGCTCTCTCAATGGAAGTTCACAACGGAATTACCAGTCCATTCGAAGAAGACCTTCATTCCATCCGCCCACAAAGTGGACAATTGGCAACTGCTCGCAACATCCGTAACCTTCTTGAAGGAAGCAAGAATACCACTGTTGCGACTCAACAACGGGTACAAGATCCTTATACACTTCGCTGTATCCCTCAAATACATGGAGCCAGCAAGGATTCTATTGCTTACGTAAAAGAAAAAGTTGAAATCGAAATCAACTCTGTCACAGATAACCCAATCATTACCAAAGAAGGACACGTCATCTCAGGAGGTAACTTCCACGGTGAACCAATGGCGCAACCATTTGACTTCTTAGGCATTGCCCTTTCTGAAATTGGGAACGTATCTGAACGTCGGGTGGAACGCTTGGTCAACAGCCAACTCAGTAAATTACCATCCTTCTTGGTCAAACACCCTGGACTCAACTCAGGCTTCATGATTACCCAGTATGCTTGTGCATCCCTTGCATCGGAAAATAAAATTTTGGCTCACCCTGCTAGTGTCGATTCTATTCCATCTTGTGAAAACCAAGAAGATTTCGTCAGCATGGGAACGACTGCCGCTCGTAAAGCAGCAGAAATTCTTAAAAACTCCCGTCGCATCGTTGCTACTGAAATCATGGCAGCTTGCCAAGCCTTGGATCTCAAACCAGAAAATCATGAACTTGGTAAAGGTACAAAAGCAGCTTATGAGCTGATTCGTCAAAAACTGAACTTCATTGAATTTGACAAAGATATCGAAATCTTTGAAGAACTCAATAAAGCATCTGCTGTTGTCGAAAGCGAAGAATTCTTAGCAACCATCGAAAAAGCAGTTGACTTAAGCATTCAATACTGATACAGTAAGAATAAAGCAAAAACAGAGGCTGGCGATCTTCTCAGCCTCTGCCTGCTTTCAGAAAAATAAGGGAGGCGACAAGCTTGCTCACAAACTACTATCCAATGACCTATAGCTACTACCAAGGTAGCATCGAGGACAATCCCTACACGGCCAAATGGGGAATGGTCACCAAATTTTTAGACCTGAACGACGAGACCCTCACTCCATTTGAGGGGATGACCTTTGGGATCATCGGCTTTAAGAGCGACAAAGGAGTCTATATCAACAACGGGCGCGTAGGAGCAGTCGAGGGGCCTACAGCCATCCGTTCTCAAATCGCTAAACTTCCATGGCACTGGGGAACCAATGTGACAGTGTATGATGTGGGAAATATTGACGGGCCCAACCATTCACTAGAAGAACTCCAAGAAAGTCTCTCACAAGCGATCCAGCGCATGTACCAATTAGGGATCCAACCCATTGTCCTAGGAGGCGGTCACGGAACTGCTTACGGCCACTATCTAGGGATTCAATCCAGTTTAGAAAAAGATGAACAACTGGCTGTAATCAATCTGGATGCCCACTTTGATTTGCGTCCTTACGACCAAACCGGGCCCAACTCTGGAACAGGTTTTCGTCAAATGGCTGATCATGCCAAAGAAAAAGGTCAGGACTTCCCTTACCTCATCCTTGGGATCCAAGAGCACAATAATAACCTCTTCCTCTTTAATTACGTTGCTAAAACACCAAGCATTGATTTCTTAACAGGCCAAGATCTCTTCCAGATGAGCCACCAAGCCATTCTGGATCGAATCGATCAATTTTTAGAAAACCAAACCGCGATCTATCTGTCTATTGATATGGATTGCTTTGCGGTCGGCTCTGCTCCTGGTGTTAGCGCCATCCAATCACTTGGTGTCGATCCTAAACTAGCCCTTCTGCTTCTCCAACACATTGCTGCTAGTGGTAAACTAATCGGATTTGATGTCGTGGAAGTTTCTCCTCCTCATGACATTGACAACCATACTTCAAACCTTGCTGCGACCTTTATCTTTTACTTGACACAAATATTGGCGCAACAAAAACTGAACTAAGAAGATTTCTACACACATAAAAAGCATAGAAACACCCATTGCTAGGGTATTTCTATGCTTTTTCTTCATTTTCAGGCACAATGATCTTTGCCTGAAAGGAGGACAGCCCACTTAGCCTTCTCTTATGATTTAGGCAAGAGACACTAAAGGTCTTTTAATTTCTTAAGAAACTGACGATCTCTGTAGGGATTCAAGTGTTGCTCTGCCACCTTCTTGTAGTAATTCTTATCTTCTTTCAAGAAGGTGATCAGGGCAGGAGCGAGCTCTTCTCCTTTCTCCTTTTGATCAGATAAGAAAGCTAATAGATAATGAACCATCCCCTTATCCCGCGAATTGGCAGATGGATTCATCGTCCTTTCTTTCCGAGCCAGATAAGCCGCAACCTTCTCCTGATCCCCTTGCTGACAAGCAATCAAGGATTGGTAAAATTCGAGCAATTCTTCCTTCCAAGGGAAACGAACACTGGACAAAATCTTCTGAGCTCTGTCAAAACAGCGGCGAGCTTGGATCAAATCTCCCTTCCAATAATAGGCGATCCCAAGATCAATATCAAAGACGACACGGACGGAATCAACAGCTTGATCTCCCACTAAACGCAGAACCTCTTCTAAGTGTGTGACCGCTACTTGGAAATGGCCTCTCACTTGCTCGATTTCAGCGAGGTAGGCCAAAGAAGCTGCAATTTGAATGGCATACTTGGCCTGCATGCTATTGGTCAAACTAAAGCAATCAATGGAGCGATACAAATGCCGGGTCGCCTGCTCCTCATCCCCAACCATCAGGTGATACAAGCCTTTCAAACGCAACTGGATCGCGATGACCTCATGATTATTGGCTTGGATAGCATCTTCCAGAGCCAAATCTGTATAATAGGCCATCTCAGAGATATTCTCCGTTTGAATGCAATAATAAATAATTTGCCGATAACCCTCTAAGAGGAAGTCTGACTGTTTGAGTTCCCGCGCATAGGAGATGACTTTTTGGATATCATGAATCCCCTTTTGATACTCCCCACTTCGAATAAAATAGCGACCTTCTAGGTACAAGTAACGCAGTTGCAAATACTTGTATTCTCTATCTCTTTGGTGCCTTGAAAAGAGGTTATCTAATTCTTGGCGAATGCGGGATAGCTCTCCAAAAATGTCCAAATGGCTATTTGTACCATCTGATAGGAACCCCTCATCTACCTTGGAATAAATCGGAAAC
The DNA here is from genome assembly GCA_032560535.1 of Streptococcus parasanguinis. Taxonomy (GTDB): domain Bacteria; phylum Bacillota; class Bacilli; order Lactobacillales; family Streptococcaceae; genus Streptococcus; species Streptococcus parasanguinis_AF. Next base: position 5,587 of record JAWGIA010000017.1, on the reverse strand, counting down.
AGCTCATGCTCCAGCTGAAGGATTTCTTCTAAATAGGTCAACTCAAAAGATAAGGAACGCAAAAGATTTTGCGATCGCTTGTATTGGTAGGCAATTTCCTTATAAAGAAGAAGGTCCGTCGAATCTTCTAAAGTTTCTTCCAATTTTTGCGCAATTTGTTGGTGGAAGAGCCGCCGTCTAGCTGGCGAAAGAAGATGGTAAAAGTACATGGCTACCAATTGCTTGCAAAATTGAACCAAGAGAGCCTCTCCTTCTTCTACAATTGAGACGATCGCTCTTTCAGATAAAGGCTCAATTAATTCTGTCAAAACAGGAAGCTCTGTAGCCGTCAATTCTGCCAAGATAGACAGAGAAATTGGCTTATGAAAACAAGATAGGTAGTGTAGAAGGGCCTCTTCCTCACTGCTCATGTCCCCGAGTTCCTGAGAAAGATAAGCTTGAATGATATCCGGCAAGGGCTCTAAATTTTCATTTTCTTTCCACTCTTCGATATAGCTGGACAGCAAGAACGGACTGCCTTCACTCCATTCGACCATCTGCTCCATCACTGCCGGCTCTATTGCTCCCAGTTCCCCTTTCAAGAGAGCACGACTTTCACTAGGATCAAAATTGGTCAACTCTAGTTGAGACAGCCGTTTCTCTACCTTTAAGCTCCCCAAGAAGTTGACGAAGAAAGCTGGCAGAGGCTCTTCAGCTGTAAAAATCAGTTGCCATTTCTCCTGGTTTCTTCGCTCCTCTAGTTGTTTCACTTTTTCTAGAGACACTGCATCGAACCACTGGGCGTTTTCAAGCAGGATCAGGAGCGGTTTTTCTTTGCTAAGGCTCTGAAGCTGATTCCATACCGAAATGAGATCATCCTCCTCTTCCAGAAGGGAAATTCCCATCTCATCCCCCATTTTCTCTAGCGCTTGTCTGAGATCATTCCAGGCGCTTCCTTCATAGCGCTGACTGGTAGCTTTTCCTTCCACCTTGATAAAGTTAAAACTGCGATTGGACATCAAGACCAACTGCCGCAACAGACGTTTTTTACCTGTTCCAGATTGCCCCATCACGAGAAAAGGACCTACCGCCTCACCCGTCTCGACTAAGGAAAGGTATTCCTCGAGTTGCGAGAGTTCTTGTTTCCGACCAAAAAAGGAAAGTTCACGGATATTCAAGCGATTGGTCAGTTTATGAGTTCGTTTGGCTTCCAAAACGGAGTGATAAAGTTCCTCAATCGCTCGACTGGGACGCACACTAAGCTCGCGATCCAATAAATCGACTAGCTTATAATAGGTCTCAAAAAATTTTCCTAGCTGATGATGGAAGCTATAATACTCCATCAAGAGCTGGTAGTTTTTCTCTTCAAATTCATCCAACTCTACCAAATGATGGAGCAAGAGTTCTATACTAGGATCTGCAAAACCGACCTGCTCAATTTTTTGATAGCAACTTTCGACATAGAGCTTCCTATAAGCATCTCGTTTGCGAGAAGCCCACTGGTCAAAGTCTTCATCATCCTTGACATAGAAGCCCTCTAGAAAGTCTCCCCGATAGAGATCCAAGGCACTTAGTGGATCTCTTTCAAAGAGCTGAACATCCAGCGAAAGATTCAAGTCAGGATTAAGGGCCAAACTACTCCGGCTTGGTGAGACAATGATATCTCCTTCAAAGATTTTATTGGCTTGGTAAACCGTATTCCGTAAGTTTTTGCGAGCTACTTGGTTTTCCTTATCTCCCCAAAGGATACCGGCGATTTCATCACGGTTAACTCGCCCCATGACCGCCAAGTAATAAAACAAGGCCTCCATCTTCGAAAAAGAAAACCGAATATCTTTCTGATTGAAAACAACCTTAGGGGGTCCAAATAACTTTAACGTGAGATCTTTCTTCATTGCAAGCGCCTCCAAAAACTTCATATTAATACTATAAAAAAAAAGTTGGCTTTTAGCAAGTGATTTATCCAAATAAAAAGAGATTGAGAACGATTCTTTCTCAATCTCTACACTTCCTACTAAAAGTGTTGATTAATTCACTTCAAAATTCGGTTGATGATCAAATAACGCCTTTGTTGCTTGGTAGACGTGGTAAGCGACATCTTCATTGTTCATGGTGTAAAGGTGGACACCTGCCACATCTTGAGTGACCAAATCAACGATTTGATCGACTGCATAAGCCAAACCAGCTGCGCGAAGGGATTCTGGATCATGCTCGTACTTATCCAGAATGGCTTTAAACTTCCGTGGGATATGAACATTTTCACAAGTCTTAAGGAGACGAAGGGCCTGATTGCGATTGAGAATCGGCATCACTCCTGCATGAATAGGAACATTGATCCCAGCCAAGGTACACTTATCCTGAAAATCATAGAAACGCTCATTGTCAAAGAAAAGTTGAGTGACCAAGCTAGAGCACCCTGCATCTACCTTCTTTTTAAGATTTTGAATATCTGAAATTTGGTTTGGAGAATCTGGGTGTCCCTCAGGATAGCAAGCACCAATCACCTCAAAATGAGGAGCTTCTGTTTTAATAAATTCAATCAGATCTGTTGCATAACGAAAGTCTTTTAAAGGTTCCACACCGGGGATAATATCCCCACGCAGAGCCAAAATCCGATGAACCCCTACTTCATCTAACTCATGAAGAGTATCGGCCACTTTTTCCTTGCTCAAATAAACGGCTGGCAAGTGAGCAATCGTCGGAATAGACAATTCATTTTGAATGTAATTGGCTAAAGCAACCGTCGTCTCTTTGATATTGTATTTATTATTGCTAGCGGTCACACTAATAAAGTGAGGAGCTAGCTCCTGCATATTTGCCAAAGCACGTAAGAGTTTGGCATTGCCTACTTCAGGATTTGGAGGAAAAACTTCAAATGACAGAGACGGTGTGTGTTGTGACATATTCTATCCTTTTCTTTTGTTTTTTTGATCAAGAACTCTGAGCCACTATTTCTAGGATAAGGGAACGATTCGAAAACCCTCTACACGATGATAGAAGGTCCTCGAAACATTTCTTACAAGTGTTCACGCGCTTCTTTAGCAGCATTAACGAGCTTGATCAAGCTTTCTTTTGTTTCTTTAATTCCGCGAGTCTTCAAACCACAGTCAGGGTTGATCCAAACTTTGCCACTTGGTACTTTGGCCAAGATCGCTTCGATAGTGTGATCAATTTCACCGTCTTGTGGGACACGTGGTGAGTGGATATCGTAAACCCCAGGTCCAACTTCTGTTTGGAAGTTTTTGGCTTTCAACTCATCCAAGATTTCAAGGTTTGAACGGCTAGCTTCAAATGAGATGACGTCCGCATCCAAGTTGTCGATAGCTGGGATGATATCTGTAAATTCTGAGTAACACATGTGAGTGTGGATTTGTGTGTCTGGTGCAACAGTTGAGTGTACCAAACGGAAGGCTGGAATCGCCCAGTCAAGGTAGTCTTCGTACCAGTCGCTACGACGGAGTGGCAATTTTTCACGAAGAGCAGCCTCGTCGATTTGGATGATCTTCACGCCTGCAGCTTCAAGGTCAAGAACTTCATCCTTGATGGCAAGAGCGATTTGAAGAGTAGAATCCTTGATAGAGATATCTTCACGTGGGAATGACCAGTTAAGGATGGTAACAGGTCCAGTCAACATCCCTTTAACAGGTTTGTCCGTACGACTTTGTGCGTAGCTAGACCATTTCACAGTGATTGGGTTAAGACGAGTCACATCACCCCAGATGATTGGTGGTTTCACCCCACGCATACCGTATGATTGTACCCAACCATTCTTAGAGAAGAGGTAACCAGACAAGTTTTGACCGAAGTACTCAACCATGTCGTTCCGCTCGAATTCACCGTGTACAAGCACGTCAAATCCAACTTCTTCTTGCCATTTGATCCATTCGTCGATCGTTTCAGCAAGGAAGGCATCGTATTCTTCTTGAGTCAATTCACCCTTACGGAAGGCCAAACGTTTGGCACGTACTTCCTTGGTTTGAGGGAATGAACCAATGGTAGTTGTTGGAAGTGCTGGAAGCTTGAAGGCTTCTTTTTGGATTTCTTCCCGTTCTGCAAAGGCTGGCAAACGAGTGTAGTCTGCTTCTGTCAAAGCTGCGATGCGAGCATGAAGTTCAGCATTTGCTCCGACACGTTCAGTTGCAAAGAGTTCTTTGTTGGCAGCAAGAGCTTCTGCCCCTTGACCATTGCGGATGGCATCCAAGTCACGCAATTCACCCAATTTTTCAACCGCAAAGGCGAAATGGTTCAAAATAGCTGGTTCAAAATCTTCGTTAGCTGTTGTAAATGGCACATGAAGAAGAGAGCAAGAAGTCGTCAAGACAACCTTTTCAGCTGGAACTTGATCCAAGATTTCCAAGCTCTTTTCATAGTTGTTGCGCCAGATGTTTTTCCCATTCACAATACCAGCATAAAGGGTCTTATCAGCTGGGAAGCCACCTTTCACCAATTCAAGCGTTTTCTTCCCTTCAACAAAGTCAAGACCGATACCATCTACTGGCAAGTTTACAAGGTCATTGTAGACATCACGAACATCACCAAAGTAAGTTTGGATCAAGACTTCAAGACCTTTCTTGTCAGCCAAGAGTTTGTTGTAGAGGTTCAAGAAGAGAGCTTTTTCTTCAGCTGACAAATCTTTGACAAGAGCTGGCTCATCGAGTTGAATACGAGTCGCACCAAGCTCAGCCAATTTGGCAAAGACTTCTTGGTAAGCAGCAACCAAGCTGTCGACGAAGTCTTCAGCTTTCACACCATCTTCAAAGTCAGATAATTGAAGGAAAGTGAATGGTCCAACGACTACTGGACGAGTGTTGATCCCCAATTCTTTAGCTTCTTGGTACTCATCAAAAATCTTGTGACCAGCCAATTTCACTTCTGTTGTTTTTTCAAATTTAGGAACGATGTAATGGTAGTTGGTGTTGAACCATTTTTTCATTGGAAGGGCACGCACATCCCCTTTTTCACCTTGGTAACCACGCGCCAAAGCGAAGTATTGTTCAAGGTCTGTCAAATCCAAGTTTTGAACAGATGCAGGCACGACGTTGAAAAGGAAGGCTGCATCAAGGAAATTGTCGTAGTGTGAGAAGTCATTTGAAGGAATCTCTGAGATGCCTTGTTCTTTAACAATGTTCCAGTGTTTAGCACGCAAGTCTTTAGCAGCTGCCAAGAGCTCGTCTGCTGAGATTTCTTTTCTAAAGTATTTTTCAGTTGTAAATTTTAATTCACGGAATTCACCCAAACGTGGGAAACCGATAATTGTAGTTGACATGTTGTGTCCTCCAAAAATTCTAATTGACACTATCATATCAGAAGATAGCCGTCTTGTATAATTGCTTTTACACGAATTTTGATATAGTCAAAAACTATAACACAGATTTAATGGGCCTTGAGAGCAGAAATCAAAATCAAAAACTAGGACTTCTTATAAATATTTCCTATAACCCAAGCATCCCCAAAACCATTTTTGAGCGGATTTTGAGCGGATTCCGCTAGAAGAACAGCCCCTAAAAAGTAAAGAGAGTGGGACAGAAATCGGTAATTCGTTAGAATTCGATTTCGTCGTCCCACCTCCGCACAGTTGAGTAGGGCTGTAAAAGCTGATGAAATCAGC
>JAWGIA010000016.1:0-46889 GCA_032560535.1 Streptococcus parasanguinis | reverse complement strand
CGCTGATTTCATCAGCTTTTACAGCCCTACTCAACTGTGCGGAGGTGGGACGACGAAATCAAATTCTAACGAATTACCGATTTCTGTCCCACTCTCTTTTGAATAAGTTGCTTGAAGAATGATCCATCAAACTGTCCAAATTCCCAAGGTTCTTTTTAGAAAAGTGAAAAGCTCCTCTCAAAGGAAACATAAGTGTTTGACAGAAAGATGAAATCTTGGTAGAATAAGAAAGTCGAATAGACAACTAACTCTTTCTTGGTAGCAGGATATGCCAAACCTGCCACTCGGATAGAGCATAAAGAAAAGGAGCTTATCATGGCAATCTCAAAAGAGAAAAAAAATGAAATCATTGCACAATACGCACGTCACGAAGGTGACACTGGTTCAGTAGAAGTACAAGTTGCTGTCCTTACTTGGGAAATCAACCACTTGAACGAACACATCAAACAACACAAAAAAGACCACGCTACTTACCGTGGTTTGATGAAGAAAATCGGTCGCCGTCGTAACTTGTTGGCTTACCTTCGTACAAACGACGTTAACCGTTACCGTGAGTTGATCAACTCTCTTGGACTTCGTCGTTAATCATGATGCTAAGGGCGCCAAAAATCCGTATGAAAATAGGGAAACGACACAGTGTTCGATGAACACAAGGAGTTTCATCTTTTTCACTAGGATTTTAGCCCGAGCTCAAAACAGCTCTCTGAATTCAGGGAGCTGTTCTTTTTTGGCAAGTGCTTAGGCCGTGTTCAATTGAGCATATCTTGAAAATAAGGCTACTCTAGTTGAGTAGCTTTTTTGTTTTTTGTCACCTTGCCTCGATATACTCGAGTATAATCTTCGGCTACGGTTCCTAGCATCGTAAGGTAAAATAGACCAGATCTATCTCCCTTCGGGGAGATTTTTTGTTTTCACTAGGATTTTAGCCCGAGCTCAAAACAGCCCTCTGAATTCAGAGGGCTTTTTTATTGTCTTTTCCTTATCGAACGAGATTCATCATTCTGAGGAAGTCGTTTTATTTGACAGATGTAATGTCTAGAGTTACAATTGATGCATCATAAGAAATAGAGGTTATCGATATGATTGAAATTACATATCTAGACAGTGCAAAACAAGAAAGAGTCATGCATTTTGATTCCTACGAAGAGTTTGAACGCTCCCAACAAGCTTGCTTGATTGGGGTAGCAGATTTTTATCCTGTTGTGAAACTGACCTATAATGGGCATGAGTTGGATTACCAAGGGACTTACGGGGATGTTTTCTTCTATTTGATGAAGCAAGATTTGACGCAGTACCAAAACTAAAGGAGAAAGAAAATGGCAAAAGCAATTACAGACGCAACATTTGAAGCAGAAACAAAAGAAGGTTTGGTCTTGGTAGACTTTTGGGCAACCTGGTGTGGTCCATGTCGCATGCAAGCTCCTATTTTAGAAAAATTATCGGAAGAACTTTCGGAAGATGAGTTAAAAATCCTAAAAATGGATGTGGATGAAAATCCAGAAACAGCGCGTGCTTTCGGCATTATGTCCATTCCAACCTTGCTCTTTAAAAAAGATGGGCAGGTTGTTAAACAAGTAGCAGGAGTGCATACCGCAGCACAAATTAAGGCAATTATTGCTGAGTTGAATTAATCACAAAACACTCCCATTTGAATATGGGAGTGTTTTTTACTATATAGTTGAATTATTTGTCTAACTTTTTGGGGTCAGTACAGCTACCTAACACTCTTCATTAATCCGTCACGGCACCTGTTCCATCAAAGCTCCAAGTCTCTTTGACATAAGTTGTCAATTGATCTATTGTTTTTTCATCGCCAACACATACAATGTTATATACCTTATCATCCTTTTGGAATGTCCAGAGAATAGTATAATTGCCTGATTTAAGACTCATATTTACTTGAATTGCTTCGTTTCCTCCAACGGTAACAGAAGATCTTGAAATCTTAACGACTTTATTTGTTTTGTTCATGCCACTTTCAAATCTTTTAGCCATCATATCAGGACCAAATTCCTCTCCTTCAGCTACATTTGCTTTTTCTCTATTGGAGGCATTTAAAATAATAGCATAATTACCACTTGGATCTCTGTATTCAATGTTATCTCCATTTTCTACAGATTCATATTTTTTCCAGTCACTCGGGATATTGACATATCCATAATCTGCTGAACCGATTCGTTTAGTTTCTTCAGAACTCTGATCACCATCTGATGTTTTTTTCTCTACCTTACTACTCGATTCTATAGTCTCTTTCACCACACTAGTGGAAGTAGATTCCGAAGATGATGGCCCACTGGACTCTTTCTTTGGACTGCTACAAGCAACAAGACTAACTAAAGACAAGACTGCAACAGCCACTAGTAGGGGCTTATTTTTCATGTTATCTCCTCATTGATAGATTTTTACTAACTAGTCTAACATATTCGCCAATGAATTCCTCACGGAATAAGTATCTATTCTCCCAATTCTGCACTGTAGGCAATAATCTGATCAACCGTATCAGACAAGAACTGAATCGTATCGCGAAGTGGTTTGTCCGTTGAGATATCTGCTCCGATAATCATGGCTGACTCAAGTGGTGTTTTGCTGCCGCCTGATTTGAGGAGATCTAGCCAGTCTTTCGCTCCATTTTCAGAGTTTTTCAAATGCAAGTATCCCGCTGTTGAGATAACCAAGCCAGCTGAGTAGGTATAGCTGTAAAGCCCCATGTAGTAGTGGCTTTGGCGCATCCAGGTCAAAGCTGCGTCGTCATCGATTTCAACGGCATCTCCCCAGAACTCTGTCAGGACTTCCTTCATGATGCTGTTGAGCTTGCTAGCGCCGAAGGTACCACCTTCTTCGATCAAGGTGTAGACCTTGCGTTGGAAGGCTGCTTCCAACAAGTGGGTGATGAAGTTGTGGAAGTAAGTGTCTGTCAAACGGTGAGCCAAGGCAAAACGTTTTTGACGAGGATCGTCAAACTGGTGTTCCAAATAGTCGCTGAGGAGGAGCTCGTTAAAGGTAGAAGGAGCTTCCACATAGTAGGTCGACATGTGGGCGTTGAAGTAGCTTTGGTTGTTATCTGAGAAGATAAACTGACCAGAGTGTCCGATTTCGTGAATCAGGGTATAGACATCGCTCATCCGTCCTGTCCAGCTCATGAGGACATAAGGATGGATGCGGTATGGGTCGGCTGCATAACCACCGGAATCCTTGCCTTCATTGGCCGCAAAGTCGACCCAGCGTTCGGTTTGGTAGCGGGCAATTTCGCGGGAGTATTCTTCTCCAAGAGGTGCCACAGATTTCATGACTAAGTCATAAGCGTCATCAATGGTAACGTCAGGGTTGAGCGCACTGTCCAAGTCCAACTTCCAATCAGCAAAGGTCATTTTTTCAAGGCCGTTGACCTTGGCCACGTGTTTGAGGAATTTTTGAGCGACCGGAGCAAAGTCCTTCATGATCAGGTCAATCTGACGATCAAACATGGCACGATCTACTTCCTGCTCAGCCAAGAGATAGTCAAAGACAGAATCGTAGCCTCGCATATCTGCGATCAGTTTTTCAGACTTAACTTGGGCTAGATAGGTAGCAGCAGCCGTGTTTTGGTGCTTGCGGAGACCTTCTGAGAAAGAACGAAAGGCTTTTTCACGGACTTCTGCATTCTCATGGTTTTGGTAGAAGTTTTCATAGGTAACAAAGCTATTCTTGTAAACTTTTCCATCCACTTCGAAATCAGCCATTTCAAAGTCGCCCGCCCGCATCTTGGTATAGATGTCTTGCGGTCCGTAGAAGACTTCACCAAGGTTGGTCAAGGTCTTTTCCACATCAGCTCCCAAGTAGTGAGCTTTTTTAATTTTAGCCTGACGAATGGCAAAAGTGAGGTGAGGGAGTTGACCCAGGCGTTCAAGGACATCTTCATCCGCTTCTACCAAAGCATCATCAAAGAAGGAAAGTTCGACGCTTGCCCAAGTTTCGAAATCCATCCCCGCTTGAGCAATCTCTGCAAAAGCTTCGTCGCCAAAGTCAGTAGTTTGTGGCATAAAGCTGTAGTTGCCAATGTGGCTGACTTGGATCTGAATTTGTTCAAAGACCTCAAAGGCAGCTTCAAAGTCTTCAAAGGTGTGGAGGTTGCCCTTGTAGTTACGGACAAATTCATTGATTTCTTCACGTGTTTTTTCAATGGCACGCAAGAAGTCTTCCTGGTCTTGGTAGAGGGCTGTGAGGTCCCAGAGTTCGTTCTCAGGAAATTCAGAACGTTTTTTTAATTCCATAGTGTTCTCCTTTTGATCGGTATTCTTCCTTAAGTATAGCAGAAAAAAGGACAGAAACATAGAGGGAGAGGGGAAAATGCTTGTGTAAAAATCTTGAAAAGAGCTGGAAAAATTGACCATTTTTGATATACTAGGATAGATATGAGGAGGTTTTTATGAAAAAGGTTATGATTTCACTACTGGCGGGTGCGTCCGTTCTAGCTCTGGTGGCTTGTACGCCCAAACGCTATGAGCGTAAGCACAGTCCGGTAGGGGATTCATCGGTCAAAAAATCATCTGATAAAGCCCAAGAAAAAGAGCAAACAGAAGAAGCTAAGTCAGATGAACATGATAAAGAAGCCATTGGAACCTTGTCAAAAGCAGACCAAGCGGATATCTACTCGATCATTGAAAACAGTGCGTCTTTGACCTATTCACTTCAGGTGCAACCGACTCGTTTGCTGGAGTTGAACAATGATCACAGTGCAGTTGAAGGCTACTCGCAAGACATGTTCATTGATTACTACAATACCTACACGCCGGGAACTTATAATTTGCAAGATATCATTGATAAATTGAATGCTGAAGAGACCTCGGACTCTATCCGTAGTCTGTCACAAGACCAGCTGATCCAACTAACAAATGAAAAGAAAGATGGCTGGATCTATTCGACAAAAGACAAGGCCTTTTACGAAATTGTATCTGGTGGTCGTGGCGGAGCGATGCCACCGATGGAAATTCCTTCACCGGATGAATGGGTGATCAATGAAGATTCAGTTGAAGTGACAACGACCATCCAAGGAACTTCCGATCCATACAGACGTTTTGTCTTGAAACGCAACAACAAGAATTACAAGGGTGGAACCCACAAAACACGCTTTTATGTCGACAGCACTGAATTCGTGAAATCGTAAAAATAATCAAAAGCTATATCCAGCTCTAAAATTTTTATATAGAACTTGCGGAAGATTCACAGAAAAAGGCCCTCAAAGCCTTTTTCTTTTGGGCTTGAATATGTTAAAATAAAAGGTATACGTGCTTGGATACAAAGATGAGGATATAACATATAGATGGGCTCTTGAAATACCTATCTCATTGAGTTGGGTGGCCTTGGTATCTTGGGTAATTGAATTTTGGCCTCATTTCTTAGGAAAAAAGATAAGCTTCCTAGCACTCATCGAGTGCGGCGTCACCTTCCTATTTTTCTACAGAAATGTTCGGCAAGCCGAACCGTCCAAAATATCTTGATCTTTGTAGGCAAGTCGTATAATTTTATCAATCCAAAGGGGATTACAATGACAAAACAAGTGTTTCAAACGACTTTTGCGGGTCGTGAGTTGATCGTAGAGACTGGTCAGGTTGCTAAGCAAGCAAATGGCTCTGTTGTCGTGCGTTATGGTGAGTCAACTGTCTTGACTGCTGCCGTCATGTCTAAGAAGATGGCAACTGGGGATTTCTTCCCACTTCAAGTCAACTACGAAGAGAAAATGTATGCGGCTGGGAAATTTCCTGGTGGCTTTATGAAACGTGAAGGACGTCCTTCTACAGATGCGACTCTGACAGCGCGTTTGATTGACCGTCCAATCCGTCCAATGTTTGCGGAAGGTTTCCGTAACGAAGTGCAAGTTATCAACACAGTCCTTTCTTACGATGAAAATGCATCTGCCCCAATGGCAGCTATGTTTGGTTCATCCTTGGCTCTTTCTATCTCAGATATTCCGTTTGACGGACCAATCGCTGGGGTACAAGTGGGCTATGTTGACGGGGAAATCATCATCAATCCAACGCAAGAGCAAGCTGAGCGCTCTCTTCTTGAATTGACAGTAGCTGGTACCAAGCACGCTATCAACATGGTAGAGTCTGGTGCCAAAGAATTGTCGGAAGAAATCATGTTGGAAGCTCTTCTTAAAGGGCACGAAGCCGTTAAAGAATTGATTGCCTTCCAAGAAGAAATCGTTGCGGCAGTTGGGAAAGAAAAAGCAGAAGTGGAATTACTTCATGTAGATGCTGACTTGCAGGCTGAAATCATCGCAGCCTACAACAGTGACCTTCAAAAAGCGGTTCAAGTAGAAGAAAAATTGGCTCGTGAAGCTGCGACTCAAGCAGTCAAAGACCAAGTCACAGCAGTTTACGAAGAAAAATATGCCGACCACGAAGAGTTTGATCGCATTATGCGGGATGTGGCTGAAATCTTGGAACAAATGGAACATGCAGAAGTGCGCCGTTTGATTACAGAAGACAAGGTTCGTCCGGATGGTCGTAAGGTCGATGAAATCCGTCCTTTGGATGCACAAGTGGACTATCTTCCTCGTGTGCACGGTTCAGGTCTCTTTACGCGTGGACAAACGCAAGCCCTTTCTGTCTTGACCTTGGCACCAATGGGTGAAACCCAAATCATCGATGGTTTGGATCCTGAGTACAAGAAACGCTTTATGCACCACTACAACTTCCCACAATACTCTGTAGGGGAAACAGGGCGTTACGGTGCACCTGGTCGTCGTGAAATTGGTCACGGTGCTCTTGGTGAACGTGCCCTTGCCCAAGTATTGCCAAGCTTGGAAGAATTCCCATATGCCATCCGTTTGGTAGCAGAAGTATTGGAATCAAATGGTTCTTCATCTCAAGCATCTATCTGTGCGGGAACACTTGCCCTTATGGCTGGTGGTGTGCCAATCAAGGCCCCAGTAGCTGGTATTGCTATGGGTCTGATCTCAGATGGAAATAACTATACGGTATTGACAGATATCCAAGGTTTGGAAGACCACTTTGGAGACATGGACTTCAAGGTAGCTGGTACGCGTGACGGGATTACCGCCCTTCAAATGGATATCAAGATCCAAGGGATCACTGCAGAAATTTTGACTGAAGCACTTGCTCAAGCCAAGAAAGCTCGTTTTGAAATCCTTGACGTGATTGAAGCAACCATTCCAGAAGTGCGTCCAGAATTGGCACCAACTGCTCCAAAAATTGATACCATCAAGATTGATGTCGACAAGATTAAGATTGTCATCGGTAAGGGTGGAGAAACCATTGATAAGATCATCGCTGAAACAGGCGTTAAGATTGATATCGATGAAGAAGGAAACGTATCTATCTATTCTAGCGACCAAGATGCCATCAACCGTGCTAAGGAAATCATTGCTGGTTTGGTTCGTGAAGCGAAGGTGGATGAAGTCTACCATGCCAAAGTGGTTCGGATCGAGAAATTTGGTGCCTTTGTCAACCTTTTTGACAAGACGGACGCCCTCGTTCACATCTCTGAAATGGCTTGGACGCGTACCAACCGTGTCGAAGACTTGGTAGCCATCGGCGATGAAGTGGATGTGAAGATTATCAAGATTGACGAAAAAGGTCGTGTCGATGCTTCTATGAAGGCACTATTGCCACGTCCGCCAAAACCTGAACATTCAGAAGAAAAAGGTGAAAAGGGTCCTCGTCATGGCGATCGTCCTCGTCACCACAATAAAGACCACAAACCTAAAAAAGACTTTACCATTACACAAAAAGATTCAGAATAAGCATTAGAAAAGGAGGAGCACGGTATGGGATGGTGGCGTGAAACCATCAATATTGTAAAAGAAAATGACCCAGCAGCGCGTACCTCGCTGGAGGTCCTTTTGACCTATCCGGGCGTCAAAGCACTGGCAGCTCACCGTGTTTCCCACTTTTTGTGGAACCATGGCTTTAAGCTCTTGGCGCGGATGCATAGTCAATTTTGGCGTTTTTGGACTCAGATTGAGATCCATCCAGGTGCGACCATTGCTTCTGGTGTCTTTATCGACCATGGAGCGGGCCTCGTTATCGGGGAAACGGCCATTGTTGAAAAAGGAGTTATGCTCTACCACGGGGTGACCCTTGGGGGAACAGGGAAGGATGTCGGTAAACGCCATCCAACGGTTCGTGAAGGAGCCTTGGTCTCCGCTCATGCTCAGGTCATCGGTCCGATTGAGATTGGGGCCAAAGCCAAAGTAGGAGCGGGAGCGGTCGTCGTCTCCGATGTACCGAGTGATGTGACCGTTGTCGGTGTTCCTGCCAAGATTGTGCGGGTACACGGTCGAAAAGACGAACCAGTCATTCATCAAGAAGAAGAAAAACGGGAATACTACATGAACAAGCTGGAGCATGCTAAGGAAGCTAGCCATCGGTCTTCGAGCTTGTAAGGAGATCGCTACGTGATTCAATCAACCAATACATTGAATGACCACCAACTACTGGAAGTAAAGGCCCTTATTGCCATCTGTCAGAAGTATGACGGAACGTTTCGGGATCCTTATCTCTCCAATATGCTCAATTTTGATCCCGATATGCCGGCCTTTTTCCTTTATTATGAAAAAGGTGAACTTGTTGGCCTATTAACTATCTATGCGGATGACCAAGATGTGGAAGTAGCGATCCTGGTCCACCCTAATCACCGTCGTCAGGGAATTGCGCGTGCTTTGTATGGAAGTTTTGAGAAAGAAACGGCGTCTTATCCAATTGAGTCTGTGACTTTTCAGACAGAGCGTATTTTTCTAGAGAATCATCCTGATTTTGCCAGCAATTGGGGACTGGTTGAGGATGACGAAACAGAAACCTGGTTAGGACGTGATCGAACCGCTTATGCATTAGATTCCCGTTCGGATGTCGATGTGCTCTTGGCGGGACCTTCTTATCTTGAAGCCATTGCCCAGCTCCACCACCAAACCTTTTCAGATGAAGTGGAAGCACCGGAAGTGAGCCACAGATATATTTCAGAGGCCTTGAAGGATCCTGATAGTCTGCTGTACATATTACTCAAAGAAGGTCAAGTGATTGGCGTTTGTACGGTCGATGTGTCTGGAACTAGCAACTACCTTTATGGACTTGCGATTGCTGAACTTGAACGCGGAAAAGGCTACGGAAGCTATCTAGCAAAATCCCTCGTCAACCAACTCATTGAGCAAAATGATAAGGAATTTCAGATTGCAGTGGAAGATAGCAATGTAGGTGCCAAACGCTTGTATGAAAAGATTGGCTTTGTCAAACAGACTCAGGCGGTTTACTTGAAGCCAAAATCTAGAAACAGAAAGGAAATGAAGCGTGTTAAAAATTTATGATACCATGTCTCGTGATTTGCGAGAATTTATCCCCATCGAGGAAGGAAAGGTCCGCATGTATGTTTGTGGGCCAACGGTTTACAACTATATCCACGTAGGGAATGCCCGCTCAACAGTGGCCTTTGACACGATTCGTCGCTACTTTGAGTATCGTGGCTACGAAGTTGCCTACATTTCCAACTTTACAGATGTGGATGATAAGATCATTAACCGTGCCAAAGAAGAAGGCATTACGCCACAGGAAGTGGCAGACAAGTATATTGCGGCTTTCCGTGAGGATGTGACAGCTCTTGGCGTGAAACCTGCAACCCGCCACCCTCGTGTGGTCGAGTTTATGGATGACATCATTCGTTTTGTCGCTGACTTGATCGAAAAAGGCTATGCTTATGAGAGTCAAGGCGATGTCTATTTCCGTGTGGAAAAATCCCACAACTATGCTAAGTTAGCCAATAAAACCCTAGAAGACTTGGAGCTAGGCGCTTCAGGTCGGACAGATGAGGAAACAGCTCGCAAGGAAAATCCAGTCGATTTTGCCCTTTGGAAAGCTGCGAAGCCGGGTGAAGTTTCTTGGGACAGTCCTTGGGGACCTGGTCGTCCGGGTTGGCACATCGAGTGTTCGGTCATGTCAACGGGGATTTTAGGCGATACTATTGATATCCACGGTGGTGGAGCTGACCTTGAGTTTCCGCATCATACCAACGAAATTGCTCAGTCTGAAGCTAAAACAGGCAAGACTTTTGCCAATTACTGGATGCACAATGGCTTTGTCAATATTGATAATGTCAAGATGTCCAAGTCCTTAGGCAACTTTATCACCGTGCATGATGCATTGAAGACTATCGACGGCCAAGTGCTTCGCTTCTTCTTTGCAACCCAGCACTACCGCAAGCCCATTAACTTCACAGAAAAAGCGGTGCGCGATGCGGAGACCAACCTCAAGTATTTGAAAAATACCTATGAGCAACCGTTCACAGGAGAAGTGGATCCAGCAGACTTACAAAGCTTTGTGGACAAGTTTATCGCGGCTATGGATGAAGATATCAATGCGGCAAACGGCATCACTGTCGTCTTTGAATTGGCTAAATGGATCAATTCAGGTCACTACAATCAAGACGTCAAAGATGCCTTGACCAAGATGTTAGAAGTCTTTGGAGTGGTCTTTGTCGAAGAAGTCTTGGATGCGGATATTGAAGCCTTGATCACTGAACGTCAGGAAGCGCGGGCTAAGAAAGATTTTGCGCGAGCTGATGCCATTCGTGATGAATTGGCTGCGCAAGGAATCAAGCTCTTGGATACAAAAGAAGGTGTAAGGTGGACACGTGATTGATGTCAATCTAATCAATGGGATTGCCCTTGCCTTTGAGGGAGATGCGGTCTATTCCATGTATATTCGCAGACACTTGATTTTTCAAGGGATGACCAAGCCCAATAAGCTTCACCAGGCTGCCACCCGCTATGTCTCTGCTAGGGCTCAAGCCAGCTTGATTGAAAGCATGCTGGAGCAAGAAATTCTGACGGAAAAAGAGTTGGAGATCTACAAGCGCGGTCGCAATACCAATAGTCATACCAAGGCCAAAAATGCGGATGTCGTAACTTATCGCATGTCGACAGGCTTTGAGGCTGTCATGGGTTATCTCCATATGACGGGGGAGATCTCTCGTCTAGAAGAGCTGATTGACTGGTGCATCCAGCAAGTAGAAGAAGGAAGAAAGCAGTGAAAAATATCAGAGAGTGGTTTCCTCATGCAGAGATGACGGATCAAGCCAATCCACCAGCTGGTTATGTAGCCATTCCCCTTCAGGCTCATCAATGGCTGCTGCTGAAGGAAGAAGAGCTAACCGAGCGAGAAAAACAATTGATTTCCTGGTTGGGCGGTGAAGAAGAGGTTGCCCCTAACCCTTGGTACCAGTACCTGATTGATGGAAAGGGAGAAGCCCCTCAAGTCATCAAAAAAATGCAGCTCGTCTATTGCCACATCTCGCATTCAACAGCGGAAGGGACGGCTTCTTGGCTAGAGATGATGCAGACACTCTTACCCAATTTCCGAGCAACCTTGCAACTGAGTGGGCAGGACTATGTGCTCATTCTGGACCAAGACCAGTCTTTACCTGTGGCCGATATCTTAAAAGATACTGTCTCTGCCATGGAGTATGACTTCAATATTCGTTTATCTATCTTGGTCGGGCAAGTATGGACCGAGTCTAAAGACGGGAAAGTGTCTGCTGTCATCCGAGCAGAACAGGCGGTCTTTCGAGCTTGGATTCGAGAGGGCCATCAAGGTGTCTATCGCTTTTCTCAACTCTATCTGTGGGGAATCGAGCAGGCAGATTTGGATCTCACTCCAATCAAGGCAAGTTTGCATCAGTTGATTGAAAGTCAAGATCAATTGCAAGACATCATTGTTGCTCTTTGGGACAATGGGGCAGTCGTCACCAAGGCCGCCCAGCAACTCTATCTCCACCGCAATTCGCTCCAATACAAGATTGACAAGTGGGAGGAGTTGACGGGTCTTCAGTTGAAAAATCTGACAGATCTAGCCCTGTGCTATCATTTGGTCTTACAAGATGTGATTTAAACGGAATCAATCCAGAGTTTTGTGCAACTTGCACAAAACTCTTTTTCTTTTTTGTGAGACTTGCCATAGATTTGTAAAACGTTTTCATTTACAATAGAACTATAAAAATCAAAGGAGTACCATCATGGTAGAATTGAATCTTAGTCACATTTATAAAAAATATCCAAACAGCGAACATTACTCAGTTGAAGACTTCAACTTGGACATCAAAGACAAAGAGTTTATCGTTTTCGTAGGTCCTTCAGGATGTGGTAAATCAACGACTCTTCGTATGATCGCTGGTCTTGAAGACATCACAGAAGGTGAATGTTCAATCGATGGCACTGTTGTAAACAACGTGGCACCTAAAGACCGTGATATTGCCATGGTATTCCAAAACTACGCTCTTTACCCACACATGACTGTGTACGATAACATGGCATTTGGTTTGAAATTGCGTAAATACAGCAAGGAAGATATCGACAAACGTGTACAAGAAGCAGCTGAAATCCTTGGCTTGAAAGAATTCTTGGATCGTAAACCAGCTGACCTTTCTGGTGGTCAACGTCAACGTGTGGCTATGGGACGTGCGATTGTCCGTGATGCAAAAGTATTCTTGATGGACGAACCTTTGTCAAACTTGGATGCTAAACTTCGTGTATCAATGCGTGCTGAAATCGCGAAAATCCACCGTCGTATCGGAGCTACAACCATCTACGTAACTCACGACCAAACAGAAGCGATGACATTGGCTGACCGTATCGTTATCATGTCTGCTACTAAAAACCCAGCTGGTACAGGTACTATCGGACGTGTAGAACAAATCGGTACTCCGCAAGAAGTGTATAAGAACCCTGTGAATAAATTCGTAGCTGGATTCATCGGAAGCCCTGCTATGAACTTCATTAACGTGAAATTGGAAGGTGGACACATCGTTGCCAATGGATTGAACTTGAAAGTTCCAGAAGGTGCTTTGAAAGTCTTGAAAGAAAAAGGCTATGATGGTAAAGAATTGATCTTTGGTATCCGTCCAGAAGACGTGAATACAGAAGCTGCTTTCCTTGAAACATTCCC
Source organism: Streptococcus parasanguinis (assembly GCA_032560535.1). GTDB lineage: Bacteria > Bacillota > Bacilli > Lactobacillales > Streptococcaceae > Streptococcus > Streptococcus parasanguinis_AF. Next base: position 33,957 of record JAWGIA010000016.1, on the reverse strand, counting down.
AGAATCAGTCGTGAAAGCAACCATCTCTGTATCTGAGTTGCTTGGTTCAGAATCTCACTTGTACTGCCAAGTTGGTGACAACGAATTCATCGCTAAAGTAGATGCACGTGACTACCTTGGAACTGGTGAAACCATCGAACTTGGATTTGACTTGAACAAAGCTCACTTCTTCGACAAAGAAACTGAAAAAACAGTATACTAATACCTACTGAAACTGTAGAGACTGAGACGATATGTCTCAGTTTCTTTCATTTTAAGGAGACAAAACATGGAAAAAGACTGGTGGAAGGGGAAGGTCGCTTATCAGATCTACCCAAAAAGCTTCAAAGACAGCAATGGAGATGGTGTTGGGGACTTAAAAGGGATCACGGAGAAACTCGATTACCTTCAAGACTTGGGGATTGATATCCTCTGGTTATCGCCTATTTACAAGAGTCCGTTTATTGACCAGGGCTATGATATTTCTGACTATTATGCCATTGATCCTATTTTTGGAACTATGGAAGATATGGAGGAGCTGATTGCGGAAGGTAAGAAACGGGGCATTTCCATCATCATGGACTTGGTGGTCAACCACTGCTCCAGTCATCACGAGTGGTTCCAAAAAGCTCTAGCGGATCCAGATGGTCCTTATGCGGATTACTTTTATTTCATCGAAAGTGACAAGGAACCTAACAACTGGGAAAGTTACTTTGGAGGCAGTGTCTGGGAACCCGTTCCTGGCACCAACAAATACTATCTCCATTCTTTCCACAAGGATCAGCCGGATCTCAATTGGCAAAATCCTGTCTTACGCGAAGAGATTTACAAGATGATCAATTGGTGGTTGGACAAGGGAATTGCAGGCTTCCGGATCGACGCTATTATCAATATCAAAAAGGATTTAGAATGGCGTTCGCTTCCATCCGATCGTGACAATGGCCTGGTCCCAGTGCCGGAATCGCTGGTCAATGCCCAACCGATTGAACCTTTCTTGCAAGAGTTAAAAGAGCGTACTTTCGCCAAGTACAACGCCTTCACAGTAGGGGAAGTTTTCAATGAAACTGACGAAGAGTTGCATTTCTTCATTGGAAAAGACGGTGTCTTCTCATCGATCTTTGACTTCAAACAAACCATGCTGGGACAAGAAGGAAAAGGCTGGTTTGACCATAGTCTTCCGACAGCAGATGAACTCAAGGAAAGTATTTTCCAAGCCCATGAGCGTGCGGATAGCATTGGGGTTCTCTCGACCATCATTGAAAATCACGACGAACCTCGTGGCGTGTCCCACTATATCGCAGAAGGTCCAGTAAACGATACCAGTAAAAAAGCTCTGGGAACCATTCAGGTTTTGCGTAAGGGAATTCCTTTTATCTATCAAGGCCAAGAAATTGGAATGGAAAACCAAGTCTTTGAATCGGTGGAGGATTTTGATGATATTGCGACCATCAATGGTTATCATGTTGCTAAAGAAGCTGGTTTGAGCGAGGAAGAAGCCTTAGCTGCGATTGCTAAATACAGCCGGGACAATGCGCGGACACCCATGCAATGGTCGGCAGAGCCAGGATTGGGCTTTAGCGATGGACCAGTCTGGTTGATCAGTCCCAAACCAAATGCTGCCATCAATGTGGAAGATCAGGAAAAGGATCCAAATTCCATCTTGAATTATTACCGGCAGCTGACGGCCTTGTATCGCCATCCCCTCTATGGAAATACTATCCGATTTGGAGATATGATCCCAGCGTATCGGGACCGTGAAAACATCATCGCCTTTGAACGCCGTGGGGACAAACGTCTCTTGGTTGTCAGCAATTTCCAAAATCGCCAAGCTAGCTTGGAGTTGCCGGCTCCGATTAAAACGGTCGTTTTAAATAATACTGCTGGGTTGTTCCAAGAAGGAGACCAAGTGCTCGAATTGGCCCCTTACCAAACGGTTGTGTTGGAATTGGTAGAATAAGATAAAAAATCAGCAAATATACTAAAACGCATCCTATCATGTATTCTTAACAGTGATAAGATGCGTTTTTAAATAGTAAGAATTGTTGGAAATCCTCATTCCGACTCCTGATGAAATTGTTGGTAAAAATCAACCTTGACCTGAATGAAGGTTTCTAAATCTCTTAACAATTGGAGCAAGGTGGCGCGTGTTTCAAATTCTTCCCGGGTCTTGGGCAAGGGCCGTTCGCGGAAGATCGCCAAATACTGAGTAATATCATCTAGAAGATTTTGGGCAGGATTTTCCTGACTTAACTGTTGCGCAGTCTTCTTAAAAAGTTGAGCCAAGATCATACTTTCACTCGCTGCTAACTGACAGCGGTTGACGTTTTCTGCCATATCCCGCAGGATATCGTTTTGGCGCTTGCGCATTTCGAAGTAGTGAATGTGGTAGTTGGTTTGGTGAAAAAGGTGGTTGGAATGATCCAGATAGACCAGATTTAAAGCGTCCTTTAGGATACTATCCAATTCCTTGATCAAGCGGGCATCGTTGCGACCATCCCCTTTACCAAGTAATTCCGCAAAACGGGCAAGAATCTTCTTTAGTTGGTCTTCGACAACATCATGATAGTGATCGATCGCTGCCTGGTGAGAGGGCATATAGAGATTGGCTAGTAAGGCAAAGCTGGTTCCTATTAAAAAGAGGGCAAGTTCATTGAGCAAGAGCCCCCAGGAAGTAGACTGCTCAATCAAGAGATGGGTGACGAGGACCGTACTAGGGGTGATGCCGATCTGCCAGCCCATTAGAAAGGCGCATGGAACATAGAGAGCGATAAAGACTCCCAGTGCCCAAAGGTTGAAGCCAAAAAAGGAAAAAGCGAGACTTCCGATCACAAGGGCCAGCAAAGTCGACATAAAACGCTGATAGGCTTGCTTGATCGTACTGCGACGCGTATCAGAGATACTCAAGATGGCAATGACGCCAGCTGAGATGGCATAGGTCAAGCCCAGAGCATAAGCAAGGGCAGCTGCTAAACAGGTGGCCAAGGTGAGCTTGATGGTTCGTTGAAAAAGAGGCATGGCTTCCTTTCTAGTTTGGTTCGTTCATTAAAATAGATTTCATTTCATTATATCATGAATTGGCATCATCCTCCTTTCTTGTGGTATACTAGTTCTATGGAAAATAACGATATCGTATACGGTGTCCACGCAGTCACCGAGGCTTTACAAGCCAATACAGGCAATAAATTATATATTCAAGAAGACCTCCGAGGAAAAAATGTCGACAAAATCAAGGCCTTAGCAGCTGAGAAGAAGGTGTCGATTTCTTGGACGCCAAAGAAAAACCTGCAGGAAATGACAGAAGGAGCTGTCCACCAAGGCTTTGTTCTTCGAGTGGCAGCCTTTGCTTACACAGACTTGGCAGCGATTCTGAAACAGACAGCCCAAGAAGAGAACCCTCTTTTATTGATTCTCGATGGCTTAACAGATCCGCACAATCTTGGATCTATCTTACGGACAGCTGATGCGACCAATGTCTCAGGAGTCATCATTCCTAAGCACCGGGCGGTTGGGGTAACCCCAGTGGTTTCTAAAACTTCTACCGGAGCAGTGGAACACATTCCCATTGCGCGTGTGACCAATCTTAGCCAAACCTTAGACAAGCTAAAGGAAGAGGGCTTCTGGATCTTTGGAACCGACATGAACGGCACGCCATCACACCAGTGGAATACGGCTGGCAAATTAGCCTTGATCATTGGCAATGAAGGAAAAGGGATCTCGGCCAACATCAAAAAGCAAGTCGATGAGATGATCACTATTCCCATGAATGGTCATGTGCAAAGCCTCAATGCCAGTGTGGCAGCAGCCATCCTCATGTATGAGGTCTTTCGCAACCGACTATAATTCTAGAAAGGCAATGATATGAAACGAAAAATCTTATTGGTTGACGGCTACAATATGATTGCCTTTTGGCAGGAAACCCGCCAGCTCTTTCAAAAAAGTGAGCTCGATGCAGCTCGCAATATCCTCCTGCAAAAACTGAGTCACTATGCTAGCTTTGAAGGGATCGAAGTCATCTGTGTCTTTGATGCCCAGTATATGCCAGGAGTGCGGCAGACCTATGAGGAGTTCAATGTTCAGGTGGTCTTTACCGGTGAGGATGAGACGGCAGATGACTATATCGAGCGCTTGGCGGCAGAGCTCAATACACCCCTCCACCAAGTATCAGTAGCGACTAGTGACTTAAATGAGCAATGGACCGTCTTTGCTCAAGGAGCTCTTCGGGTATCTGCCAGAGAGTTAGAAAAACGAGTCGCAGTCGTCAAAGGGAACCTCAATCAAGCGCAGCGAGTGGTCAACGATCAAAAACCGCCCATGCGACCGCTCGATCACGAAGTATTGCGACAATTACAAGAAATGATGGGAGACAAGTAATGACATTTGCTATTTTAACCGATTCGACCGCAGATTTAGACCAGAACTGGGCCAAGGAACATCAGGTGACCATTCTTGGGTTGACTATTGAGTTAGATGGGACGGTTTACCAGACAGTAGGCCAAGGTCAATTGACCAGCCCTGAGCTTTTAGAAGCCATGAAAAATGGGGCCAAACCGACAACCAGTCAGGTCAATGTGGGCCAATTTCAGGAAACCTTTGAACAATTTGCTAAAGAAGGAACCTCCCTGCTTTATGTGGCCTTTTCATCAGTCTTATCTGGGACCTACCAGAGTGCAGTCATGGCACGAGACCTGGTTTTAGAAGACTACCCGGAAGCCGTGATCGAGATTGTCGATCCGAAGGCCGCTGGGATTGGAGAGGGATATCTGGTCATGCGGGCAGTAGCTGCGCGTGATGCGGGCCGTTCATTAGCAGAAGCCAAAGAAGAAATCATGGACCTAGCGCCAAAACTGCGGACTTATTTCCTCGTCGATGATCTCTACCACCTCATGCGTGGAGGGCGTCTCTCAAAAAGTGCCGCGATCATGGGAAGTTTGGCCAGCATCAAACCCATTCTCTGGATTGATGCGGAAGGGAAATTAGTGCCCATCAGCAAGGTTCGGGGACGCAAAAAAGCTGTCCGGGAATTACTGGAGCTGATCAAAGCAGATATCGGTGAAAGCACAGCCTTGGTATCTTATACCAACGATCTAGAAGGAGCCGAAGCACTGAAGCAGGAAATGCTTGCGCTTGAAGGCATCGATGAAGTCCTTGTGATGCCTCTTGGACCAGTTATTTCAGCCCACGTTGGCCCAAATTCCTTGATCGGATTTGTCATTGGAAAAGAAAATCGCAAATAATTTTCCAAATCGGTTGACTTTTATCTTAGAATTTTGATACAATAGTAGGCGGTATTGTTTACCCCATTTGTAAGGCCCCGGAACCTTTCAAATAACTCGCGGACCGGAACATCCGCCCTGTAAACAAAAACGACATTCATATAGGAGAAATCATGAACAAAACTACATTCATGGCTAAACCAGGCCAAGTAGAACGCAAATGGTACGTTGTTGACGCAACTGATGTACCTCTTGGACGCCTTTCAGCAGTTGTTGCTAGCGTGCTTCGCGGAAAAAACAAACCAACATTCACACCTCACACTGATACAGGTGACTTCGTAATCGTTATCAATGCTGAAAAAGTTAAATTGACTGGTAAAAAAGCAACTGATAAGATCTACTACACTCACTCAAACCACCCAGGTGGATTGAAATCAATCTCTGCTGGTGAACTTCGTTCTAAAAATGCAGTTCGTTTGATCGAAAAATCAGTTAAAGGTATGCTTCCACACAATACTCTTGGCCGCGCTCAAGGTATGAAATTGAAAGTATTCGTTGGAGCTGAGCACACTCACGCTGCACAACAACCAGAAGTTCTTGATATTTCAGGACTTATCTAAGGAAAGGAACAATAAAGTATGTCACAAGCACAATATGCAGGTACTGGACGTCGTAAAAACGCTGTTGCACGCGTTCGCCTTGTTCCAGGAACTGGTAAAATCACTGTTAACAAAAAAGATGTTGAAGAGTACATCCCACACGCTGACCTTCGTCTTGTAATCAACCAACCATTCGCAGTTACTTCAACTGCAGGTTCATACGACGTTTTCGTTAACGTTGTAGGTGGTGGATACGCTGGTCAAGCAGGAGCTATCCGTCATGGTATCGCTCGTGCCCTTCTTCAAGTAGACCCAGACTTCCGCGATTCATTGAAACGCGCAGGACTTCTTACACGTGACTCACGTAAAGTTGAACGTAAGAAACCAGGCTTGAAAAAAGCTCGTAAAGCATCACAATTTAGTAAACGTTAAAACTTATTTAAACTTATTGAAAGCATTTCGTATCAAAAATACGGGATGCTTTTTCTGTTCACCCCAAATTTTTGTAACTAGGTGATACTTGAAATTAATACAAATTTGGTTGTTTTTGATAAATCTAAGCAACACTACATGATGAAGTGAAAGGGGATGAATCTTTGATAGTATTCACTTATTGTGAAATATGATATATTTATTAATTAGATGGATGAATACTTCTAGAGTTAAATATAGTATAATAGGGACATACTTTTTGGTTTATTTTTGTTTGTAGTCGGATTATGAAAGAATATCCAATATTATGCGATAAGATAGAATGTTACAAAAAAGAAAGGGGATGCAATCCGATGAAGAAAGACAGATTAATTGTATTGACAGATGCTGTTCTAGCAATTATTATGACCATCTTGATTTTAGAGTTAGAAAAACCAACAACACCAAGTCTTGAAGCTTTTTGGGATTTACGGCAAAATTTCTTTGCTTGTTTTCTTTCCTTTTTCTGGTTGGGATCGTTATGGATGGCACTAAACACATTATGGGAAAAGGTTGAGAAAATTTCCTCAGAAATTATTTGGTGGAATTTGTTTCTACTCTTGGAGCGGCAGGAGTTCTCTTTGGAGAATTTCATGCCATCCAAGATACCAGTCTGAATGATGTGGTGGACCGGATCTATATAAATGTCAAGGATTTACCGTTTCAGTCCTTGGGAGCTTTAGCTAATATCCTGTCTGATGTTAAGAAGGGACTGATTCAAGACAGTCATATCTGGTCTTTCTTCCAGTCATTTTTCAAACAATATCAGTTGATAATCAGCTTAAATCAGATCTATCAGTTTGTCTATCTTTCTCTGATGGAGATCATGTCCTATCTTCACTTTGATTATTGGAAAAAAACGGCTCGGTCAGGAGCTAGTATGAATAAGGAGAACAAATGAAACGTTTAAAAATGTTATGGCATATTATGCAGGTTACGGGTTTTACTCGGTTTGCTCTGAGTTTTGTGACCTTTGTTTTTGGGTCAGGAGGCGTGCTTTTCCTAGTTGAACCTGCTATCACAAATTACGGAGACGGTCTTTGGTATGCTTTTGTGACTTCGACGACTGTCGGCTACGGGGATCTCCTAGCTGTGACCTTGATTGGAAGGATTACCAGTGTCTTCTTGACGATTTATGGGCTCATATTTTTTGGCTGTTTATCAGCTGTTATTTTTAATTATTATACCAATTTAAATAAGGAAAGAGGAGAGGACAAATGACTGCCAATTATTCAACACGGGAATACCGTGAGAAATTATACGATGACCTTCATGTTCGATTGAGAGATACAGCGATTTTGATGTGTGCAATTTTTATTGCCTCTATCGGACTAAATATGAATTCAACAGCTGTTATTATTGGAGCCATGTTAATTTCACCTCTCATGACACCGATTGTTGGACTGTGATTCGGTTTAGCTATTTTTGATACGCGTTTAATCAAGCAATCTCTAGAGGTTTTATTGACTCAAGTGTTGGTCAGTTTGCTTGTCTCGACTCTGTATTTCTGGATTTCTCCCTTGTCTTATGCAAGTAGCGAGTTGATCGCACGAACCTCTCCAACCATTTGGGATGTCCTCATTGCTATTGCTGGTGGGATTGCTGGTGTGATCGGTTCAAGGAAAAAAGAAGCAAACAATATCGTGCCAGGAGTAGCCATTGCTACAGCTCTGATGCCGCCTATCTGTACTGCTGGCTATGGTTTAGCTAATGGGAATGTACGATTTTTATTGGGGGCTCTCTATCTTTTCTTGATCAACTGTGTCTTTATCATGCTAGCCAACATTGTTGGAACAAGAATTTTGATGAGAAAATCTCCTTTAACTTCATTTAAAGAGCTGAGCATTAAAATGAGAATTGGCTTGATATCTTTGATTGTATTGTTGATTCTTCCAGCTAGCTATTCGGCAGTTACTCTGACAATAGAACAAGCGCGCAAAGAAGGGATCAAACAGTTTGTAGGAAAAGAGTTCGCCAATTATACGGTTATTAATCAAGTCTACAAGTCAAGTAACAATGAATTGGTCTTGACGGTTGTTGGAGATCCGATTTCAGAAGAAGAATTAGAAACACTCCACCAAAAACAAGCCTCTTACGGTATTCAATCTGTTCAATTGAAAGTGAATCAAGTTCAGAACTCGCCAACATTAGATAGTGAAGCGACCAAGGAATTTTATGAAAACATTGACAAGTATATTGATCAAAAACTCTCTGAAAAAGATTCACAAAACGATCTCGTAAAAGAAAATGAAGCAGACAAGGATTGAGGACAATGAACTGAATCGGTTTTTACGCCGTGTTTTTCTTGTATCTTCCTCTTTCTTACTTATAGCAGGTTGTTTTTGCTTGAATAAGAAATAAATTAGAAGTTCTATCATCTAAGAAAAATGATGAACAAAAAATCATTTAACTAATGGTGTGAACGTTTAGTGTTTATCAGCTCCATTCTCTGTAATTTTGGGGGTAAAATCCACACCATTCGGATAAAATTAGTTGAATTTGATTGGAAAAAAGCTTTTATAAAAGCGGAGAAAAGTCTTGATATTACGCTGTTTTTAGTCCAACTGAAATTCATACTTTCCAAACCAGGCTTGAAAAAGGCCCGTAAAGCATCACAATTTAGTAAACGTTAATTCGTTACTGGACAGCAGAATACAAACGAAAACACTTTGCATCTTGCAAGGTGTTTTTTTCTATGAGAACTGGCGGTGCGCAATTAGGATAGCTCTAGCGACTTTAGTCGCATAGAGATATGCTATGCACAGTTGCCTCAAGAAAACAATGCTTCTTGGTCCACCCTGTTAGACAAGCTTCAAAACCAAGGAATCCAACAGATTTCTCTTGTAGTTACAGATGGCTTTAAGGGGCTTGAGCAGATTATCAGTCAGGCTCACCCATTAGCTAAACAACAATGTTGCTTAATTCATATTAGTCGAAATCTAGCTAGTAAAGTGAAACGAGCAGATAGAGCGGTTATTCTGGGGCAATTTATAATGATTTATCGTGCTGAAAATTTAGAAATGGCAGGACAAGCTTTAGAGGACTTTCTCGCCGAATGGAAACCAAAGTATAGGAAAGTCATGGAAAGTCTGGAGAAGACGGATAATCTTTTAACTTTTTATCAGTTTCCCTACCAGATTTGGCACAGCATGTATTCGACAAACCTCATTGAGTCTCTTAACAAAGAAATCAAACATCAAACGAAAAAGAAGGTTCTTTTTCCTAATGAGGAGGCTCTGGAACGTTACTTAGTTACGTTGTTTGAAGATTATAATTTCAAGCAAAGTCAACGAATCCATAAAGGGTTTGGTCAATGTTCTGATACACTTGAAAGCTTATTTAATTAACACTCCGTAACTCTACTTAAGTGTTTACACATAATTATTGACAGTATCAAAAAATAAAGTATATTGTTTTCATCATAATATAATTAAATATCAGTATAGAGAATTTTATCTATATATCAGATATCAGCAATTGCTTTTGCTGTCATTTTTCGCTACAATAGTTACAAGGAGGAAATAAACATGTTAAAAGAAGTATTAAACGTCGCAAAAGTTGCGAAAAAATCATCTCTCTTCTTAGGAGGGGTAGCATTTGGGACGCTTGGCTTGAAAGTCTTAGCAAGTAAAGAAGCTAAGAAAGGCTATTCTAAGGCCTTGGCTAAAGCTTACAAATTGAAAGATGGACTGGATGCATCTGTTTCTGTTGTAAAACAACACGGTGATGATGTTTTACAAGACGCTAAATATTTATACGAACAGGAAAAGAAAGAAGAACAATTAGATAGCCTGACAGGTGAATAATATGTCTTTTAAAGTGCTACACAGAGGATATCAACATATCCGATTATCGTCCTCGTTTTCACTGACCTTGGATATTCAAGATTATCTTCGTTCCTTGGCTAAAGATGAAAAAGGGATCGACTCTATTCAGTTTTATATGGATCAGCAGCACTTTACTCTACGTATGAAAGAAGGCTTCTCTGTATTAGAAAATGCAGAGGCCTTTTTAAAAAAAATTGACAAGGGGAAAGTTTCGGACTTGATGACTCTTCCCATTCGTAGAGAAGAGAGTGCTTATTCAATTGTATCGGGTGCAGCGATTAAGCGTTTGCTGTTTCGAAGTTTTGTACCCTACCCTATTCGTTATATTTGGACTTGTTATCAGGCTTTGGGTTATGTCAAAGAAGCCTATCAAACTTTAGCGCGCAAGGAACTAACCATGGAGGTCTTGGACTGTTCGGCCATTTTGTTGTCCTTGTTTATGAACCAATCCAAGACAGCTAGCAACATCATGTTTATGCTTGATTTGGGTAATCATCTGGATCAGTGGTCTTTAAAAAAAACAGCAACAGATTTGGAACAAAGCCTTCTTGCTAAAGAAAGTGATGTTTTCTTAGTGCGGGGAGACATGGTCATCAGCATCAAGAGTTCTGATGTTCAAGTAGGTGATGTATTAGTTGTCTCCCAAGGGAATGAAATCTTGTTTGACGGCCAAGTGGTTTCAGGATTAGGCATGGTCAATGAGAGTTCCTTGACTGGAGAGAGCTTCCCTGTTGAAAAGAAAGAGGGAGATTCTGTATGTGCGAATACTGTTTTGGAAACAGGAGAGTTAAGAATTCGTGTGACTGATAATCAGATAAACAGTCGTATTTTGCAACTCATCAATCTGATGAAAAAATCTGAAGAGAGTAAGAAGACAAAACAACGTCATTTTATTAGGATGGCAGACAAGGTTGTAAAATATAACTTCTTAGGTGCTGGTTTGACTTATCTGTTAACAGGTTCGTTTTCAAAAGCCATTTCCTTTTTATTGGTGGATTTTTCATGTGCTCTAAAAATATCCACACCTGTAGCCTACCTTACGGCCATAAAGGAAGGTCTAAATCGAGAAATGGTTATTAAAGATGGTGATGTATTAGAAAAATATCTGGAAGTGGATACTTTCTTGTTTGATAAAACGGGTACCATCACGACGAGTTATCCTTTGGTTGAAAAGGTTCTTCCTTTCGGAGATTATACTGAGAAAGATATTTTAAGAATAAGTGCATGTTTGGAGGAACATATCTATCATCCTATTGCCAATGCAATTGTTAAACAAGCTGAAATTGAAGGCATTGAACACGAAGAAATGCATGGCAAGCTTCAGTATGTTGCAAGCAAAGGGATTAAATCGCAAATTGATGGTCAATCGGTTGTCATTGGAAATTATGTACTAATGCAAGACGAACAGGTAAGAATTAGTTCTGAGCAGCTGGCCTTGATTGAGCAATATAAGACTCATTACAATTTATTGTTTTTGGCTTATAAGAAAGAATTAATTGGGATGTTTTGTATCCACACTCCCTTGAGAAGCGAGGCGAAAGTTGCATTGAAAAAGCTAAAGCGCCAAGGGAAAAAACTGATTCTGGCAACTGGTGATACGTTGGCTAGAACAGAAGAGTTGGTTAAAGATCTGCCATTTGACAACGTTTATACTGATTTAAAACCAGATGGTAAGTTTCAGTTGGTTCAGGAATTACAGAAAGCTGGCCGAACTATTTTGATGGTTGGAGACGGGTTAAACGACTCTGCTGCCTTGACGCTTGCAGATATTGGGGTTGTGATGAATGAAAGTGCTGATATTTCTAAGCAGATGAGTGATATTTTATTATTAGATAATCGTTTAGATTTCTTCGAGGAATTGAATTCTTTATCTGAATCGTTGCAGAAATTAATTCAAAGAAATATTCAAGAAACAGTTGTAATAAATGGAAGTTTAATTGGATTTGGGTTGTTAAATTGGTTAAGCCCATCTAATCTTTCGATATTGCACAATCTGACTACTTTAAGAATCGTCCTTCGTAGTCTTTCTATTAAAAGTAGGTAAGAGACCGAGAAGCTGAGGTTATAAAAACTAAAAGGAGTTGTCTCATTTGAGAATAACGGCTCTTTGTCAACTGTAGTGGGTTGATGGAAAATTATACCCTGGAGAGGACCAAATTGGTTCTCTCCTTTTAAATATTGAAAAAACCATTGGCAGTGGACATACTTTAAGACTATATATTTCTGAAACTAGTTTCACAATACAAATATTGACATGCAATTATTAATTGGTGGATTTTAAGTTGACATCTACAAAGTTTAATGTTAGAATACATTCAAAAATATATTTGAATAAGGTGTTTTATGATTCAAAATATTGTTACTTCAATAATCCTGTATTCTGGGACAGCCGTAGACTTACTTATTATCCTAATGTTATTTTTTGCCAAAAGAAAAAGCAGAAAGGACATCATTAACATCTATTTAGGACAATTTCTAGGCTCTGTTAGTCTAATATTCCTAAGTTTGCTTTTTGCATTTGTCTTAAATTATATTCCTAGTAAAGAGATTTTAGGTTTACTCGGTTTGATTCCAATTTTCCTAGGCCTCAAAGTTTTGCTTTTAGGAGATTCTGATGGAGAAGCTATTGCAAAAGATGGTTTGCGAAAAGACAATAAAAACCTGATTTTTCTAGTCGCTATGATTACTTTTGCAAGTTGTGGCGCTGACAATATTGGTGTCTTTGTCCCATATTTTACCACCTTAAATTTAGCGAATTTGATAGTGACTTTACTTACTTTTCTAGTCATGATTTATCTCTTGGTTTTTTCTGCCCAAAAATTAGCACAAGTCCCTTCTGTTGGGGAAACTTTGGAAAAATATAGCAGATGGTTTATTGCCGTTGTCTATTTAGGATTGGGGATATATATCCTGATTGAAAACAACGTTTTTGACATGCTGAGGGCTGTGTTCGGCTAGGAGAAAAAATTATGAAAAAAGATAGTATCTGTCAAGTGGATGTTATTAATCAACAAAATGTTACAACCGCAACGAACTACCTTGAAAAGGAAAAAGTCCAAAAATCACTTCGTATTTTATCAAAGTTTACCGATAATAAACAGATAAATATCATCTTTTATCTCCTTGCTGTTGAAGAACTCTGTGTCTGTGATATAGCCTGTTTACTAAATCTCAGTATGGCATCTGCCTCCCACCATCTTCGTAAACTAGCCAATCAAAACATCTTGGACACTAGAAGAGAGGGGAAAATTATATATTATTTTATAAAGGATGAGGAAATCAGAGATTTTTTTAATCAACTAGGATAACAACTATTTTTACTACTTTTCCATGATTATAGGGAGATTATAATCGTTGTTGTTTCAACGGTAGCAAACTGGTTTTTACATAAAGTAATTGATAAACCCAATATAGATCAGAAAGAATTACTTGAAGCTACCGCACAATATAGAAAGTTATTGATACCTGACCAAATAATTAAAGGAGTGGGATTGATTCTATACTTAATTCTCTATCCTCCGATTATGATGTATAGTGTTTTAATTGCGGCATTTTACATCATAACTTTAAAAACACTATCTGAAAAAAGAGTGAATAACTAAAAAATGGTGATCAAAGTTAGGTGTATTATTTTAATGCTCACAGACCTAAACTATTCCCCTATTTATAATCTATTGATTCATATTTTATGAAATTAATCAGTAGATATCGTTCTGAAAAGCCTTGATAATACGCTGTTTTTAGTCCAACTGAAACCCATACTTTCCAAACCAGGTCTTAAGAAAGCTCGTAAAGCTTCACAATTTAGTAAACGTTAATTCGAAAGAATTACAATACTTACAAAGAGCACCTTTCGAGGTGTTCTTTTTGTATTTTCATACTAAATTGTGGTAGTTGACGTAGTTGTTGTGGCTTTAGCCGCTTACAATTACGGCTGCCATTCGACGAAGTCAATTGCCTCAAAACGTTAATCAACACGATACTATCAACGTTTACAGACATTCAAGAGTATTCTCTTGGATGTCTTTTTTTGTTTCAAAAATACAAAGTTGACCCCGTTATTTTTTTGATTTCAAGTATCCATTTCATCTCTATTTAGAAAAATATCAAATCAATTCTTATTCAGGATAAGAGTTTTGACCTAAATCATTTACAAAATGACAAAAATAATGATATTTTTGACTATTATCATTGTCAAAAATAAAAAGATATGTTACAATGTAATCAAGTTAAAGAAATAAGACTTTGAACGGAGAAACTATGAGGATATCGGTAATAATATCTTATATAATAACAAAGGAGGAAAAATCAGATTCTACCATTTTTGGGATATCTAAGCGAAGTGGCTGAGTTTGATGACAATGGTAAATATGAAGCTAAAAAATCGTTTAAAAGAGCTTCGCGCTCGTGATGGTTTAAACCAAACCGAGCTTGCAAAGCTAGCAGGTATATCTAGGCAGACCATTAGTTTGCTAGAGCGTGATGAGTATACCCCCTCTATTATTATCGCCTTGAAAATCTCTCAGATATTTCATGAGCCAGTAGAGTCGGTATTTCGCTTAGAGGAGGAAGAATCATGAACAAATATAGAGTAATTTATTATCTTTGTATCATTGCCTTTATAGCAAATGTTTCGATGATGATCGGGACCTTGATGGGATGGTTTCACATTTTAGACAGTAATTATTTTTTCTGGAGTGGCTTGATTTTTAGTTTAGTATTTGAGCGGATAGAAAAGAAAGTAAAAGAAAGAGTATAAAAGGAGTAAGATTATGAAAGAGTTTTTGGCAGATTTTCAAGTAGATACCGAACATAAAGAAATTGCAGGGGTTTGTGCCGGTATCGCCCGTTATTTCAATGTAGACCCTCTGATGATTCGTGCATTAGCCGTTTTGCTTTTTCTATCTTCGATAGAAATTAGTCTTCTCACAGTGATAAGTTATGCTTTTTTAGCTGGCTGGATGGGAAATGAATCTCTTGAAGTAGTCATCAAAAAATCAGGGTACAAGATTCTATTTTTCTATCTAGTTTCCATTCTCCTGAATAGTTTTGGTGATCAAGTTTTAACGGCTACTTTTGGATTTGGGCATGCTCTGGTTCAAGGACTGCTAGGTTTATTTTAGAAAGAAGATAGAAAATGAAAAAGAAACATTTATTACTATTGTTAGGAAGTTTATTGTTGGGTGGTTTAATCGGAATGTTTGGTGCTACCTTTACGAATCTTCATTTAAACATTTCTCAAGAGCAAGTACAGTTTATTTTGACGACCATCTTTTTCTATCTGGGAATACTATCGACAATAGTAGCTCTCTATTTTATCATGAATAGTAGGAAAGTTTATGCTAGCTACCTAGCAGAAGAAGATGATGAATTAAACGAGCTAGCTTATATTAAGATGTATCGCTCTCTAGATTATGGGACAGTTGCTTACAATGTTTTGCAAGTTAGTATGCTTTTTAGCTTGCTTACAGTGTTGCCTAGCCACGATTTACCGATATCAGCTTTTCTCTTAGCAGTATTAACCATTCTTGTTGGAAGTTTCTGCATCAAAACAACGAGCAAAATTCGTAATTACCAACTCTCTATTTTAGCCACACCAAAAGAGGTATTAGATTATCTAGAAACCTATGACGAGGGAGAGAAACAAGCGGAAATGGTAGAGGCTTATTTAATCTTGTTCAAACTCAATCAGCTAATCTTACCGTCTGTCTATATCATCTTGTTTGCCCTATCCATTATTCTTGGTCAAGTACAGTTAGTTGCTGCCCTTATAACTGCTGTCATCCATCTCTATATCAATATTGCACAATTAAGAAAAACAAAACGTTACTTTAAATAACAGGGATTTCTATGAATCGTGTCGCAAATGTAGGTGACGATGTTGAAAGGAATGAATCAATCAAAATAAATTTCATTCCAAGATAGAGCTAAACACAAAATTCTAAAAAGTTTGTAAAGTAGCTTTAGTAAACGTTCTTTTAAAAGTATGCTAATCATTACAATGAGCACCCTTCGGGGTGTTTTTTTTGTATAACTGAATTTGAAGCAAATAAAAACCACCCTATCTTCCACGGTCAAACATGACTGTAGAAAATAGAGTGGGTCTAGGATGTTAAAGACTATTTGTCGTCTTTATGAAAGATATTTTTAACGCCCTTGATAGCTCCTTCAACAGCTTCTTTTGCATCTTCAGCAACTTCTTTTGCTTTTGAAGCAACTTTTTCAGCAGTGCCTTCAGCTTCTGTTTTTGTATCGCCGGTTAATTTACCAAGGCCTTCTTTAACAGAACCTTTTGCTTGGTTCAATTTTTCTTCTAATGACATAGCGTCACCTCCATGAAGTTAGTAGTTTTTTCTCTGAATGCAATACTGTTGATTTAAAAAAATAAAAAATATTTGTCTCAGATTAGAATGAGTATATTCTTTTTAAAATAGAAAGTCAAATTTTTGCTACGGCTAAAAAACAGGATCGCTTTCCGGTCACGAATAATGACCGACTAATAAGTCACGATATTTCGTTTTTCCAGCAAAGATTTGAAACGAAAGAAGCAAAAAACTTTTTCTGTCTCCAATGAAATAAATGGTATAATAATCGTGAATGGAAACATCGTAACGCTGTTTTTTGAAAAAGAGAAGATAAATATGAAAAGAATCCTCACAACCTACCCTATTATCAGCACTTTAGCTCTAATCTGTTTGTTGCTCGGTCTATTGACTTCCTTTTATGGGGATGCTATGTATGACTTATTAGCTTTTCATTCGAAGCCGGTGTATGGTTGGCAGTATGTCAGTGGGACCTTGATGCATGGTAGTAAAGGAGCCCCTGCCTGGTTTTTATGGGTCCATTTGATTTTAAACGGACTCATGATCCTTCCCTTCGGTGGACTGCTAGAAAGAAAAAGAGGCTCCATACAAGTCTTAATCGTTTTTGTGACGGCGACAGTCCTCTCTTCCATCGTTTTTCACTTCTTAACACACGGGCAGGACATTCAGGCAACAGGGATCTCTGCCGTCGGCTATGCCTTTGTGACCGGAGGGGTTATGCTCCTGCCAAACGTGTGGAAAGAATTTTCGCGCACCGTAAAATGGCTTTATCTATTCTTAATTTTCCTATCTGGCCTCATGCTCTTACCAGCAATCACCGGATGGATCTCAACACTATTGCATCTTTCAGGGATTGTGAGTTATCTGTTGGTCTTTATCGGAAGTAAAGGCTTGAAGGGAAGGAGCTAACTATTAAGACGGCTCCTCAGTATGGTTTTCATCGTACTTCCTTGACTCTTCCTCTACCGCGCCGTATAATATTCTATATCAATGAAGAAATCACCTTTTGTCATTGTGCAAAGGGTGATTTTATAACGGTAAAAAGGAGACACAATGGGGTATATCTCTACAATCAAAACAGCTGTTCAGCTCTTTCCTTTTCTGGCATTTTTGTTGACCTTGCCCTACATGATTTTGAATTATCGAAAATATGGTTCGGTCAATAAATTGCGGGTGCTGATTTTCTATTCTTTTATACTTTACTTGATGACGGTCTATCTGCTGGTGATCTTGCCTCTGCCGGATCCAAGTAAGATTCATACTAGCTACTCGGAAATGGTCAATCTCCATCCCTTTGCCTTTGTAGTGGATTTTTTCAAGGAGAGCCCCTTTGATCTGGCGCAGACTGGTACATGGATTCAAGCCCTTAAGCATCCAACTTTTTATGTGCCTGCCTTTAATGTCCTGATGTTGATTCCTTTTGGGATGTATCTGCGCTATTATTTTAAGTGTGGTTTTAAGAAAACGATTCTTCTGACAGCCCTCTTTAGTCTCTTTTTGGAGCTGACCCAGTTATCAGGTCTCTATTTTCTGTATCCGGGTCCTTACCGCCTAGCAGATGTCGATGATATTATTCAAAATACCACTGGTGGAGGAGTGGGCTATCTGCTCGGTTGGTTCCTGGTATGGTTATTGCCAACAAGAGACGAAATTGACGAGCATTCTTTCCGAGTAGGAACGAGAGTGTCTGGTTTCCGGATGGGTCTTGCCTTCTTGATCGACTTTGTAATGCTATCCTTGCTTTACGCGGTAATCGAGCGTTTAGAGCTGATTCCCTATGTAGCGGTTTTGGCTGTTTATTTTGGCTTGATTCCCTTGTGGCGGGGCAAAACCTTGGGAATGGCTTTGTTAAAATTCCGCCTGCATTTTGACAAGCAAAAATGGCTTCGCACCATCTGGCGGGGAATCCTGGTAGTAGGTCATTTCTATCTGATTCCTCAAGGGTTGTTCTATTTGATTTCGCTCTTGAATAGCGATTTGACGGACAATTCCCTCTTAACCCTGTCCATGATTTTATTGCTCTTCTTTGTGGTTTTATTGTACCTAATTCTCACTCTTGCCATCGTCTTACTCAATCGTCGCTTTCCGTTTGATCGTCTAGCTGGAGCTGAGTATGAGAGTACGGTGCGCGTGAAGAAAGAGCTCTTAAAAGATGAAACTGAATCGTCAAAATAGAGAGAGTGGGACAGAAATCGGTAATTCGTTAGAATTCGATTTCGTCGTCTCACCTCCGCACAGTTGAGTAGGGCTGTAAAAGCTGATGAAATCAGCGTAGTAGAGCCCACTCAACCACTGCGTCTTGCTCGACAATCCAAAAACAATAAAGAGGCTAGGACTTTTGTCCCAGCCTCTTTATTTTTTTATACACGTTTAATATATCCGAACGTTCCCAGTTGAGAAGGGCGATTTTAAGGGGATTGTGCTACAATGGAAGCAAATAGATAGAATGGAGCAGTGAAATGAAAGCAATTATTACAGTCGTTGGTAAAGACCAAAAAGGAATCGTAGCGGGTGTTGCAACGAAAGTGGCAGAATTAGGACTCAATATCGATGATATCTCTCAAACCGTATTGGATGAGTACTTCACCATGATGGCAGTCGTATCATCGGATGAGAAAAAAGATTTCACACAGCTCCGTTCAGAGTTGGAAGAATTCGGTCAGTCTCTGCATGTGAAAATCAATATCCAAAGCGCAGCGATTTTTGATGCCATGCACAATTTGTAAGATAGGGGTTGAGAATTTATGGACATTAAACAGGTAACAGAAACCATTGCCATGATTGAGGAGCAGAACTTCGATGTTCGGACTATCACCATGGGGATCTCCCTTCTCGATTGTATTGATCCAGATATCGAAAAGGCAGCGGAAAAAGTCTACCATAAGATTGTGACAAAGGCCAAAGACCTAGTGGCTGTTGGAGACGAGATTGCGGCAGAACTTGGCATTCCCATTGTGAATAAGCGGGTTTCGGTCACTCCGATTTCTATTATCGGAGCTGCAACAGATGCGACAGATTATGTACCCTTTGCTAAGGCACTGGATCGTGCAGCTAAGGAAGTTGGGGTCAACTTTATCGGTGGCTTCTCAGCCCTTGTTCAAAAAGGCTACCAAAAGGGGGATGAAATTCTCATTAATTCTATTCCTCGCGCCCTTGCAGAGACGGATTTTGTCTGCTCTTCAGTCAATATCGGATCGACCAAGACGGGGATCAATATGACCGCTGTCCGAGACATGGGCCGCATCATAAAAGAGGCTTCCCAAGCGGATCCGATGGGGCCTGGTAAGCTCGTAGTTTTTGCCAATGCAGTAGAAGATAATCCTTTTATGGCGGGTGCCTTCCACGGTGTCGGTGAAGCGGATGTTGTCATTAACGTTGGGGTTTCAGGACCAGGTGTCGTCCAACGGGCCATCGAAAAAGTTCCAGGCGCTAGCTTTGATGTATTGGCTGAAACAGTCAAGAAGACAGCTTTCAAGATTACCCGTGTTGGGCAATTAGTGGGTCAAATGGCTAGTGAACGTCTCGGTGTTGAGTTTGGGATTGTAGACTTGTCTCTCGCGCCAACGCCAGCTGTTGGAGACTCTGTAGCCCGTGTCCTTGAAGCCATGGGGCTTGAAGTGGTAGGGACCCACGGGACAACAGCAGCACTAGCTTTGCTCAATGACCAAGTGAAAAAAGGCGGCATCATGGCTTGTAACCAAGTCGGTGGTTTGTCAGGTGCCTTCATTCCGGTCTCAGAAGATGAAGGGATGATTGCGGCGGTCCAATCAGGCCATATCAACCTGGAAAAATTGGAAGCCATGACAGCCATCTGCTCGGTTGGTCTGGATATGATTGCTATCCCAGCTGATACTCCAGATACAACCATTGCGGCCATGATCGCCGATGAAGCAGCTATCGGGGTCATTAACCAAAAGACAACAGCCGTTCGGATCATTCCTTATGGCAAGGAAGGCGATATGTTAGAGCTTGGTGGACTTCTTGGGTCTGCTCCGGTAATGAAGGTCAACAAGGCTTCGTCAGCTGATTTCATTGCCCGTGGTGGTCAAATTCCAGCTCCGGTTCATAGCTTTAAAAACTAAGAGAAATCTAGTATAATAGTAGAAAATAGAAAAGTCTGTGATGATGAAACTCCAGACTTTTTTCTTGCAAAAGGAGACAAGATGGCTAAAACAAGATTATTTGTGATTCGTCATGGGAGAACCATGTTTAATACCATTGGTCGTGCTCAAGGCTGGTCCGATACGCCCTTGACAGCAGAAGGAGAACGAGGGATTCAGGCTCTAGGGATTGGCTTGCGTGAGTCTGGTTTGGAGTTTACTCGAGCTTACTCCAGTGATTCAGGTCGTGCTATTCAGACCATGGGGATTATTCTTGATGAATTAGGCTTGAAAGACCAGATTCCTTATCGCTTTGATAAAAGGATCCGCGAGTGGTGTTTTGGTAGCTTTGATGGGGCCTACGGCGGGGAGCTCTTTCATGGTGTCGTGCCGCGCGTGCTAGATGTAGAAGACTATAAGACCTTGACCTTGGAAGACTTGGCCAATGGCATTTGCCAAGTGGACACAGCAAATTGGGCTGAACCATGGGAAGTTTTGAAAAGCCGAATCCTAGAAGGGTTTGAAGCTATTGCCAAAGAAGTAGAAGAAAATGGTGGAGGCAATGCCTTGGTGGTCAGTCATAGTTGGACCATTCAGACCTTGGTCTGCTTGATCGAAGGAAAACCAAATCTCAATCTACCTCTTTCAAACGGTAGTGTTACCCTTGTAGAATATGAAGATGGAGAATTGACGGTTAAGGGGGTTGGAGATAGCAGTTACCGTGAGGTCGGTGAAAACTTGCAAGAATCCTAGTTCGTCCTGAAAGGCTGATCTTTTGGTCATGCCTTTTCTTTCTCTCAAAACTTGTAAGAGCTTTCCTACTTTCTTTTTGCAAAAAATGATATAATGAAAGAGATACATACGGAGGTAATACAATGACAAAAACCAGATTATATATTGCTCGTCATGGAAAAACCATGTTTAATACCATTGGGCGGGCACAGGGCTGGTCAGACACTCCGCTGACAGAAGCAGGAGAGCGTGGAATTCGAGAATTAGGACTTGGTCTCAAGGAAGCTGGGCTTTCTTTTGAAGAGGCTGTTTCGAGTGATTCTGGACGCACCATTCAAACCATGGGAATTATTCTTCAAGAACTCGGTCTGACAGGGGAAATCCCTTATCGTTATGACAAACGGATCCGCGAGTGGTGTTTTGGTAGTTTTGACGGTGCTTATGATGGCGATCTCTTCATGGGGGTCTTACCCCGTGTCTTTAAGGTCGATGATTTCCATCAGTTAAGCCTAATGGAGTTAGCTGAAGGAATCGTCGAAGTGGATACCACTGGTTGGGCTGAATCCTGGGGTACCTTGAGTGGCCGGATCTTAGAAGGTTTTGAAGCCATCGCAAAAGAGGTAGAAGCAGCTGGCGGTGGGAATGCTATTGTGGTTAGCCACGGCATGACGATTACGACCTTGATTTATCTCATTGATCCAAAAGCAGTCGAAGAATTGGTCTTGGACAACGGAAGCGTGACGGTTTTGACTTATGAAGATGGTGCCTTTCGTATTGAAAAGATTGGGGATATGTCCTATCGTAAGGTTGGAGCAAAACTTCTAGAGGGTGGCCATGACGAATAAGTATAGACGCGCAAGAAAAAAACGTAAGAAGTGGTGGCCTTACCTATTGAGTTTCTTTCTTCTTGTGGTCCTTGGATCAGGAATTGGTGTTTACTTAGCGAAGCCGAGCTTGTTTTCAGGGCTTCAGTTTTGGAAGGCAAAAAAAACAGCTGTAACGACTCCCTCTTCTTCTAAGAAAAAGAAAGAAAAATCAGATTTACCAGCTGTTTCGACAAAAGACTGGCAGTTGATCTTGGTCAATCGTGACAATGTGAAGCCAGAGTTGAATCCACAATTGACAGATGTGGATGCTATCAAAGTGGATAGTCGGATTGTAGAACCGACTCGTCAATTTTTAGAAGCGGCTCGAAAAATTGCCCCAGAAGAAACCTTGATATCAGGCTATCGAAGTGTGGCCGAGCAAACAGAGCTCTATAATGAGCGTGTTGCGCAACTAGAGGCTAGCGGCCTTTCGCACGAAGAAGCTGAAAAGCAGGTGCAGACCCAGGTACAGGTCCCTGGTGCGAGTGAACACCAGACGGGGCTTGCGATTGATATGAGTGTCGAAGCTGGCCAAAGTGATGAGTTGGGCTTGCAGCTGGCTGCCATCGCACCACAATATGGCTTTGTGCTTCGCTACCCAGATGGGAAGAGCAACATCACGGGTGTGAATTTTGAGAATTGGCATTTCCGTTATGTTGGCGTAGAAAATGCTCAGTATATGGCCAAGCATCAGCTAGTATTGGAAGAATATATTCAGCTCTTGAAAAAAGCTGGCAAATAAGAGGAGATTTACTTCTCTAGGTCTTAAGAATGATTTTTAGCACTCTTGAAAAAAGAGTGCTAATTTTTTGGTTTTTTCTCTTGACTTTCTTTTGGATGGGTGTATAATAGAATCATGGTTTAGCACTTAAGTGTTTAGAGTGCTAAAAAATGAAAGAGAGGTGAGGTCATGGTTACAGAACGTCAAAATGAGATTCTCAATCTTGTTGTCGATATCTTTACCAAGACCCACGAACCAGTCGGTTCAAAAGCGCTACAAGATGTCATTCAATCCAGTAGTGCGACCATTCGAAATGACATGGCTGCTCTCGAAAAACAAGGCTTACTAGAAAAGGCCCACACTTCGAGTGGCCGCATGCCTAGTCGAGCTGGTTTTCAATATTTTGTTCAGAACTCCCTTGATCTAGAGTTGATTGATGAGCAAGATGTCTACCAGGTGGTGAAAGCCTTTGATTTCGAAGCCTTTAAATTAGACGATATCTTGGATGCTACGGCCAAGTTACTAGCCCAGATGACGGGTTACACCGCAGTGATTCAGGATGTTGAACCGACACGTCAGCGCTTGACTGGTTTTGAGATTGTTCCATTATCCAACCACGATGCTTTGGCGGTTCTGACCTTGGATGAATCAAAGCCTGTCACTGTACAATTTGCTATTCCGAAGAATTTCTTAACCAGTGACTTGGAAATTTTCCATCAGCTGGTTCAAGAACGTTTCATTGGAAATACGGTATTGGATATCCACTACCGCTTGCGGACGGAGATTCCACAAATAGTACAGCGTTATTTTAAGACGACAGACAATGTATTGGATCTGTTTGGTTACGTCTTCTCGCAACTGTTTCAAGAACTGGTCTTTGTAGAAGGAAAGGTTTCATCCTTAACCTACGCCGATCTTCAGACCTATCAGTTCTTAGATAACCCCCAACACGTAGCTCTCGAGTTGCGAGGGGGAATGCCAGAGGACCAAATGACCCAGATTCTGGTTGCTGAATCCCAAGAGAAGGCTTTGAAAAATGTGACCGTGATTAGTCATAAATTCCTGGTTCCTTATCGTGGGATGGCCCTCATGCATGTGATTGGTCCCGTAGAGATGGATTACAGGCGTGTGATTAGCCTCGTCAATGTTATCGGACGGGTACTGGTCATGAAGTTAACGGACTACTACCGTTACCTCAACAGCAACCATTATGAAGTAAATTAAGACCAAATGAAAGGGGTGTATGCCTTGACAGAAGATATCAAAAAAGAAGACGTGAAAGAAGAGGAAGTTGCCCAACCAACTGAAGAAGTTGTAGAGGAAAGCAACCAACTTTCTGAATTAGAAGAAGCACAAGCGCGTGCCGAGGAATTTGAAAACAAATACCTTCGTGCTCATGCAGAAATGCAAAACATTCAGCGCCGTGCCAATGAAGAACGTCAACAATTACAAAAATACCGTAGCCAAGATTTGGCAAAAGCGATCTTACCATCACTGGATAACCTCGAACGTGCCCTTGCCGTCGAAGGATTGACAGATGATGTGAAGAAGGGCTTGGAAATGGTCCAAGAAAGTTTGGTACATGCCTTAAAAGAAGAAGGAATCGAAGAAATTCCAGCAGATGGAGCCTTTGACCATAACTACCACATGGCCATCCAAACTTTGCCTGCAGATGATGAACATCCAGCAGACACCATCGCACAAGTCTTCCAAAAAGGTTACAAACTCCATGACCGCATCTTAAGACCGGCTATGGTAGTAGTATATAACTAGGCTACCTTGTCCGAAACGACACTAAACTATGAAAGAAAGATTAACATTGGTTCGGCTTTGCCAATAGTGAGCGAAGCGAACCGAAGGCGATACTCTTCGCCGTGGCGGTATCTTCGCAAACTTTGAGACCTTAGGCTCAAAGTTTAGTCAAAGAGATTGACGAAGTCAAGCTCTGACGGCGTCGCCACTTAAGAAGAGTATCAGAAAGAAAAAAAGAGAAAAAATAACAAGGAGAAAAACATATGTCTAAAATTATCGGTATTGACTTAGGTACAACAAACTCAGCAGTTGCAGTTCTTGAGGGAACTGAATCAAAAATTATCGCAAACCCAGAAGGAAACCGCACGACTCCATCTGTTGTGTCATTCAAAAATGGTGAAATCATCGTTGGTGATGCTGCAAAACGTCAAGCAGTCACAAACCCAGATACCATCATCTCTATCAAATCTAAGATGGGTACTTCTGAAAAAGTTTCTGCAAACGGTAAAGAATACACACCACAAGAAATTTCAGCTATGATTCTTCAATACTTGAAAGGTTACGCTGAAGATTACCTTGGTGAAAAAGTAACCAAAGCAGTTATCACAGTTCCAGCTTACTTCAACGATGCTCAACGTCAAGCAACGAAAGACGCTGGTAAAATCGCTGGTCTTGAAGTAGAACGTATTGTCAACGAACCAACAGCAGCAGCCCTTGCTTATGGTTTGGATAAGACTGATAAAGAAGAAAAAATCTTGGTATTCGACCTTGGTGGTGGTACATTCGACGTATCTATCCTCGAACTCGGTGATGGTGTCTTCGATGTATTGGCAACTGCAGGGGATAACAAACTCGGTGGTGACGACTTTGACCAAAAAATCATCGACCACATGGTTGAAGAATTCAAGAAAGAAAATGGTATCGACTTGTCAACAGACAAGATGGCTCTTCAACGTTTGAAAGATGCAGCTGAAAAAGCGAAGAAAGACCTTTCTGGTGTCACTTCAACTCAAATCAGCTTGCCATTCATCACTGCAGGAGCTGCTGGACCTCTTCACTTGGAAATGACCTTGACTCGTGCGAAATTCGACGATTTGACTCGTGACCTTGTAGAACGTACGAAAACTCCAGTTCGTCAAGCCCTTTCAGATGCAGGTTTGTGCTTGTCAGAAATCGATGAAGTCATCCTTGTTGGTGGTTCAACTCGTATCCCTGCCGTTGTAGAAGCAGTTAAGGCTGAAACTGGTAAAGAACCAAATAAATCAGTAAACCCTGATGAAGTTGTGGCTATGGGTGCTGCCATCCAAGGTGGTGTGATCACTGGTGATGTCAAAGATGTTGTCCTTCTTGACGTAACACCATTGTCACTTGGTATCGAAACAATGGGTGGAGTCTTCACAAAACTCATCGACCGCAACACTACAATTCCAACTTCTAAATCACAAGTCTTCTCAACTGCAGCAGACAACCAACCAGCCGTTGATATCCACGTTCTTCAAGGGGAACGCCCAATGGCAGCAGATAACAAGACGCTTGGACGTTTCCAATTGACAGATATCCCAGCTGCACCTCGTGGTATCCCACAAATCGAAGTAACATTCGACATCGATAAGAACGGTATCGTATCTGTTAAAGCCAAAGATCTTGGAACTCAAAAAGAACAAACAATCGTTATCCAATCTAACTCAGGTTTGACAGACGAAGAAATCGACCGCATGATGAAAGATGCAGAAGCAAACGCTGAAGCAGATAAGAAACGTAAAGAAGAAGTTGACCTTCGTAACGAAGTAGACCAAGCTATCTTTGCAACTGAAAAGACAATCAAAGAAACTGAAGGCAAAGGCTTCGATGCAGAACGTGATGCAGCTCAAGCAGGATTGGATGATCTTAAGAAAGCTCAAGAATCAGGTAACCTTGAAGAAATGAAAGCGAAACTTGAAGCCTTGAACGAAAAAGCACAAGCATTGGCTGTTAAACTCTACGAACAAGCCGCAGCAGCGCAACAAGCCCAAGCAGGAGCAGAAGGCGCACAAGCATCAGGAAGCGCAGGCGATGACGTCGTAGACGGAGAGTTTACAGAAAAATAAGATGCAAAGCCCGTTAAAACCTCACAGTGAAAATAGGAAATCTGACGCAGAAACTTTAGTTTCTAGAAAGATTTATCTTTTTCACCAAGAGGTTAGGGTGTGCTCAATTCAGCATTACTAGTTTGATTTTTAAAACTTAAACTAGTAAATGATAAAAAGAAATCCAGAGGTTGCAACCCAGCCTCTGTTTTTCGGTAAAATAGAGGATGTTGCGTATGAAAAAAGTACTTTGTATCATTTATCCTAATTTTTCTCTTTATGAGATAACCGCTTTAACAAGTACTTTAGCTCTGTCTTTTGATAGTACGATTGATTATGCCGCTTCAGATCATTCGATGGTGGTCTCTGAGGATGGCTTGCCCTGTCAACCGACCAAAACACTAGATCAAATCTGTATAGAAGAGTATTCTTGTGTGATTTTGCCAGGAATGGTCAATATAGGGCCTGCCCTACAAGATGAGAAATTGATTTCGTTCTTGAGGGACCTTGGTGAGCAAGATATCCTCATTGCAGCCATTTCTTCAGCACCTCTTTTATTAGCGAAAGCAGGTCTGTTGAAGGACACGAAATTTACAGGTGGAATTTGGCAAAACTTCTTTGACTATTTTGAATTTCTTTCACGAAAAAATTTCGAACCTAAAGTCCTTGTGCAGGATAAACAAATCATTACGGCGATAGGCTTTGCGCATCAAGAGTTTGCAAGAAGAGTGATTCTAAGTTTAGGCTTGGCAGAGAATACGGACAACTATTTTAAAGAACGAAACGACTACTCAGAAGAGGATTTGATATTTACTCTATCGGACAAAGAGTTTGATCAAGTAAAGCGAAGCATAGAAAATGCCCTCTAAAGATTACATGAAAATTATAGAAAGGAACAAAGAGTGTTCGCAATCGAACACGGGCTACGGACGGTGCCAAAAAGATAGTTTTTTCTAGGACGCAAGCGTCCGTCGTCAAAACTCCTATTTTGGCTGTGTCCGTTTAACGCCCTTTGTATCTTGAATTATGAACAATACTGAATTTTATGACCGTTTGGGCGTTTCAAAGAATGCATCTCAAGATGAGATCAAGAAAGCCTATCGGAAATTATCGAAAAAATATCACCCGGATATCAACAAGGAGCCTGGTGCTGAGGACAAGTACAAGGAAGTTCAAGAAGCTTATGAGACTTTGAGCGACGAACAAAAGCGGGCGGCTTATGACCAATACGGTGCTGCAGGAGCCAACGGTGGTTTCGGTGGCGGAGCAGGTGGTTTTGGTGGCTTTGATGGTGCTGGTTTTGGTGGCTTTGAAGATATCTTCTCTAGCTTCTTTGGTGGTGGTGCAAGTCGTAATCCAAATGCGCCTCGTCAAGGGGATGACCTCCAATACCGCGTTAATCTCAAGTTTGAAGAAGCGATTTTTGGTGCGGAAAAAGAAGTCAAGTACCATCGTGAAGCAAGCTGTCATACCTGTCACGGTTCAGGGGCTAAGCCAGGTACGAGTCCGGTAACCTGTGGACGCTGTCACGGTTCCGGGGTTATCAATGTAGATACGCAAACTCCTCTTGGAATGATGCGCCGTCAAGTGACCTGTGATGTCTGTCATGGCCGTGGTCAAGAAATCAAAGATCCATGTACGACTTGTCGTGGAACAGGTCATGAAAAACAAGCCCATAGCGTGAACGTCAAGATTCCTGCAGGAGTTGAAACAGGTCAACAAATCCGCATAGCGGGTCAAGGGGAAGCTGGCTTTAACGGTGGCCCTTATGGTGACTTGTATGTCGTTGTCAATGTGGAGCCGAGCGATCGCTTCGAACGAGATGGCTCAACCATCTACTACAAGTTAGACTTGAACTTTGTTCAAGCAGCTCTTGGAGATACGGTCCATGTGCCAACTGTTCACGGAGATGTCGATTTGGTCATTCCTGAAGGAACCCAAACCGGTAAGAAATTCCGTCTTCGCGGGAAAGGTGCTCCAAGCTTACGTGGTGGTGCTATGGGAGATCAATATGTATCTGTCAATGTTGTCACCCCAACTGGTTTAAATGACAAGCAAAAAGAAGCCCTTCAAGCCTTTGCGGAAGCAAGTGATTTGAAGGTCAACCCAAAGAAAAAAGGCTTCTTTGATAAGGTTAAAGATGCCTTGGATGATTTATAAGAATAAACGAGTTTCCTTTTGAGTAAGGGGCTCGTTTTATTTTGGATCGAATCCAAGAAGCTTCTTTTTTGCTTGCAAAACTGTACCCGGACAGTTTGACTTTTTTACTCTTGTAACCCCTTCTATATCTTGCTAAAATAAAACCATGACACGATACAAAGCAACCATTTCATATGATGGGACCTTGTTTGCAGGGTTTCAACGCCAACCGCATGCCCGTAGTGTGCAAGAGGAAATCGAGAAGACCTTGACGCGTCTCAATCAAGGAAACCCTGTCACCGTTCATGGAGCGGGTCGAACCGATTCAGGCGTCCATGCCCTTGGGCAGGTGATTCATTTTGATCTCCCTCAAGCGCGGGATGAGGAGAAGCTCCGCTTTGCTCTGGATACCCAAAGCCCAGAGGATATTGATTTCATCCGGGTGGAGCAAGTAGCAGATGACTTTCACTCACGCTACAAGAAGCACAGCAAAACCTATGAATTTATCGTGGATTATGGTCGTCCTAAGAACCCCATGATGCGCCACTATGCGACCCACTACCCCTATCCTTTGGATGTGGAAAAGATGCAAGTAGCCATCCAAAAGTTGGAGGGAACCCATGATTTCACCGGTTTCACCGCTTCAGGAACCAGTGTGGAAGACAAGGTTCGTACGATTACAGAGGCTCGCTTGGTTGAGGACGCGGCAAATCATCGTCTTGTCTTTACCTTTTCGGGCAATGGCTTTCTCTACAAGCAAATCCGCAATATGGTGGGAACTTTGTTGAAGATCGGAAATGATCGGATGCCGATCGAGCAGATCGATCTGATTTTGGAAAAGAAGGACCGCAATCTAGCAGGTCCAACAGCAGCGCCAAATGGCTTATATTTAAAGGAGATACGTTATGAGTAATGAATTAATTCTCGCAATTTCAGGAAATGATATTTTTAGTGGGGGAGGTCTTCACGCAGACCTTGCTACCTATACGACTAACAAACAGCATGGCTTTGTGGCGGTGACTTGTTTGACAGCCATGACCGAGCATGGTTTTGAAGTGATTCCAGTGGATCCAACGACCTTTGCTCAGCAGCTCAACTCTCTCAAAGAAGTTCCTTTCTCTGCTATTAAACTCGGTCTCTTGCCAAATGTTGAAGTGGCAGACCTAGCCTTGGACTATGTCAAAGCTCATGCAGATATCCCAGTAGTGCTCGATCCTGTCTTGGTCTGCAAGGAAAGCCATGATGTGGAAGTTTCAGCTCTTCGAGACGAATTGATCAAGTTCTTCCCTTATGTGACCATCATCACACCAAACTTACCAGAAGCTGAGATCTTGACCCAAAGCAAGATTCAATCGCTCGATGATATGAAGGAGGTGGCGCGCAAGCTCCATGGATTGGGTGCGGAGAATGTCGTGGTCAAAGGGGGTAATCGTCTCAATAAAGAAAAGGCCATCGATGTCTTTTATGACGGACAAGATTTTACAATCTTTGAAGAGCCAGTCCTAGAAAAGAACAATACAGGAGCTGGTTGTACCTTTGCGTCTAGCATTTCCAGCCAGTTGGTAAAAGGGAAATCACCGCTTGAAGCTGTTAAAACCTCTAAAGACTTTGTCTTCCAAGCGATTCAACATTCAGACCAGTATGGAGTAGTACAATATGACATCTAATCGAACTCAACTCATTGCCCGCCTTTCCATTTTGACAGCCTTGACAGTTGTACTTGGCTACTATACAAAACTTCCGACTCCGACAGGGATCGTCACCCTGCTAGATCTTGGAGTGTATTTCACAGCCTTCTATTTTGGACGCAAGGAAGGTGCGATTGTAGGTGGTGTCGGAGCCTTCCTACTCGATCTGATTTCAGGCTATCCTCAGTGGATGTTCTTTAGCCTCCTCTTTCACGGGGGACAAGGCTATTTCGCTGGCTTCAAGGGAAAAGCTCGTTACCTAGGCTTGCTTCTTGCGACAGTCGTCATGGTAGGCGGTTACGCACTAGCTTCTGCTCTCTTTTTAGGCAATGGCTGGGGAGCTGCTATCTCGGACATTCCAAATAACCTTGCTCAGAATTTTGTCGGAATGGCTTTAGGCTATGTGGTCTATTATGCCTTCCAAAAGAAAGGAAATTAATTCATGGATTTGGAGCAACTGAAGAAGGATACAAAAGAAATCCTGGTAGATGTTTTGGCAAAAAGCCGTCTCCATCAGGGACAGATTCTAGTTCTCGGGATGTCTTCAAGTGAAGTTGCAGGAGGGCAAATTGGAAAGGCCTCGAACATCGACATTGCTGAAGCTATTGTCCAGACCTTGCTAGATGAGTTGAATCCAAGAGGGATTTATCTAGCGGTACAAGGATGTGAGCACCTCAATCGCGCCTTGGTGGTCGAGCGGGAATTAGCAGACAAGAAGGAGCTAGAAATCGTCAATGTCCTTCCAAGTATCCATGCAGGGGGAGCTGGACAACTCGCTGCTTTCAAGTATTTCAAGGATCCTGTTGAAGTAGAATTTATCACAGCTCAAGCGGGCTTAGACATCGGAGATACCTCAGTGGGGATGCATGTCAAACACGTGCAAGTCCCAATTCGCCCTATCATACGTGAACTAGGGGAAGCCCATGTCACAGCCCTCGCCAGTCGGCCAAAATTGATCGGTGGTGCCCGTGCTCTCTACCTAGATGATCCTATCCGAAAATCATAAATAGAACTAGCTTTTAGGGGCTAGTTTTTTTGGATGAAAAGAGAGGCAAAAACGTTTTAAAACTTGCAATTTCAAAGTTTTGTGGTAAAATTATAAGGAATGACTATATTATTTTAAGGAGAGACAGAATGTCTGTATCATTTGAAAACAAAGAAACTAACCACGGTGTATTGACTTTCACCATCAGCCAAGAGCAAATCAAACCTGCTTTGGACCGTGTGTTTGAGTCTGTTAAGAAAACCTTGAACGTACCTGGATTCCGTAAAGGTCATATTCCACGTCCAATCTTCAACCAACGTTTTGGTGAAGAAGCTCTTTACCAAGATGCTTTGAACGATCTTCTTCCAGCAGCATACGAAGCAGCTGTTAAAGAAGCTGGAATCGAAGTTGTAGCCCAACCAACTTTCGATGTTGTATCTATGGAAAAAGGTCAAGACTGGACATTGACAGCAGCTGTTGTAACAAAACCTGAAGTAAAATTGGGTGCTTACAAAGACCTTGAAGTATCAGTAGAAGTTTCTAAAGAAGTAACAGACGCTGATGTGGATGCTCGTATCGAACGCGAACGTAACAACTTGGCTGAATTGGTTGTTAAAGAAGGTGCTGCAGCAGAAGGCGACACAGTTGTAATCGACTTCGTTGGATCTATCGACGGTGTTGAATTCGACGGTGGTAAAGGTGACAACTTCTCACTTGGACTTGGTTCAGGACAATTCATCCCAGGTTTCGAAGACCAATTGGTTGGACACTCTGCTGGTGAAACAGTTGACGTGATCGTAACATTCCCAGAAGACTACCAAGCAGCTGACCTTGCAGGTAAAGAAGCGAAATTCGTGACAACTATCCACGAAGTAAAAGCAAAAGAAGTACCAGCTCTTGACGATGAATTGGCAAAAGACATCGACGAAGAAGTTGAAACTCTTGCTGAATTGAAAGAAAAATACCGCAAAGAATTGGCAGCAGCTAAAGAAGAAGCCTACAACGATGCAGTAGAAGCAGCAGCAATCGATCTTGCAGTTGAAAATGCTGAAATCGTTGACCTTCCAGAAGAAATGATCCACGAAGAAGTACACCGTTCAATCAACGAGTTCCTTGGGAACATGCAACGTCAAGGTATCTCACCTGAAATGTACTTCCAAATCACTGGAACAACTCAAGAAGATCTCCACAAACAATACGAAGCAGAAGCTGAAAGCCGTACGAAGACAAACCTTGTGGTTGAAGCAGTAGCCAAAGCAGAAGGCTTCGAAGCAACTGAAGAAGAAATCAACGCTGAAATCGAACAATTGGCAGCAGATTACAACATGCCAGTTGAACAAGTTCGCAACCTTCTTTCACCAGAAATGTTGAAACATGACATCACAGTGAAGAAAGCAGTGAACGTGATCACAAGCACAGCAAAAGTAAAATAATTTAGATAAAAAAGGCTGGGCAACAACTGTCCAGCCTTTGATGTTTGATAGAAATAACTGTATGACGCAGTGGTTGATTGGCATCTTTGTTCGCCTTTAAGCTCCAAAGATGACCTAATCAACTGTGCGGGGGTGGGAAAACGAACTCTTTTTAACTAGTCGGAGTTCTTTCCCACTCCCTTTTCTGATTTCATGGAGAATCCTGGAATTTTCCTTTGACGAAAGGGGAAATTTATCGTACAATAGAGTGTAACGATAAAATGCGTGATAGATTTAGTGACGAGAAGTTTTCAATCTATCATTGAGGATAGGATGAGGTTGAAGACCGGATCCTTCTCCATTTAGGAAATGAAACATAAGGAGATTTACCCTTGGAATTAGAAGTATTTGCTGGACAAGAAAAAAGTGAACTTTCTATGATTGAAGTGGCGCGTGCGATTTTGGAATTACGCGGACGTGACCATGAAATGTACTTTAGCGATCTTGTAAATGAAATTCAAAATTACCTTGAAAAATCAAACAGCGAGATCCGTGAAGCTCTTCCATTGTTCTACACAGAATTGAATGTAGATGGAAGTTTTATCCCACTTGGAGATAACAAATGGGGTCTTCGTTCATGGTATGCCATCGATGAAGTTGACGAAGAAATCATCGCTCTTGAAGAAACAGACGAAGATGAAGCTCCTAAGAAACGGAAGAAAAAACGTGTCAATGCCTTCATGGATGGAGACGAAGATGCGATCGACTACAACGACGATGATCCAGAAGACGAAGAAGTTTACGAAGCAGATCCAGCTCTTTCATATGATGAAGAAAATCCAGATGATGAAAAGAGTGAAGTCGAAGCTTACGATGCTGAAATCAATGAAATCGTACCAGATGATTTGGGTGAGGAAGTTGAATTAAGCGAAGAAGACGACGAAGAAGAGGATTCTGAAGACGAGGAAGAAGAATAAATCATACGAAGAGGCTGGGACAAAAGTCCTAGCCTCTCAATTGTTTTTGGATTGTCGAGCAAGACGCAGTGGTTGAGTGGGCTCTACTACGCTGATTTCATCAGCTT
>JAWGIA010000015.1:0-48301 GCA_032560535.1 Streptococcus parasanguinis | reverse complement strand
TACGCTGATTTCATCAGCTTTTACAGCCCTACTCAACTGTGAGGAGGTGGGACGACGAAATCGAATTCTAACGAATTACCGATTTCTGTCCCACTCTCTTGCGGTTTATTGATTATGTTTCCAATTGCTGTAAATCCCAAAAAGAATGATCCAGATGGTTGCTCCAATCGCTCCAATGTATGTTGATTCTTGCAAGAAGAGACAAACGAATACAAAGAGGAAGAAAACGATGGTCAATGGATTCAACACTTTATAGGCTGGCATGACAAAACCATCTGGCATAAATTCTTTCGATTTACGGTACTTAAGATGGGCAAGCATGGTCAAAATGTAAATAGCAATGTAGACACCAGAAGAAGATGCCGTAATCAAGGCAAAGGCATCTGAGACACCTGGCAAGACATTGATAAAGGCTGAAACAGCAACCACAATCGCAGAAAAAATAATCGCGCGACTTGGAATCCCCATACGAGATAAGCTATTCAGCTTCAAACGATTCATCACTTTACTGTTTGGCGTTTCTTTTGCAATCTGGTACAAGTGACGCCCTGTTGAATAGAGGGTGGAATTCAAGGAGGATGCCGCAGCTGTCAGTACAACAAAATTAATCAATCCTGCTGCCCACTTGATTCCTACCATCTGAAAGACTGTTACAAACGGTGACTTATTGACAGGAAGCTGTTGCCAAGGGAAAATAGCCATAATCGCCACCAAAGCCCCAACATAAAAGATCACAATCCGAATTGGAATTTCCTTAATGGCTTTTGGTAAGACCTGACGAGGATTAGCGGTTTCTGAAGTAGTAATCCCAACAAACTCGATCGCTTGGTAAGCAAAGAAGACCATTTGGAAGGCCATGACGAACTTGACCCAACCATTTGGAAACATTTGAAAACCACTAGTAATATTGGTTAAGCTAGCGTGTCCAGCTGGTGTTTCAAAGTTAGTCGTCACCATAAAGATCCCTGTTACGATCAAGGCTAAAATAGTGACAATCTTGATCATTCCAAACCAGAATTCAACCTCTCCAAACACCTTCACAGCGATCAAGTTTACACAACTTAAAAGCGCTAAAAAGATAATTTGAATCTGCCAGGCTGGCCAATTTGGAAACCAAAGCTGGACATAGTTGGAAACAGCGGTGATCTCTGCCATTCCCAAAAATACCAAGGAGACCCAATAGGACCATCCTGAAAAATAACCCCAACCTTTTCCTAGATACTTGGTGATAAAGTTGATAAAGGTGTGTTGATCAGGGTCCATATAGAGCATTTCTCCGATCGCCCGCATCATCAAGTACATGAAGGCGCCAGTCAGCATATAGACTAAAATAATAGAGGGACCTGTCAAAGAAAGGGAACGACCGGCTCCAAGAAAGAGTCCTGTCCCGATGGTTCCTGCAATAGCGATCAGCTGAACATGCCGATTTTGCAGACCACGAACCATCCCATTTTCGGTTTCTTCACCAGGATGATGTTTTTTTGACATATGATTACTCCAATTCTTTTTCTGTACATTTTCAGAAAAGTATACTTCAAATTTTCACACAATCTACTATACCATGTTTTTAAAAATTGGTCAATCTAGTCCAGAATATTCTGAATTTTATAGATTAAAAAGAGTGCTGGAGTCTCTTCCAGCACTCTTTTGCTTATGAATTAGGGTCATCGAGGCTACGGCCATGCAAACCTTTTTCACGTTGCACTTGGCGTAGTTTCTCAGGTGTTACATCGTTACCTTCTTCATCCACAATTTTGATACCTTCAATGTGGTGACGAACCGAACGACGATAACCTTCAATGTATTCTTCACGAAGTTTTGCTTGCTCCACTGTTTCTTCTGGAGTCAAACCTTCTGTTTTTTTCTTTTTAGCAAGCTCATTGATTCGAGCGATTTTTTCAGGTGTCATAATAAAACCTACTTTCTACCCGTCATCAGGTACTTATTTTGTGTTCAATTGGTTGAAGGCTGCAACAGCATTAGCTTTCGCTACAAGGCCTGCAAGAAGGGCCAAACGGTTGTTTTTAACAGCCTCATCTTCTGCCATTACCATAGTATTGTCAAAGAAAGCATCAATGACTGGGCTAAGAGCAAAGAGTTGAGCCAATTTGTCACTTGCTGAACCAGTCAATTCAAGCTCTTCAATCGCTTTAGAAAGGGCTTTTTCTTGATCATTTTCAAAGAGACTAGCGTCGACTTCTACTGAAGCATCTGCTTTTTCTGCCAAGTTGAAAGCACGAGAGAGGGACTCAACAGCCGCCTTGTAACCATCCGTCTTCGCAGCTTCTGAAAGAGCTTCAGCTGCTTCCAGCATATCAGCCACGACAAAGTTTGAACCAGCAAGAACAGCGTCTTTGATATCTTTTGGTGTGCGTCCCATCATCTTGTCCACACGCGCCTTGATGAAGTTGAGCACTTCTGCTTGATTGTCATAGGAAAGGCTATCAAATGAAAGTCCGTAAAGGCTATCAATCAACTCATCCATAGGGA
The DNA here is from genome assembly GCA_032560535.1 of Streptococcus parasanguinis. Taxonomy (GTDB): domain Bacteria; phylum Bacillota; class Bacilli; order Lactobacillales; family Streptococcaceae; genus Streptococcus; species Streptococcus parasanguinis_AF. The sequence continues at coordinate 45,811 of JAWGIA010000015.1, read as the reverse complement.
TATGCCAACCAAAGGCATCCAAAATTCGAACAATCCCTTGTGTTGCACGACGAAGCGCATATGGGTCATTGGAACCTGATGGAATCAAGCCAACTGAGAAGAAGGAAAGGAGGGTATCCAATTTATCTGCAAGCGCAAGAATGGCACCAACCTTAGTCTCTGGAAGGGCACCATCTGCTGAATCAGGAAGGTAGTGCTCACGGATAGCTGTCGCTACCGCAGCATCTTCACCAGTGAGAAGGGCGTATTTTTCACCCATGATTCCTTGCAATTCATCGAACTCTCCGACCATACCAGTCAAGAGGTCAAATTTGTAGATTTCAGCTGCACGAGCTACGGCTGCCGTTTCTTCTGCAGTCAAACCAGCTTGCTCAGCTAGTGACGCTGCAATAACACCCGCACGTGCCATGTGTTCTGAAAGAGAACCAATTTTTTCATGGAAGGTCACGTTAGCCAATTTAGCAACGAGGTCTTCAATCTTAAGTTTTTGGTCTTCACGCCAGAAGAATTCACCGTCTTCAAGACGTGCCACCAAGACTTTTTCATTTCCTCGGATAACATTTTCCAAGTGCTCAGCGTTCCCATTACGGACGGAGATGAAGTTTGGTTTGAGCTGACCATCAAGGTCACGTACAACAAAGTAACGTTGGTGCGTTTCCATTGAGGTCACCAAAACTTCTTCTGGAACATCCAAATACTTAGTATCAAAACTTCCCATAAAGGCAGTTGGGTATTCGACCAAGTTCAAGACTTCATTCAAAAGGCCTTCTTCGATTTGAACTTGAACACCTTGTTCTGCTTCGATGGCTTTGATTTGCTCACGAATCATGTTTTCACGTTCTTTGCTATCCGCAATCACGTAAACGGTACGAAGGTCTTCTTCATAAGAATCCGCATTGGTGATTTCCACTTCATGTCCAAGGAAACGGTGTCCACGGCTCACACGACCTGACTGGATATCCAAGAAATCAAGGTCGAGCGCTTCGTCGCCCAAAAGAACGATCAAGGTGTGAACTGGGCGGATGTATTCAAATGTATTGTTAGCCCAGTGCATGCTAACAGGGAAGGTCAATGAAGCAAGCACTTCTGGAAGGCCAGCCAAGACTTCTTTGGCTGGTTTTCCAGCTTCGTGTTTCGTGACATAAACGTACTCTTCCCCTTTGACTTCACGGAATTCGATATCATCAACGGTCAAGCCTTTTCCACGGACGAATCCTTGAGCCGCTTTTGAGAAGTTTCCATCTGCATCCAAGGCGATTTTCTTAGAAGGTCCTTTAAAATCTTCAGTCAAATCCGATTGTTGATCTGCTAAACCAATCACACGGACAGCCAAACGGCGTGGTGTTGAGAAGGTTTGAATGTCTTCGTATGAAAGTCGGTTGTCATCCAAGAAGGCTGCCATTTTTTCACCGAGTTGTTTTTCACTTGGTGTGACAACGTAGGCTGGTAACTCTTCAAGTCCTAATTCTACTAATAAGTTTTTTGTCATGTTTTTTCTCCGAAAAATATCTTTTTTCCAGTTTGCCTTATGTGATTGGCACGCAAGCAACCGACTTCGTCGTTTCATTGCTAAAATTGGAGCCTAAGGTCTCCAATTTTGCCTGGTATCGTTAGTTTCTCTAACGATACCTTTATCACTGCGGCAACTGGTTCTGTAGGATTGCTCGATCAGCCAATCCCATCTAATACGCTCTCTTTATTCTTCCTCTTCTGCTAGGAGTTTGGCGCGTGTGGCTTCGTCGAGAAGTGGGTAACCAAGTTTCTTGCGTTCTGCGACGAAGGTTTTGGCTACGACACGAGCCAAGTTACGGATGCGGGCAATATAGCCGGCACGTTCTGTAACGGATACAGCTCCACGTGCATCAAGCAAGTTGAAGGTGTGTGAACATTTCAAAACGTAGTCATAGGCTGGGTGAACAAGGCCCAATTCCAAAGCACGTCCTGCTTCTTTTTCAAATTTTTCGAAGTTTTCAAGAAGCATATCTTGGTCAGAAACTTCAAAGCTGTATTTTGAGTGTTCATATTCTGGTTGAAGGAAGATTTCTCCGTATTTAACGCCTGGAGCCCACTCAATATCGTAAACAGAATCGACTTCTTGGATGTAAGAAGCCAAACGTTCCAATCCGTAAGTGACCTCAGAAGTTACCGGACCAGTTGCCAATCCACCAACTTGTTGGAAGTAGGTGAACTGAGTGATTTCCATACCGTCAAGCCAAACTTCCCAACCTAGACCAGCTGAACCAGTCGATGGGTTTTCCCAGTTATCTTCAACGAAACGGATATCGTGCTCCAAAGGATTGATCCCCAATTTTTCCAATGACTCAAGGTAGAGTTCTTGGATGTTTGATGGTGATGGTTTCATGACCACTTGGAATTGGTGGTGTTGGTAAAGACGGTTTGGGTTTTCCCCGTAACGACCGTCCGCTGGACGACGAGATGGCTCTACATAAGCCGCATTCCATGGCTCAGGACCAATGGCACGGAGGAAAGTATATGGACTCATTGTTCCCGCACCTTTTTCATTATCATAAGCCTGCATGAGCATACAACCCTGGTCATTCCAGTATTGTTGCAAAGTCAAAATAATTTCTTGGAAGGTTAGTTTTTTTGACATCTTCTTCTCCTTTTTATAAATTCTTGCGACACGAGTCTGTCTCGTTGATCATACGAGGCAAGACGAGTTAGTACTGCGTCTAGCTCAGGCACCCTAGTGCTGAGCGTGTGGCAGTCCGACTGTAAGGAGATCTCTGCCACTAACGCAGTGAAAGGTTAGTTTTTTTGACATTGAATACTCCTTATTCATAAAGTTTCTTGTGACTTAGGATACAAAAAGAACCGTGTCTCTGCTCCTAAGTCCTTTGACCTAGGGGCGTCAGAAACGCGGTTCCACCCTAATTTATTACTTCATTTTATTTTACTTTACTCAGATTTTTACTGAGAGAAAGCGCCACTTGCTTACTTTGCTCTACTTGGCTCTCACTATCCCAAGCTCGCTAGAAAAACGCCGTAAGCCCTTCTTTCTTGACTAGTATTATAGCAGATTTTTAGTGACTTGTAAATTAAAATCCGCATGAAACAATCGTTTCATACGGATTTTAGGCTAACAAACAATGTTGTTTTTCTTATGGACGTCTTGCAGCTTTTGGTTTTTTACCATGAAGTTTTTTCTTGGCATTCTTCAAGGCTGTCAAAGCATCTTTCACATCTTGTTGGCTTGCTCCTGGATTTGAAAGGATAGTTTGTGCATCCTTGAAGGCTACTAGGTAAGCTTCTTTTTCTTCATTTCCAGCATAGATGAATTTCGCATTCTTTTCTTGGAACTTCAATTCTTCCTTGATGTATTTTTCAAGACTTGAAAAATCAGTTGCTTTCCCGTTTAATTTTCCTTCTGCACGGCTAAGCTCAGCAAGTGCTTGATTGATTTGTTCTTGTTTCACAGTTGGATCAACTGCAAGCAAAGCTACTGTTTGGAAAGCACGATCGTAGTCTCGACGTACTTTTTCTTTGGCATTGGCATAACGACCAGTTTTAGTCGTAGCATCGTAAGCCTGCATCGCTTCTTTCAAGGCCGCAACGTTTGAATCTTTCCCATCCAAAGCTTGGCTGGCAGCTTCAAGACTAGCTAGAGCTTGGTTGACTTGCTCTTGACTAACCTTGTTGGTCAAGGCTGCTTGGGCAGCTTGCAAGGCTTGATCATAGGCTTCCTTCTTATCCGTACTGGCATTGAAGTATTGCGCTGTCTTTGTAACATCTGCTTGGTTGTTCACAGCAGCCAAGAGATCCACTTTTGAGATCACTCCAATACGATAATTGTTGTTGCGCCCTGCGACAACTGAGATCACTGGTGCTTCCTCAGCTAGTTCATAGCCTGTAGGAAGAGTTGCAACCAAGGTATATTGACCAGTTGCTACAGATTTACCAAAGCCATTTTTACCATATTTTTCAGCAGGCAAGACAAAGTTTTCACCATCTGCCCCTTTTAATACGATCGTAGCTGCTTTTGAAACCGGTTGATCAAAGCTGATGCTAACTGGTGCATATTCTAAAGTATTGGCAAGAAAAGCAATCGTTTGGAAACTATTATCCTCTGTCAAATCAAATTCTTGGGTCAAGCTGCTGACAAATTTCACTTCTGTACGATCATACGTAAAGATTTCTGCAGTATAATGACCAAAGTTCAAGAAGTTAATATCTTTTGTTTTATCAACCGTTACATATTGACCATTGCTGTCCTTGATACGATACACATACATGGTATCTATATCTTTGTTTGTCTTAGCATCACGCACTGCAATTTGAATACGACCACTATTTTGATCCCGAACTAAATCAGCTAGTGAAACATAGTCTACGTTCCCCGCAAAGTCTTCTACATAGTAGTAGATATTCTTCTTATCGATGTTTTCAGGAAGATCGAAGCTACCATCTGCATTGGCCTTGATCACATGATAATTTTCAAGCGCACGTGTACCATTCTTATCTTCACTGGTTTGGACCATTGTCCCCTGATCATCAAATGGAGTCACATAGACGAGTTTTTCAGTTAAGATACCGCCATCGCCAACATCTTTGGCTTTACGTGCTACAAACTGTTGAGCCCCATCTTTGAAACGGATATATCCTGATGTGATCACTGGTTTTTGAGTATCGACTTGAACCTTGAAGGTTGTTGATTGCTCCTCAGCTCCAGGAACCATTGGGGTGTAACGAATGACATAATCATATACACCATCTGCTACTGCTTTCCCATTTGCATCGGTACCATTCCAAGCAGTGTTATCTAGTGTGTAGCTGCGTGGGTTCTTTTCATTGCCATCAAAGAAGTTCTTACGATGATCAGATGGAGTTCCTTCCCACAGTGGATTTTTATGTTCCGTATCACTTGCTGCATAGACAGTTGCATGTAGGTTTTCAATGTTTCGAAGAGCGACTGTCTTGTATTCAACAAGGTCTTTATTCCCATCTTCATTTGGTGAAATGGCAATGCGAACATTTCCATTCTCATCTAGTTGAAGAGAGTGAGTTCCTTCTGCATTTTCTTCAATACCAAGAACTGTAATCCGACGACCATCACGTTTCCCTTGTGTAAGGAGAAGGTCATTTTGAAGGGTGACGAGCGCAGAAACATTAGCACTAGATGAGATATTCAAATTTTTTGGAACATGATAGTAGAAGCCATCTTTTCCTTCACGAACCAAATCATAGATTGGTTTTTCAACAGCTGGAAGGTTTTGGAATTCTCCCTTGAATCCCATAAATGGTAAGCTAACTACATCTCCATCATCTGCTGGATCGACAAAACGAACAAATCCTTCAAGGAAATAACCATTTGGCATTTCTTTGCTTAATTCTTCTGTGAATTTGCTTGTGTCGACTTTCACTGTAACTGTTTCAGAACTATGTGCTTTCACGGTTACTTCAGGCCAAGCAGTTTCTGTTAATTTACGTGGACGAAGGGTAAATTTACCATCCTTCACTTCATCTGTGTCAGTATTCACCAACATTTTCAAGGTACGATCGGTATCTGAAATATTGTGGACTGTGACATCAAAGGTAAAGCTATCTCCAACATTTCCAAGAGTGACGCTTGGATAGTTGTTTTCACCAGTCACATACAAGTCTGTTGAAACGGCTGCGGCTGTGTCGACAACCCCTGCTCCTTGTTGGCGTGGAGACGTATAGACACCGGTTTCTTTGTTAACATGTGGTTTAGCCGTAGACATAATCAAGGCTTTGACAGTTGCAGAAACTTGTTCTGGAGTTAATTCTGGGTGATGCTTCACAAGGTATTCTTTGACCAAGGCGGCGACACCTGCCACGTGAGGTGAAGCCATACTAGTACCACTCATATCCCCGTAGGTATTGTCATTTAAAGAAGAGAAGATATTCCCACCAGGTGCTGTGACATCTGGTTTCAACTGACCATCGGTTGTCACTCCCCAGCTTGAGAAATCAGACAATTGGTCTGCTTCTGGAGATGGACGGTTGGCCATAGTATTGTTAAAGACAATTTTGTAGGAACCTGCCTTAAGAGCTTCCCCATAACGTTTTGAAATAAAGACAGATGGGATCTTTTTCGCATCTCCTTCAATTGCCATTCCAAGGTTCGATCCTTCCACATTATTGTAGACCAAAGCTCCTGCTGCACCATGATGGAAGGCATTCGCAATCTTTTCTGAGAATGGAATTTCCCCGCGTTGGATTAAGGCTAATTTACCGGTAAGATCCAGATCTTTGAAATCATCTTCTTTTCCAAGACCAACTGACACATATTCGTACTCTTTGCCTTTTTCAAAATCAGCGTCTGCAGCAGATTTACTGTAATCAAACTTACCGTTATCCGCTTCCGCATTGCCTTCAAGGCCTTTGACTTCAAACACTTCTGTCGTAATAACATTATTATTGATAGAAGCAACAGAGATGGAGTCCTCTACTGTTGAAGGATTTCCGACCAAACCATAATCTGGATTTTCAGCAGAAGGTCTTGAGTAACCATTTCCAAAGCTATTGCTATTTCCTGCAGAAATTAAGACAGATACGCCTTTAGCGCGCGCCCGTTTAATGGCATCCACAATATCTGAATCCGCATTGACCGTAGAACCAGTCGTAGAACCAAGACTCATGTTGATAGTATCTGCACCAAGAGCTACAGCATCATCAATTGCTTTTACATAAAGAGCAGATCCCGTTGTTTTTTGGCGATCTGAGAAGACACGCATAAACATAACTTGCGCTTCTGGTGCTACACCATAGATCTTTTCTCCGTTTCCTGCTGCTTTATCAGGATTCCCTGTTGCAATCCCTGTAACGTGCATCCCATGAGAATCTCTTTCGGCCTCTTTGATATTGTCGGTACCATCAAAGTAGTCATAGGCATAGACAACCTTGTCGTTGTACCATTTACCATAATCAATTCCTGCTGCTTTCTTAGCAGCTTCTATTTCTCCTTGGTTTTTAAACTTAGCTTTTGAAGGATCGGTAATCCGAAGAACCTCGTGGTTCACATCCAAACCAGAGTCGATGACGGCGACAACCATCCCTTCCCCTTTATAACCTTGCTTCCAGGTTTGGGGAACAGTAATAATTTCGTCACTTTCGATGCTTTGAGGTTTTTCAGCTGCCTCATGGCGATTCGTTGTTTCTGAACTTGTCGCAGTAGCCACTGCTGTTGCTTTTTCTACAGGTTTTTCCGCTACTTCCGGTTTTGTTTCTGGAACAGTAGCTGCCTCTTTAGGAGCTTCTGTTTTTTCAACAAGAGCTGCTTCTGTTGCATTCGTTGTCTTTGCAGCAACTGTTGCTTCTTTTGCAACTTCTACTTTCTCACTAGCAACTGCTGTACTTGCTTCTGTTGCTTGTGAATGCTCTTCTTCAGCAGGTGCCTGTTGAGTAGTGGCTACAAGCTGTGTTCCAGCACTCGTTTGGCTGGCCGCTTGTTCTTCAGCACTCGCTTGTGCAGATCCAAATACCAAAACAGCCCCTAATAAAACTGAGGCTACACCAAATTTGTATTTTCTTAATGAAAAACGTTCTTGTCTATTCATAGAAACTCCCCTTTTATTTTAATAGTAACTATTATAACGCAAAATTATCTGAAAATTCATTCAAAAAACAAATTGTAACACAAATGTAACATTTACGAATATTACTAGCTATTAATTTATTTTCGTTCGGAAAATTGTAAATTAGAATGGGAAAGTATTATAGAACATCTGTTTTTGTTGGAGTTTTAAAATTATTTAATCATTGAAAGGATTTTAAAAACCGAGAACGAAACTGTCCTCGGTTTTTATTAATGAATAGAAATTCCCTTTTAAAAATCTTTGGTGTCCGGATCTGGTGCACCTGCTTCAACCGGAAGATGGCGAAGGAGTTCCACATCATCTGCTGTCAATTCAAAATCAAAGCAATTTAAATTACTCGCAATCCGCTCAGGTGTAACCGATTTGGGCAATGGAAGGAAACCTTCTTGCAAACTCCAAGCCAAGGCTAGTTGAGCGACGGTCTTTCCATATTTAGTAGCCATTTCTTTTACTTGTTCATTTTGGAACAATTCTCCTTGGCCAAAAGGTCCCCAAGCCTCTAGTAAAATGCCATGCTTGCGACTTGCTGCAATGGCTTCACTTTGGTAAACCCCAGGTGCTAGACGAATTTGGTTCACAGCCGGAATGACCCGAGCTGTTCCAAGGAGGGCTTCCAAATGATGAGGCAGAAAATTGCTAATACCAATAGCCCGAACCTTGCCAGCAGCTAGCATATCTTCCATTGCCCGCCAAACCTCAGCATTTCGTTGTTTCCAAGCATCATTTTCTCGAAGAGGTTTTGGATTTGGCCAATGAATCAAATAAAGATCTACATAGTCCAAGCCTAGTTTCTCAAGAGACTCTTCCAAAGCAGCTTGAGCGTCTTCATAGGTGTGATGAGTATTCCAAAGTTTGGTGGTAATAAACAGGTCTTCGCGCGCAAGACCACTGTCTTTAATGGCCCGACCCACACTCTCTTCATTCTGATAAATCGCAGCTGTATCGATATGGCGGTAACCTGCTTTTAAAGCAGCTAAGACAGCTTGATAGGCTTCTTCTCCATCCGCTGCTTTCCACGTCCCAAATCCCAATACAGGAATCTCCACCCCATTATTTAAACGATAATGATTCATTTTTTCTTTCCTTTCTTCGATTTCGGTTTCTTAGGCCCTCGAAGCTTGAGCTCTGGCTTAAAAATATTTTTCTTGGTTGGCTCCATCTTCTTGCTATAAAAACTATAGAGTAAAAATGACCCACCAACGATCACAATAAAGATATTTTTTCTTACAATCCCATAGAGCAAGAAAAAAATTCCCATCAATAAAAAACGTATATCAATTGCCTTCATAAGCTACCTCACATTTCAATTCCCATTATAGCATGAAAAGACAGCATTCACAAAATTGCACTACCATTGGTAAACAAAAACCTCTCTAGGTATGACCTAGAGAGGAAGTATTCTATCTTCGATTCTTGAATCTAATTCGTCGCCTGGTAACGTTTGACCCCATCGAGATAGGTCGCAACCAGATCCAAATTTTGATCAAGCACGATGAAGTCCGCATCATATCCTTCACGGATTTGACCACAAACATCATCAATATGAACTGATTTTGCCGGATTGAGGCTGGCCATCATCACTGCTTCGTGAGGGTTAGCAATCCCCCACTCTACAACATTTTTTAATCCATCTTTCAATTTCAAGATTGAGCCAGCTAGATTACCAGTTGATTTCAAGCGAGCAGTCCCTTCAGCGACCACAACTGGGAATTCCCCAAGCATGTAGTCCCCATCTTCTAAGCCCCCGGCTGTCATACAGTCCGTAATCAAGGCAACATTTTCTTTCCCTTTTTGTTTCATCAGGATATCACACGCTAGAGGATCAACGTGATGGCCATCACAAATCAACTCTGCTGTAGTATGAGGCAACTCATACATGGCACCAACCATACCGAGTTCACGGTGCGTCAAACCACGCATACCATTGTAGGCATGCACCCAGACACTCGCACCTGCATCAACCGCTTTTTTAGCTTCTTCAAAAGTAGCATTGGAGTGTCCCAAAGCGACAGTCACCCCTTCTCCTGTAATGGTCCGAACAAAGTCTTCTACCCCTTCACGCTCGGGAGCAAGGGCAATCTTATTCAACAGACCATTGGCAGCTTTTTGCCAAGCCCGGAATTCTTCCATACTTGGATCCTTCATATAAGATGGGTTTTGAGCTCCCTTGTATTTTTCTGTAAAATAAGGTCCTTCAAAATAAATCCCGCGAATCTTGGCTCCTGTTGCTTCTTTGTATCGTGCACCGATATTTTCCGTTACTGCCAAAAGTTGTTCGTAAGAGGAAGTCAAGGTCGTAGGCAAAAAACTCGTAACCCCTGTACTCAAGAGACCTTCACTCATGGTATGGAGAGTGCCTTCGATATTGTTATCCATCACATCTACCCCACCAAATCCGTGAATATGGGTATCTACGAGGCCAGGCGCAATGCTGTAACCAGAATAATCCAGCACATCCGCACCTTCTGACAAGCTTTCCACATGTTTTCCAAACTTGCCATCAACGAGTTCCAAATAGCCTCCGCGGCGAACCCCATGTGGGTAATAAAATTGATCTGCTTTAATATATGTAGACATAAAATCGTCCTTTCCATTGTAGGAACTGTGTTCCATTTATATTCATACATATTATAACGCTTTCACTTCCATTTGTAAATGGTCTAGACCTATTTTTGAATAGAATCCAACAAAAAACAGAGTAAGCTTCCTACTTACTCTGTTTGACGTTCCTTAAATTTGCTCGATTTGTACTTTTTCAGCTAGATTCATGGCATGGTCTGCAACACGTGTATAGTGAGAAATGATATCAATAAAGTTCACTCCGGCTTGTGGCGTACATTCACCTTGGTTCAAACGACGAATATGAGTTTTCCGAAGTCTTTTCTCCAATTTTTCAATTGCCTCGTGACGTGCTACCAATTGGTTTGCAAGACTCACATCATTGTGCTCGATAGCTTTCAAAGCATCCTCTACAAATTGATGGGTTTGGTTGTAAATATCTTCCAATTCAGCCAAGGCCGCTTCTGAAAAGACCACTTTCTTACGAATTAAATAATCGGTCAGATTGATCAAGGCTTCCGCGTGATCTCCAATCCGCTCCAAATCCCGTGAAGAATCCAAGATATTGGTGAGAACTTCACTTTCTCTCGGACTCAAGGCTTCACTTGACAAACGAATCAGGTAGCGAGTCAAATCATCATCGATGGTATTGATGGCTTCTTCTGTCTTATGACCCTTTTCAGCTGTTTTCTCATTTTGATGAACAATATAATCATAAGAGAGGCTAAAGGCTTTATCTGCATATCCACCTAAATGAAGCAACTCTTTTTTCGCATTTCCAAGAGCAATCGAAGGCGCTTGGGTGATCAAGTTTTCATCCAAGTAGAGCGGTTCATATTTGACAACCTCATCCTCACCAGGAATCAGCTTGGTCACAAAGTATGCCAAAGCTCCAATGAATGGGAACTGGATGATGGTATTGGTTATATTAAAGGTTCCGTGAGCAAAGGCTATGGTCATTTCTGGGGATAAATGAAGAGTCGTTTCAAACCATTGAATCAAAGAGGTAAACGGAACAAGGAAGACAAGACAGATAATGGTTCCGATAACATTAAAGGCTACATGGGCACCTGCCACACGTTTGGCCGCAATATTAGCTCCCAAGGAAGCAATGATAGCTGTAATGGTCGTTCCGATATTATCACCAAAGAGAACTGGGAGGGCTCCTTTCAGGTCAATCAAATGACTAGCATAGAGATTTTGCAAGATACCAATGGTTGCAGAAGAGGCCTGAATCAAAAGTGTTAAGCCTGATCCAACAAAGACACCCAAGATAGGACTTTTACTTAACTGCACCATATAGTCACGAAAGACTTGCAAATCTTTAAGAGGTTCCATAGCCCCACTCATCAAGTTGAGGGCAAAGAAGATACCACCGACACCAAAAACGATTCGTCCAACATTATTAACCAAACGATTTTTGGTAAAGAAGAGACAAACCGCTCCGATAAAGAGCATGGGAAGAGCGTAGTCTCCTAATTTAAAACCAATGATAAAGGAGGTAATAGTCGTTCCAATATTGGCCCCCATAACAATACCAATAGCTTGACGGAGGGTTAGAAGTCCTGCACTCACCAGACCGACCGTAATCACTGTAACCCCTGAACTCGACTGAATCAAGGCAGTCATCCCAATCCCTACTAGAACCCCTAGAAAGGGATTGCTGGTATATTTATCAATATAGTAGCGAAGACGGTCCCCTGCGGCTTGTTGCAGTCCTTCTCCCATGGTTTTAATACTATAGAGAAAGAGACCCAACCCTCCCAAAAAGTTAAACACAATTTCCTGCCAGTTAATGGACATGATCATTCCTCCAAATATGAGATCATAAATAAAACTCCTCTCCTATTGTAAAGGATAATTTCCAATCACACAAGAGATTTCTGTAAATTTCTATTATTTTTTGAAACCGTTTTTTTCTTTCTGTTTTATTTTCCTCATTTTAAGAGTCAAAAAAAGAAGTTGGAAATTTCCAACTCGAGACTGTAGACAAACTATTCTTTTTTATAAATCTAATAAATTCTATAAAAAGAAATGTTACTCGTTAGAGTGATTCAATCATCTACTGAAACTTTTCGTCGTGAGAAAAGTACCTGAAACTTAATAGTTTCAGGTACTCGGAATTATTGAGACCTTAGGCTCAATAATTAGTCTTGGAACTTCGTAGAAGTTCGCTGACGTCCGTACTCACCTAAGGAAAGTTTCTGAGAAGACTTTGTCTTTCAATCTGGGCGTGGAAATTTCCAACCTCTCTAGTCTTTGTTCAAATTGCGCAACATCTCATCGATCTTATTCCCGTATTCGATGGATTCGTCTTTCACAAAAGTAAGATCTGGAATCTTGTACAATTTCAGATTCCGACCTAATTCACGCTTGATGGTTCCTGTTGCTTTTTCAAGGCCTGTCTGAGCCTTTTGATTGTCTGAAGCCAAATCACTCATAATTGAATAATACACTTTGGCCATAGACAAATCACCTAGCATTTGAACATCCGTAATGGTGACACCTTGAACACGCGGGTCACGGACTTTCTTTTGTAAAATCTCATTGACTTCACGCTTGATTTCCATCCCTACTCGGTCTGTCCGAAAATGACTTGCCATAGGAACTCCTTTCTACTCTGTGTTTAAAAACTAGGAAATCTGAGGAGAGTCCTCTTTTTTCCTAGTCAGCATCTTATTTTTTAATTTCTTCCATGATGTAGGCTTCGATGGTATCATCTGTCTTGATATCATTGTAGCCTTCAATCATCAATCCACCTTCACGACCATTTGTGATCTCTTTGACATCATCTTTGAAGTGTTTCAAGCTTGCAAGAGCTCCGTCATAGATCACGACACCGTCACGAATGACACGGACTTTGGAATCACGTGTAACCTTACCACTAAGGACCATAAATCCACCAATGGTACCCACTTTAGAGACCTTAAAGGTTTCACGAATAACTGCTTCCCCGATGACTTTCTCTTCGAACTCAGGATCCAACATACCTTTCATGGCATCTTCCATTTCTTCAATCACTTTGTAGATGATTGAGTGAAGACGGATTTCTACCTCATCAGCTTCAGCTTGTTGACGTGCTTGTGGAGTAGGACGGACGTTAAATCCGATGATGAAGGCATTTGAAGCTTCTGCAAGGGTCACGTCTGATTCGTTGATGGCACCAACTGCTGAGTGAACGATGGTCACTTTCACACCTTCCACTTCAATCTTTTGAAGGGAAGCAGCAAGAGCTTCAACCGAACCTTGTACATCGGCCTTGATGATGACATTAACGGATTTCACTTCTCCAGCCTTCAAGGTATCAAAGAGATTTTCAAGGCTGACGCGGTTGGTTGCTTGACGTTGTTTCATCAGAGCACGTTTGGCACGTTCTTCACCAGCTGCACGCGCTGATTTTTCATCTTCATAAACCGCGAAGTGGTCACCTGCCATTGGCGCTTCGTTCAAACCAGTGATAGAAACCGGAGTAGATGGTCCTGCAACCTTCACACGACGTCCAAGGTCATTGGTCATGGCACGGACACGTCCAAAGGTATTTCCGACAACGATTGGGTCTTGGACATTCAAGGTACCTTGTTGAACAAGGAGGGTTGCGACCGCACCTTTTCCTTTATCCAAGCGCGCTTCGATAACAGTACCGATGGCACGAACAGTTGGATCTGCTTTAAGTTCTTGGATTTCAGCCACAAGAAGGACCGTTTCCAAGAGTTCATCGATATTTTGGTTGAACTTAGCTGAGATTTCTACAAACTCAGAATCACCACCCCAAGCTGTTGACATAACTCCATGCTCTGCCAATTCACCGATGACACGCTCTGGATTAGCTCCTGGTTTATCAATCTTGTTAATAGCCACAATGATTGGAACATTAGCCGCTTTTGAGTGGTTGATGGCTTCGATAGTCTGTGGCATCACCCCGTCATCTGCCGCTACGACCAAGATGGTAATATCGGTAACAGATGCACCACGCGCCCGCATAGAAGTAAAGGCCGCGTGTCCAGGTGTATCCAAGAAGGTAATCTTCTTGCCATTTTCCACGATTTGATAAGCCCCGATGTGCTGAGTGATTCCTCCCGCTTCACCTGTTGCTACACGTGAATTACGAAGGGTATCCAAAAGGGTAGTTTTACCGTGGTCAACGTGTCCCATGATGGTGACAACTGGTGGACGCTCTACCAACTCATCTGGATTCAAATAACCATCTTCAACGAAGAAGCGTTCGATATCGGCATTGTCCACTTCAACCTTTTTCTTGGCTTCAATTCCATAATCCACCATCAAGAGTTCAATCGTATCTCCATCCAGCGATTGATTTTGAGTCGCCATGACTCCCATCATAAAGAGTTTCTTGACGATTTCAGCCGGTTCACGCTTGATGCGTTTTGCGATTTCGGCAACCGTCATTCCATCCGTATACTCAAATTCACTTGGTAATTCATGGAATTTACGCTCTGTTACTGGTTTTGGAGCATCATTACGGTTGTTCTTTCCTTTTTTATTTTTCTTATTGTTATTCCAGTTACTATTTCTCTGATTTCTCACTTGATTTTGACTATTTCGATTCCTTTGTTGTTTTCTTGGACCATCTTCTTCACGATCAAAATCATCGCGTTTCTTATCTGGTCGCGCTTGTTTCTTCCGACGTGTATCGACTTGAGCTGGAGCAGCAGCAACAGCTGGTTTTGTATGGTTCTCAACAGCTGGCTCCTGTACAGGTGCTTTCACTTCTGGTGCTTCTACCCGTTTCCGGCGCTGTTGACGTTCTTGTTCTGCTTTTGCAGCTTGTTGTTTGTAGCGATCTTCACTTCCACGTGCGTACTCAGCATTTTGTTCAGCTTTCAGTGCTGCTGCACGCGCTTTGAAATCAACTTTTGGTGCCACTTGGGGCTGTGCACCACGTCTTTGATCTGGTCGGTTATTGCGACGCTCAGAACCTTGATTTCGCTGTTCATTTCGCTCTTGTGGTCGTTGATTTCGGTTGTCACCATGACGCTGATTATCTTTGCGATCACGTTTTGGACGATTGTCTTGTTGTTTCCTACGTTCAGCCTGTTCTTTTGCACGCGCTTCTCGTTCCGCTTTAAAGTTACGACTCTTTGGTTTAGCAGCTGGCGTTACTGATTTTGTCTCAGTTGCTCCTTCTTTTTTGACAGGCGCTGCTTCTTTTTTCTCTGCGACAGCCGTTGTCTTGGCAGCCACTTCTGCTACTTTCTTTTCGACTGTTTCTTTTTTCGCTGCAAAGCTCTTGATCAACTTTTCAGCAACATCAGTATCGACACTAGATGCATGACTCTTGACGTCAAAACCTAATTCTTTCGCACGAGTGACGACTTCTTTACTTTCCTTGCCCAATTCTTTGGCAATTTCGTATAATCTTTTCTTAGACAATTGCTGTCCTCCTCTTCTATTCCATAAGAGACCTCATTTTCTTTGAAAATCCAGCATCTACAACAGCGACGACCTTACGAGAACGTCCAATTGCAGTGCTTAATTCTAGTGTTGAAAACACGGTAGATACTTGAACCTCATAATAGTGACCCTTATCTGTCACCTTTTTTGTCAGGTTACTAGCTGCATCATTTGCCAGAAAAACTAATTTTGCTTTTTCTTCCTGGATTGCTTTGATCACGAGTTCTTCTCCAGAAATGAGTTTTCCTGCTCTTTGCGCCAAACCCAACAAATTACTTATCTTTTGCTTATTCAAGGCCTAACTCTCTTCTCTTCACCTTATGATCTACATAAGAGATCAATTCATCATAGAAAGCTTCTTCCACTTCCATATTAAAGCTACGATTAAAAACTTTCTTTTTCTTAGCAAGTGCCGCTTCTTCATTGTCTAGCTTGATGTAAGCACCTCGACCATTGGCTTTGCCAGTTGGATCGATAAAGACTTGTCCTTCTTTATTTTTGACAATGCGGAGCAAATCGCGCTTATCAATAATTTCATTTGAAACGACAGATTTTCTTAAAGGGATTTTTCTTGTTTTTACCATTTTCCCTCCCTCTCTTAATCGACTTGCTCTTCGTCACTTTCTACTTGGTCTTCAAAAGTTTCCTGAGCTGCTTCCATTTCTTCGAACTCACTAGCAGATTTGATATCGATGCGGTAACCAGTCAAATGAGCTGCTAAACGAACGTTTTGACCACGACGACCAATGGCAAGAGATAATTTGTTGTCTGGGACCACAACGAGAGCATGTTTGCTATCTTCATCATCAAAAATAACTTGGTCCACTTCTGCAGGAGCGATCGCATTGTAGATAAATTCAGCTGGATCTGGAACCCATTCGATGACATCGATATTTTCTTCTGTCGGAACCATACGGTCTAATTTTTGATCGTATCGAGCTGGGTGGAACTTGCTGGTAATCTTTTTAATATTCGATCCACCACGACCAACGATAGTCCCAATCGCATCTACGTTTGGGTTATGGCTACGAACCGCAACTTTTGTACGATCTCCAGCTTCACGCGCTACACTCATAATCTCAACAGTTCCATCGTAGACTTCAGGAATTTCTTGTTCCATCAAACGTTTGATCATTTCAGGGTGGCTTCGGCTAACAAAGACATTGACACCACGTGGATTATCTTCTACCTTGTAGACAAATACTTCAATTCGATCATGAGATTGGAATACTTCTCCTGGAATTTGGTCTTGCTTAGACAATTGAGCTTCGATCGAACCAAGATTGACATAGATAAACCGATTGTCAAAGCGCTCCACCGTTCCACTCATGATTTCATTTTCATGTTCTTTATAAGTGTTATAGGTGATGGTGCGCGTTTGCTTACGCATTTTTTCCATGATCGTTTGTTTAGCAGATTGAGCTGCTACACGACCAAATTCAGCTGGTGCTTCTTCAAACTTGATCTTGTCACCCAACTCATAAGCAGAGCTAATGGCCAAGGCATCCTTCAAGCTGATTTCTAAACGGCTATCAAAGACCTCATCGACTACTTCACGAACCGTATAAACACGGAAATCTCCAGTTTTTTCATTGAATTCAATCGCTGCACTTTCTGATTGTCCATAACGACGGCGATAAGCTGAACGCAATGATTCTGTGACTGCTTCGATGATATCTTCTTTTTTGATCCCTTTGTCTTCTTCCAAAATGCGGAAGGCTTCTAGCATTTCTTTACTCATGTTTTTCTTGCCTCTTCTATAAAGGCATCCTTTCTTTCATTCTGTTACAATTTTACAGCCAACCTTGCTTTGGACACAAGGTTATAAGGAATATCCACTGTTTTCTTTCGTGTTTTATCCATATACTCAATGGTCAAAACATCCTCTTCAAAACCTATTAGGTTCCCCTCAAAGACCTTTTGCTTTTCAACAGCCTTGTACAAGCTAATATTGACGTACTTACCAACAGCTCCCTCGAGTGCTTCCTTGGTTTTCAAAGGTCTCTCCAAGCCAGGACTGGTGACTTCTAAAAAGTACTGTTCTGGAAATGGGTCTGGTTTGATTTGATCCAATAGCGGACTGATGATTTCTGTCAAATCCGCTGTATCATTCAGTGTGATTCCTTCTGGTTTGTCTACGAAAATGCTTAAGACGTAGTCACCACCCATTTTGCCATATTCAACATCGACCAATTCAAATGGTTCCTTTATAGCTGGCTGAATCACTTCTGTTACTAAGTCAACAATCGTTGCGATGGTTGCCACCTCCTCATAGATAAGAGGCGAAGATATTTCCCCGCCTCTCCTTTTCTATTCATTTAGTGTATTATAACACGATTCCCCAATGATTGCAAGGAATATGCTAAAACTGTGCTTCTACACGGTAAATGACCTGTCCTTTACTTGAGAACTTTTTCTCATATTCCGTCATGATATTGCCCTCAAAATCACTAGCATGAAGGTCTAGCCAGACTCCCTTCAAAGTCATACCATACTGTGAAAAGCTCACCAAACTGTATTCAAACAAACCTCGGTTGTCTGTTTTAAAGTGAATCTCCCCATGTTCTGGAAGAATTTGCTTGAAGGTATCCAAGAAAGTCTTGTAAGTCAAGCGACGCTTCTCATGACGTTTCTTAGGCCAAGGATCTGAAAAATTCAGATAGAGTCGATCGATTTCTCCATCTTCAAAATAGTTGGTCAAGCTATCTCCATCTACCCAAAGCAATTTAATGTTAGGAACATCAGCTTCTAAGACCTTATCTAAAGCATAACTCAAGACCGATTTTTGAATATCAATTCCGATGTAGTTGATCTCTGGATTGGCCCTGGCCATCCCAGTAATAAAGGCCCCTTTTCCGCTACCCACTTCGATATGAATAGGATGGTCATTCCCAAAAATTTCATGCCACTTTCCCTTGGCATCTTCTGGATTTAGGACCACATATTGCGGATTCGCTTCTAATAATTCAGTCGCTCCCTTGCGATTTCTAACTCTCATATTTCCTTTCCATATTTCAACCGGAAATTGCGCAGAGCATAGATCTCGCGATTGACATTTTCTAAATCATTATTTTCATAGTATTTAGCAATTTGGCACAAGAAAGAGTATTGACCAAACCAATAGAGTTTATCAAATACTTTTTGATTGTACTTGTAGCCATAATAGCCTAACCAATCGCGCCAATTAGAATCTGGGATATAGTGACTCAAGATATGCGCCACATCCAACATCCGGTCTGTCAAACGAACAGAGTCCCAATCGACTAGATAAATCAAGCCGCTCTCTGTCTCAATCCAGTTACTATGACGGACATCCCCGTGGACGATCGTCGCATAATCCTCCCGAAAGGCAGGCACTGTCTTACGTAAATTCTTTACGACTGATTGGATATAGTGGTTCTGACGTAGGGCAATTGGCAACCGGTTGCTCCAAGAATTGAGCAATTCTAATGGAGATTCTACAGGATAGCCAAGTTTTTTCAATTGGGTCATCAAAGGTCTAGAACGGTGCAATCTCGTTAAAATATTGACCACTTGTTTTTTTGACATCCCATTTGGCGTGAGAATTTCCCCATTCAACCATTCTTGGGCACTCATCACATTTCCATCTGGCAAGCGTCGACTCCATAATAATTGAGGAGCAATCTGTTCTTTTGCTAGACCCGCAAGGATTGGGGTCGTATTCATTTTTACAAAAACGCGCCCACCATCTGGGTAGGTCCCCATGTAGGCCTTCCCACTCTTCCCAGGAATTGGGGTGAGGCTTAGCTCTTTTTCATTCGAGTCCATCTTTTCCTCCGTAAAAAGTTTCCAATCTATTTTACTAATTTTAACGACTTTCGTCAACCAAGCGCGCCATCTTAAATGGAAGATAGAGTAGGATTAAAGCAACTGTATAAGCCAGTAAGCCTAACAACAGGACTTTATCTGAAATAAAGACCAGGCCAATTCCCCCTTCTATCACCGTTATCATCCCCATGACCAGCTGAATCGTTTTGTTCAACCCTGCCTTTTTACTGCCCTTTTTCATCGGGAAAAGGAGGGTCAAGGGTTGGTAATCAAAAGCACTGTAAAGTCCCAGTAATTGAAAAATAACCAAGTAATTGAGCAAGGCTACAAGGGCAATCACTACGAGAGGTTGAGGAATAAAGATGATAGCGAGAATGGAAAGAGCCAAGAGTCGGAGAGTCATAGAGAAAAGATCTCCATTCCGTAGGAAGGAGCGCATATATAAGTGAAGCCACGTATTGCCATGTGTTTTAGGAAGAAGCCCTAAGAAACCATCCAAGTACGCTCTTCTTTTGACACTGTTGGTAATACCTTTCACCGTTGTAAACAAGGCAAAGAAGCGAAGAATCAATTGTTTCCTTGCATTCTCACGAGCAATGGCCAAGGTCCAATTCAAATTTCCATCTTGGTAGAAACGCGCTTCCTTCCAGCTAAAAACAGCCCTTTTAGCCACCCCTAAGACAAGGATATAAGCTACAATAGCAAGTTTATCCAGCCCTGTTGCCAGAAGAAGAGGCACAAATAATAGAAGGACAAAACTTTGAATCAAAAACCAAAACACAAAAGACTTCTTGGCCTGCCCTTTGATATAACGTTTCACTTCCTCTTCCTTTACCAAAAGGAATAAAGCATCGGGCTTCTCTAAGTAGGTCGCAATAGAGCCTATCGGAACCAAGAGGAGCAAACCAATCATGAGACTCCAGCGGATCAGGCTTGTATCTTTGGGGAGATCTTGTAAGAATTGGCTGTATTGAACCGCCAGAAATCCTATGAAAATCAGCATAAAGAGGACGAAATGATCATTGAGAACATAGCGGCTATATTTTACACATTGAGTTCGAAACGTTTCTTGCCGTTTTTTCATCAACTCTTTCATGCTGTTTCCTCTTCTGTCAAGGTCATGTAGATATCATTTAGACTTGCTTTCTCATCCCCAAAAGTTGAACGCAGCTCGTCCAAGGTCCCTTTTGCTCGGATCTGCCCCTTATGGAGGATCACAAAACCATCACACATCTTTTCAGCCGAATCCAGAACGTGGGTACTCATCAAAATCGATTTTCCTTTTGCTTTCTCATCTGCCAATAACTGAATCAAATCTGCAATCGCAACAGGATCCAATCCCAAAAAGGGTTCATCGACAATATAAAGACTTGGATCCACTGCATAGGCGCAAATAATCATGACCTTTTGCTTCATCCCTTTTGAAAACTGGGTCGGGAACCAATCTAATTTTTCAGCCAAACGGAATCGTTCCAACAAAGGCTGGACGCGCACCATGACCTGATCCATGTCTAAATCATAGGCCATAGCTACGGTCTCGATATGCTCTCGCAAGGTTAATTCTTCATATAGACTAGGGGTTTCTGGAATATAGCCAATTTTTTTACGATAGTCAGTTGGAGCTTCTGGAAGGCTCAGGCCGTCAATCCGTACTTCCCCAGCATAAGGATGCAGGAGACCAATAATTTCATTAATTGTGGTTGACTTCCCAGCTCCATTTAGTCCAATCAAACCAATCAGTTGGCCATCCGGAACTGAAAAACTCACCTCTTTCAGGACAGGGATGTTGACATAGCCCCCTGTCAACTTGTTGATTTCTAACATATTTTCTCCGATTTCTGGTATAATGTTCTTATATTATAACAAAATTTAGTCTAAATGAGGTGTATTTATGGTTGACGATTGTATTTTTTGTAAGATTATAGCTGGCGACATTCCTTCCTCCAAAGTCTATGAGGACGAGGAAGTCCTCGCATTTTTGGACATCTCTCAGGTTACACCCGGTCATACGTTAGTCGTTCCAAAAAAACATGCTCGCAATCTATTAGAGATGGACGAAACCGCCACAGCTCAACTGTTTGCACGTGTTTCTATAGTTGCTAAAAAAGTAGAAGCTGCTACCCAAGCTAAGGGAATGAATATCATCAGCAACATGGAAGAGGTTTCTGGACAAACCGTATTTCACACACATGTCCACATTATCCCTCGCTATTCCGATCAAGATGAGCTTGCCATTTCTTTTACTGAACACGAGCCTAATTTTGAACAACTAGCAGTTCTCGCAGAAACCATCAAAAACAGTTAAAAAGGAGGCCATATGAAACTCAAAAATCTCTTTTGGTTTGCAACAGGAGCTAGCATTAGCTACCACCTAGTAAAAAACCGCAAAGAAATTAAAACAGAGGTGACTGAATCCAGCCAATTGGTCAAGGGAATTCAAGATAACCTAGCAAAAATCCAACGCAATCTGGATATTATCCAAGACCAAAAAACCAATCTTCAAGAATTGGTAACGGATTTCCAATACAAGACCAAACTATTTAGTCAACAAGCAACAGCCTCTCTAAAAGAAATTCAAGACATCTGGCAACCAAGTAAAAACGATTGAGAAAACTCAATCGTTTTTTTCTTATTCTGAAGGTACCGTAGGTGTCACACTGCTCGACTCTGTAGCTGCAGGAGCAACTGGTGTCACTGGTGCAACAGAACTTTGAGGCGTCACCACTCCCGTATCCTGGGTCGATGGTACAACTGGTAGTTGGTTAAACTCTTGGTAAACAGGTGCTTCCTCAGATGATGCCGCTGGCGTATCATTTTGAGAAGAAGCATTCTTCAACTCTTCATCTCCATCTAATAGGTAAGCATTGGTTTTCAATGTTTTGATTTCTTTTAGTCCCAAAGCTTTACGGATGATATTTTGAATTTTCAAGAGATGTTTTGAAGTGACAATCTGATAACTTCCGCCATCTGCTAAGGTGGCATCTTCTCCTTTCAGCTGGTACTGATGAATCGTTGAAAGGGCATCTTTATATCCTAGCAATTGAAGAAGGCTATTACTGTCAAGCGCTATGTTGGTTTGCATATTGTCACTAACAGACTCAATGATTCCTTTGTAGTGACTCAAACTATTGAGACTTAAAACTTTCTCAACAATCTTTTTGATCACTTCACGTTGTCGTTTTTGACGTCCGTAGTCTCCTTCTGGGTCTTGGTAGCGCATGCGTGAATAAACGAGAGCTTGGTCCCCATTAATCTCCTGACGTCCTGGTGCGATCTTAGCCGTATATTCTGGCTCATTTTCCTCGATCGAGATATCGAAGTCAAATGGATTGTTAACCGTGATACCACCAACCTTATCCACTAATTGAACCAATCCCTTCATATTGATCATGACATAGCGGTCAATATGGATATTCAAAAGATCTTGAATGGTCTTAATGGCTAACTTGGCACCGCCTTGAGCATAAGCCGAATTCAATTTTGCTTGGACCGTTTCGCCATCTGAAGTAATATTGGTTAGGATATCTCTTTCCAAGCTCGTCATGGTTGTTTCTTTTGTTTGAGGATTGACAGTCACCAAAATCATGGTATCACTATTTCCGGCCCAAGGATCTTCCCGAGAACCACTACCTGTATCAACCCCCATCAAAAGGATGGTCATCGGCTTGTTTTCTGCAATGACATTGGTCTCATTTCCAAAGCCCTTATAAGTCTTACTGAGAGTCCCAGTCGTTTGGTTTAGGATGGTAAGGCCATAGGCCCCGATCCCAATCACTGTTACCGTCAATAAGCTCAAAAACATCAAAATAATTTTTTTAACCATATAGAATCTCTCTCTAATCTATCAGTTTCCCCATAAGGTAAACATCTAAGAATTCTCCTTCAGCTGAACAAGCTCCACGAGCTTGGCAACCTTCGATCTCAAAACCTAACTTTTTATACAGGTGAACCGCTCGTTCATTGCGCACTTGGACATTCAAGACTAGTTTCCTGAGAACACCGGTCGAGTGCGCCCACTCAATTCCTTCTTCCAACAAGATCTGTCCAAGCCCTTGATTCCAATAAGCTTTTTGAACCACAATAAAGACATCACCAATATGCTGAATGGACCGTTGAGAAGCTGCAGTGATATTTAACAAAGCTGCCAGTTCCTGATCTAGAAATAGCAAGAGGCAAATCCGATTTTCCGCCATTTCTTGCACCATCAGAAATTGCTCCATGTCTGCTGGAGACATGCCAATTCCAGCTTCATCTAGCGTCATGTAATCTGACTCTTTCCCAACTTGATTTAAGAAATCAACGACAAGAGCCGCGTCTGCACTGTCAGCTTGCCGAATTTCTACTGTCACTTCCTTTTCCTTAGTCATCCGTTTTTTCCACCTGCTCAAAGGATGTCAGTAAAGCTTCTGCACGCGCTCCATGAGCTTCAAAAGCTAACTCTCGCCCATCTTCTAATTTTCGGATAAAAATTTTAAGATAAGCATCCGAGAGACTCGGCTCAATCAACTCTCCCCATTCAATAATGGTCGCACCATCTCCAAATAGAAAATCATCTAAATCAATAGAATCTGGATCATTCCCAATCCGGTAAACATCCAAATGGTATAAAGGCAAGCGACCTTCGTATTCACGAACAATGGTATAGGTCGGGCTTTTAATCATCTGATCAATCCCTAACCCCTTTGCAATTCCCTTGGTAAAGGTCGTTTTTCCTGCTCCTAGATCACCTGATAAGATAATCACGTCTTGCTTTTCTATGAGTTTTCCTAGCTGTTTTCCTAGAGCGATCAGCTCCGTTTCATTGTGACTAATCATTTCTCTATTATACCAAACTTTTTAAAAATCTGCTCTTTCTTTTAGAAATTGTTCGACTCCGGTTTGCTTTTTAGATAGATAGACAAACTATTTCAAAGTAAAATAAGTTAAGTGATTCTGCAAAAAAAAAAATAAATTTGAGTTCCAATTTTTAAATCGATTTAAGAAAATACTGAAACTTTCCGCTGTGAGAAAAGTGCCTGAAACAATAACGTTTCAGGCACTCGGAATTATTGAGACCTTAGGCTCAATAATTAGTCATGGAACTTCAAAGAAGTTCGCTGACGTCCGTGCTCACCTAAGGAATGTTTTTGGTATAACTTTGTCTTCAATCTGAAAGGAATGTGAGACAACTCCCATTCCTTTTTGGCACTTTCCTGATGCTTAATTCAAGGCCATGCTAACGTAGTTTAAAATAAAGAGAACATCTAAAATCCAAATCATGCTGTGCACTTCTTTGGCTTGTCCTTTAACCACTTTCACTAAGCTATAGGTGATAAATCCAGCAGCGATCCCTTGTGTAATCGAGTAGCTGAAGCCCATAAAGATAGAGGTGAAGAAGGCAGGAACTGCTTCTGACATATCTTCCCAATGGATATTTTTCAAGCCACTCAACATCATGATCCCAACAACAATCAAAATTGGAGCTGTAGCAGCGGTCGGTACAATCGCCAACAAAGGACTAAAGAGACTTGAAATAGCAAAACAGATTGCCACAACCAAGGCTGTCAAACCAGTGCGTCCACCAGCTCCAATACCAGCTGCAGATTCAACATAAGTCGTTACGTTTGAAGTTCCTGCAATAGCTCCGACTGAAGTCGCTACAAGGTCTGAATAGAGGGCCTTATCTAATTTCGCTGATTGATGGTTTTCCCCATTTGTCGCAACAATCCCAACTTTTTCACCCGTACCGATTAAAGTTCCAATTGTATCAAAAATATCCGTCAAGGAGAAGGCTAAGATGGCCATTAAGGTCTCAGGCAAACGAGACGTATTGGAAATCAACGAACCCAATCCTTTTGATCCCAAAGCTTGACCAAAGATCGTGCCTAAATCATTAAAGGCAGCTCCTAGATGATTACTTGCAAAGTCAATTTTAGTGATATCAACCACATGGATGAGAATTCCAAGTACAGTCGTTGCTAAGATAGAAAGGATAATCCCTCCCTTAATCCCTTTGACAACAAAGAAAATAGTAATCGCAAGACCAACAAGAGCCAAGAGGACAGCCGGATTGTTAAAATCAACCAATCCAGGAACAGCAGATGCATTGGCTGAGATCGTTGCATTCGCCTTATCTGCTCCTTCTCCGACCACTGTATAGGTATGAGGGTCAATCGTGAATTTCAAAAATCCCGCATTCTTAATTCCAACATAGGCCAAGAAAATCCCGATCCCCGCTGAAATAGCAGACCGAAGAGCTGTCGGAATCGATTCGATGATCATCTTCCGAACATTTGTCAATGTGATAATCAATGAAATCACTCCACAAATGAAGACCATCCCCAAAGCTTCCTGCCATGAGTAGCCCATACCAAATACAACGGTAAAGGTAAAGAAGGCATTCAAGCCCATTCCTGGTGCTTGTGCATACGGTAAATTGGCATAAAAAGCCATCATCAAGGTTCCGACAACAGATCCAATAATCGTTGCAAGGAAGACCCCTTGAGCTGGCATACCTGTTTGTGACAACATTTGCGGATTTACGAAGAGGATATAACTCATCGCAAAAAAGGTTGTCAAACCAGCAAGAACCTCTGTTCGAACAGTGGTTCCATGTTCTGAAAGTTTAAAAAACTTATCCATTTCAGAATAAACTCCTTTTTCATCATTCTCGCTCCCAATCAATTTGCGAACGTTATTTCTATTTTACCAAAAGATCTTTCGCCTTTCAAGAAATCCTACTTCTCTTCTCGATTTTTGAGCGCTTTTCCGATTTTTCTGATATAATGGTCTCATTCTTCTCGAAAGGAACTGAATTATGCATAAAAAGATGATCGCTCTAGATTTAGACGGCACCCTCTTAAATTCCGAAAGCAAATTGAGCGACTTTACTATTGATACGATTAAAAAAATTAGTGCTCTTGGCCATAAAGTTATTATTACAACAGGCCGCCCCTACCGTATGGCGCACACCTATTACAAACAGCTAGAGCTAGATACTCCGATGATCAATTTTAACGGCTCCCTAACGCATCTCCCTGAGAAAAAATGGGCGGATGAACAATGTTTGACTTTAGATAAAAAATACCTGTTAGATATGGTCGCTAACCGAGACACCATCCAAGCGGACTTTATCGCTGGCGAATACCGCAATAAATTCTTTATTACCGATCCAAATGAGCACGTTGCAGATCCTAAACTATTCGGTATTGAGGCTTTCCAACCAGAAAATCAATTCAATCCCGAACGGGTAACGAGCGACCCAAACTGTATCCTCTTTCAAACGAAAGCGGAAGACAAATATGCTCTGGCAGATGAAATGAATCGGCATTATGACTACAATCTGTCTATCAATACTTGGGGTGGTCCCTTAAATATTCTGGAATGCAATCCCAAAAATGTGAACAAAGCATCAGCTTTGACCTACCTTTTAGATAAACTCAATATGGATCAGAAAGATTTGATTGCTTTTGGAGATGAGCACAATGATACTGAGATGCTAGCTCTTGCTGGTCATGGTTATGCTATGAAAAACGCGAGCTCTATCCTAATTCCTTATGCAGATTCCGTCACAGATTTCACCAATAATGAGGATGGTGTCGCGCGCCAATTAATTCAATTATTCTTATAATGCGAATGGACATGAGTCGAGCATCTCATGTCTTTTTTGCATCCTAAATCCTTAATCGGTTAATCAATATCCCCCTTTTTTTCCATTTTTTTATTGTTCAATAGATATGATTGTGATATTATTAACATAGTTATTAAAGAAGCGCTTTCAAAAATTCTAAATCGCTTCTCGTTCACTTAAGGAGGAACAAAATGAAAGCTGTTGTTGTAAATCCAGAAGGTACTGGTGTTGAAATCGTTGCAAACAAAGACATGCGTCCACTTGAAACAGGGGAAGCTCTTGTTCAAATCGAATACTGTGGTGTCTGCCACACTGACTTGCACGTCGCTCACGGAGACTTCGGTAAAGTGCCAGGCCGTGTTCTTGGACACGAAGGAATCGGAATTGTGAAAGAAGTCGCTCCAGATGTCAAGAGCCTAAAAGTTGGTGACCGCGTTAGTGTTGCTTGGTTCTTCGAAGGATGTGGAACTTGTGAATACTGTACAACTGGTCGTGAAACTCTCTGTCGTACTGTAAAAAATGCTGGTTACTCTGTTGATGGAGGAATGGCTGAACAATGTATCGTTACTGCAGATTACGCAGTGAAAGTACCTGAAGGATTAGATCCAGCCCAAGCTTCTTCTATTACCTGTGCAGGTGTTACCACTTACAAAGCTATCAAAGAAGCCAAAGCTGAACCAGGACAATGGATCGTTATCTATGGAGCTGGTGGACTAGGAAACTTGGCTGTTCAATATGCTAAGAAAGTCTTCAACGCACATGTCATCGCTGTCGATATCAACAATGATAAACTAGAATTGGCGAAAGAAGTTGGTGCAGATTTTGTCATCAACGGTCGTGAAGTCGAAGATGTTCCAGGATTGATCCAAGAAAAAACAAATGGTGGAGCTCACTCTGCTGTCGTAACAGCTGTTTCTAAAGTAGCTTTCAACCAAGCAGTAGATTCTGTTCGTGCAGGTGGCCGCGTGGTCGCAGTTGGTCTTCCTTCTGAAATGATGGACCTCAGCATTGTGAAAACTGTATTAGATGGTATCCAAGTCATTGGTTCTCTTGTAGGAACTCGTAAAGATTTGGAAGAAGCTTTCCAATTTGGTGCAGAAGGCCTGGTAGTCCCTGTCGTTCAAAAACGTCCAGTAGAAGATGCTGTCAAAGTCTTTGATGAAATGGAAGCTGGAACCATTCAAGGACGTATGGTACTTGACTTTACAAACTAAACAACTGAACCTACAGGACTAGCCCAACTGGGCTAGTCTTTTTGAGTGCTCTCAATCACTCTAATTTACAATTTGTTATATATTTATTTTTGTTTTTGAGAATATTGCTTGATTGTCGGAATTTTTTCATTAAGAAAAAAATCCTATAAAACATATCTATTATTGATTTTTTAAGCATCAACAAGTAATAAACAAAATTCATTCAAGAGCATTCTTTTTCTATCTAACGATAATTTAATATAATAAATCAATGTTTTTACATCGAGATTTTGATAGAAAAATTGACTTAAGTGTGGAAACGATTTATAATAAAGTAGCTTAAAGTTTTCTTAAACTGAAAGTCAAACAAATTTTATAAGGAGGAATGTCAATAATGAGTATTGGTATCATTATTGCTAGCCACGGTGAATTTGCAGCTGGAATCCACCAATCCGGCTCGATGATCTTTGGAGATCAAGAGAAAGTTCAAGTGGTTACGTTCATGCCAAGTGAAGGCCCGGATGATCTCTATGCTAAATTTAATGCAGCTGTTGCCGCATTTGATGCAGAAGATGAAGTCTTGGTTTTGGCTGACCTTTGGAGTGGTTCTCCATTTAACCAAGCAAGTCGCGTCATGGGAGAAAATCCAGATCGTAAATTTGCGATCATCACAGGATTAAACCTTCCGATGTTGATTCAAGCTTATACAGAACGTTTGATGGATGCAAATGCCGGCGTTGATCAAGTCGCTGCAAACATCATTAAGGAAGCAAAAGACGGTGTCAAAGCCCTTCCAGAAGAATTAAACCCTGTTGAAGAAGCTAGTACAGCCGCTGCTGCTCCTGTAGCCCAAGCTGCGATTCCAGAAGGAACGGTTATCGGAGATGGAAAACTCAAGATTAACCTTGCCCGCTTAGATACACGTCTTCTTCATGGACAAGTCGCAACTGCTTGGACACCCGATTCAAAAGCTGATCGGATCATTGTTGCTTCAGATTCTGTTGCCAAAGATGAACTCCGTAAGGAATTGATCAAACAAGCGGCACCAAATGGTGTGAAAGCAAACGTTGTCCCAATTCAAAAATTGATTGACGTTGCAAAAGATCCACGTTTTGGAAATACCCATGCTTTGATCTTATTTGAAACACCTCAAGATGCTCTTCGCGCCATCGAAGGTGGTGTTCCGATTAAAACCTTGAACGTTGGTTCAATGGCCCACTCAACTGGTAAAACCATGGTCAACAATGTGTTGTCAATGGATAAAGAGGATGTGGCTACATTTGAAAAAATGCGTGATCTTGGAGTAGAATTTGACGTCCGTAAAGTGCCAAATGACTCTAAGAAAGATTTGTTTGACTTAATTAACAAAGCCAACGTTCAATAATCGATTACTTACGAAAGGATTTTAAACATGTCTATTATTTCTATGGTATTAGTGGTCGTTGTTGCCTTCTTAGCAGGTCTTGAAGGTATCCTTGACCAATTCCAATTCCACCAACCCCTTGTTGCTTGTACCTTAATCGGTTTGGTAACAGGTAACCTGACTGCTGGCGTTATGCTTGGTGGTTCACTTCAATTTATTGCACTTGGCTGGGCAAACATTGGTGCCGCAGTTGCACCCGATGCTGCTCTTGCATCTGTCGCTGCTGCCATCATCATGGTACTTGGGGGAGACTTCAGTGCAAAAGGAATCGCTGTCGCTCAAAGTGTCGCTATTCCACTTGCAGTTGCTGGTCTTTTCTTGACCATGATCGTCCGTACCCTTTCCGTTGGTTTGGTTCACACTGCCGATGCTGCTGCTAAAAAAGGTGATATCAAAGGTGTAGAACGTGCTCACTTTGTGGCCCTTCTTCTTCAAGGTCTTCGTATCGCTATTCCTGCAGCCCTCTTGTTGATGATTCCTGCTGAAACTGTCAAAACTGCTCTTGAACAAATGCCAAAATGGCTCTCTGATGGAATGCAAATCGGTGGTGGTATGGTTGTAGCCGTTGGTTATGCCATGGTTATCAACATGATGGCGAGCCGTGAAGTATGGCCATTCTTTGCCATCGGTTTTGCTCTTGCAGCCGTTAGCCAATTAACTTTGATCGCTCTTGGAGCAATTGGTGTTGCCCTTGCCTTGATCTACCTTACTCTTTCTAAGAAAGGTGGCAATGGAGGTGGCGGTGCCGCTACTTCTAACGATCCAATTGGCGACATTCTCGAAGACTATTAAGAAAGGTGTGACACTATCATGACTGAAAAATTACAATTATCTAAATCAGATCGTCAAAAAGTTTGGTGGCGTTCAACCTTCTTGCAAGGTTCTTGGAACTATGAACGGATGCAAAACTTGGGTTGGGCATACTCATTGATCCCAGCTATCAAAAAACTCTACACAAAGAAAGAAGACCAAGCGGCTGCTCTTGAGCGTCACATGGAATTCTTTAACACTCACCCATACGTTGCCGCTCCTATCATCGGGGTAACGCTTGCTCTTGAAGAAGAGAGAGCAAACGGTGCTGCGATTGACGATGCTGCCATCCAAGGGGTTAAAATTGGTATGATGGGTCCTTTGGCGGGTATCGGAGATCCAGTCTTCTGGTTTACAGTACGTCCTATCCTTGGTGCCCTTGGTGCATCACTTGCTGCGTCTGGTAACATCCTTGGCCCACTCATCTTCTTTATCGCATGGAATGCGATTCGTATGGCCTTCTTGTGGTACACGCAAGAACTTGGTTACAAAGCAGGTTCTGAAATTACCAAAGATATGTCTGGTGGGATCTTGCAAGACATCACTAAAGGGGCTTCTATCCTTGGGATGTTCATCCTCGCTGTCTTGGTAGAACGTTGGGTATCTATTAAATTCGTCTTCAATGTTTCTTCTGTCAAATTAGACGACAAAGCTTATATCCATTGGGATAAACTTCCTGAAGGTTTCAAAGGAATTCAAGAAGCCTTCGCTCAAGTTGGTTCAGGCCTATCTCAAACACCTGAAAAAGTTACAACTTTCCAACAAAACTTGGATTCATTGATTCCTGGTTTGATGGGATTGCTTCTTACTTTTGCTTGTATGTGGTTGTTGAAGAAAAAAGTATCTCCAATCACTATCATCATCGCCCTCTTTGTAATCGGTGTATTAGCACACGTTGCTGGCTTGATGTAAGCAAAGATCAACTAAAAAGAAGGTTTCGGCCTTCTTTTTATTATGATATAATGGAGTGAACAGCAATACAGGAGGATCTCATGGCTCAATCATTGAATAAAACCGTTGAATTCCATACTACAGGGGTTTCTTACCTTGGAGTGGGGGGAAAGGTTGGAAAAATCCTAGTCGGGAATGCCGCTTTTGAATTTTATGCGGATGCAAATGTAGAAGACTACATCCAAATTCCCTGGCAAGAAATCGAGCGAATCGGAGCCAATGTATCCGGACGTAAAATTAGCCGCCATTTTGAAATCTATACCAGAGAATCAAAATTTCTCTTTGCTTCAAAAGACTCTGGAAAAATTTTAAAGATTGCTCGGGAACATCTAGGAAATGATAAAATTGTCAAACTTCCTACGTTGATCCAAATCATCACGGCTAAAATTAAAAATCTATTTGCAAAATAGGATCTTTTCTTGTATAATAGACGCAAACGGATAAGTAAGTTAAGAGGTTCTTTCAGAAAGTCTGCGGTTGCTGCGAGCAGATAGAAATCTTAATTGAAATTCTACCGTTTCTTTAAAATACAATATCGAATCAAGTGCACACCTGTGAAGTTGGATGGAACCGTGGCTCTGCCACTCCAACACTCTAACAGGTGTGTTTTTTGTTAAAGGAGAAGCTATGTTAGATATTAAACGAATTCGTACAGACTTTGATGCGGTTGCTAAAAAATTGGCAACACGTGGCGTAGATGCAGCTATTTTGAATGAAATGAAAGAAATCGATGCTAAACGTCGAGATATCTTAGTCAAAGTAGAAAATCTCAAAGCAGAGCGTAACACTGTATCTGCTGAAATCGCACAAGCTAAACGCAACAAGGAAAATGCAGATGATAAGATTGCTGCCATGCAAACCCTCTCTGCAGAAGTCAAAGCATTGGATACAGAATTGGCTGAAATCGATGCCAAATTAACTGAATTCACTACTACCCTTCCAAATATCCCTGCTGATAGTGTCCCTGTTGGAGCAGATGAGGATGACAACGTTGAAGTTCGCCGTTGGGGAACTCCTCGCGAGTTTGACTTCGAACCAAAAGCTCACTGGGATTTAGGTGAAGACCTTGATATCCTTGACTGGGAACGCGGGGCTAAAGTTACTGGTGCTCGTTTCCTCTTTTACAAAGGACTTGGAGCTCGCTTAGAACGCGCTATCTACAACTTTATGTTGGACGAACATGGCAAGGAAGGCTACACTGAAGTCATCCCTCCTTACATGGTCAACCATGATTCTATGTTTGGTACTGGTCAGTATCCAAAATTCAAGGAAGATACTTTTGAACTTAGCGATACCAATTATGTCCTCATTCCAACAGCTGAAGTTCCTTTGACAAACTACTATCGCGATGAAATTCTTGATGGGAAAGATCTTCCAATCTACTTCACCGCTATGAGTCCATCTTTCCGTTCAGAAGCTGGTTCAGCCGGTCGTGATACCCGTGGCTTGATCCGTTTGCACCAATTCCATAAGGTTGAAATGGTGAAATTTGCCAAACCAGAAGAATCATATGATGAATTGGAAAAAATGGTTGTCAATGCTGAAAATATCCTTCAAAAACTGAACCTTCCATACCGTGTGGTAGCTCTCTCCACTGGAGACATGGGCTTCTCAGCTGCTAAGACTTACGACTTAGAAGTATGGATTCCAGCGCAAAACACCTACCGTGAAATCTCAAGCTGTTCTAATACAGAAGATTTCCAAGCTCGTCGTGCGCAAATCCGCTACCGTGACGAAGCAGATGGCAAGGTAAAACTCCTTCACACTTTGAACGGTTCTGGATTGGCTGTCGGACGTACCGTCGCTGCTATTCTTGAAAACTACCAAAACGAAGACGGTTCTGTGACCATTCCAGAAGTCCTTCGCCCATACATGGGTGGCGCAGAAGTCATCGCACCAAAATAAAGTTTAAAAAAACTGAGTCTTGCAAATTGCAAGCTCAGTTTTTTAATATTTACGAAAACGTTGGTAGCGTTGCTCTAGAAGCTCTTCGAGAGGTAAAGCTTGTAAAACCTTTAACTCTTCCTGTAATTCCTTCTTCACTTGAGCCAGTAGTTCCCCATTCGAAAATCCATGCTCGGGAATCACCTTATCGACAATTTCCATATTTAACAATTCGTGAGAAGTAATCCTCATCAACTCTGCTGCTTCCATGGCACGGCTTCCATCTTTCCAAAGAATAGAGGCAAAACCTTCTGGACTCAAGACCGCATAGATGGAATTTTCAAGCATCCAGACCTTATCTGCCACAGCAAGAGCCAAGGCACCACCAGAGCCACCTTCTCCGATGATAATCGCGATAATTGGAACTTTTAGATCACTCATTTCCATGAGGTTGCGGGCAATGGCTTCCCCTTGTCCTCGTTCTTCAGCACCAACACCAGGATAAGCACCCGCTGTATTGATAAAGGTCACAACTGGACGACCAAATTTCTCCGCTTGCTTCATGAGGCGCAAAGCTTTTCGATAGCCTTCTGGATGGGGTTGCCCAAAATTACGTTTTAGATTATCCTGAAGATTTTTTCCTTTTTGGATCCCAACGACTGTAACCGTTTGATCGCCTAATCGTCCAATCCCACCAATCACCGCACCATCATCACGGAAGTTTCGATCTCCATGTAATTCGATAAAATCATCAAAAATTCCTTGAGCAAAATCAAGCGCAGTCAATCTTCCTTGGTCACGTGCCTCTTTAATAATCTGTGTTATTTTACTCATGTTTACCTCCATGAAGGGCCAATAATTGTCCAACTGTTGCTCGGATTTGGCTTCTCTCCACGATCAAGTCTACAAATCCATGTTCTTGTAGAAATTCTGCTTTTTGGAAATCATCTGGCAATTGTTCACGTACAGTAGACTCAATCACGCGTCGACCAGCAAACCCGACCAAGGCCTGACTCTCTGCCATGATAATATCACCTTCCATAGCAAATGAAGCCGTTACCCCACCGGTTGTCGGATCTGTCAATACCGTCAAATAGAATAATTTTTCTTTAGAATGACGTTGAACAGCCGCAGAAATTTTTGCCATTTGCATCAAACTCACGATTCCTTCTTGCATCCGAGCACCACCGGAAGCGGTAAAAAGAACAACTGGCAATTTTTCTTTTGTCGCAAATTCAAATAAACGAGTAATTTTTTCGCCTACTACAGAACCCATTGAAGCCATGATAAAGTTGGAATCCATGATCCCAAGCGCAACTTTTTGCCCTTTAATCAAGGCAGTTCCAGTCAGGACAGCTTCATCCAATCCTGTCATTTCCCGCACTGCTGCTAGTTTCTTCTTATAATTTGGGAAATTCAAAGGATCTGTCGTTTCGATTCCTGTAAACATTTCTTCAAAGCTAGCTGGATCCACTGTCAGCGCCAAGCGTTCTTTAGCAGAAATACGGAAGGTATAGCCACAATTCGGGCAGACACGCTCACTACCTAAATCCTTTTGGTAAATGGTATGTTTACAACCTGGGCATTGTGAAAATAGTTCATCAGGAACTTCAGGTTTTGGCTGAGGCTCCTTCCAGGCTGACCTATTCGGATTGATCCGAATATATTTATCTTTTTTAGAAAATAATGCCATTACTTACTCCTTATAATATGCTACAGTATCTGAAGCATTACTATAAAAGCCTGAAACTGTGAAGATGATATTCATACTTCCCTCACAAGTCCAGGCTTTTTCATCATTCCTTATTATAATTTGGAAGGAATTGTTCCATCAAAAATGCAGTGTCATAATCACCAGCGATCACATGTGAATCTGAAATCAAATCCAACTGGAAACTGCTATTGGTTGTGACACCATCGATTTCCAACTCATAAAGAGCACGCTGCATTTTCATCAGTGCATCAAAGCGATTTTCCCCATGGACAATGATCTTGGCAATCATACTATCATAGTATGGCGGAATCGTATAACCAGGATACACAGCAGAATCCACACGCAAGCCAACCCCACCACTTGGAAGATAGAGATTAGTGATCTTACCTGGGCTTGGTGCAAAGTTGAAGGAAGGATTTTCCGCATTGATCCGGCATTCAATCGCATGGCCTTTAATGACAATATCCTCTTGAGTAACGGATAATTCTTGGCCAGCTGCGATTTTAATCTGTTCCTTAACGATATCAACTCCTGTTACAAATTCTGTGACAGGATGCTCCACTTGCACACGGGTATTCATTTCCATAAAGTAGAACTCACCCTTGCCTTCATCATACAAGAATTCAATCGTTCCAGCATTCTCATACCCAACTGATTCAGCAGCCCGAACAGCAGCAGAACCAATTTGATTACGAAGAGTTTTTCCGATAGCAATTGAAGGGGATTCTTCTAGAACTTTTTGATTGTTCCGTTGAAGAGAGCAATCGCGTTCACCTAAGTGAATGACATGTCCATGCTGATCCGCTAAAATCTGTACTTCAATGTGGCGTGCCGGATAAATCACCCGCTCCATATACATGGCACCATTCCCAAAAGCAGCTTGAGCTTCTGAGGAAGCAGATTCAAAAGCAGCAACCAAATCTTCTGGTTTTTCAACCTTCCGAATTCCTTTACCACCGCCTCCTGCAGATGCTTTCAACATCACAGGGTAACCAATACGTTCTG
Organism: Streptococcus parasanguinis; assembly: GCA_032560535.1. Taxonomy (GTDB): domain Bacteria; phylum Bacillota; class Bacilli; order Lactobacillales; family Streptococcaceae; genus Streptococcus; species Streptococcus parasanguinis_AF. The sequence goes on along the minus strand of JAWGIA010000015.1, from coordinate 9,882 downwards.
CAATCTCGAGGGCTTCTTCAGCAGTATACACTTCACCATCTGATCCAGGAATAACAGGCACTCCTGCTTTGATCATCTGTTTACGAGCATTAATCTTATCCCCCATCAAATCCATGACTTTAGCAGAAGGACCAATAAATTTAATGCCCACTTCCTCACACATGGTCGCAAATTTTGAGTTTTCACTTAAAAATCCAAAACCAGGATGGATAGCTTCTGCTCCTGTTAGAACAGCTGCAGACAAGACAGCACTCATATTCAAATAAGATTCTGTTGATTTAGCAGGGCCAATACAGACTGCCTCATCCGCTAGTAAGGTATGCAAGGCTTCTTTATCAGCAGTAGAATACACCGCAACCGTCTCGATGCCAAGTTCACGAGCCGCACGAATAATGCGCACTGCAATCTCACCACGATTGGCGATTAAGATCTTACGAAACATAGATAGGCCTTTCTTAATTTCCAATTGCAAACGTAAGCGTTCCTGAAGCCGCAAGCTTACCGTCTACCTCTGCTTTCGCTTCAACAACAGCAATGGTTCCACGACGTTTGACAAAAGTAGCTGTCATCACCAGTTGATCTCCTGGAACGACTTGTTTTTTAAACTTCACCTTGTCCATCCCTGCATAAAAGACTAATTTTCCTTTATTTTCAGGTTTTGACAACTCTAGTACACCTGCTGTTTGTGCCAAAGCTTCCATGATGAGAACACCTGGCATAACAGGATATTGTGGAAAATGTCCATTAAAAAATGGTTCATTAATTGTCACGTTCTTAATGGCAACAATCGTATCTTCGCTTGTTTCCAATACGCGATCCACCAAAAGCATTGGGTAACGATGCGGCAAAGCCTCACGAATAGCATTAATATCAATTGTCATTTGATTCGAACCAATCCTTTTCCAAATTCAACCATTTCTTCATTCGTTACCAAAATTTCAGTGACTACCCCATCTTTAGGTGCTGGGACTTCATTCATCACTTTCATGGCTTCGATAATCAAGAGTGTTTGACCCTTAGTAACTTTGTCTCCTACAGATACAAAGGCTGATTTATCCGGTGCTGGCGACAAGTAAGCCACCCCAACCAATGGACTTTCAACCACATCACCTTCTGCAGCCTGAGCTGGAGCAGCAACTGGTTCAGCCGCTACAGCTGGAGTTGCTGGGGCTTCAACAACAGGGGCTACTACAGGAGTTTGAGGAGCTGATACCACTTCAACTGCAGGAGCAACCGCTGTAGCCGCAACTGAACTCGTTTGGTTTTTACTCAAATTCAATTCTTCGCCATTATTTTTATATGAGAATTCACGCAAAGTTGAAGCATCAAATTGAGCCAACAAATCTTTGATTTCAGAAATATTCATGAATTAACCCTCCCAACGTTTAAAGGCCAGAACAGCATTGTGTCCTCCAAAACCAAAGGTATTTGAGATAGCGTACTGAATATCTGCTTCTTGACCTTCACCATAAACAACGTTTGCTTCGATATAGTCAGACAATTCTTTAGTACCAGCAGTTTTTGGTACAAAGCTGTGACGAATCGCTTCGATAGTAGCAATCGCTTCAACTGCACCAGCAGCACCAAGCAAGTGTCCTGTAAATGATTTAGTAGATGATACAGGAACTTCTTTACCAAGTACAGAAACAATAGCTCCGCTTTCACCTTTCTCATTGGCAGGTGTAGAGGTACCATGCGCATTGACATAATCGACATCTTCAGGTTTGATACCAGCTTCATTGATCGCTAATTTAATCGCTTTAGCCGCACCTGAACCATCTGGTGTTGGTGTTGTCATGTGGTAGGCATCACAGTTTGAACCGTAACCAACAATTTCAGCTAAAATATTAGCACCACGTTTTTGGGCATGTTCCAAACTTTCGATGACAAGAACCCCTGCACCTTCCCCCATCACAAAACCATTGCGGTCTTTGTCAAATGGAATAGATGAACGTTCTGGGTCTTCCGTTGTTGAAAGGGCCGTAAGGGCATTGAAACCACCGATACCAATCTTAGTAATCGAAGCTTCAGCACCACCTGCCAAAACAACATCATGCATACCAAATTTAATTTCACGGAAAGCTTCACCAATTGCATCATTGGCAGAAGCACAAGCTGTTGTCACGGATTTACATACCCCTTGAGCCCCAATCTTAAGTGCGATATTTCCAGCACCCATGTTTGAAAGAGCTTTTGGAATAAACATTGGTTGGATTCTCTTCATCCCACGTTCATGCATCCGGATAATTTGATCTTCCAATTCTTGCAAACCACCGATACCAGATGAGACAATCACACCTACACGATCGCGGTCTTCTTCTTCCATATTCAAGCCTGAATTTTCAATAGCTTCCATCGCAGCATAGATTGCATACAATGAGTAAGTATCCATACGATTTTGATCTTTTTTCACGAAATATTTATCGAATGGGAAATCTTGAATTTCACCAGCATTAAAGACTGGAATTTCAGAAGCATCAAATTTTGTAATGGGCTTGATTCCAATTTTTCCTTCATGAAGGCTATTCCAGAACTCCTCTGGTGTATTTCCGATTGGTGAGGTTACACCGTAACCTGTAACAACAACACGATTTGTAGACATATATATTCTCCTTTTGTCGGATGGATATTTAAGTAAGTGATTTTCGATCAGTGAGCATTCATTATTGCATAGTCATTCCGCCATCAATGGCAATTGTTTGACCAGTTAAATATTCTTGACCTGCTAAGAAAGCCGCAACTTCTGCCACTTCTTCAGCTTGACCAATTCGTTTCATTGGCACTTGAGCTAGCATGGCATCTTTCATTTTCTCTGGAATAGCATCAGTCATATCTGATTCAATGAAACCAGGTGCAATGGCATTCACACGAACGCCACGAGCCGCAACTTCACGCGCTACTGATTTAGTGAAACCAATCAAACCAGCTTTTGAAGCCGCATAGTTCGCTTGACCGATATTCCCCATTAGACCAACAACAGAGGACATGTTGATAATGGCCCCTTGACGAGCTTTAGACATCGGTTTTAAGACAGCTCGAGTCATATTAAAGGCACCTGTCAAGTTGATTTTCAAGACCCGTTCAAAATCTTCTTCAGTCATTTTCAACATCAACTTGTCGTTTGTGATGCCAGCGTTATTGACCAAAACATCAACACTTCCAAGCTTTTCAATTGCTTCAGCTACCATACGTTGCGCATCTTCGCCATTAGAAATATCCCCAGAAATACCAACAACAGTCACACCATAGTCAGCAAACTGCGCAAGCAAGTCCTCAGAAATTTCAGAACGTCCATTTAGGACAACATTAGCACCGAGACTCGCAAATTTATGAGCCACAGCCAATCCAATTCCGCGTGTTGAACCTGTTACAAAAACATTTTTATTTTTAAGTTCCATCTTTACCTCGTTTTAAGCATTCAGAAGTGCATCTAGACTAGCCTGATCTTCGACGTTATGAGTTGGAAGAGTTTTATCAATTTTCTTCAAGAATCCTGACAAGACTTTTCCAGGTCCAATTTCGATGACCTCATCTACACCAAATTCTTGAATCGTAGCAATTGAATCATAGAAACGAACCGGTTCTTTTACTTGACGGGCCAAAAGTGCTTTCACATCTTCTGACTTCATGATCGTAGCTTCTGTATTCCCAATTAAAGGAAGATCAAAATCATTAAATGATACTTTTTCTAGTTCAGCCGCCAATTTTTGACTAGCAGATTCCAGTAAGGCTGTGTGGAATGGACCTGACACATTCAAAGGGATCAAGCGTTTGGCACCTGCTTCCTGCAATAGTTCCACAGCATAGTCCACAGCCGCAACCTCACCACCAATCACAATTTGTGCTGGCGTATTGTAGTTAGCTGGTGTTACTACACCCTTTTCGGATGCTTGTTGACAAATCTCCTCGATCAAACTTGGGTCTGTATTCATAACAGCAACCATTTTCCCACTTCCAGCGGGAGCTGCCGTTTCCATGAATTCACCTCGTTTCGCAACCAAAGCTACTGCATCTTCAAACGAAAGAGCTCCAGCCGCAACCAGGGCAGAATATTCCCCCAAAGAGAGACCGGCAACAATATCAGGAGTGATACCATTTTCTACTAAGAGACGATAAATGGCTACTGACGTTGTCAAAATAGCTGGTTGAGTATAGCGTGTCTGATTCAGTTTTTCTTCGTTAGAATCAATCAATTCACGCAAATCATAGCCTAGAATACGACTAGCCGTATCAAATGTCTCTTTAACAACGGGATAAGCCGCATACAAATCGCTCGCCATGCCCAATTTCTGAGCCCCTTGACCAGCAAATAAGAACGCACGTTTTGTCACTATCCTAATCCTTTCGACGTTTTTAGACGTTTACATCTGCCCAACGAGCAGCTTCTTCTTTAATCACCTTGGCAGCACCTGTGTAAAGGTCTTCCAAGATTTCTGCACATGTTTCTTCTTTACGAACAAGACCTGCAATTTGTCCAGCCATAACTGAACCATATTCCACATCTCCATCAACAACAGCGTTACGAAGGGCACCTGCACCAAGCTCTTCAATTTCCTCTTGAGTCTTCTTACCAGCCAAGAAATCTTTTTCAGCTTGGTTATATTCTGTAGCCAATTTATTCTTAATCGCACGAACTGGGTGTCCAACAACTGAGGCTGAAATAACAGTATCAATATCTTTAGCCTTCAAAATCTTATCTTTGAAGTTTTGGTGTGCATTAGATTCCTTAGCAACAGCGAAACGAGTACCAACCTGAACAGCTTCTGCTCCAAGCATAAGAACAGCAGCCATACCACGTCCATCTGCAACACCACCAGCACCAATAACTGGGATAGATACCGCATTCGCAACCTGGCGAACAAGTGCCATGGTTGTCAATTTACCAATGTGACCACCAGCTTCCATACCTTCTGCGACAACAGCATCAGCTCCAAGTTTTTCCATACGTTTAGCAAGTGCTACCGATGGAATAACTGGGATTACTGTAATTCCAGCTTCGTGGAAACGCTCCATATATTTACCTGGGTTTCCGGCACCTGTTGTAACAACCTTAACACCCTCTTCGATAACGAGGTCGACGATGTCATCTGCAAATGGTGACAAAAGCATGATATTAACACCGAATGGTTTGTCAGTGATTTGTTTTACTCTATCAATATTAGCTTTTACCACTTCTTTAGGGGCATTACCACCACCAATAATTCCGAGTCCACCAGCATTTGAAACGGCTCCAGCCAAGTCACCATCAGCGACCCAGGCCATACCACCTTGGAAGATTGGATATTTAATATTCAATAGTTCAGTAATTCGTGTTTGCATTATACCTACCTCTTTTTTCACTTAAGTAATAGTTTGAGTTTAAAAGATTGTTTCTTTGAGCCTCAAACTATTACCTAAATAAGAGAGAATATCTTTCGATACTCTCATCTATCATTATTTTGTTTTTTCTTCTACGTAAGCGACAAGGTCACCAACTGTAGACAATCCTTCTTCAGTTTCGATTTGGATGTCAAAAGCATCTTCAATTTCAGAGATAACTTGGAACAAATCCAATGAATCTGCTTCTAAATCTTCGAATGTAGATTCAAGAGTTACTTCTGATGGTTCTTTACCAAGTTCTTCAACGATAATTTCTTGTACTTTTTCAAATACTGCCATGATAGGCCTCCTTAAAAAATAATATATAAATTTTTTAAATGTGTTTCCACATGTTTAACTAGATTGTAACAAGAAGTGTGCCCCATGTCAAACCTCCACCGAATCCTGTTAGAAGAATTTTTTGACTTCCATCCATCTTGATTCGATGATTCTCGACACACTCCGATAATAGAATGGGGATACTAGCAGCACTAGTGTTCCCATATTCCATCATATTTGCTGGGATTTTCTCTCTAGAGACACCCAGTTTTTTTGACATCTTATCTAACATTCGGTCATTCGCCTGGTGTAACAGAAAATAGTCAATCTCTTCTGCTTCCATAGAGGCGTCTGCTATAATTTTTTGAATACTTTTCGTGACATCACGAATGGCAAAATCAAAAACTGCCCGTCCATCCATTGTCAGATATCTTCGATCGGAAACTTCATCTGAATAAGGGGAAGACAGCCCCAAATAGCAAGATTCAAGACTAGAACCTCGGCTACCATCCGTAAAGAGATTTTCAGACAAAAACGATTTTTGATCGCTCGCTTCAAGCAAAACACCGCCAGCTCCATCTCCAAAAAGTACTGAAGTAGAGCGATCTGACCAGTCTAATACTTTTGAAAGCGTCTCACTACCGATCACAATCCCTCGCCGGTACATCCCTGAAGAAATGTATTTTTCAGCAGTGGCTAATGCAAATACAAATCCGCTACATGCTGCAGTCAGATCAAATGCAAAAGCTCGAGAAGCTCCAATATTAGCTTGTACCCGGGCTGCAGTTGATGGCATTAAGCTATCTGGTGTAATCGAAGCAACAACGATGAAATCAATTTCCTCAGCATCTAAGTTTGCTTTTGCTAATAATCTTTGTGCAACAACTGTTGCTAGGTCACTTGTTGTCTCATCTTTTGAAATGTGACGCCGAAGGATACCTGTCCGACTACTGATCCATTCATCACTTGTATCCATGATCTCAGCCAAATCATCATTTGATACGACTTGGTCAGGTGCATAATGAGCAACTTGACTAATTTTAGCAAAGACCATTATTTAATTTCCTCCAAGAAACGATACAGATTTTGCAATCCTTTTTGCATCACTTTCTTCTCTTCGGGACTCATATCTCCAATAATCTGGTTGACCATCCGTTTATGGAATTGCTGATGAAGACGATAAAGTAGACGACCGTTCTTCGTTAAACTCAAGTGTACAACCCGGCGATCAACTTCCGATCTTCTTCTTTCGATATACCCTTTGCGCTCAAGATTATTCAAACTTGTCGTGACAGTCCCCAAAGTCACCATCAACTCCCGTGAAATATCACTCGGGGTTGCATTCGGTGTCGAACCAATCACATCGATCGTATGCATTTCTTTAATAGAAACATCTTTGAATCGACTTGCTCTTAGGCTCGACTCCTCAATAACCAAAACATTATTAAAGATGGATGTTAAATAGTCGTTAACTAATTGATAATTCAAAACTCCACCTCCTAATTTTACTTTGATAGTCAAATTTTATCAAAAATGAAAATAATTTGCAAGCATTTTTTCACAAAACATAGAAAAATTACAAATTTATTTTCCTTTAAATTGTGGCCGACGTTTCTCAGAGTAGGCAATAACCCCTTCCTTGAAATCTTCTGTAAATGCTAGTTTCTTTTGCAAATCCAATTCAAGACCCGCATATTGGTCCCATTCTTTCAAGAATGCTTCCCAAACCATTTCTTTCATGGCAGCATAAGAATTTGAAGATCCTCTTCTTAATTTTTTTAGCAATTGCTCAACCGTTTTATCGAGTTTTTCAGATTCACAAACACGATAAGCTAGGCCATAATCAAATGCCTTTTCAGCAGTCAAGGCTTCACCCGTCATTACTAAATGAGTAGCCCGAGACATGCCAATGGCTTTTCCTAACAAGAATAACCCACCCGCATCCGGTGCTAAACCAACCCCAACAAAGGCTTGGATAAATTTAGTACGATCACTAATAATACAAAAATCAACAGCTACTGCAATATTAGCAGCTGCTCCAGCAACCGCTCCATCTGCCACCATAATAACCGGTTTTGGCAATTGCTTGATTTTCTTTGAAATCGTATTAACTAATTCGGCAATTAAAACAAGAGACTCGATGTCATCCGCATCGACTGCGCGTTTCATTTCGCTTAAATCTCCACCAACTGAAAAGATTTTCCCTTCTGCTGATAGAATAATGAATTTTACTTCCTCATTTTTTTCTGCATCTTCCAGGGCAACTAAAATTTCCTGACACATTGGAATGTTAAAACCATTGGATACTTCAGGACGATTTAAAGAGATTGTCGCGAGGTCGTTTTCGACAGAATACAAAATTGTTTCAAACATCACAGACTCCTTTTGTTTAAATATAAAATATTTTGATATTAAAACTTTTGAATTATAACATATCATACCACAAAAAAGTAAAATAGTAAAATATATCTATAAGATGTAACAAAATTGTAAAATTTGAATAATTACAATTTCTCTCTTCTACAGAATCAATTATTTTATGCCCTATCTGTAAATACATTGTATCAATAACTGAACTTTGGTATAATGTATTAATGAAACTATTAAGGAGAAAATATGAAAGTAACTAAATTCGGTGGAAGTTCTCTAGCATCAGCTTCTCAATTAAAAAAAGTACTTAATATCATTAAAGATGATCCAGAAAGAAGATTTGTAGTTGTATCAGCTCCAGGCAAACGCAACGCTGAAGATACAAAAGTAACAGATGCACTGATCCGCTATTATAAAGAATTTACTTCAGATAAGGATGTCACACAAACACAACAGTGGATTATTGAACGTTATCGTGCCATTACAGAAGAATTGGGTCTCAAAGATTCCATTATTCAAGAAATTGCTGAAGATATCTATGATTTAACAAATTTACCTAAAAAAGGGAATCCATTCACATACGATGCATTCCTAGCAGCAGGCGAAAATAACAATGCTAAACTCATTGCTGCTTATTTCAATCAAAATGGATTAGAAGCAAGATACATCCATCCAAAAGAGGCAGGAATTACAGTCACTGCAGAACCTTCCAACGCTCGTATATTACCATCTAGTTACGATAAAATTGAAGAACTAAAAGACTCAAGTGAAGTGATTGTCATTCCAGGTTTCTTTGGTGTTACTCAAGATGGTGACATTTGTACATTTTCTCGTGGTGGATCTGACATTACAGGATCGATCATTGCAGCAGGTGTAAAAGCAGACTTATACGAAAACTTTACAGACGTAAATGGTATCTTTGCAGCACATCCAGGTATTATTAAACACCCACATTCTATTCCTGAATTAACCTACAAAGAAATGCGTGAATTGGCCTACGCTGGTTTTTCAGTATTGCATGATGAAGCACTCGTTCCAGCATACAGAGGTAAAATTCCATTAGTCATTAAAAATACTAATAATCCAGACCACCCTGGAACCCGCATTGTTTTGGAACATTCAAATGATCATGTGACTGTTGTAGGGATTGCAGGTGATTCAGGATTCGTTAGTATTAACACTACAAAATACCTTATGAACCGCGAAGTCGGTTTTGGTCGAAAAGTCCTTCAAATTTTAGAAGATCTCAATATCAGTTGGGAACATATGCCAACAGGAATCGATGACTTGTCCATCATTTTGCGTTCACGTGAACTGACTCCAATCAAAGAACAAGAAATTTTAAAACAATTAACGCAAAAGCTCGAAGTTGACACAGCCGAAATTGAACATGATCTTTCCATCATTATGATTGTTGGTGAGAAAATGAAGAGTCAGGTAGGGGTTACTGCCACTGCAGCCAAAGCACTATCAGAAAATGAAGTGAATATTCAAATGATCTCTCAAGGTTCTAGTGAAGTTTCCATTATGTTCGTTGTAAGTAAAGATCAAGAAGAAAAAGCAATTAAAGCCTTATATCAAGCATTTTTCCCAAATAACTAAATAGAGAAAAGCTCCTTTAACTAAACGGAGCTTTAATTAACATTAAAATGAAAAGTAAAAAAAGAGATCAATTACTTGATCTCTTTTTTTCTATACTCCGCCAGTAGGACTCGAACCTACGACATCATGATTAACAGTCATGCGCTACTACCAACTGAGCTATGGCGGAATCAAGCTAAGCGACTACCTTATCTCACAGGGGGCAACCCCCAACTACTTCCGGCGTTCTAGGGCTTAACTGCTGTGTTCGGCATGGGTACAGGTGTATCTCCT
>JAWGIA010000014.1:0-53252 GCA_032560535.1 Streptococcus parasanguinis | reverse complement strand
CTCTACTACGCTGATTTCATCAGCTTTTACAGCCCTACTCAACTGTGCGGAGGTGGGACAACGAAATCGAATTCTAACGAATTACCGATTTCTGTCCCAGCCTCTTTCTTTATTCTTGGATCATGGCTAGGAGGTCCTCTCCTGTAGTGGTTGGAAGGATCCGGACTCGTTTGAGGGAATAGAGTCCATCAGCGGAGCTGGCGAGTCCATTTTTAGTGGTGAGGCCTAATTTGTAGTCAGCTTTCTTGGCTTGGTCGATCGTGACCTGGCTGTAGCGACCGGATGGGTAGACGATAACGCTGGTATTTTGGTCCAGCACCTTATCCAGCAGGCGTTTAGAAGCGACTAGCTCATTCTTTTGGGTCTCAAGACTGGAATTGGCTAGGTCTGGATGATTGACCGTATGGCTTTCAAAGGTCAAGCCAGCACTTTTCATCTCTTTGATTTGGTCAAAGGTCAGGACATTTTCTTTTTCCTTTTGGGTAAAGTCCGTGATGATATTGTTAGTGGCGGTCATCTTGTACTTCTTAAGAAGCGGATAGACGATGGTATAGAAATCCTCGACGCCATCATCAAACGTGAGCCAGACAAATTTCTTTCCTTTTGGGACTTCATTTTTAGCGAGGATGCGATAGGCTTCCTCAGGTGTCAGGGTGTAGTAACCCGCTTTTTTCAGAGCCTTTAGTTGGCTTTCAAAGGTTTCTGGATCGACGATCAAATTAGCATTGGCAGCTTCAGACTCGGCCATATTGTGCACGGAGTGGTACATGAGGATGGGCAGTTTGACCGGCTTTTTCACACGAGTCCACTCGATAGAGGAACTGTGTTCATCTAGCGAGCGCGTCATGGCAGTGCCACTGGTATTCCCGCCACTCGCCTGAGTGATCCGCTTGATCAGAAGAAAGCTACAAATAAAGATACAGACCAAGAGGAGTGCATTGATTCCAAGTAGGACTTTGATTTTTTTAGGTACTCTTCGTTTACTCATAGTGTCACCGTTTTCATCATTTTCTCTATTGTACCACAAATTCTATGTTCTTTTCCAGAACTTGCTACAGGCAGATCCTGTCATGAAAATTCAGAATTTTTAAGGCAATTGGCTGTCAAACGCTCAAGTTTTTGTTATAATGGAGCTACTATAGAAAATTCAAGGAGTCAATAGGATGTCTGTTAAGATTGCCTTACTAGGATTTGGTACTGTTGCAAGTGGCGTACCATATTTATTAAAAGAAAACCATGAAAAAATCACCCAGGCAGCTCAAGATGAAATCGAGATCGCTAAGGTCTTGGTTCGAGATGATGCTGAAAAGGAAAGCTTGCAAGCGGCTGGTCACAACTACAACTTTGTGACCAATGTCGATGAGATCATTGAAGACAAGGACATTGCCATCGTGGTCGAGTTGATGGGTCGTATCGAGCCAGCGAAAACCTTTATCACCCGTGCGCTGGAAGCAGGCAAGCACGTAGTTTCTGCTAACAAAGACCTTCTTGCCGTTCATGGAAGCGAGTTGCTAGAGATTGCTCAAAAACACAAAGTGGCCCTTTATTACGAAGCTGCCGTAGCTGGTGGGATCCCAATCCTTCGGACCTTGGTGAATTCTTTGGCCTCAGACAAGGTGACCAAAGTGCTCGGTGTGGTCAATGGAACCTCTAACTTCATGATGACTAAAATGGTCGAAGAAGGCTGGACTTATGAGGATGCTTTAGCAGAAGCGCAACGTCTTGGTTACGCTGAAAGTGATCCAACCAACGACGTTGAAGGAATCGATGCTGCCTACAAGATGGTGATCTTGAGCCAGTTCGCTTTTGGAATGAATATCCAATTTGACCAAGTAGGTCACAAAGGAATCAGCCAGATCACTCCTCAGGATGTATCGGTTGCTCAAAGCCTTGGCTATGTTATCAAGCTGGTCGGATCTATCGTTGAAACAGAGTCAGGGATCGCAGCAGAAGTGACACCAACCTTCCTTCCAAAACAACATCCACTCGCAGGAGTGAATGATGTCATGAATGCGGTCTATGTGGAATCCATCGGTATTGGTGAGTCTATGTACTACGGACCAGGTGCTGGTCAAAAACCAACTGCGACAAGTGTCGTAGCCGACCTCGTTCGCATTGTCCGTCGACTAAAAGAAGGAACAATCGGTAAAGCCTTCAATGAATACAGTCGCCCTCTTCAATTGGCTAAGCCAGAAGACGTGAAGAACAATTATTACTTCTCAATCAAAGCACCAGATGCGACTGGTCAAATCTTGCGTCTTGCGGAAATCTTTAATGCAGAAGGAGCTTCCTTCAAGCAAATCCTCCAAGAAGACTCAGATGGTCAATATGCAAGTGTGGTGATCATTACCCACCAAGTCAACCAAACACAATTCAAGAACCTGGTTGAAAAACTGGATTCAGAGGCGAATTTCGAACTCTTGAATACCTTTAAGGTCTTGGGAGAATAAGCATGAAAATTATTGTTCCAGCAACCAGTGCCAATGTAGGGCCAGGTTTTGATTCTGTTGGAATTGCCGTGACTCGCTATTTGACCATTGAAGTCCTTGAACCAACTGATACTTGGTTCATTGAGCATGATCTAGGAGCAGGGATTCCGACAGATGAGAAAAACCTTTTGCTCTCAACAGCCCTTTCTATCTCAACTGATATGCAGCCCCATCGAATCAAGATGACCAGTCAAGTGCCTTTGGCGCGTGGTCTTGGATCTTCAAGCTCGGTCATTGTCGCAGGGATTGAATTGGCCAACCAATTAGCCAACCTCCAGCTATCAGACGCTGAGAAATTACGCATCGCGACCGAGATCGAAGGTCATCCGGATAATGTAGCTCCAGCTATCTTTGGGAATATGGTCATCGCGAGCTACATCGGTGAAGATGTCCAATATGTCACGGCTGACTTTCCAAGCTGTGACCTTGTGGCCATTGTACCGAGCTACCAATTGAAGACCAGTGATAGTCGGAATGTCCTACCGAAAGAATGGTCTTATAAGGAAGCTGTTGCAGCTAGTAGCGTAGCCAATGTCGCTATCGCAGCTCTCCTCAAGGGAGATTTGCTGACGGCTGGTCGCTCCATCGAGTCAGATCATTTCCACGAGCGCTACCGTCAATCTCTTGTCAAAGAGTTCCCTCAGGTCAAAGAAGTCGCACATGCGCATGGGGCTTATGCTACCTATCTGTCAGGAGCAGGCCCAACGATCATGAACCTCTTAGCGCCAGAGCATACAGCAGCCTTTGTCGCAGCTCTCGAAGAACTCGGGCTAGATGGTCAGATTTTCCAACTTAAAATCGACACATTTGGCGTTCGTGTTGAGAAATAAACCTCAATGTAACACAAATGAAAGAAGGATGTATACAAATGTATATGTCCTTTTTGCTTCTCCTATGGTAGAATGGGAATTGTATGGGGAAAAGCTCAAGCTTTCCCGAAAGTTTAGGGGGAAACATGAAACCAGAATATTTATATAGTATTGCTACCGATCTTGGTCTACAATTTGATGGCGAAGCCCGTGTGATGTATGGAGAGCGTGAAGGCTTCTTGTTGGTCATTGAAGGCGCTCAAACCAAGAATGTATTTACCATTTCACTCAGTGTGAAACAAGGTTCCGAAGGAGACTTGATCGAAGATAGTGAAATTCTTTGGAATGAATTAAAAGAACAATCAAAAGCCATTAATGCTATCTCTTCTGATGGTTACTTGACCTCGATCGTTGTCAAAGGTGGAATGACCAAAGGGAAGGCTGTCGAAACCTTATGGACAGCTATCCAAGATATTGTTGATTTCTTACTCAACCACCAATTTGTGCAAGTGAATGCGGAAACGGGTGAGGAAGGACCAATCGGTCTGTATCAAATTGGAGATGCGATCTTCTTAATCGACGATGCAACCTTTAGAGCCTACCAAGCCGAAGTGCAAGATACGGTGGAGGCTTATGAAGCGCGGGAAGAAAACTTCCTTTTAGGGATTGTAGGGGCTGTGATCGGTGTGATCATCGGTGGAGCAGTTGCCCTCTTGGTAGCGCGTCTCGGCTATGTGTCTGTTTTAGCAGGGGCTGCCCTCGGTTATTGTACCATCAAAGGTTATGAGATCCTTGGTAAGAAATTGACTAAAAAAGGTGTGGTAGTTTCAGCTATTATGATGGTCTTGACGGTCTTTTTGGTCAACCAATTAGATTATACTTTGGCGCTCATGAGTGAACTGGATTTGCCATTTGGTATGACCTGGACGATTCTCAATGAAGCGACATTCTCAGGGGACGTCCCAGATAAATTTTACTTGAATCTAGGCTTGCTAGCTGTCTTTACTCTTGGTGGTGCTTGGATTTCGGTCAAATCAGCTCTAGATGGACAAAAGAATCGTGCCATTGCTCGTAAAATTGCATAATGAATGATAAAAGGAAGGCCTGAATATTATAGGTCTTCTTTTGTTTTTTAGGGTCGAAAAATAGTCAAAAATTTGGTATAATAGTTTGTATTTTTATAGAGAGAGAACAGACAGAAAGATGAATGAAAAAATGAATCAAATTCTTGAAGGGATTGATATCCGTTTTCAAGAACCTTTAAAACATTATACCTTCACAAAGGTAGGTGGGAATGCTGAATTTTTAGCCTTTCCTCGCAACCAATACGAATTAAAACGCATCGTTCAATTTGCCAACCAAGAACAAATCCCATGGATGGTCCTGGGCAATGCGTCCAATATCATTGTCCGCGATGGGGGCATTCCAGGATTTGTCATTATGTTTGATCGCTTGCGTGACATCAGTGTGGACGGTTATGTGATCGAAGCAGAGGCAGGTGCTAGACTCATCGACACCACTCATGTGGCCTTGCACCATAGTTTGAAAGGCTTCGAGTTTGCTAGTGGCATTCCAGGCAGTGTCGGTGGTGCTGTCTTTATGAATGCGGGAGCCTATGGGGGAGAGATCGCGCATGTCCTTGTATCCTGTAAGGTCTTGACCAAAGACGGAGAGATCGAAACTCTGTCAGCGAGTGAACTAGCTTTTGGCTACCGTCATTCTAAGATTCAAGAGACAGGCGCTGTTGTCATCTCTGCCAAATTTGCTTTGTCACCAGGCAATCACGAAGCGATCAAGCAGGAGATGGATCGGTTGACCCATCTTCGTCAGTTGAAACAACCCCTTGAATACCCTTCTTGTGGATCTGTCTTTAAGCGTCCTGTCGGTCATTTTGCAGGTCAATTGATCAGTGAAGCAGGTCTGAAAGGCTATCGAATCGGTGGTGTGGAAGTTTCTGAAAAGCATGCCGGCTTTATGGTCAATGTCGACAATGGAACAGCTAAGGACTACGAAGACCTGATCGCCCATGTCATTGAGGCAGTAGAAGCTCACTCAGGCGTCCGTTTAGAAGCAGAAGTTCGCATTATCGGCCAAGACTAAGAACTTTAGTAGTGAAGAACAATTGATAGTGAACCATCGATAGCATCAGTCGGAGAGGGGGTGAGTGCCTATCGATACCGTAAATAGGTGGGGCAGTCTAGTAAGTCCCCGAGAGGTATTGGTGGTCTGACAGGTCTTCCTGTCAGCCGCTGCATTTTCGTATGAAAAGCAGTTTGGTAATCGCAGTAAAGAAGGAATTTATGTGAATTGAAAAAACCAATTATTGAGTTTAAAAACGTTTCAAAGGTCTTTGAAGATAGCGGAACCGTTGTCCTAAAGGATATCAATTTTGAATTGGAAGAAGGGAAGTTCTATACCCTGCTCGGTGCATCTGGATCAGGAAAATCGACCATCCTGAATATCATTGCCGGTCTTTTGGATGCGACAACTGGAGATGTCTATCTTGATGGAGAACGGATCAATGATGTCCCTACTAACAAACGGGATGTCCACACCGTCTTTCAGTCCTATGCCCTGTTTCCACATATGACGGTCTTTGAAAATGTGGCTTTTCCCCTTCGTTTGAAAAAGGTGGACAAGGCTGAGATCGAACGTCGGGTTTCAGAAGTCTTGAAAATGGTCCAGTTAGCTGGATTTGAAAAACGTTCGATCCAAAAATTATCCGGTGGTCAACGCCAGCGGGTAGCTATTGCCCGGGCTATTATCAATGAACCACGAGTGGTCCTTTTAGATGAGCCCTTGTCTGCACTTGACTTGAAGCTGCGGACAGACATGCAGTATGAGTTGCGGGAATTGCAACAACGCTTGGGGATTACCTTTGTCTTTGTTACCCACGACCAAGAAGAAGCCCTCGCCATGAGTGACTGGATCTTTGTCATGAATGAAGGAGAAATCGTCCAATCTGGTACTCCCGTGGATATCTATGATGAACCGATCAACCACTTTGTAGCGACTTTTATTGGTGAATCTAACATTCTAGATGGTCGCATGATCGAGGACTACTTGGTTGAGTTCAATGGCAAACGCTTTGAAGCCGTCGATGGGGGAATGCGTCCAAACGAACCAGTTGAAGTCGTCATTCGTCCTGAAGACTTGCAAATCACCCTTCCTGAAGAAGGCAAGCTCCAAGTGAAGGTGGACACCCAGCTCTTCCGTGGTGTGCATTATGAGATCATCGCCTATGATGATTTGGGAAATGAGTGGATGATCCATTCCACTCGTAAGGCCATCGTAGGAGAAGTCATCGGGCTAGACTTTGAACCAGAAGATATCCACGTTATGCGTCTCAATGAAACCGAAGAAGAATTCGATGCGCGGATCGAAGAGTACGTTGAAGTGGAAGAGCAAGAAGCTGGTTTGATTAATGCCATTGAGGAGGAAAGAGATGAAGAAAACAACCTCTAATCTATTTATCCTCCCCTATTTCTTGTGGATTTTTCTCTTTGTCTTGGCACCTGTAGTCATGATCATCTTTCAATCGTTTTTTAACGTTGAAGGGCAGTTTTCACTTGAAAACTACAAAGAGTTCTTCACTTCGCAAAATTTGACCTATTTAAAGATGAGCTTTAATTCGGTCCTTTATGCCGGAATCGTCACCCTGGTGACGCTCTTGATCTCCTACCCGACTGCTTACTTTTTGACGCTGCTTAAACACCGGCAGTTGTGGTTGATGTTGATCGTCTTGCCAACCTGGGTCAATCTCTTGCTCAAGGCCTATGCCTTTATCGGAATCTTTGGGCAAAACGGCTCCATTAATAGCTTTTTAAGCTTTCTCGGAGTCGCTCCCCAGCAGATCCTCTTTACCGATTTCTCCTTTATCTTTGTAGCCAGCTACATCGAGTTGCCTTTTATGATTTTGCCGATCTTTAATGTCTTAGATGACTTAGATCCAAACTTGATCAATGCCAGCTATGATTTGGGAGCCAATCGTTGGGATACCTTCCGTCATGTGGTCTTCCCCTTGTCCATGAATGGAGTCCGCTCAGGTGTGCAGTCTGTCTTTATTCCTAGTCTGAGCCTCTTCATGTTGACACGGATGATCGGTGGAAACCGGGTCATTACTTTGGGGACTGCGATTGAACAGCACTTCCTGACTACACAAAACTGGGGAATGGGTTCCACCATCGGAGTTGTTCTGATCCTTGCTATGCTCCTTACCATGTGGGCAACAAGAGAAAGGAGAGAACGATGAAAAAAGTATCCCATTTCTATCTAGGCTTCGTCTTTCTGATCCTCTATCTTCCCATCTTCTATTTGATCTTTTATGCCTTCAATAAAGGGGGAGATATGAATGCCTTCACGGGCTTCACGCTTGAGCATTTCAATGAATTGTTCGCAGATAGTCGCCTGATGCTGATCTTATCAGAGACCTTCCTCTTGGCCTTCTTGTCAGCCTTGATTGCGACAGTGATTGGAACCTTTGGAGCCATTTATATTTACCAATCCAAGAAAAAGTTAGAAGGACCATTGCTCTCCATCAACAACATTCTCATGGTAGCACCAGACGTTATGATCGGGGCCAGCTTCTTGATTCTCTTTACGACGGTGAAGTACCAGCTAGGTTTCCTATCTGTTCTGGCTAGTCACGTGGCCTTCTCGATTCCCATTGTGGTCTTGATGGTCTTGCCACGACTCAAGGAAATGAACCGGGATATGGTCAATGCGGCCTATGACTTGGGAGCTACCCAAGTGCAAATGCTCAAAGAGATCATGTTGCCGTATCTGACACCAGCCATTATTGCCGGCTACTTTATGGCCTTTACCTATTCGCTTGACGACTTTGCCGTGACCTTCTTTGTAACCGGAAATGGCTTTACAACCTTGTCTGTAGAGATCTACTCACGTGCGCGTCAAGGAATTTCCCTCAGTATCAATGCCTTGTCCGCCCTTGTCTTTCTCTTTAGTGTGCTCTTGGTCATCGGTTATTACTTTATTACCCGTGAAAAGGAGGAAGCAGCATGAAAAAACTTTATTCATTCCTAACTGGGATTGTCCTTGTCATTCTGATCCTCTGGGGAATTAGCCACCAGATCGAAGCGAGCATGAATACCAAGAATAGTGACAAGCTGGTCATCTACAACTGGGGAGATTATATCGATCCAGAATTGCTAACGGAATTCACAAAAGAGACAGGGATTCAGGTGCAATATGATACCTTTGATTCCAACGAAGCCATGTACACCAAGATCAAGCAAGGGGGAACCACCTACGATATTGCGATTCCTAGTGAATACATGATTGCCAAGATGATGGATGAACATCTGGTTGAAAAGTTGGACCAATCCAAGATCAAAGGGATGGAAAATATCGATCCAAAACTCTTGAACCAATCGTTTGATCCGGGCAACCAATATTCAGTCCCTTATTTCTGGGGGACCTTGGGGATCGTCTACAATACCAAGATGGTCAAAAATGCTCCGGAACATTGGTCAGATCTCTGGCGTGAAGAATACAGAAATGACATCATGATGTACGATGGTGCGCGTGAGGTCATGGGAATTGGTCTCAATACCTTGGGCTATAGCCTCAATGAAAAGGATCCAAAGAAATTGCAAGAGGCCGTGGATAAACTCTACACCTTGACACCAAACATCAAAGCTTTGGTGGCCGATGAGATGAAAGGCTATATGATCCAAAACAATGCGGCTATTGGGGTTACTTTCTCAGGAGAGGCTAGCCAAATGCTCGAAGCCAATAAGGATCTTCGCTATGTCGTTCCAACTGAAGCCAGCAACCTTTGGTTTGATAACATTGTCATTCCAAAAACCGTGAAAAATAAAGAAGCAGCATATGCCTTTATTAACTTTATGCTTCGTCCTAAAAATGCTTTGAAAAATGCTCTTTATGTCGGCTACTCAACGCCAAATAAAAAAGCCAAAGCCATGTTGCCAAAAGAAATCCAAAATGATCAATCCTTCTATCCAAGCGATGAAACACTGGACCATTTGGAAGTCTATCAACAATTAGGCAAGAAATTGCTTGGAGTTTATAACGATCTTTACCTTCAGGTCAAGATGTATCGAAAATAACACAAAAGGAACCTCCAGGTTCCTTTTTGATTGCAGATAAACTCCTCTTAGAAACTTTCCTTAAGTGAGTACGGATGTCAGCGAACTTCGAAGAAGTTCCATGACTTATCAAAGATACAAAGGGTGTTCGCGGATAAAGTCAAAATAGGAAGTTTGACGCAGAATCTTTTGATTCTAGGAAAACTTATCTTTTTGACACAATCCGCAGCCCGTGTTCAATTAATTTTGGACCACTTTGCTTTTTAATTTTTAGGCTCAGGCTA
Source organism: Streptococcus parasanguinis (assembly GCA_032560535.1). Taxonomy (GTDB): domain Bacteria; phylum Bacillota; class Bacilli; order Lactobacillales; family Streptococcaceae; genus Streptococcus; species Streptococcus parasanguinis_AF. Next base: position 43,602 of record JAWGIA010000014.1, on the reverse strand, counting down.
AAACAGTTTCCCAAACTGTTTTACTCCCAAAACTCCCGAGTGCTAGAAACAATGGTGTTTCTAGCACTTTTCTCACAGTGGAAAGTTTCATTATATATTTAGATGCTATACAAAAATGCAACAATTAAATTTTTAGCATCACTTAGGTGTTATTTGTAAAAAGGATTATCTATATTCTAGCAGAACACCGCAGGTTCTTTTATGATTGCTGCATAAAGTCTCTAACTAGTGAGTTAGATTGAGATTCAAATGAAAGATGCTATAATAGTAAAGAAAGTGACTGGTTAGTTCAGTCATGAAAGGAACGATTGGAGAAGAAGAGATGAAGAGACAACTGGAATTATTTTTGATTATTCTGTTACCGATCCTAGGACTGGTTTTTCTTGGAGGAAAGATCATGCATCTAACCAAAAGACCCGAACAGAAGATAACGGCCTCATCTTCAAAGAAAGTCGTACAGAAATCTGAAGAAGAAATAAAAAAAGAACAAGTAGCATATCTCAAAGAACACGAGCAGGAAATCGTTGATTATGTGAAGTCTCAAAATCCAAAAATTGAGTCAGTTCAGATTGATTGGACTGATGTGAGATGGAGTGATGGAGGATTCTTACTTCCTGATTATTCAATTGAGGTTTATGGAACAGTAAATCATATTGAAAATTCTGGATGGAGTGCCTCTATGCCGATTAATGATGACGATTCAATTGATTTGAAAAAAATTTCCATATTCAACGATATAACCATAGGAGATGAAATATTGGAGTAGTAGTTTTTCGATCTATTTTCAAATTTAAGGAAAAATTATGATGAAACATACTAAAATTATTTTGCTAACAGTAACATCAATGGTTGCTTTATTTAGTATCGAAGGATGCACTATAAAATCAAAAGGGCAAACGAAACAAGCGCAGACTGTCACCTCTACAACTACAAAAGAGGACAAAGAAACCATTAAACAAAAACAGCTCGCTTTTCTCAAGGAACACGAGCAAGAAATCGTCGATTTAGTCAAAGCACAAAATTCAAAAGTCGAATCCGTTCAGATTGATTGGGATCAAATACAATGGAGTGATGGTGGGATTACAACTCCCGAATATTATATAAATGTTTTTGGTGGCATTAATCATATTGACGATTCTGGTTGGGGAATAGATATTCCAATTAATGATGATCAATCAATTAACCTGCGAGAAATGTTTATGCTCCATGAACCTACGATTGGCGGAAAGCCTATTTCCTAAGTAAGTACAATGCATTTTGAAAAAGAACTATTTTAGAGAAAGATAGCACATGATAAGACAAACGGCGTTTAAATTAATCACTACCTTAGCTCTCCTTGCAAGTGTAGGAGGATGTACCATAAAATTAAAGGAGCAAACGAAACAAGCACCCATTGCAACCCCTTCGACAAGCAAGGAAGATAAAGAAGCGACGAAGCAAAAACAAATTGCCTATTTGAAAGAACATGAAAAAGAAATTGTTGATTTTGTAAAGTCAAAAAATTCTAAAATAGAATCCGTTCAGGTTAATTGGAGTGATATTCGATGGGGCGAAGCAGGCAACGGAACACCTCAAGGAGGTGGCGAAATCATCGAGTTGTATGGTGGTTTTAATCATATTAAAAATTCTGGTTGGAATGTCACGATTGGGATTGTTAATGAAATGCCTGATCTAAAAACTATGATGTTAAGCAATGGTTTTGGTGTTGGAGGAGAAGTATTTAAGTAATTGGGACAAGGAAAAGCTATGAAATTACAAACAAGACAAATCATGGTAACGGTTGTTGCCATTGCTGGATTTTTAAGTCTTGGAGGCTGTCTTGAAAATCCAAAAGAACAGACGAAACCAATAAATCACATCGCTTCTTCATCAACCAAAGAAGACAAAAAAGTCATTAAACAAAAACAGCTCGCCTATCTGAAAGAACACGAGCAAGAAATGACGACCTATGTGAAAGAACATAATGCCAACATTCATCAGGTGTCTTATGACTGGGATAGTGTTCGAACAGTTGTAGGAGGTAATGGAACACCTCAGGGAGGTGACGAAATACTATTAGTTTATGGTTATGCCAATGGAAGTGATCTAACAAATTTTAGTCTGAATTTTACGTTAGACGAAAATAAAATGCCTAAAATAGATTCAATTGGTTCTGATAGTTTATATCGGGTAGAAAAGAAATGATCCGTCAGTTAGACGATGAGAGATGCAATAGAGGAAACACTTTTAAACGAAATAAAATTATGAGAAAACAAATAAACAATCTGATGATCGCACTTGCTTTCATTTTAACAATTGGATGTCTTTTAGGATGTGTGAAGCAAGAACGTGAAAAAAGCAGACAAGCGCAAACTGTCACCTCTTCAACCACAAAAGAGGACAAAGAAACCATTAAACCAAAGCAGCTAGCCTATTTGAAAGAACATGAAAAAGAAATCGTCGATTTTGTGAAAGCTCAAAGTCCGAAAATCGAATCCGTCCAGATTTATTGGGACGAAACGCAATGGATTGATGGTGGAAATGGGACACCGCAAAGTGGAGATGAGGTCATAGAAATTTTTGGAACCGTCAATCAACTTGAAGATTCAGGATGGAGGGTGGATGTCGTATTTGATTCTGATCAAAAGATGACATTCAGTATGGGCCATCATATTAGTATTAAGGGTGATTATATTGAGTAAGAACCGGAAGATTCAAAGCCTGTAAGGAGGATTTATGAAGAGACAAGAAAAAATGATTTTCAATTTACTTGCTTTATGTGTCACATTGCTCATCATCACAGGTTGCACTGTAAAATCTAAAGAAGAGATGAAGCAAGAAAAAACGAATGTTTCTTTCTCCACCAAAGAAGATACAGAAGTGCTCAAACAAAGGCAAGTCGACTTTTTAAAAAAATACGAGTCCGAAATTACGAACTACATAAAGTCGAATGATCCGGAAGTTGTTCGAGTCAAGTATGACTGGGATAGTGTGAAAGTAGGAGATAGCGGTTCTTTTACAGAATCAGGGTTTGACATTCGTTTAAAGGTCTATGGGGCTAATGATAAGGAACTCAATGGCTATTCATTTTTTATTGTACCAAAACCAAATGTTGAGAATCCAACTTCAATTGATTCAATTTCTGGTTCGAATTTTCCTTGATAAAATCAACAGATCATTCTACCTATTAAGAGGAAAGGATTCCAAAAATATTTGAGCTATGAGTCCATAATAGCTCAGGAAATGATAGGTGAAATTTTAAAGAAAAATCTGTACAGAATGATATGAGGACTTATGAAAAGTCGAAAAATCACGACGATAGGTGTAACAATTGCAGTGTTGCTATGTATAGGTGGATGTATCGTGAAACATAAAGATGATACAAAACAAGGAAAAACGATTGCTGCTTCATCAACGAAAGACCTAAAAGAAGATGAAGAAACTATAAAGAAAAAGCAGCTCGCCTATCTGAAAGAACACGAAAAAGAAATTGTTGATTTTGTGAAAGCCCAAAATCCGAAAGTTGAATCCGTTCAAATATATTGGGATGAAACTGAGTGGGGCGTGGCAGGAAATGGAACACCTCAAGGTGGTGACGAAATGATTCTCATTTTTGGTGGATTTGATAAAAATCCTGAATCTAGTTGGCGAGTTGATGTAGTCGTGGAAGATGGAAAGATTAATTTAAAGACGATGTCTCTGGGACAAAACTTAAGCATAGATTAAGAAATTTTCGAGTGACTCAGTTGATAGATCAATTAAAAGTGTGTAGATTGGAGAGAATTGAATGAAGAGACAAATGGAACTATTTTTGATTATTTTGTTACCGATACTAGGACTGGTTTTTCTTGGAGGAAAAATCATGACCCTGACCAAAAGACCCGAACAGAAGATAACGACCCCATCTTCAAAGAAAGTCGTACAAAAACCAGAAGGAGACATAAAAAAAGAACAACTTGACTACCTAAAAGAACACGAACAGAAGGTTATTGATTTAGTCAAAGCACAAAATTCAAAAGTTGAATCCGTTCAAATTGATTGGGATCAGACACAATGGAGTGATGGTGGGCTTACAACTCCCGAATATTATATGAATGTTTATGGACGTATAAATAATATTGAAGAATCGGGTTGGGGAGTAGATATCCCAATTAATGAGGACAATACATTAAATATAGATGAGATGTATATAGGATCCGACATTAGAATAGGGGGTAGATTATTTGAGTAATTGGCATTTAAAGGATAGGAAAAAATGTGCTATGAGTTTGAAATAGAACAATAGTTCAAATTGTCACTTACCTCATAGTTCTTTAATTTAAAATTTTGATGATTAAAGGTAAAGAAATCATTAACTCATGTTTTAAAAAGCTCTATGTAGTGTGATAGCTTGTTTTTCAAACTATAAATGCTAGAATATCGGAATAACATTTATCCAGTTTCCAATTATAGAGAATAATCTGTACAGAATGATAGGAGGACTTATGAAAAGTCGAAAAGTCATGCTAACAATTGCTTCAATTGCAGCACTGCTTATTGTAGGTGGATGTACCATGAAACAGAAAGAAGATACCAAGCAAGATAAAACGAATGTTTCTTCATCTACGAAAGCACTAAAGGAAGATGAAGAAACTATAAAGAAAAAGCAACTGGACTACCTAAAAGAACACGAACAGAAGGTTATTGATTTAGTCAAAGCCCAAAATTCAAAAGTCGAATCCGTTCAGATTGATTGGGATCAGACACAATGGAGCGATGGCGGACTTACAACTCCCGAATATTATATGAATGTTTATGGACGTATAAATCATATTGAAGAATCGGGTTGGGGAGTAGATATCCCAATTAATGAGGACAATACATTAAATTTAGATGAGATGTATATAGGGTCCGACATTGATATAGGGGGTAGATTACTTGAGTAATTGGCATTTAAAGGATAGGAAAAAATGTGCTATGAGTTTGAAATAGACCAATAGTGCAAATTGTCACTTACATCATAGCTCTTTAATTCAAAGATTTATGATTGAAGGTAAAGAAATCATATACTCATGTTTTAAAAAGCTCTATGTAGTGTGATAGCTTGTTTTTCAAACTATAAATGCTATCATAATCGGAATAACATTTATCCAGTTTCCAATTTTAAAGAATAATCTGTACAGAATGATAGGGGGACTCATGATAAGTCGAAAAATCATGCTAACAATTGCTTCAATTGCAGCACTGCTTATTGTAGGAGGATGTACCGTAAAGCATAAAGATGATACAAAACAAGGAAAAACGATTGCTGCTTCATCAACGAAAGACCTCAAGGAAGATGAAGAAACTATAAAGAAAAAGCAACTGGACTACCTAAAAGAACACGAACAGAAGGTCATTGATTTAGTCAAAGCACAAAATTCAAAAGTTGAATCCGTTCAGATTGATTGGGATCAGACACAATGGGGTGATGGTGGACTGACAACTCCTGAATATTATATGAATGTTTATGGACGTATAAATCATATTGAAGAATCGGGTTGGAGAATAGATATTCCAATTAATGATGACAATACATTGAATCTAGATGAGATGTATATAGGATCCGACATTGGAATAGGGGGTAGATTATTTGAGTAATTAGAATTCGAGCAGTTTTGACAATCTATATGCTTCATTAGCTGAATCAACTTATGGTGATAGGCCCAAAAACTTTACATATGAATGATTGGATCAAATTTAGGAAGAGCGTTCAAAGCTTAAATGGGAGTATGATAACGAGATAGATGCTTTTTATAAAAATCAGAGAAAGCTGGAATCGAAAGCCCAAAAAATCAGTAAGGTTGTCCTTACTGATTTTTTAGTTGGTTCCAGATGATGCTGTATCTGCGCCACTGTCTGTTGCTGTAGAGCCTTGGTCTTGTGCAGCAGATGAACTGGTTTCTGTAGCAGATGAGCTATCGGTTTCTTTTTGTGAACTTGTTTCTGTATTGCTTGAATTGGTTTGTGTATTGGTGTTAGTATATGTATTGGTAGCGCTTGAGTCAGATCCCTTATCGTGAACCACGACGACGCTGGTGCTACTAGATGGTTTGTCTTCTGTTTTTTGATTGTCTTTATTGAGCAGGCTCATAATGGTAAAGGAAGTGACGATAATCCCTAAGAGACTGGCAATCGTAGCTACAACGGTTTGAAATACGGACAAACCTTGTTTGACTTTCTCACCGCGAGATGGTCTTGTATCTGCTTTTTCCTCAGGTTTTTGGTTTTTGTTACTTCTTGAATATTGTGACATGTTCATTCTCTTTCTATCAAAAATTGTTTTTTAACACTTTCCTATTATAAGTCATTTTCTGAAAAATGTCTAAAAAGAACTGAATTTTATAGAGTGATTTTGCCGCATCTCTCTTTATCAAATCCTTGTCCCAAGCGGTCAGAAATGATAAAATAGAAGTTACGTAAAAAGAAAGTGATGGATGCGTAGGACATGATCTATTTTGACAATTCAGCAACGACTAAACCCTATCCAGAAGCCCTTGCGACTTATACAGAAGTAGCGACTCGGATCTGGGGCAACCCTTCTAGTTTGCACAATCTAGGTAGTCAAGCTACTCGTATTTTGGAAGCTTCTCGGAAACAAATTGCGGAGCTAATTGGCAAGAAAGCTGAGGAAATTTACTTCACGTCTGGTGGGACAGAAGGGGACAACTGGATCCTCAAGGGTGTCGCCTTTGAGAAAGCTCCTTATGGCAAGCATATCATTGTCTCTGACATCGAGCATCCCGCTATCAAGGAGTCCGCTGCTTGGTTAAAGACGCAAGGATTCCAAGTGGATTATGCTCCAGTGGATGCGCGTGGCTTTGTCAAAGTGGATGCCTTGTCTAGTCTTCTCCGTCCAGATACGACCTTGGTCTCTGTCATGGCCGTCAACAATGAGATTGGCTCCATCCAGCCCATCCATGAAATTGCGGCTCTCCTTGAGGATCGCCCAACGATTAGTTTCCATGTCGATGCTGTTCAAGCTTTAGCCAAGGTAGCAACAGAAGTTTATCTACCAGAGCGCGTGGACTTTGCGACCTTCTCTAGTCACAAATTCCATGGTCTTCGTGGAGTTGGCTTTGTCTACATCAAAGAAGGCAAAAAGATCACCCCTCTCTTAACGGGTGGAGGTCAAGAAAAAGAAATGCGCTCGACAACTGAGAACGTGGCAGGTATCGCAGCAACCGCAAAAGCCCTACGCTTAGCTATGGAAAACCAAGAAGTTTTTGCCAGCAAGACCCAGCAGATGAAAGAAGTCATCCGCAAAGAATTGGCCAACTATCCAGATGTCACTGTCTTTTCTGGTGAGGATCACTTTGCCCCTCACATCTTGACTTTCGGGATCAAGGGAGTTCGTGGTGAAGTAGTGGTCCATGCCTTTGAAGAGTTTGATATTTACATCTCGACCACCAGTGCCTGCTCGTCCAAGGCTGGAAAACCAGCTGGTACCTTGATTGCCATGGGAGTGGACAAGAGCATCGCTCAGACAGCAGTTCGCCTCAGTCTCGATATTGAAAATGACATGAGCCAAGTCGAGCAATTCTTGACCAAGTTCAAACTGATTTACGAACAAACACGAAAAGTACGTTAAATATAGAAGGAAATCAATATGACCTTAACCTATTCAGAAATTATGATTCGCTATGGAGAACTTTCTACTAAAGGGAAAAACCGCATGCGTTTCATCAATAAACTTCGCAATAATATCCAAGATGTTTTATCTATTTATCCGGCTGTCAAAGTGACAGCGGACCGCGATCGGGCCCATGCTTATCTACATGGGACGGATTATGAGCCGGTGGCAGAATCCCTCAAGCAAGTTTTTGGGATCCAAAATTTTTCACCTGTTTACAAGATTGAAAAATCAGTCCCAGCCTTGAAAGCTGCGGTGCAAGGGATTATGAAGGAGATTTACAAGGACGGCTTGACCTTTAAAATCTCAAGTAAGCGTAGCGATCACACTTTTGAACTCGATAGCCGTGAACTCAATCAAACCTTGGGTGGTGCTGTCTTTGAAGCCATTCCAACCATTCAGGCCCAAATGAAAAAACCAGATATCAACCTGCAAGTCGAAATCCGAGAAGAAGCAGCCTACATCTCTTATGAAACCATTAAGGGAGCAGGTGGCCTTCCTGTTGGTACGTCTGGCAAAGGGATGCTCATGCTTTCTGGTGGGATCGACTCTCCAGTAGCTGGCTACTTAGCCTTGAAGCGTGGGGTGGATATCGAGGCGGTTCACTTTGCGAGCCCCCCTTATACCAGCCCAGGTGCCTTGAAAAAAGCTCATGACTTAACACGGAAGTTGACCAAGTTTGGGGGCAATATCCAATTTATCGAGGTGCCCTTCACAGAGATCCAAGAGGAGATCAAGGCTAAAGCGCCAGAAGCTTACCTCATGACCCTGACCCGTCGCTTTATGATGCGCATTACAGACCGCATTCGCGAGGTTCGCGGTGGTTTGGTGATTATCAATGGTGAAAGCTTAGGACAAGTGGCTAGTCAAACCTTAGAGAGTATGCAGGCCATCAATGCGGTAACCAATACACCAGTTATCCGTCCGGTGGTGACCATGGACAAGTTGGAAATCATCGATATTGCCCAAGAGATTGATACCTTTGAAATCTCTATCCAACCGTTTGAAGACTGTTGTACCATCTTTGCACCAGATCGTCCAAAGACTAATCCGAAACTCAAAAATGCGGAGCAGTATGAGCAACGAATGGATGTGGAAGCTTTGGTCGAGCGAGCTGTAGCAGGCATCATCGTAACAGAGATCACACCAAAAGTAGAAAAAGACGAGGTTGATGACCTGATTGAGGATTTGCTATAGGAGAGACTGGGCGTATCCAGCCTCTTTTTCTAACCAACTTAAAGGAGACAAGATGAAAAAAATTATCGTATTAATGACAAGTTTGCTTCTGTTGACAGGCTGTGTCAAAGTATCGTTTACTGGCCCGAAAAAAGAAGAGAAGACTAGCCAATCAAGCAATAGAAAAAAAGAACCCCTCACATTTGTCAGGGCCGAGCAGTATAAAGACCAGGACAACGAAGTCTTGGAAGCGTCTGAGAAATTTATCAAGGAACATCCAACGCTTGGAGAAGCTGGAAAATTATTTGTCTTTTTTCCAGGATATACCTTTGGAAATGAGGAAAATCGCTTCGCCTTATTCTTTATTGTGAATCGTACCACCACAACCATCGATCGTGATGGATCCTTTGTCCTGAATTTGGAATATGATGGAGAGCCACTTTTTAAAGATGTCACAGTTGACTATGAAGTGAGCGAATCGGGTGTGTTAAAACCCAATACTGCTGCAGCGATTCCGATAAAAATTACTAAGGAACAAGAAGAAAAAATGAAGGGGATGAACGATTCGTCTAAAGCCAAAATGAGCTTCAATGACTTTAAATTTAAGGATAAGTAGATAAAGGCAGGTTTTGAATGCGATCTTAAACTACAAGATACAAAAAATAGATTTTTCAAAGAAAATTCGCTTTCAAAGCGCAAAAATACTTGTCTTTGTCTGATAGAAGTGATATACTTAGAGAGTTGACTATGCACATGCCTGTGCAACCGCTCGAACATCGTCGCTCATTTCTATGAGAGTAAGTGGTTCGTCCCACGATGCTAGGCGAGTCTTCACAAAAATACGGGGAAACCCAAAAATACATAGGAGGTGCATAATGAGCACATACGCAATCATTAAAACTGGCGGAAAACAAGTTAAAGTTGAAGTTGGTCAAGCAGTCTACGTTGAAAAATTGAACGTTGAAGCTGGTCAAGAAGTTACATTTAACGAAGTTGTTCTTGTTGGTGGTGAAAACACTGTTGTCGGAACTCCACTTGTTTCAGGAGCTACTGTTGTTGGAACTGTTGAAAAACAAGGAAAACAAAAGAAAGTTGTTACTTACAAGTACAAACCTAAAAAAGGTAGCCACCGTAAACAAGGTCACCGTCAACCTTACACTAAAGTTGTCATCAACGCTATCAACGCTTAATTTTTAGGAGAACACATGATACAAGCAGTCTTTGAACGAGCCGAAGATGGCGAGCTGAGGAGTGCAGAAATCACTGGGCACGCTGGAAGCGGTGAATATGGCTTTGATGTCGTGTGTGCATCGGTTTCGACTCTAGCCATTAACTTTGTCAACTCCGTTGAGAAATTTGCAGGCTACGAACCGGATCTAGAATTAAACGAAGAAGAAGGTGGCTTCCTTCGGGTCACAATCCCGACAGATATTCCACCACATCAAAGAGAAATGACCCAACTATTCTTTGAATCATTTTTCTTAGGGATGGCAAACTTATCGGAGAACTCTTCAGAGTTCGTCCAAACAAGAGTTATCACAGAAAACTAACATGGAGGAAAACAATTATGTTGAAATTGAATCTTGCTAACTTGCAACTTTTCGCCCACAAAAAAGGTGGAGGTTCTACATCAAACGGACGTGATTCACAAGCAAAACGTCTTGGAGCTAAAGCAGCTGATGGACAAACTGTAACAGGTGGATCTATCCTTTACCGTCAACGCGGAACACACATCTACCCAGGTGTGAACGTTGGACGTGGTGGAGACGATACTTTGTTCGCAAAAGTTGAAGGCGTAGTACGCTTCGAACGTAAAGGTCGCGATAAAAAACAAGTTTCTGTTTACCCAATCGCAAAATAAAAAGGTTTTCTAAACCTTTTTGTCCCGAGCCTTGATCCAAAGGTGAGGAAGCTAGAAATAGCAAAATTAAAGCTTTCTGATTTATCAGAAGGCTTTTTTCTTTTATTTATTTAAAAATATCATGTTTACCCTTGTTAATATAATGTTTGAATTTGTGTTTTTTGAAAAATATAGTATAATAGAGACAAATATAGTAGGAATGGAAGTAGTACCATGAAAGATAGCAGACATGTTGAAATTCTTCAGGAACTGGATCGAAAAAGTGTGGTATCAGTCAAAGAACTCAAGGAACTCTTTGGGGTGACAGACATGACCATTCGTCGCGATCTGATCGATCTTGAAAAACAAGGTCTTTTAGTTCGTGTACATGGTGGAGCCCACAAAAAGGTCAAAGATAGCTTGTTAGAGGCTTCTCACAGTGAGAAAAATCTCATCAATATTGATGAGAAACGAACCATAGCAAAAAAATGTGCAGAGTTGATCGAAAATGGGGATACCGTCTTTATTGGGTCTGGTACGACAACAGATTTTATCGGCGACTATTTAGAAGGAAAGGAAATCAGTATTGTCACCAATTCCCTCCCCATTTTTGAAAAGCTAAAGGATTTTCCAAATTATGACCTGATCTTAGTTGGTGGTCGCTACCGGGTGAAGACACAAACTTTTGTCGGTCAATTTGCCAATAAACTCTTGAAAGAAATCAAGGTTTCTAAAGCTTTCATCGGGGTCAATGGCATCGATGGGCATCATGTTTCCACAGCCAATGAAGAAGAAGGAAATGGTAATGCTATTATTCTAAACAATGCAATTGAGAAATATGTGGTTGCCGATAACAGTAAGTTTGATAGCTATTCTTTCTATAGTTTCTATCGAGTGGAAGACCTGAATGCCATTATTACTGATGATAGTATTCCAAAGAAGATCAAAGACAAATATGCCTTGTATACGAAAATCATATAGAACAAAGTGGTCTCAAAAAAGAGACCACTTTTTACTGATTTAATGATGTTGGAAAATGACGGATAGAAAGCGCTTTAGAGTGATATACAAACAAAATTAAACAAATTTAGACAAAAAATGATTGACACTCAATCAATATAGTGATATACTGAAGCTATAAAATAAATAGTTAGATAAGGAGGTGGCAACAATGGGATTAAATCAACTCTTTAACAAAGATCTTGTATTTTGCCTACATGCCAAGGATCAAACAGATCTCTTTGAGCAGGTAGCAAGCTTATTGGAAGAGCGACAGATTGTGACACCAACCTATCGTTCCGCTTTGATTGAGCGTGAAAAGTCTTTCCCGACTGGATTAGACATGGAATTTCTTGGTAAGGACTTACCAAATGTGGCGATCCCGCACACAGACATTGTCCATAATCTCACTGAGAATGTGGTTGTGGTTCGTTTGGATCAACCCGTAACTTTCCATAATATGATTGCTCCAGATAAGGAAGTTCAAGTTTCACTCTTATTCTTTATTATCAATAATACGAGCTCAAGCCAAACCAATATTTTGGCCCAACTGATGGATTTCTTTACATCCAATGGAAATCTCGAAGCTCTATCAAAATTAGATAGTGAAGATAAGCTTTATCAATACATTACGGAAACTATTTCCTAAAACATTCGTAAATATTTATAATGGAGGACATCCAAATGATTAAAATTTTAGCTGCCTGTGGTGCAGGTGTTAACTCTAGCCACCAAATTAAGAATGCGTTGGAAGAAGAGTTGTCAAACCGTGGTTATGATGTGCGTTGTGACGCAGTCATGGTCAAAGACGTGAACGAAGACTTGATTTCAGGTTATGACATCTTTACTCCAATTGCTGCGACAGATTTGGGATTCGATCCTGGTATTCCAGTGGTAGAAGCAGGACCAATCTTGTTCCGTATTCCAGCGATGAGTGCACCAGTCTTTGATAACATCGAAGCTGCCATTAAAGAACATGGATTAAGTTAATATTTTTTTAAACATGATTGTAAGCGTTATCCAATTATAAAATTGGAAACACTTTCTGCTGTAAATTACAAAAAATTCATAAATCGGGAGGATTTATTATGAATGGCATTATTGATTTTGCCAATAAATTTTTCAAACCCATCCTAGACATGGGTGCTCCGATCATCATGTTGATCGTCTTAACTTTATTGGCTCTCTTATTTGGAGTGAAATTCTCTAAAGCCCTTGAAGGTGGTATTAAACTTGCCATCGCCCTTACTGGTATCGGTGCCATCATCGGTATGTTGAATGGAGCTTTCTCAGCGTCTCTTGCAAAATTCGTTGAGAACACTGGTATTCAATTGAATATCACAGACGTTGGTTGGGCACCTCTTGCGACCATCACTTGGGGGTCTGCCTGGACACTTTACTTCTTGTTGATTATGTTGATCGTCAACGTTATCATGCTTGCTATCAAGAAAACTGATACACTTGACGTCGATATCTTCGATATCTGGCACTTGTCTATCACTGGTCTTTTGATCAAATGGTATGCAGACAACAACGGTGTCAGCCAAGGAGTTTCACTTTTCGTTGCAACTCTTGCCGTTGTCCTTGTAGGGGTTATGAAAATCATCAACTCAGACTTGATGAAACCAACATTTGATGATTTGTTGAATGCACCAAGTTCATCACCTATGACATCTACTCACATGAACTACATGATGAACCCAATCATCATGGTCTTGGATAAAATCTTTGACAAATTCTTCCCAGGTCTTGATAAATACGACTTCGACGCTGCTAAATTGAACAAGAAGATCGGTTTCTGGGGATCTAAATTCTTTATCGGTTTCCTTCTTGGTATCGTCATCGGTATCATGGGTACTCCACATCCAGTTGCTGGCGTGCAAGATGCTGACAAATGGGAATTGGTTATTAAAGGTTGGTTGAGCCTTGGTTTGACTGCCGGTGTCTGCTTGGAATTGTTCTCATTGATCGGTTCTTGGTTCATCGCAGCGGTAGAACCATTGTCACAAGGTATTACAAACGTTGCTACTAAACGTCTTCAAGGACGTAAATTTAACATCGGTTTGGACTGGCCATTTATCGCTGGTCGTGCTGAAATCTGGGCTTGTGCGAACGTACTTGCACCAATCATGTTGATCGAAGCAGTGCTTCTTTCTAAAGTCGGAAATGGTATCTTGCCACTTGCCGGTATCATCGCTATGGGTGTGACTCCAGCCTTGTTGGTTGTAACACGTGGTAAATTGATCCGTATGATCATCTTCGGAAGCCTTCTCTTGCCACTCTTCCTTCTTTCAGGAACATTGATTGCACCATTTGCAACTCAATTGGCTAAGAGTGTTGATGCCTTCCCTAAAGGGGTAGCTTCTACTCAATTGATCACTCACTCAACTCTTGAAGGACCAGTTGAAAAATTGCTCGGTTGGACAATCGGTAACGCAACAACTGGTGATATCAAAGCTATCCTTGGTGTAGTTGTCTTCTTGGCATTCTATATCGGAATCTTCGCTTGGTACAGAAAACAAATGATCAAACGTAACGAAGAATATGCTGCAAATGCAAAATAATCGTTTCATGTAGTTTGAAAACTGACACCATATCTTTTCTAGGTATGGTGTTTTTATTTTTAAAAAATGTTCGAAAATAAACAATTTAATGTTGACTTTCGTTCAAAATAGGTGTAATATAATATCAAAAGTAAGAAAATGTTTCTTTGTGAAAAATTAACAACAGGAATATTTGCTGAAACAAACAAAAGGAGGACAGGACATGTCTATTGTAATTGGTGCAGATGCTGCAGGATTAAGATTAAAAGATCTCGTGAAAGAGTTTCTTGTAAAAGAAAACTTCGATGTTGTAGATGTAACCGCTGAAGGTCAAGATTTTGTAGATGTGACACTTGCAGTTGCGAGCGAAGTGAACAAAAACGATCAAAATCTTGGAATCGTGATTGATGCTTATGGAGCTGGTCCATTTATGGTTGCGACTAAAATCAAAGGAATGGTGGCAGCAGAAGTTTCAGATGAACGTTCTGCTTATATGACACGTGGACACAACAATTCTCGAATGATTACCATGGGAGCTGAAATTGTTGGAGATGAATTGGCGAAAAACATTGCCAAAGGCTTCGTCAATGGTAAATACGACGGTGGCCGTCACCAAATCCGTGTTGATATGTTGAATAAGATGTGCTAATGAGAGGAGAATTCAAATGAGAATTGCAATTGGTTGTGATCACATTGTGACAAATGAAAAAATGGCTGTTTCTGATTTTTTGAAATCAAAAGGATATGAAGTGCTCGACTTTGGGACTTATGACCATACACGTACCCACTATCCAATCTTTGGTAAGAAAGTCGGTGAAGCCGTAGCAAGTGGCCAAGCAGATCTTGGTGTTTGTATCTGTGGTACTGGTGTTGGGATTAACAATGCTGTTAACAAAGTACCTGGTATCCGTTCTGCCTTAGTACGCGATATGACAACTGCTCTTTATGCAAAAGAAGAATTGAACGCGAATGTCATCGGGTTTGGTGGTAAAATTACGGGTGAATTGCTCATGTGCGATATCATTGAAGCATTCATCCACGCTGAATACAAACCAACTGAAGAAAATAAAAAATTGATCGCTAAGATCCAACATGTGGAAACCCATAATGCTCATCAAGCGGATGCTGATTTCTTTACAGAATTCCTTGAAAAATGGGACCGTGGTGAATACCACGACTAAGAGGTGACGTATGATATTAACGGTCACGATGAACCCTTCGATTGATATCTCTTATCCTTTGGATGTACTCCAGTTGGATACTGTCAATCGTGTGGCTGATGTGAGTAAGACAGCTGGTGGGAAAGGTCTTAACGTTACTCGTGTACTTTCTGAGATAAAGGATCCAGTGGCAGCGACTGGCCTACTTGGTGGTCGAACGGGACAATTCATTCTCGATCATTTAGGAGAAGGGATAGAGGAACGTTTCTTTGAAATTGCTGGAGATACACGTAATTGTATCGCCATCCTTCACGAAGGCAAGCAAACAGAAATCTTAGAAAAAGGTCCAACCATTTCTGAGAAAGAAGGGCAAGACTTTCTCGACCATTATCGTCACTTGATTGAACAAGTAGAGGTTGTTGCCATCTCTGGAAGTCTTCCTGCTGGTTTACCGGTGGACTACTATGCTAGCCTTGTCAAGATTGCAATGGAAGCTGGGAAACCAGTCGTACTCGATTGCTCGGGAGCTTCTTTAGAAGCTGCCATTCAAGTAGCTGTCAAGCCTACGGTCATTAAACCAAACAATGAAGAATTATCACAGTTGTTAGGAAAAGAAGTGAGTAAGAATGTGGAAGACTTAAAAGAAGTTCTTCAGGATTCTCTCTTTGATGGCATCGAATGGGTGATTGTCTCCCTTGGTGCAAATGGCGCTTTCGCTAAGCATGGGGATGTCTTCTATAAGGTAGATATTCCTAAGATCGATGTCGTCAATCCAGTCGGATCTGGTGATTCGACTGTTGCTGGGATTGCATCTGGTCTCTATCATCATGAGAGTGATGCAGACTTGCTCAAGAAAGCAAATGTTCTTGGAATGTTAAATGCGCAAGAAGCACAAACAGGACATGTCAACATGGGGCACTATGATGCCTTGTATCAACAATTAATCGTAAAAGAGGTATAAAATGGTATTAACAGAACAAAAACGCAACTATTTGGAACGTCTTAGTACAAAAGACGGTGTTATTTCAGCTTTGGCCTTCGACCAACGTGGGGCTTTGAAACGCTTGATGGCCAAATACCAAGACACTGAGCCAACTGTAGCACAAATGGAAGAATTGAAAGTTCTTGTAGCAGATGAATTGACAAAATATGCTTCATCAATGTTGTTGGACCCAGAATATGGTTTGCCTGCTACGAAAGCCTTGGATAAAGATGCTGGGCTCTTGCTTGCATACGAAAAAACAGGTTACGATACATCTAGCACCAAACGTTTACCTGATTGCCTCAACCTTTGGTCAGCAAAACGCATTAAAGAACAAGGTGCTGATGCTGTGAAATTCTTGCTCTACTATGATGTAGATAGTGCAGAAGAACTCAACCAAGAAAAACAAGCTTACATCGAACGCATTGGTTCAGAATGTGTGGCAGAAGACATTCCATTCTTCCTTGAAATCTTGGCTTATGACGAAGGAATTGCAGATGCAACCTCTGCTGAATATGCGAAATTGAAACCTCGTAAGGTGATTGAAGCTATGAAAGTCTTCTCAGATCCTCGTTTCAATATCGATGTATTGAAAGTAGAAGTTCCCGTCAATGTCAACTACGTGGAAGGATTTGGAGAAGGTGAAGTTGTCTATAGTCGTGAAGAAGCGGCTGCTTTCTTCAAAGAACAAGAAGAAGCAACAAATCTTCCATACATCTACCTCAGTGCTGGTGTATCCGCAAAACTTTTCCAAGAAACTTTGGAATTTGCTCATGCATCAGGTGCTAACTTCAACGGTGTTCTTTGTGGACGTGCGACATGGGCAGGTTCAGTAGAAGCTTACATCAAAGATGGAGAAGCAGCTGCTCGTGAATGGCTTCGTACAGAAGGTCGTCAAAATATTGAAGAATTGAATGCGGTCTTGGCTAAAGTGGCAACACCTTGGACAGAACGCGTGTAAGAAACAAATCGTTATTGCCTCCTAAAGCAACATTTAGAACATTGGAAGGAAGAAATTCCTTCCAATGTTCTTCATTATTTTTAGGCTTTGTTTATTTTTTATAAAAAAATGTTTAAAAATTTTCGCTGTAAGGGTTTACAAAATAAAAAACATATGATAGAATAAGTTCATAAGTTGAATAGCAGTGAGCGTTACTAAGTTAGATTAGGCGTGACCACAAGTAGACTGAACAATTAGTGTAGGCTAGTTTTTTCGGTTGCTTCGTGGTCATTTTTATTTGCTTTTAACAAATTTTACAAAGGAGAGCCTCATGTATCGTATTATCCATCCAATGAACAATAATGTTGCTTTGGTTCAAAATGAACTACAACAAGAGTTGATTGTTATTGGGAGTGGGATTGCATTTGGGAAAAAGAAAAATGATCTAGTAGCTGATGATAAGGTCGAAAAAGTATTTCGTTTAAATACGGATGAGTCAAGAGAAAACTTTATGGCCCTTCTAAAGGATGTTCCTCTTGATTTCATTACAACCACTTATGAAGTGATTGATACCTTGTCTAAGAAATATGCCTATCCTGTTCAAGAATATATCTATGTGACATTAACAGATCACATCTTTTGTTCTTACCAGGCAGTTCAACAGGGAAGATATAAATACAGTGACCTTCCTGATGTGTCTGCTATGCACCCGATTCCCTATAAAATCGCAAAAGAAGCGATTGAGATCTTTCGAAAGCGGCTCTTGGATCAATTTCCTGACGATGAAGTGAATCGTATCGCCTATCACTTCATCAATGCACAAGGGGAAGTCATTCATGAGCAGGATCCTGATGTCCAAGATCGCCAAGCGATTTTGAAAGCTGTAGAAGAAAAACTAGCTCAAAATGGATTGAAACGAAAAGAAGAGAACAGTCATTTCTATGATCGCTTTATGATCCATCTTAATTATTTCCTTGACTCCCTAGATAAGGGAAGAGAGGATCCTGAAGGATTGAGCGAGATGGAACAACTGATCCAGCTAAGTTATCCAAAGGCTTATGAGATTAGTCATCAGATCTACCAAACCATCGCTGAACAGACTGGAGCTAAGATATCTCCTAATGAAAAAGTCTATTTAGCCTTGCATATTCAACGTCTATTATAAAAATTTTCAAAAGGTATCATAAGGAGGAACCAACATGAATAAAGAAGAAGTCCAATTACTTGGGTTTGAAATTGTCGCTTATGCCGGTGACGCTCGATCAAAATTAATAGAAGCATTAAAAGCTGCTGAAAATGGTGATTTTGCTAAAGCAGAATCCTTAGTAGAAGAAGCGGGGTCTTGTATCGCTGAGGCTCACAAATCTCAAACGACCATGCTAGCGCATGAAGCAGCAGGAGAAGAAATCCCCTATAGCATTACCATGATGCATGGTCAAGACCATCTCATGACAACAATCCTATTAAAAGACGTGATTCACCATCTGATTGAACTATATAAAAGAGGAGCGAAATAATGAATAAACTGATTGAACTGATTGAAAAAGGGAAACCTTTCTTTGAAAAGATTTCTCGAAACAAATATTTGCGAGCGATTCGGGATGGCTTTATTGCAGGGATGCCTGTTATCCTTTTCTCATCTATCTTCATCCTAATTGCGTATGTACCAAACGCTTGGGGATTCCATTGGTCTAAAGATATTGAAACTTTCTTGATGACTCCATATAGCTATTCTATGGGCATCTTGGCCTTCTTCGTTGGTGGTACAACGGCTAAGGCTTTGACTGATTCAATGAACCGCGACCTTCCAGCAACTAACCAAATCAACTTCATTTCTACAATGTTGGCTTCTATGGTTGGCTTCTTGCTCATGGCTGCCGAACCTGCTAAAGAAGGTGGATTCTTAACAGCCTTCATGGGTACAAAAGGTCTGTTGACAGCCTTCATTGCAGCCTTTGTTACCGTTAATGTTTATAAGGTCTGTGTGAAAAATAATGTGACGATTCGCATGCCAGACGAGGTTCCACCAAATATTTCACAAGTATTTAAAGACCTGATTCCATTTACATTGTCAGTTGTACTCTTGTATGCACTTGAATTAGTTGTGAAAGCAAGCCTTCATGTAACGGTTGCTGAATCAATCGGTACCCTTCTTGCTCCACTATTCTCAGCAGCAGACGGTTATGTTGGTATTACGATTATTTTCGGTGCCTTTGCATTCTTCTGGTTTATTGGTATTCACGGCCCATCTATCGTTGAGCCTGCGATTGCAGCGATCACTTATGCAAATGCCGAAGTCAACTTGAACCTCCTTCAACAAGGTATGCACGCTGATAAGATCCTTACATCTGGTACACAAATGTTCATCGTCACTATGGGTGGTACTGGTGCAACTCTTGTTGTTCCGTTCATGTTTATGTGGTTATGTAAATCGAAACGAAATCGTGCTATTGGACGCGCTTCAGTAGTTCCTACATTCTTTGGTGTAAACGAACCAATCTTGTTTGGTGCACCACTTGTTTTGAACCCAATCTTCTTTATCCCATTCATCTTTGCACCAATTGCAAACGTATGGATCTTTAAGTTCTTTATTGAAACACTTGGCATGAACTCATTTACTGCCAACCTTCCATGGACTACACCAGGACCTCTTGGTATTGTTCTTGGTACAAACTTCCAGTTCTTATCATTCGCTCTTGCAGCATTGTTAATTGTAGTAGATATTGTTATCTACTATCCATTCCTCAAGGTTTATGATGAACAAATTCTTGAAGAAGAACGTTCAGGTAAAACTAATGATGAATTAAAAGAAAAGGTAGCTGCAAACTTTAACACTGCAAAAGCAGATGCTATTCTTGAAAAAGCTGGAGTAGATTCAGCACAAAATACAATTACTGAAGAAACAAACGTCCTCGTTCTTTGTGCTGGTGGAGGAACAAGTGGTCTTCTTGCCAATGCTTTGAATAAAGCCGCAGAAGAGTATAAAGTTCCAGTTAAAGCTGCAGCAGGTGGCTATGGAGCCCACCGTGAAATGTTGCCAGAATTTGACCTTGTTATCTTGGCGCCTCAGGTTGCTTCCAACTTCGAAGATATGAAGGCTGAAACAGATAAACTAGGCATCAAATTGGCGAAGACAGAAGGTGCTCAGTACATCAAGTTAACCCGTGATGGAAAAGGTGCTCTAGCCTTTGTTCAAGCTCAATTTGAAGAATAAGAACTAAAAAGTGAGATGGAGATGGATGGCTCACTAACTCCTCTCCCCTCGCTTTTCATTTTATCCAATCAAGAAATAGGTGAAAATATGACAAAAACACTTCCTAAAGATTTTATTTTTGGTGGCGCAACTGCAGCTTATCAGGCAGAAGGTGCGACTCATACAGACGGTAAAGGACCTGTTGCATGGGATAAATATTTAGCAGACAACTATTGGTATACTGCTGAACCAGCGAGTGATTTCTACCATAAATATCCAGTAGACTTACAGTTGGCGGAAGAATATGGCGTAAACGGAATTCGTATTTCTATTGCTTGGTCACGTATTTTCCCAACTGGCTATGGTGAAGTCAATCCAAAAGGGGTAGAATTCTATCATAAGTTATTTGCAGAATGCCATAAACGTCATGTAGAACCATTCGTAACTCTTCACCACTTTGATACTCCTGAAGCTCTTCACTCAAATGGAGACTTCTTGAATCGTGAAAATATCGAACACTTTGTAGATTATGCTGCTTTCTGTTTTGAAGAATTCCCAGAAGTCAACTACTGGACAACCTTCAATGAAATTGGCCCAATCGGTGATGGTCAATACTTGGTTGGTAAATTCCCACCAGGTATTCAATATGACCTTGCCAAAGTCTTCCAATCTCACCACAATATGATGGTTTCTCATGCACGTGCTGTGAAATTGTACAAAGACAAAGGTTATAAAGGTGAAATCGGGGTTGTTCACGCACTTCCAACTAAGTATCCATTGGATCCAGAAAATCCAGCAGACGTTCGGGCGGCTGAATTGGAAGATATCATCCACAACAAATTTATCTTGGATGCTACTTACCTTGGACACTATTCAGATGCAACCATGGAAGGGGTCAATCACATCTTATCTGTCAATGGTGGTAGCTTGGATCTTCGTGACGAAGACTTTGCAGCGCTTGAAGCAGCAAAAGATTTGAACGACTTCCTTGGAATTAACTACTACATGAGTGATTGGATGGAAGCATTTGATGGTGAAACTGAAATCATCCACAACGGTAAAGGGGAAAAAGGAAGCTCTAAGTACCAAATCAAAGGTGTTGGACGTCGTGTAGCTCCTGACTATGTCCCTCGTACAGACTGGGACTGGATCATCTACCCTCAAGGTTTGTATGATCAAATAATGCGTGTCAAGAAAGATTATCCAAACTACAAGAAGATCTACATCACTGAAAACGGACTGGGCTACAAAGATGAGTTTGTGGACAATACGGTTTATGACGATGGACGGATTGATTATGTGAAACAACACTTGGAAGTCTTGTCTGATGCGATTGCCGATGGTGCAAACGTCAAAGGTTACTTCATCTGGTCTCTCATGGACGTCTTCTCTTGGTCTAATGGTTACGAAAAACGCTATGGTCTCTTCTATGTAGACTTTGAAACCCAAGAGCGCTATCCGAAGAAATCGGCTCATTGGTACAAGAAAGTGGCAGAAAGTCAAGTGATTGAATAAGTAAAAGAGGCTGGGACAAAAGTTCTAGCCTCTCAATTATTTTTGGATTGTCGAGCAAGACGCAGTTGTTGAGTGGGCTCTATTGCGCTGATTTCATCAGCTTTTACAACCCTACTCAACTGTGCGGAGGTGGGACGACGAAATCGAATTCTAATGAATTACCGATTTCTGTCCCACTCTCTTTTTTATTTTCACTTGATGAAGGTCTCTTAAACGGATCTCTTCTTTCAGCCCCTAATTTATGGTATAATAGATCGATACTGTAATAAGGAAAATAGAATGAATATACAACAATTACGATATGTAGTGGCGATTGCCAATAGTGGTACTTTTCGTGAGGCTGCTGAAAAAATGTATGTGAGTCAGCCTAGCTTGTCCATTTCCGTCAGAGATCTGGAAAAGGAACTGGGGTTTAAGATTTTTCGTCGGACCAGTTCTGGGACTTTTTTGACCCGTCGGGGAATGGAATTTTATGAAAAAGCGCAGGACGTGGTCAAAGGGTTTGATATTTTTCAAAATCAATACGCCAGTCCTGAAGAAGAGAAGAAAGAATTCTCTATTTCTAGTCAACACTATGACTTCTTGCCACCTTTGATGACGGAATTCTCGATCCGCTATCCGGAAAATAAAAACTTCCGCATCTTTGAATCAACAACGGTCCAAATTTTGGACGAAGTGGCTCAAGGGCATAGTGAGTTGGGGATTATTTATCTCAACCGTCAAAATACCAAGGGAATTATGCAACGGGTCGATAAATTGGGGCTTGAAGTGGTGGATTTGATTCCTTTTCAGACTCATATTTACCTTCGCAAAGGACATCCTTTGGCTAAGAAGAAAAAACTGGTTATGGAAGATCTAGCTCAGTTGCCAACTGTTCGTTTTACCCAAGAAAAAGATGAGTACCTCTATTATTCAGAGAACTTTGTCGATACCAGCTCGAGCTCACAAATGTTCAATGTGACCGATCGGGCTACTTTGAATGGGATCTTGGAGCGGACAGATGCTTATGCGACGGGATCAGGCTTTTTAGATAGCCAGTCTGTGAATGGCATTACCGTGATTCCTTTAGAAGACAACTTGGACAATAAAATGGTCTATGTCAAACGTGAAGAGATGGATCTCTCTCCTGTAGCAGAGAAGTTTGTCGAGGTTATGGTAGAATATTTTGATCAAAAGAGGTAAGAAATGAAGAGAAAAACAATGGTCCCAGTAGCGATCGTCCTTTTGGTCCTACTGGATCAGCTGGTCAAATGGTATGTGGTGAAGAACATTCCACTGGGTGTCGTCAAGTCTTTTATTCCCCATGTGGTCAGTCTGACCTATCTTCAAAACACAGGTGCAGCTTTTTCGCTTCTTGAAAATCAGCAATGGTTCTTTACCCTCATCACTCTAGTCGTGATGGTAGGGGCCTTTTACTATCTCTATAAGCATCTCAAGGGGTCGCTTTGGATGGTGACAGGTTTGACCTTGGTTATCTCAGGTGGGTTGGGGAATTTTATCGATCGCCTGCGTCAGGGCTTTGTGGTCGATATGTTCCACCTGGACTTTATGAATTTTGCCATTTTTAATGTAGCAGATAGTTATTTGACAGTTGGAGTTTTCTTGCTCCTGATCCTGATGTTGAAAGAGGAAACGCATGGAAATTAAAATCGAAGTAGCCGGTGCGCGACTGGATAAGGCTTTGGCGGATTTGACTCCCTTGTCACGGGCTGTGGCCAATGAGCAGATCAAAGAAGGAAAAGTTCTGGTCAATGGGGCTGTAAAAAAAGCCAAGTACACGGTCAAGGAAGGAGATATCATCCAGTATGAAGTCCCAGAAGTGGAAGAGGTCAGCTATGAAGCAGAAGATTTGCCCTTAGACATCGTTTATGAGGACCAAGATGTTGTGGTGGTCAATAAACCTCAAGGCATGGTTGTTCACCCAAGTGCGGGTCATACCAGTGGAACCTTGGTCAATGCGCTGTTATACCATGTCAAGGACCTTTCAGGGATCAATGGGGAATTGCGTCCAGGGATCGTTCATCGGATCGATAAAGACACGTCAGGCCTCTTGATGGTCGCCAAAAATGACCAAGCTCACGTCGCCTTAGCAGAGGAACTCAAAGACAAAAAATCTCTACGGAAGTATTGGGCCATTGTTCATGGCAACCTCCCCAACGATCGTGGGATGATTGAAGCACCAATTGGTCGCAGTGAAAAGGACCGGAAAAAACAGGCGGTGACAGCTAAAGGAAAACCTGCAGTGACCCGTTTTCAAGTTTTGGAACGCTTTGGGAATTACACCTTGGTAGAGTTGCAACTGGAGACTGGACGGACCCACCAAATTCGGGTGCACATGGCCTATATTGGTCACCCCGTGGCTGGAGATCCTGCTTATGGTCCTAAGAAGACACTTAAAGGACAAGGACAGTTTCTTCATGCGCGGACACTAGGTTTTACCCACCCCCGTACAGGCGAGACCTTGGAATTTACAGCAGAAGTACCAGCGATCTTTGAGAAAACGCTGGAAGACCTTCGAAAAGGATAGTGAAGATGGCTGAATGGAGATTCAGTCACTTTCATTACATACGAAATAAATAGTATTAGAAAGAATCATAGCGATGAAAGCAAAACGAATCGTCTTTAAAGTAGGGACCTCGTCTTTGACCAATCCTGATGGGAGCCTCTCCAGACAGAAGGTCAAGGTCATTACCCAGCAGTTGGCTCTCTTACACGAATCGGGCCATGAGTTGATCTTGGTCTCATCAGGGGCAGTTGCTGCTGGATTTGGTGCCCTTGGTTTTAAAAAACGGCCGACCAAGGTGGCAGACAAGCAAGCTTCTGCGGCAGTTGGGCAAGGCTTACTGATGGAAGAATATACAGCTAACCTGCTCTTACGCAACATTGTTTCTGCGCAGATTTTGTTGACCCAGGATGATTTTGCAGATCAGCGCCGCTATAAAAATGCTCATCAGGCCCTTTCTGTCCTGCTCAATCGTGGGGCCATCCCGATTATCAATGAAAACGATACGGTCTCGATTGCCGAGTTAAAAGTTGGTGACAATGATACCTTGAGTGCGCAGGTTGCAGCCATGGTTCAAGCGGATCTTTTGGTACTATTAACAGATGTAGATGGTCTCTATACAGCTAATCCTTCTCAGGATCCAACAGCTAAACGCTTGGATCGAATCGAACACATTTCCCGCGAGATGATCGAGATGGCGGGTGGTGCGGGTAGTAGCAATGGAACTGGCGGAATGCTGACCAAACTCAAGGCAGCGACCCTGGCGACCGAGTCTGGGGTTCCTGTCTATATTTGCTCATCTCTCAAGCCTGATGCATTGATCGAAGCGGCGCAAGAGCAATCAGATGGCAGTTACTTCCTAGCAGAGGACAAGGGGTTAAAAACCCAGAAGCAATGGCTAGCCTTTTATGCAGAAAGTAAAGGAGCTCTTTGGGTGGATGCTGGAGCGGCTGAGGCCTTGTTGCAATACGGAAAGAGTTTATTGATTTCTGGTGTGACCAAGGCAGAAGGGGATTTTTCTTATCAAGACATCGTCAGTGTCTATCATCAAGAGTCAGGACAATTACTAGGGAAAGGGAAAGTTCGTCTCGTCCAGTCAGCTGTGCGCGATATGCTCCAATCTAAAAAAGCCAAGGGAATCCTCATCCACCGGGATGATTGGATCTCGGTAACTCCTGAGATTGACTTACTCTTTACAGAATTCTAAAGGAAAATGTATGGAAACAACACAAGAACAATTAGTCTTAGCGAGATCGGCTAAGAAAAGCATCAATACGGCCAGTACTGCTCTTAAAAATCAGGCCTTAGAAGCTATGGCCAGCCAGCTTCTGAAAGCGACGGAAGCCATTTTAGCAGCCAATCAAATCGATATGGAAGCGGCACGCGGGAAGATCTCTGAAGTCATGCTAGATCGCCTATTTCTTGATAAAGAGCGGATTGTAGGGATGGCACAAGGTATCCGTGCTTTAATCGATCTGCCAGATCCGATTGGGGAAGTGCTGGATACTGAAGTTTTGGAAAATGGCCTTAAAATCCAGAAGATTCGAGTCGCTATGGGCGTCATTGGGATCATTTATGAAAGCCGTCCAAATGTAACGTCAGACGCTGCAGCGCTTGCTATCAAGAGTGGAAATGCAGTGGTTCTTCGTACTGGAAAGGATGCTTTTCATTCTGCCCAAGCGATCGTGACCGCACTCAAGGGTGGATTGGAAGAATCCGGACTCAATCCAGCCCTTCTCCAATTGATCCAAGATACGAGTCGAGCTTCCAGCCTTGCTATGATGAAGGCCAAGGGCTACCTGGACTTGCTTATTCCACGAGGTGGTGCTGGCTTGATCCAAGCAGTGGTTGAAAATGCCATTGTCCCCGTGATCGAGACAGGAACTGGAATTGTTCATGTCTATGTGGACAAGGAGGCTGATTTCCAGAAAGCCCTCGCCATTATTGAAAATGCTAAGACCAGTCGGCCGTCTGTCTGCAATGCTATGGAGGTCTTGTTGGTGGATCGAGCGATCGCGTCTGACTTCTTGCCTTTGGTCAAAGAGCGTTTAGTGGATGCACGGGAAAGATCCGTTGAGTTGCGCCTAGATGAGCAAGCACAGGCAATCATTTCGGGAACAGCGGCGCAGGAGCAGGATTTTGATACCGAATTTTTAGATTATATTTTAGCAGTCAAGGTCGTTGATGGAGTTGAGAAAGCGGTGGACCACATTGAAGCTCATAGCACCCATCATTCAGATGCCATTGTGACTGAAAATCCTGAGACAGCCGCTTATTTTACCAAGCAAGTAGATTCAGCAGCCGTTTATGTCAATGCATCTACACGCTTTACAGACGGGGGTCAATTTGGCCTAGGTTGTGAAATGGGGATCTCGACCCAAAAACTCCATGCGCGTGGACCAATGGGACTGCGGGAGATGACTAGTTACAAGTATATCGTCAGTGGAAATGGTCAAGTGAGGTAAGTCATGAAAGTAGCATTTATCGGTCTTGGAAATATGGGAGCTAGTCTGGCCAAAGCGGTCGCAAAAGAAGTGGCTAACACAGACCTGCTCTTGGTCAATCGCTCTCCTCAAAAGGTGCAAGAGTTTATCAGTCAGTTTGGGGGAACGGCGTCTGATCTTGAACAAGTCTTTCAAGAGGCTGAAGTAATCTTTTTAGGGGTCAAACCCTATCAGATTTGCCCTCTCTTAGAAGAGTATCAAGGCATCTTGGCTCAACGCTCCAATCTCTTGCTAGTTTCCATGGCTGCAGGCCTGGAATTAGAAAAGATGGCTGACGTGATCCAGAACGCCCAGTTGGGTCTCATTCGCATCATGCCCAATACGCCTGTAGCCATTGGTCAAGGTGTTATCAGTCTGGCCCGCTCCCAAGCAGTGACAGATCAGCAAGTAGCCAAAGTCAACCAGCTCTTATCAGGTGCTGGGGCTCTCTATGAAATTGAAGAAAAATTGATGGATCCTGCAACGGCTGTTGCAGGCTGTGGTCCAGCCTTTGTCTATCAGATGATTGAAGCCATGGCAGATGCAGGAGTAAGCTTAGGGCTTACTCGAGAGCAAGCCTTGCAAATGGCGGCTCAGACCTTCCAAGGAGCTAGTCAAATGGTCCTAGAGACAGGCGAGCACCCAGCCCGCTTGCGAGATGCAGTTTGTAGCCCAGGTGGCTCTACCATCGCAGGAGTCAATCGCTTAGAACAAGTCGGCTTACGGGGCGACATTATTGCTGGAGTGGAAGCAGCCTATAAACGCACTCAAGAATTGGGAAAATAGACGAAAGAATGAGAATCGAAATAGGTCAAGCTGTTTCGGTTTTTTTCTTATTTTGAGCCATCTTTTCCCCTATTTTTACCATCAGTTTTAGGCTATTTTATGGTATAATTAAAAGTATGCATACAAAACCAACGTCCGCTTATGTCCACATCCCATTTTGTACCCAGATTTGTTTTTATTGTGATTTTTCGAAGGTCTTTATTAAGAATCAACCAGTCGATGCCTATTTGGAGCATTTGATCCAAGAATTTCGTCGGGAAGAAATCACACACTTACGGACTCTCTATATTGGGGGTGGGACACCGACAGCTCTAACTGCGGATCAGCTAGCCTATCTGCTCAAGGAGCTGACCAAGTCGCTGGATCTGTCTCAGATGGAAGAGCTGACAATCGAGGCCAATCCTGGTGATTTGGATCCGGATAAGATTGCGGTCTTGAAGGATTCGCCGGTTAATCGGGTTTCATTGGGCGTGCAGACTTTTGATAATCGCTTGCTCAAGAAGATTGGTCGAAGCCACCAAGAGCAGGACATTTATGACAATATCGACCGTCTGAAGCTGGCTGGTTTTGACAATATTTCGATCGACCTCATTTATGCGCTTCCAACGCAAACCATGGACCAGGTCAAAGAGAATGTTGCGAAGGCTCTTGCCCTTGACATTCCCCACATGAGTCTTTACAGTTTGATTCTGGAAAATCACACAGTCTTTATGAATCGCATGAGACGGGGCAAGCTTCCTCTACCAAAAGAGGAGTTGGAAGCAGAGATGTTTGAATACATTATTCAGGAGTTGGAGCGAACGGGCTTTGAGCATTACGAAATTTCTAATTTCTCCAAGCCTGGTTTTGAAAGTCGGCACAATCTCATGTATTGGGACAATGCCGAGTATTATGGATTGGGAGCTGGTGCATCCGGCTATGTCGATGGGATTCGCTACAAGAATCATGGCCCCATTCGTCACTATATGCAGGCTGTCGAAGAGGGAAATGCGCGTGTCCAAGAAGAACATCTGACTCAGACAGAAATGATGGAGGAAGAGATGTTTCTAGGACTACGTAAGAAAACAGGCGTTTCCAAGAGGCGTTTCGAAGAAAAGTTTGGTGTGAATTTTGACCAACAATATGGACCAGTGGTTGAGGAATTGACCCAGCAGGGACTCTTGGTGCCTGACAAGGACATTGTTCGCATGACCAAGAAAGGTCTCTTTTTAGGAGACACTGTAGCAGAGAAGTTTATTTTGGAGTAGAAGATGGCAAAAACATTTGAATACAGCATGAAAATTCCTTTTGATATGAGCGATGTCAATGGATTTATAAAAATTCCGCAATTGATCTTGCTGTCTTTGCAGGTATCAGGCATGCAATCGATTGAGCTGGGCATGAGTGATATGTACATTCTAGAGAATTACAATCTAGTCTGGATTATCACGGATTACAATATGAAGATCGATCGTCTCCCAGTTTTTGATGAGAAGATCACTATCGAAACCTATGCCATGAGTCACAATCGCCTGTTTTGCTACCGGGCCTTTAACATCAAGGACGAAGCGGGAAATACCATCATTGAGATGGTGGCGACCTTTGTCTTGATGGATCGTGATACACGCAAGGTCCATCCTGTTATGAGCGAAATCACGGATGCCTTTGATTCAGAGTTTTCAAAAACCATGCTCCGTGGTCCCCGTTTCAAAGAATTGGAAGGGGGCGTGGAACAAGAATACCGGGTTCGTTTTTACGACTTGGATATGAACGGACATGTCAACAATAGCAAGTACTTGGACTGGGTTTTTGAGGTGATGGGAGCGGACTTCTTGACCCAACATGTCCCTAAGAAAGTTCATCTAAAATATGTCAAAGAAGTGCTGGCAGGAGGTGTCATTACCTCTCAATATGAACAAGAGGGCTTGAAAACCCAGCACCAAATTAGCTCAGATGGACATATCAATGCCCAAGCTGAAATTGAGTGGGAAGAAGTAGAAGAAAAGGGTTGGACTTATGGAAAGTAGAAGATTAAAAAATAAAAAACAAGAGCTGGCTGGCTACCAAAAACGGGTTGTGGCTTATGCTAAGCGTCAAAAGAACCCTTTGTACATGTTGGGAGATTGGCTCTTGACTCTTTGTGCTTTGGGCATCATCCTGGTGGAAGAAATTTACAAATTTTTCCGCTACCGTTTGAATTTAGAGAGTTTTAGCCGTTTCTTGAAAGAAGATGTACGTTGGTACCGGGTATGGATCCATTTCACTTTGGCCTTTCTCTTACCTGTCGTGATCTTTTCGGTCGGCATTACCAGCCAATCAGGCTCTTTCTGGTCTAATTTCTATCATCGTTTGTCTCAAGGCGTGCTCTTTAGCACAACTGTCAGCCTCGCTGCGACCTTGGTGACTGATTTTGTAGAAAATTTGCAACCAGAAACCAAGTCAGACGGCCGGAACCGGAGCACCAAACGCACGGTTTATCAAATCAGTGTTGACCAAGCGACGGTCATTGGTCTCTTATTGACCATTGTGATTCTCATGGTGGCTTCCTTCTTGTTTACCCAATCAGGAAGTCAAGGGATCAATTTTACAGGGTTGATTTTACAATTTGTCCTCTATGCTGGAGCCTTGCTCTTGTATGGATCTGGTGGACGAGTCGATACAGAGAAGTTGCATGAAAAAGCGGAAACAGAAAGGGAAGAATAAATGGACTACAAGGGCTATTTAATTGATTTGGATGGCACCATTTACAAAGGAAAATCACGAATTCCAGCAGGAGAAGCTTTTGTCCATGAATTGCAGGCGCGTGAGATTCCCTATCTCTTTGTCACCAATAATACAACCCGTACACCAGAGACTGTTCGGGATATGCTGGCGACTCACTTCAATATTGAAACCCCTGTGTCGACCATCTATACAGCTACCCTTGCGACCATTGATTATATGAAGGATCAAAATCTGGGCAAAAAAGTCTATGTGATCGGCGAAGCGGGGCTCAAAGATGCTATTGAAGAAGCTGGCTATATCATGGATGAAGAAGCACCTGATTATGTTGTCATTGGCCTCGATTGGCAAGTGGATTATGAGAAGTTTGCTATTGCGACCTTGGCGATTCAAAAGGGAGCTCACTTTATCGGGACCAACCCTGACCTCAATATCCCAACTGAGCGTGGCTTGCTGCCAGGTGCAGGATCCTTGATTGCGCTTGTTGAAGCAGCGACACGGGTCGAGCCTGTGATCATTGGCAAACCAAAGTCCATCATCATGGACAAGGCCATTGAACACCTGGGTCTTGCAAGAGAAGAAGTGGTTATGGTTGGCGACAACTACCTAACAGATATTCGTGCAGGTATTGACAATGGGATTCCAACCCTTTTGGTGACGACAGGTTTTACTAAACCAGAAGAAGTGTCAACCTTACCAATCGCACCGACACATGTTGTTGCCAGTCTAGCGGAGTGGGATTTTGATGCTTAAAAGTCTGAAATCAATTAACCTATTTTTCTTTATCTTGTCAGCTGCAATCCTTCTTACCATTGCTCTCGCTTGGGCCCTCTATCCCATGGAAATTCATTGGTTGGGGATTCAAAGCCGGACTGGTTATTCGGCTTCTGCCATCATGAAGAATTTTAATGTCTTGATGAACTACTTGACCAATCCTTTTCAATGGGTGTTGAAGATGCCTCAATTCCCCTCTTCAAAAAATGGACTGCACCATTTTGAGGCCGTCAAGTATCTATTTCACTTAGTGACGGTCGTTTTTGTGGTCACACTCCCTGGTTTTATCCAGTTTATGCGGACAGTTGTCAAAAAAGGCTACCTTACCTTGTACCGTAGTCTCTTCTTTTGGATGATGGTTTTACCAGTGGTGATTGCAGTGGTGGCTGTTATGATTGGCTTTGATCAATTCTTTACGCTCTTTCATCAGGTCTTATTTGCTGGGGACAATACTTGGCTCTTTGATCCGCGCGTGGATTCGATTATTCTTGCATTACCAGAAGACTACTTTATGCATGCCTTTTTGATTTTCTTTGTCTTATACGAAGGAATATGTGCGAGTTTTTATCTATTTTCTAGGAGGAAGAAATGAACCAATACAACCGATTATTAGACCCTAAAAAAGATATAGGAAGGTATTCCGGGACACTTGCCATTTATCTCTTGGTAATGACCTTGGTAACCGTCCTGTGGGAAGTCCTCTTAGGCTTAACCC
The DNA here is from genome assembly GCA_032560535.1 of Streptococcus parasanguinis. Taxonomy (GTDB): domain Bacteria; phylum Bacillota; class Bacilli; order Lactobacillales; family Streptococcaceae; genus Streptococcus; species Streptococcus parasanguinis_AF. The sequence continues at coordinate 11,663 of JAWGIA010000014.1, read as the reverse complement.
TAGCAGGCTCTATCAGAAAAGATCCAAGTCAAGTAACGGAGAAACTCAATGCCCTGAATGTTTGGGCAGGTATTCCCTATCTTATCTCTATTTCCATTGGACTCTTTCTCTTTAATGCCTATCGCAAGAAGGCCCTTTATAAATATGATCTTAAGCACAAGGGACGTAAGATGACTCTTTCAGTCTTCTTTATTCTTCTCGCCTTTCTTGGCTTTTCTCAAGTCTTTTCATCTGTGATGACACAAGTGATTGAGCGCATGTTTGAGACCATTGGCCTTCATTCTCCAACACCCGATCTAGGTGATACGATTGAGCGATCATGGACCATGCTCTTGTATGCTGGATTTTTTGGTCCTATCACAGAGGAATTCTTCTTCCGTGGGGCAGGCTTGCGAGGCTTGGAACGGTATGGGAAGATTTTTGCCATTGTCATGACGGCTATCTTGTTTGGACTCTTTCATGCCAATTTTGACCAGCTCTTTTTCGCAAGTATCATTGGTCTAGGTTTCGGCTACATTGCCTTTGAATACAATATCTGGTGGGCTATTTTCTATCACATTTTTAATAACTTTGTCATTTCCCAAGGCTTGCATTATGTGGCCTATCATGTGGACGAGGGACTAGCGAATTGGCTCCAAATCGGTGTTTTAGCCATTGGTTCCATTGTGATGATAGTGGTTCTTGCGACTAAATGGCCAGCTATCAAGGCTTATATTCAAGCCAATAAACCTCAACCGGGAGTTTTCCAGCGTGCCCTCGCTTCCTTCTGGTTCTGGTTCTTCGTGTTATTTACTATCCTGATGTCTATTGTTCCTTATGTGATTCCGATCTTCCAGATGGCTAATCTCAAAGGATAAAGTTTATCGATTGCTAGTAAAAGGGGATCCTTTTAGATCCCTCTTTTTTGCTATGAAAAAGGGCAAGTGAAGATAAAGGATTGAGGATGAGGGTTTGACATACTATTTAATAATTATTTTTTACTTGATGAAGATGGATAACAATAATACAAACATACTAGAGAGAGGCTAACCCCTCTCTTTTTTGCTATAATAGAGAGTATGAATAACTTGATTAAATCCAAGCTCGAGCTTTTGCCGACGAGCCCGGGCTGTTACATTTACAAAGACAAGAACGGTACCATCATCTATGTGGGGAAGGCCAAGAATCTTCGCAATCGGGTGCGGTCCTATTTCAGAGGAAGCCACGATACCAAGACAGAAGCCCTGGTATCTGAGATTGTGGATTTTGAATTTATCGTCACCGAGTCCAATATTGAGGCCTTGCTTCTTGAGATCAACCTGATCAAGGAGAACAAGCCCAAGTACAATATCATGCTCAAGGACGACAAGTCCTATCCCTTCATCAAGATTACCAATGAGCGCTATCCCCGTCTTATCATCACGCGCCAGGTCAAAAAGGATGGTGGTCTCTATTTTGGTCCTTATCCAGACGTAGGAGCGGCCAATGAGATCAAGCGGCTTTTGGATCGGATTTTCCCATTTCGCAAGTGTACCAATCCGCCTTCCAAGGTCTGCTTTTACTACCATTTAGGGCAATGTATGGCCCACACAGTCTGCCACAAGGACGAGGCCTATTTCAAGGGCATGGCTCAGGAAGTCTCTAATTTCCTCAAGGGGCAGGATGACAAGATTATCGATGAGCTCAAGCTCAAGATGACTACCGCTGCGCAAAACATGGAATTTGAGCGGGCAGCCGAGTACCGCGATCTGATCCAGGCCATCGGGACCCTGCGGACCAAACAGCGGGTCATGGCTAAGGATTTACAGAACCGGGATGTCTTTGGCTACTACGTGGACAAGGGCTGGATGTGTGTGCAGGTCTTCTTTGTCCGTCAGGGCAAGCTGATCGAGCGTGACGTCAATCTCTTCCCTTACTACAATGATCCGGACGAGGATTTCTTGACCTATGTGGGGCAGTTTTACCAGGAGAAATCCCACCTGATCCCCAATGAAATCTTGATTCCTCAGGATATCGACGAGGAAGCAGTCAAGGCCATAGTGGATACTAAGGTTCTCAAGCCCCAGCGTGGGGAGAAGAAGCAGTTGGTCAATCTGGCCATCAAGAATGCGCGTGTCAGTCTGGAGCAGAAGTTCAATCTCCTTGAAAAATCCATGGAAAAGACCCAAGGTGCTATTGAAAACCTTGGAAAACTCCTGCAAATCCCAACTCCTGTGCGCATTGAATCTTTTGACAACTCCAACATCATGGGGACCAGTCCGGTCTCAGCCATGGTGGTCTTTGTCAATGGGAAGCCAAGCAAAAAGGACTACCGCAAGTACAAGATCAAGACCGTTGTCGGACCAGATGACTATGCCAGTATGCGGGAGGTCATTCGCAGACGCTACAGCCGGGTCATGCGGGATGGCCTGACGCCACCAGATCTGATCGTTATCGATGGGGGTCAGGGCCAGGTCAATATCGCTAAACAGGTGATCCAAGAAGAGTTGGGGTTAGATATTCCCATTGCAGGTCTGCAAAAGAATGACAAGCACCAGACCCATGAATTGCTCTTCGGTGATCCCCTTCAAGTCATCGAACTCTCTCGAACCTCGCAGGAATTTTTCCTCCTGCAACGGATCCAGGATGAGGTCCACCGTTTCGCCATCACCTTCCACCGCAAGCTTCGGTCTAAGAATTCCTTCTCCTCCCAGCTGGACGGCATCGAAGGCTTGGGACCAAAACGCAAGCAGTTGCTGATGAAGCACTTCAAGTCTCTGACCAAGATCAAGGAAGCTACTGTGGATGAGATCGTCACAGTCGGCATCCCGCGAGCAGTCGCGGTGGCGGTGCAAGCCAAGCTCCATCAAGGAAAGCAAGAAGAAGCAAGTCCCTTGATGGAAGTGGCGGACAATTCTGAACCATACCAATCATAAGGAGTTTATAATGAACCATAGAATCGCTATATTATCTGATATTCACGGAGATACAAGAGCCCTTAAGGCAGTGATTGCGGATGCGCGTGCTCTAGGCGCGACGGAATACTGGCTTTTAGGGGACATTTTGCTACCGGGGCCTGGACGAGAGGACCTTTTTGAGTTACTGGATGCGATTCCGATTACAGTGGCTGTTCGTGGAAATTGGGACGATTGTGTCCTAGAGGCCTTGGATGGCGAGTATGGACTTGAGGATCCGCAGGAGATCCAACTGCTTCGCCTCACTCAGTACCTCATGGAAGGACTAGATCCTAAGCGGATCGATTGGCTTCGTTCGCTTCCATTGGTAGAGAAGAAGGAGATCAATGGTATTCGCTTTTCACTGACCCACAATTTGCCAGAAAAGAATTATGGTGGAGATTTGCGTCCAGCTAATGCGACGGAGAACTTTGACCAGTTGCTGGATGATCAGACGGATATGGCGATCTACGGTCATGTCCACAAGCAGTTGCTTCGCTACGGGAGCCAGGGCCAGCAGATCCTCAATCCGGGGACTATTGGCATGCCTTATTTCGACTGGGAACCAATTCAAAACCACAGAGCTCAATATGCTCTGATCGATGTCGAAGAAGATGGAGTGACCAACCTGCAATTTCATAAGGTGGCCTATGACTATGAAGCAGAGCTCCAAGATGCTAAGGACAAGGGTCTTCCTTTTATTGAGATGTACGAAGAATTGAGACGCGAGGATAACTATCGGGGTCATAACATCGATCTGCTAACTGGCTTAATTGAGAAATACGGTTATGCCAAAGAAGTAGCTGCCTATTTCAATCTTTCCAATGAATCATAGGTTGATCTCTTGTGTATTCAACCTATAAAAAAGAAGCGGATCTTCAAAATGTCCGCTTCTTTTTTCACAATCTTAGGCTGTAAAACCCTGCAAGCTCTTTCATTTTGTGTTAAAATAGAGGTAACAGAAATAGAAAAGGAAGAAGCTTATGAAATTTCTAGAGCTCAATAAAAAACGCCATACGATCAAGCATTTCACTGACCAACCGGTCGATCCAAAGGATGTACGGACCGCCATTGAGATCGCAACCTTGGCCCCTAGTGCCCACAATAGCCAGCCTTGGAAATTTGTGGTCGTTCGTCAAAAAAATGCGGAATTGGCAAAATTAGCCTATGGTGCAAACTACGATCAAGTCATGGAAGCACCTGTGACCATCGCCCTCTTTACAGATACAGATTTGCAAAAACGGGCTCGCAAGATTGCGCGTGTCGGTGGAGTTAAAAACTTCACAGATGAGCAGTTGCAATACTTTATGCAAAATCTTCCTGCTGAATTTGCGCGCTATGATGCCCAACAAACAAGTGATTACTTGGCTTTGAATGCCGGTCTTGTGGCGATGAACTTGGTACTTGCTTTGACGGACCAAGGCATTGGAACTAATATTATCTTGGGATTTGATAAATCAAAAATCAATGAAGTATTGGACATCGAAGAGCGTTTCCGTCCGGAAGTCTTGATTACGGTTGGCTATGCGGCTGAAAAAGTAGAGCCAAGCTATCGCTTACCAGTGGACGAAATCATTGACAAACGCTAAGCCAATTAGCAAATAGAAGATTGAGGAGGAATTCATGACAACAGTTGACTTTAAAGCAGAAGTAGAAAAACGTCGCGATGAGATGATGGCTGACTTATACAGCCTCTTGGAAATCAATTCTGAACGCGATGACAGCAAGGCAGATGCAGAGCATCCTTTTGGACCTGGTCCTGTAAAAGCTCTTGAAAAATTCTTGGAAATTGCCAAACGTGATGGCTATGAAACCAAGAATGTCGACAATTATGCCGGTCACTTTACCTTTGGTGAAGGAGAAGAAGAGCTTGGAATCTTTGCCCATATGGACGTTGTGCCTGCTGGTAGTGGCTGGAAGACAGACCCATATAAACCAGAAATTATCGATGGTAAGCTCTATGCGCGTGGTTCGTCTGATGATAAAGGGCCTACAATGGCCTGCTACTATGGTTTGAAGATCATTAAAGACCTAGGACTCCCTGTTTCTAAGCGCGTGCGCTTTGTTGTCGGTACGGATGAAGAATCAGGCTGGGGCGACATGGATTACTATTTCAAACACGTCGGACTTCCTGAGCCAGATTTTGGCTTCTCACCAGATGCGGAATTCCCAATCATCAATGGAGAAAAAGGAAACATCACTGAGTACCTTCATTTTGGAAATGATAACACAGGAAGTGCTCATCTCCATAGCTTTACAGGTGGACTTCGTGAAAACATGGTACCAGAGTCAGCGACTGCAGTCGTTTCTGGACAACTACCAGATCTTGCTGGCCTCTTAGATGCCTTTGCCAAGGAACACCAACTCAAGTATGAAATTTCAACTGTCGATGAAGAAACCTATACCGTTACGATTGTTGGGAAATCTGCTCACGGATCAACTCCTGAAGATGGAATTAATGGTGCGACCTACTTGGCTCTCTTGTTGAACCAATTTGATTTTGGTGGTGCTGCTAAGGCTTACCTTCATGTGACAGCTTCACTTCTTCACGAAGATTTTGCTGGTGAAAAATTAGGAATTGCCCATACAGATGCCAAAATGGGACCATTGAGTATGAATGCAGGTGTCTTCCATTTTGATGACAGCCAAGCAGACAACACTATTGCCCTCAATATCCGTTACCCTCAAGGTACAGATCCTGAAACTATCAAAGCTATCCTTGAAAAGATCGAAGGAGTGGCTACAGTAAGCTTGTCAGCCCATGGTCACACACCTCACTATGTTCCGATGGATGATGAATTGGTATCCACCCTCTTGCGTGTTTACGAAAAACAAACTGGCCTCAAAGGACATGAACAAGTGATCGGTGGTGGTACCTTTGGTCGTCTCTTGAAACGTGGCGTTGCCTTTGGTGCTATGTTCCCAGACTATGTCAATACTATGCACCAAGCTAATGAGTTCGCAGATGTTGAAGATCTCTATCGTGCAGCAGCTATTTACGCAGAAGCCATCTATGAACTAATCAAATAATCCACTACTCGGCCAGTTTTTCTGGCTGAGTTTTTCCATAGAAGGAGGACTTATGTCAACGATTGAAAGCATTAAACAAGCCATTATGGCAGATCCTCAAAATAAAGAATATACAGAGAAAGGGATAGAGCCACTCTTTGCAGCCCCAAAGACAGCTCGTATCAATATTATCGGACAAGCTCCAGGGATGAAGACGGAAGAAGCTGGTATTTACTGGAAGGATAAGAGTGGTGACCGCCTGCGCGAATGGTTAGGAGTTGACGAAGACACCTTTTATAATTCTGGTTTGTTTGCGGTCATCCCCATGGACTTTTATTTCCCAGGGCATGGGAAATCTGGTGACCTTCCACCTCGCAAAGGATTTGCGGAAAAGTGGCACCCTCAACTTCTCAAGGAGTGTCCGGATATTGAGTTAACCCTCTTAATTGGACAATATGCCCAAGCATACTACCTTCATGAAAAGGTTAGTGGCAAGGTAACCGAACGGGTTCACCATTTTAAAGATTATTTGCCAACCTATTTTCCACTCGTTCACCCTTCCCCTCGCAATCAAATCTGGATGGCTAAAAATCCTTGGTTTGAGGCAGAGGTGGTTCCAGAATTGCAAACCTTAGTACAAGAGATCATTCAAAAATAAAGGAGAGCGACGATGGATCCTTATCAACAAGTTAAAGAGAAATTAGACGAGTTAGGCATTTCATTTGACGTGGTGGAACACCCACCTGCATTCACAACTGAGCAGGCCGATTCTTACATTGAAGGCTTAGAAGCTGTTCGGACTAAGTCCATGTTTTTGACCAATAAGAAGAAAACCCAATTCTATCTGCTCATCATGGACGACCAGAAACCATTGGATATGGAGGATTTCAAAGAGCAAGTGGAAGCCAACCGGATCCGCATGGCTTCAGCAGATTCTTTAGCTGAAAAAATGCAATTACCGGCAGGTACGGTTTCTCCATTTGGTTTATTGAACAATGGAGAAAAAGATATTCGAGTCTATTTCGATAAAGACATTGTGTCAGAGGAGATCATGACTTTCCATCCCAATACCAATGAAAAGACGATCTTTATTAAAACCCAAGACTTGTTACGATTTTTAGAGGCTGTTGGCTTTCATTATGAAATTCTAACCCTCCCATAACATACCTGATAGGAGAAATCATGAAAGAAATTCCATTTTCAAGCTTTTACCAAGCTTATCAAAAAGGAGACTTACACGTTCTTGATGTACGCGAGCAGGAGGAATATGATGCCCTTCACTTAGACGGAGTTCGTCTTCTTCCCTTATCTGAGTTAGCAGATCGCTACCAGGAATTAGAGAAGGATTATCCCTATTATGTCATCTGCAAGTCTGGTCGACGCTCAGCACGTGCTTGCCAATTTTTGGAAGAGCAAGGCTATGATGTGACCAACGTCCAAGGTGGCATGGATGCATTTGAATCCTAAGAAACGACCTCTGAAAAGAGGCGTTTTTCTTTACTAATCTCTAAAAATGTATAGGATTTGTATGTTTTTCAAAAGATATTACAGGGATTTTCCAGTCTTTCATTGAAAATGGTTCAGAAATTTTGTATAATACCCTAGTATGAACAATAGTTAAGGAGATTAAATATGTCAAAACAAGATTGGCTGGATTATTTTGAAGCCGTAAATGGTCGTTCTGCTAGTGCAGAAGAAATTGCTCAAGCACTTGCTGCTGGAGAGTTTCAAGAAGAAGTAGTGGTTCCAGAAGCATCACAAGCCCCAGAGTTTGTCGCAGCCCCAACTGCACCTGTGGAAGAACCAGTTTCAGCGCCACAAGCCCCAGAGTTTGTTGCAGCTCCTGCAGCACCTACAGAAGAACCAGTAGCAGCTCCAGTTCAAGAACCGGCACCTCAAGTTGCTCCAACGAATGGTCCTGCTTTCCAACAAGCTCCACAACAAGCATACCAACAACCTACTCAAGCAGCTTATCAACAAGCTCCTTACCAAGGTCAACCAGGACAAGCTTATCCTGCCCAACCAAGTCAATTTGGTGTAGCCGTTGGTGGTTACTGGAATTGGTTCCTTTCAGCTTTGAAACGTCCAACAGCTGTAGAAAATCCAAAAGCTCTTAACGGAATTTTACAGTATGTCTTGACTGCTTTTGTCTTGACTTTGGGCACTTTCTTCACAGCTAGTGGATTTACAGGTGGTTATGGTGCAGATTTCCGTGCCTTTCTGATCATCTTGATCATGGCTTTTTTCAATATCTATACCTTCCAGGTAGCAGGTTTCTTTGTCCGTCGTGTCGTTCTTCAAGATAAAGAATATTCATACGGCCGTTCATTTGAAGAGTTTGGACGTTTGTCTGTTTACACCTTGCCTATTTCTCTATTTGCTTTCTTAGTTGGACTTGTAAAAGCTTATGAATTCTATGGATTCCTTAACTTCTTGATCTTCTTCTTGTATACAGTTGGAACCTTGTATGTAGTATACCAAGCCTTGAACAACACAAAATTTAAAGCAGATAAATTCATATTGCTTGTAGCATCCATTGCGATTTTAATTGTCTTTGCAGGTCTTGTTGTTTACTTGGATCGTCAAATTTTGGAACAAGCTATTATGGGATCTATTCCAAATACTCCAAATTTTGGAGACTTGGGTAATTTTGGATACTAAACATATCACAAAAAGGAAGGTGGGAATACCCACTTTCCCTATTTTATAATGAGGGAGAAGAGATCCATGCAAAAGAAATGGGTTGAATTATTTGAAAAAGTGATCGGTCGCAAACCGTCACCAGAAGAGTTTATGGCTGGGAAAGCCTGTGGATTTGATTTAAAACAAATTCAGTCTATCGCAGGCAATGCCCCAGAAGAGAATCTAGCACCTGTCGAGGAACCGGTGCTTGAACCAGTTGAAGAAGTGAAGAATATTGATCCACTTCTGGCAGCTCGTCAGGCTTGGTTGCAATATTTTGAGGAAACCTATGGCCGCAAGCCAAGTGCGGAAGAATTTACCGCGGCTAAAAGTCAAAACTTCGAGTTTTTTGTAGAACCTGTACCTGAAGCAGAATTTGCGATCCCGGATGCAACAGAAGTAACACAGGAATATGTGCCTCAACAGCCGACTCAAGAGTATACGACTCCACTTGCTGCTGAGCAAACGCAGATCTTTGCTGGTCCAAATGTCACAGAAGCAGGTCCAGCTCAGAAAAAACAAAAGGCCCCTAAAACGAAGGGTGGAAAGAAAATTTCCAAGAAGAAAATTGGAATTATTTCTGCTATTGCAGTCCTTGTGATCGCTTTGGTGGCAGCCTTCTTTTACTTCCAGTCTACAACACGTGTCGAAGTGACTGCAGATAAATTCATTAAGGCAGTGGACACCAAGGATTATCGCGAGGCAGCAGACCTGCTTTCAACCGATAACGATAAATGGACGAAGGATGAAGCCGAAAGCTTTATTACCAGCATGGAAGATCAAGGGGTCGATATCGGCACAGAGTTGAACAAGATCATTGATAATGGTGGAGAGGGCAGCTATACGGATAAATCTGGAAACAAAATTTTTGGTTTGGAAAAAGCGGACAAGAAATTTGGGATCTTCCAAGAATACCGTGTAGCCAGCTATCCAGTACAAGTCAAGGTCAAGACCAATTTGGACCAAGCCAAACTCAAAGTGGCTGCCAATAAAACGGTGACCTTGAAGAAAGATGCAGTGACAGACCTTGGTTCTTTCCATTACAATACAAAAGAAATGGAATTGACTGCTAAAACAGAGGTCGGAAATGTTACTTCTAAGATCCATCTCAATCCTAAAAAAGCAACCAAGAATAACTTAGAATTGCAGTTGAATTCTGAAAAACGCAATTTAGAAGTTGAGTTCCCAGATGAAGTTGAAAACCCAACGGATGTGAAGGTTGTGGTTAACGGCAAAGAAGTCGGAACCAGCACGACCTTTGAAGTAGATAGCATCCCTTATCAAGAAATTGAAGTACATGCTGTCTTCAACATGAATGGGGAAACCTATACAACTGAGAAGGCTAAGGTGACGATTGAAGAGGGTGAGAACGATCCGATCGAACTTAAACTAGCCAAAGATACCCTAAAACGCATCAAGAGTGCACAAGATGCTAAGAAAGCGCAAGCTGCCAAAGAAGAACAAAATCGGACCTTGGCGGAAGAATTCTTGAAAGAGTACCGCGACGCTGTCTTTAGCTCCGTTTCAAACCGAAATAACACCTACTCTAAATACTATGACACACAAAGTCAAGCTTACAAGGACATGGTTGAGTTCACAACTGGTGATGGTGTTCGAAAGGCTAAAATTGACTACTATACTCCAGGAGCTTTGGACATTCAAAGTGTCACGGAAGAAAATGGTGTGGTGACGATCAAGACTTATGAAGACTTTACCGTGCATTATACAGATAGCCATCCAGATTCACAAAACCGCAAGTACAAGACCTACACCTTGAAAAAAGTAGGTGCAAGTTATGTGATTACAGATATTGTCGTAACAAAAGAATCATAGGAGATTCCCATGAAAGCAAGATTTTCCAAATTAACTTTGGTGACAGTTGCCTTGTTAACCCTGACAGCTTGCTCCCAATCTCATTCCACTAGTTCTAAGTCTTCTGCAAAAGAAGAAAGCAAACAAACGCAAACCAAGTCTTCCAAAGAAACGTCTTCTGCAAAGAATCCATCAAAAGAGACTGGCAAAGAAGAGTCTTCAAAAGCTGGTAAGTCAGATGTCAAAGTGGACTCTGGTGTCAGCTATAATGGTTCTTACTATAGTGTCAAAGGGAAATATGGTGAGGTCATGATCGCCAACAAACATTATCCCTTGTCGCCTGACTTTAACCCAGGTGAAGATCCTGAAGCTGTTTCAGCCCTTCATGAATTGATCGCGGCTATGCAGGCAGAAGGTTATCCGATCAGTGACCAATATAGTGGTTTTCGTAGCTACGACACCCAAGTTGGCCTCTACCAAAACTATGTCAATCAAGATGGTCAGGAAGCCGCCGATCGTTATTCTGCAAGACCGGGTTATAGTGAACATCAAACTGGTTTGACCTTTGATTTGATCGATACCAGTGGTAATCTGGTAACCGAACCTGGACCAAGTAAGTGGTTGCTCAAGAATGCTGCTAAATATGGCTTTGTGGTTCGTTACCAAGAAGGAAAAGAAAAAGTGACAGGCTACATGCCAGAAAGCTGGCATCTCCGCTATATCGGAAAAGAAGCACAGGATATCGCTGACTCAGGTTTGAGTCTAGAAGAATACTATGGCTTCACCGGTGGCGATTACGTTGATAAATAAAAAAGGTTTGGGATTTTAACCCCAACCTCAGATTGAAGACAAAGTCATATAAAAAACTTTCCTTAGGTGAGTACGGACGTCAGCGAACTTCTACGAAGTTCCATGACTAAATCAAGATACAAAGGGCGTCTGCGGATAAAGTCAAAATAGGAAGTTTGACGCAGAATCTTTCAATTCTAGGATAACTTATCTTTTTGACACGATCCGCAGCCCGTGTTCAATTAGTTTTGAGCCACTTCGCTTTTTACTTTTTAGGCTCAGTCTAAAACAGTTTCCCAAACTGTTTTACTTTCAAAACTCCCGAGTGAGGCTGGGACAAAAGTCCTAGCCTCTCAATTGTTTTTGGATTGTTTAGCAAGACGCAGTGGTTGAGTGGGCTCTACTACGCTGATTTCATCAGCTTTTACAGCCCTACTCAACTGTGCGGAGGTGGGACGA
>JAWGIA010000013.1:0-55383 GCA_032560535.1 Streptococcus parasanguinis | reverse complement strand
GCTGTAAAAGCTGATGAAATCAGCGTAGTAGAGCCCACTCAACCACTGCGTCTTGCTCGACAATCCAAAAATAATTGAGAGGCTAGGACTTTTGTCCCATCCTCTTTCTTTTTTCCCTCCAGATTTTTGCTAAAAAATATGATATAATGATGAAAAAATAAGAAAAGAGAAAACCATGACCATTCCAAGTTTTGGTGAAAAAAAACAAGATGTGACCTACGTCAATCGCTATGGTGTCTACGCCGTTATTCCCAATAAGGACAAGGATCAGATCATCCTCGTTCAAGCTCCTAATGGAGCCTGGTTCTTGCCCGGCGGAGAAATCGAGGCGGGTGAAGATCACTTGCAAGCTCTGAAACGGGAACTAATCGAAGAATTAGGCTTTACCGCTATTTTAGGGCAATACTATGGCCAAGCAGACGAGTATTTTTATTCTAGCCACCGGGATACCTACTACTACAATCCTGCCTATATTTATGAAGTGGTAGACTACACAGAAACTCAAAAACCACTGGAAGATTTTAACAATCTCTCTTGGTTCCCAGTAGAGGAAGCGATTGAAAAACTGAAACGAGGCAGCCATAAATGGGGCATTGAACAGTGGAAAATTGCCCATAAAAACTAAAGGACTTCTTTCACAAAATAAAAAAAAGTGCTATAATAAATGAAGATAGAGGTCAGGAGGAACTCATATGAAGCTCATTAATACCACCAATAGTCATGCTGCACTGGTCAAGAGCCAACTTGCCAGCACTGACGCCTTGCTTGTCGAGGTTTATTCCGCGGGCAATACTGATGTTGTTTTTACACAAGCCCCAACCCACTATGAATTATTGATCAGTAACAAACACCGTGCTATTCGTGAAACTGAAGTAGAATTAATTCGTGAGTTCTTTTTAAAACGTAAGATTGATCTTCAAAACATTGACCAATCCGCTATTAAAACCCTCTACTCCGATAAACTAATTGAAATTTCCTTTCCAATTACTAAGTAAGGCCAATTTGCCTTACTTTTTTTTGGTATCTTTTTCCAAAAAAAATCCTTTCACCTCGATTATGAGATGAAAGGATTCTTTATTTCTGAAAGATCATTTTTACATGAGGGGAAGAAGCCAAGATAAAGGGCTCGCTCACCGTTTGAAAACCTAATTTTTCATACAAGCCGACCACCTGTTCTTGAGCCTCAATTTCAATGGTCCGTCCAGGAAATCTCTGTTCACACAGGTCCAAAATTTGCTCTACCATAGCCTTTCCCAGTCCTTGACCACGACTGCCTTTGGCAACAGCCACTCGGCCAAAATGAATCGTCAGCCCCGTTGCGAATATGCGAGCATAGGCATCCACACGTCCTTCCCTATTTTGATGAAAAAGATGGATAGATCGATAATCAACATCATCGAGATCATTGTAGATCCTAGTTTGTTCCACGACAAAGGTCTCTAATCGCAGCTGAACGATCTCGTAAAACTCTTTCAGTTCTAGTTCCTTAAATTCTTTCTGGTACCACATAACTTCCTCTTTATTGAAAAGTCGCAAGGAGACTCTCTCCCTGCGATTTTTCACTTCTTATTATTTTGCTTCAAATCCTTCTGCGACTGCGTCCGCAAAGTTCTCTTCGACAATGCTTGCACAGTGATCACAGATGGTTGCGTGGTAGTGGCGTTCTGCAGTTGATGGATCGATACGACGGCAACGGTCACAAACTTCACCAGCTGCACGTTCAACAGTGAAGGCAACATCTTCGAAGGCCACTGCACCTTCTGGAGCTGGGCCTTCTGCGATAGTCAATTCAGAAACAATCAAGAGTTGAGCGACATTGCTATCAACAGCTCCAAGAAGTGTTTTTACCACTTCATTTGGATAAACTGTCAAGTGAGCTTCTAGTGATTTACCAATCACTTTTTCATTACGTGCTTCTTCCAAGGCTTTTTGAGCTTGACCACGGAAGTCCATGAAGGCTGACCAAGTATCCAAGATTTCTTCTTGGTTGGCAAACGTTTCTGCTTCTGGTAATTCTGATAATTGAACAAAATCCTCTGCTTCAAACTCAAGGTATGACCAGATTTCTTCAGCAGTGTGAGGAAGAATTGGCGTCAAGAGTTTAGTGATCTTCACAAGGATGTCATAGAAGACTGTTTGCATCTGACGGCGTTCGAGGGATTTAGCTCCTTCGATGTAAACAACATCCTTGGCAAAATCCAGGTAGAAGGCAGACAAATCAACGTTAATAAAGTTCACTAGCGCCTTGTAGATCGTCAAGAATTCGAAGTTTTCATAAGCGTCACGGATGGTCTTAACAAGCTGGTTAAAGCGAATGGTCATGTACTTGTCCACTGAACGAAGCTCGTCATAAGCAACTGCATCCTCAGCCGGGTTAAAATCAGAAGTGTTGGCAATCAAGAAACGAAGGGTATTCCTGATCTTACGATAAGTTTCAGAGACTTGGCTCAAGATATCCATTGAGATACGCACATCGTTGCTTGAGTCTACACTGGTTACCCAGAGACGCAAGATTTCCGCACCAAATTGTTTTTCAACATCGCTTGGAGCAATGGTATTCCCAAGAGATTTCGACATCTTCTCACCTTTACCATCCAAGGCGAAACCTTGGGACAAGATTTGTTTATAAGGCGCTACACCATGGTTCGCCACAGATGTGATGAGTGAGGAGTTGAACCACCCACGGTATTGGTCTGAACCTTCCAGGTAAAGATCTGCTGGGTATTTGAGTTCTGGACGGTTAACCACAACCCCATTCCATGATGAACCTGAGTCGAACCAGACGTCCATGATATCTGTTTCTTTTTTGAACTCACCATTTGGTGAACCTGGATGGGTAAATCCTTCTGGCAAGAGGTCTTTGGCATCACGTTCCCACCAAACGATTGATCCGTGTTCTTCAAAGAGTTGCGCTACATGTTCGATGGTTTCAGCTGTCATGATTGGTGTGCCATCTTCAGCGTAGAAGATTGGAAGTGGAACTCCCCATGCACGTTGACGAGAGATCACCCAGTCACCACGGTCACGAATCATGTTGTAAAGACGGACTTTCCCCCATTCTGAGTGGAATTTTACTTTTTCAATTTCATCCAAGATTTCTTGGCGGAATTTTGATACAGAAGCAAACCATTGTGGCACGGCACGCCAGATGATTGGTTTTTTCGTACGCCAGTCAAATGGGTAGGAGTGAGAGATTTCTTCTTGAGCAAGGAGCAAATCGCCAAGTTTCTCAATAACAGTTGGTACAACCTTGTCGTAGAACTGACCTGCAAAATCAGGACCAGCATTCTCCATCATAATACCGCGTTCGTTTACCGTAACGGCTACTTCGAGCCCATTTGCAATCCCTACATTGTAGTCATCCTCACCAAAACCAGGAGCCGTATGGACAATACCAGTACCTGAATCAAGGGTTACATGCTCACCAAGGATCACCAATTCATCCACTTCAGGATCCCATGGGTGTTCTGTAACGATGTGGTTCAATTCTTTCCCTTGGTAAGTAGCAAGGACTTCAACATTTTCCCAACCGAATTTTTCAGAAAGGCTTGGCAAGAGCTCAGATGCTACGACATACTTACGATCAGATCCAGCAGGTTTCACTACGACATAATCAAACTCTGCACCAACAGTCAAACCGCGAGAAGCTGTAACAGTAAATGGAGTTGTTGTCCAGACAACGATGTAAGTGTCTGTATCTAGAATACCTTTGCCATCTTTAACCTTATTAGCATAGTAAAGAGAAGTTGATACCAAATCATGGTATTCAATCTCTGCTTCAGCAAGGGCTGATTCAGAAGACCAAGACCAGTAAACTGGTTTCGCTCCACGATAGATATAGCCTTTATTGGCCATTTCACCGAAGACACGAATTTGTGCTGCTTCATAGTCAGGCGTCAAGGTTACATAAGGATGATCCCAATCACCTGAAACACCTAAGCGTTTGAAGTCTTCGCGTTGTTTATCTACTTGAGAAAGAGCGTATTCACGGCAGAGTTTCAAGTACTCAACCAAGTCCATTTCTTTGCGTTTCACACCTTGTTTAGCTAATACTTGCTCAATTGGCAAACCATGGGTATCCCAACCTGGGATATAAGGGGCGTAAAATCCTGACATAGATTTGGAACGAACAATGATATCTTTTGAAATCTTGTTCATGGCATGTCCTACGTGAATATTTCCGTTGGCATATGGAGGGCCATCATGAAGTGTAAAATGCGGTTTTCCTTCATTCAACTCTTGACGGCGTTGATACAATTTTGCATCTTCCCATTCTTTTTGCCAAACAGGTTCTTTCGTTGGAAGACCAGCCCGCATTGGAAAGGCTGTTTTCCCAAGATTCAATGTTTCTTTAAGTTTCATTGTGTCTCCTTATTGATTTAAAAAGCTATAAAAAAAAAACACGAGCATCCTAAAAAGGACGATTGCTCGTGGTACCACCTTTGTTCGAGAAGTCGCAAGAGACTTTCTCCTCTCATCCCGTAACGAGGGAAACGTCCGTTCTTACTCAATGATTCAGAACGAATACTGTAAAAGGATCATCCATTAAGAGGGAGTGCAGATCTTCCACCATCATCTGCTCGCTAGACCTATCATTAATGGACCTGTTTTTACAAAATTATAAAATATTGACAGATTCACGATTTGCATTATCTTCAGGTTGAACAGTTTCTTCAACCGCAACAACTTCCTCATTTTCATAACGAGCGTGCTCTGCTTCTTCTAAAGCGGATTGAACTTTTTCATTCAAACCTTCAAACGCTTGTGTCGCACCCAATTCTAAGTTAGCTGCTTCAATGCGTTTTTGCAATTCTTCGATTTCAGCTGGAGAGAATTGACGAGTCAAATCAATGTTCTCATCTTCTGCATGATGATGGTGAACAGATTCACCCAAAGCTTTCTCAACAATTTCACGGAAAGCTTCATCACTTGTTTGAATATACATAGCTGTTGGGCGAAGAATTTCATCCCATTCAGGCGTATCGATAATGCTCAATTGGCTTTCGATTGTTGATTTCAAACGTTGATGGAAGACGCGTGTCTTGTTCTTCAACTCCTCTGTTTCAACGGCAACCTTCTTGGCGTTATCCGTTGCATGACGAAGGATTTCATTTGCTTTTTGTTTTGCTTCATCTACTAAATGTTGTGCATCTTGTTCAGCTTGACGAACAATATTTTCAGAACGTTCGTTAGCTGCTTGTTTTACACGTTCAGCAGTATCTTGTGCAATCAAAACAGACTGACTCAATGAATCTTTCATTTCATCAAAATAGTTTAAGCGTTCTTCAAGAGCATGAATTTTTGCTTCTTGATCATGATTTAAACGAACAAGATCTTCATAATCGCGAACAACGATATCTAGAAATTCTTCTACTTCGTTCGCATCATATCCTCTAAATTTAACGCCAAAAGTTTTATCTTTAATTTCTAAAGCAGTAAGAGCCATAACTCCTCCTCATTTTTTACTCAAGAGTACTTCAACAGTTACTTTATATTTTCCACTCTTTGAAATACCATTTTCAGAAACAATTTTAAGACGCCCAAAGCGTCGAACACTGACTAAATCATTCAAACCTACAGTATAGCTAACATTGGAAGTTGTCGCATAATTAACTTTCACCAAGCCAGAACTAATCAACTGACTGGCTTGTGAGCGTGAAAGCTTGAAAGTCCCAGCAATCACCTTGTCTAACCGAAAACTCGACACGAGAATATCTCGCTGTTGGCTTTCTTCCTCTACAACAATCTGTTCAGATAGAGAAACTTCCCTAAGCTTAACAGGTACCCGAGAAATTTTCTGGATGTGATCCATGAAATAGGGAACAAAACGCTGTTCAACAAATACTTGGATCTTTCCATCACTTGTCAGAATATCTCCAAAGGACTTGCGCTCCACTCCTAATTGGTGAACAATGGTCCCCAGAACCTGGGAATGGGTCAAGTGATGAAATTTGGAAGCATAGACCATCTCTATTAATGCCAGATCAAAGTCACTTGGATCCAATTGATAATAATCCGGAGCCACAATGACCTTGGCATACTCCATTTTCTGCTCATCACTGGAAGCAAAGACCTGTAATTGATAGCTTGCCGCAACATTTCGTAAAATAGCGACCTGATGAGGATTTAAAAACCCCGTCACTTCAACAGAATAGCGTTCAATTACTCTTTCTGACAATTCAATACAACGATCAATAAATTCGTGATTTTCGCGATTGAAATGTTGGTAAATCTCTTTCTGTCCCATCGTATTCTAACCAATCAAAAATAGAAACAACCGAGCTAATAGCTGATTCATTAGGTTCAAGACAAAAAGTGCTACAAGAACCGTAAAATCCAAGCCTCCAACCTGCAAAGGTAACTTTCTAAAAAGGCTCAAAAATGGTTCAACTAGGCGGTGAACCATTTGTCCAAGAGTACTCTGAGGTGCCCCAGGGAACCAAGAAAGTAAGGCATAGATGACAAGAATGATGGAATAGATTTGAATGATATTTGAAAGATATTGAAAGATAATCATCTTAGCGATTACGTTTCATATCATAGTCGAATTCTGTCACTTCCACATCATTTGGAAGGCGAATATCTTCCACATTAACGACTACATTAATTGGAGTCAACAAGTACATGGTGCTTGCAACACGGCGAAGATTTCCTGCCAAAACATAACGAGCTCCATCCAAATAATCCAAACAACGACGGGCTTGTACCTCTGTCATATATTGGAAATCAATCAAGATACTCTCATTAGATAGTAATAGATCGACAATTTCAGTCGCTTCCTCGTATTTACGGGGATAGCGTACATCAATGGTAATCTTTTCATCTGTATTTGCACGATTAGCAGCCAATTCACGTTGACGTTCATGCAAGCGAGTGATATTTTCAGATGTATTTTTCGTTGTAGGCACAGATTCCTTCACAGCTGCTGTAGATACAGGAGTTGTAACAGGTGCGACAGGAGTCGGTTTTGGTTTTGGTTTTACCGGTTCTTTTTGACTAATCTGTGGACGTGGAGAAGTCACTTGAGGAGTTGGCTGTGGCTGTGGAACTGGTTGTGTTTCCGCACCAGCTGCTTTTGCCTCGCTAACTTCTACTTCTTCACCGTCTTCTGTGAAGTAGTCAATAAAGTTGTTAAATTTATCTTTTAATGACATAGTTCTTTCCTATTTAAAAAATGATGTCCCAATTCTAACATAAGTCGCTCCGTTCGCAACGGCTACTTCAAAGTCACGACTCATACCCATACTTAGTTCTGAAAAAGGCATATTTTTTAATTGTTTCTTTTCTAGTTGTTTCTGAAGTTGGTGAGTTTTTGAAAAAATATCCTGCAACTCTTCTTGACTAGCCTCAAAGGGAGCCATCGTCATTAAACCAACAATTTCAATTTTGTCCAGCTGTGCGATTTCCGCTAAAACATCATCCAGTTCATCGGGTGCAAATCCGTGCTTACTTTCTTCACCAGAAATGTTCACTTGGAGGAAACACTTGATCGGGTGTTCTGCTCGCTTTTGAATTTCTTGAGCTAGCTTCACCGAATCCAAGGCATGAAAGTAATCGACGAGATTGATCACGTCTTTTACTTTCCGCCGTTGGAGGCTCCCAATCAAGTGCCAAGTGAGGTCATACTCTTTTAGAGCTTGATACTTTTCTAGGAATTTATCAACACGATTTTCACCGATATGTTGGATACCTGTTTTCACCAGTGCTTCTGTTGTTGCAACATCTACATACTTGGTGACAGCTATCACATTAACTTGATCTTGGCGGTTAGCTTTGTTTCTTGCTGTTTCTACTTGTTGCCGTACAAGATCAGCATTCTGTTCCAGATTCATGATTAACGATTCCGGAAGAATGGTGGTGTTTCCAATTCATCATCATCTGAAGATGAATCTACATAACGATCAACTTGATGTGTTGATGTTGGTTCAGTTTGGCGAACGATATTCTCACGGCGAATATCCCAATCACCAAAAGCTGAGCCACGGTTTGGTTCTACCGCTGGACGACTTGGAGTTGTTGGCAATTCAACATCTTGTTTCAAATCAAATTCACGGTCAAATGGTGCCGTTTGTGGGCGTTGTTCACGTGGCCCTGTTTTATAAGGACGTTGTGAGGAAGCAATTCCGCTGACGCGTTCTACCTTGTCTTGACGGACACCAGTTGCAACAACCGTCACGCGGATTTCATCTTTAAGAGATTCATCAATAGATGTACCCAACCAGATGTTCACTCCGTGACCTGCAGCTTGGTTCACAATCTCTGAAGCTTCTTCAGCTTCGATCAATGTCATATCCAAACCACCTGTTACGTTGACGATCACGTCTTCAGCACCGTCAATGGTTGTTTCAAGAAGTGGAGAGTAAATGGCTTTCCGAGCTGCTTCGATAACGCGTTCTTCACCGCTACCAACACCAATACCCATGAGGGCATTTCCTTTGTTTTCCATAACAGTCTTCACGTCTGCAAAGTCAAGGTTGATCAATCCAGGACTTGTGATCAAGTCAGTGATCCCTTGAACACCTTGACGAAGAACGTTGTCAGCTTCACTCAACGCTTCAAGAAGCGGTGTCTTCTTGTCCACAATTTCAAGTAAGTTGTTATTAGAAATAATCAACAATGTATCTACATGTTCGCGAAGTTCATTGATCCCTTCAATAGCGAAGTTCCCACGTTTTGAACCTTCAAACCCGAATGGACGAGTAACAACTGCTACTGTCAAAGCACCAACTGCTTTAGCAATACGAGCGATGACTGGTGCAGCACCTGTACCAGATCCTCCACCCATCCCTGCAGTGATGAAGACCATGTCTGCACCTTGCAAAGCTTCTGTTAACAATTCTTCGCTTTCTTCAGCTGCCTTGCGACCAACTTCAGGTTGACCTCCAGCACCCAATCCACGAGTCAATTTTGGACCCAATTGGATAACTGTTTCAGCTTTAGCACTTGAAAGTGCTTGAACATCTGTATTAGCTGCGATGAATTCTACACCGGCAACGCCTTCGTCAATCATACGATTGATGGCGTTACCGCCACCGCCACCGACACCGATTACTTTAATTACTGCACCTTGTGCCGCTGCTGTGTCAAATGAAAATGTCATAAATACTTACACTCCTTAATCAAACATATTACCGATCAAATTTTTCATTCGGTCTGTGAATGTAGTTTTTGGTTCTTGTTTGCTATCATTGCTTGCTACTGGAATTTCTTGAGCATCTACTGGAGATTCAATCTTCTCAGCATTGTACGCAGGTACTACCGGTTGTGCTTGAGCAGCAGGTTGTGGTTGTACTTGTGGTTGCACAGGTCGATCAAATTGAATCGGTTGTTGACGCAAGACTTCGTCTCCACGAACCGCAGCTTGAGCAATAATATCCACATCTGTCAAATTGCCTGCATATTCAGACAAACTAATCACATGGGCAAAAGCTGGATTGCGAATTCCAATTTGATTTGGAACAAACAATTTCACATTTACACCAAAGACTTCTTGAGCCAATTCTTCAACACCAGGAAGGATTGCGCCTCCACCGATAATCACAACACCACCAGGAAGATCCAACAAATGTCTTCTCTCAAGGTCTTGCTTGATTTGCTCAAAGATGTGTTTGATACGTGCTGAAATGATTTCAGCCAAGTACTTCTCAGTCACTTCAACTGGCTCAACTTCACCAATAACTTCTACATGGAACACTTCGTTTCCAGCAGATGGCACATAGGCTTCACCGTAGTTGAACTTCAAGCCTTCTGCTAATTTTTGAGAAGTCTTCAATACTTTAGAAATATCTTTGGTAACGTAATCGCCACCTTCTTGGTAGATATTTGTAAATTGAAGTTCTTGGCTACGCACAGATGCCACTGTTGTTTGGCCACCACCCATATCAATCACAGTTGCTCCGAATTCACGTTCGCCTTCGTTCAAGACTGTTTTGATCATCGCAAGTGGGGAAATGATGATGTTTTCTACTTGTAAGCCTGCACGTTCAACTGTTTTACGCAAATTGTGCAAGATTGTACGAGGTCCTGTATAAAGAAGACCACGCATTTCAAGTCGGATCCCCATCATTCCGCGTGGATCACGGATTCCTTGGAAACCATCTACTGTGAATTCTTCAGGAATGAAGGTGATTACTTCACGATCCGGTGTCATACTTTTTGTGAGTGCAGATTTGACAACATTTTCAACATCTGCATCTGTGATTTCTTTTGAATCACTAGTGACTGGAATCATTCCTTGAGTTGCTTCGATTTGTAGTAAGTTTGCAGGCAACCCAACGTTGACTAGATTGATTGAAATCCCTGCTTTTTCTTCAGCTTGGTTGATTGCAGTTTTAATTGCATTTGAAGCAGCTTCGATATCTACTATAATTCCATCTTTGACGCCAGCACTTTTTGCATTGCTGACTCCAATTACATTCATTTCTCCATTGACATGTTCTGCCACCAATACTTTTATTGAACTAGTACCGATATCTAAACCTGTAAAAAAGCCGTCTCTAGCCATTACACCAGTCCTCTCTCTTTATTTGTTTTCACTTTACATCTATTTATAGCCCTTTTAGTTGGAACTATCCAAACTTCATTATATCACAAAGAAGCCTAAAATGGACATTTTTTCTTCAATTATTTGAGATAATTTATGGACTTTGCTCATTCCCAGAAGAATTTTCTCCCTCTGGATTCTGTTCTTGATTCTGTTCTTGGCTTGCTTCCTCAGAATGTTCTTCTTGCTTTTCTTTACTTTCAGCCTTTTCTTTTTCAGCTTGCTCTTTGGCATCTGCGATGGATTGTTCACTATAGCTGAAGACTCCAGCCTCCATATCAATGGTGGAATCATCATCTAATTGCTTACTGATGGCTTTATAATAAGGAAGCTTGCGGGTGATTTGGGAAACAGGCACCAAGATTTTATTATCGTTTTTCATGGTGATGGTCACTAGATCCTTGGTGACCTTGCTCGGTGTCAGATCAACCGAAACAATTTTATCCGTAATGGAAGAAGAAATAGACTTCATTTCTTGGACAAATTGTCTAACCAATTCTCGATCTGAGAATTTCAAGCTAATATAGGAGGACGGCAATTCCGAAGCTGGAGTTACTGTCTCAACGACTTCTCCATTTTCCAATACTGGATAGTGGTCTTCTCCGGTCACATAATAGGCAACCACTTTGTGTTCCACGATATTGACTTTAAAGGTCACAGGAAATTGATAATGCATGTGAACCTCTTTGATCCATGAACTAGCCGTTTTCATATTTTGTTCATAGACCGATTTATGAAGGAAGGTCGTCAGAGTATAATCTTCTTCTTTGATGCGACTTTTTTCATACAAGAGTTGCTGATCAACTGCTTTGTTCCCCGAAAATTCAATCACTTTCTGTGTGGACAAGGGACTTAAAAAATAGATTGAGAGAAGGGCGACAATCGAGCTGATTCCGATTACCGGAAGGGCACGATAGATATGGCGTTTCGCCACTGTCGGTTCCTTCTTTGGCTTTTTCGTCTTTAATCCTTTAAAGAATGAAGGCTTTTTCTCTTGCTTCTCTGAAGGATCTAGCTCCTCTACAGCCGGATCATCCTCTTCTCCTTCTGAACCTTCTCCATCCGCATCTGGATCCTCTTCGGCCTCAGATTCATTTTCCTCTTCAGACTCTTCTATTTCGTCAGATTCTTCCTCTGAGAAGGAAGCTGTTTCTTTTTCTGAAAGGTCTTCTTTTGCTTCTTCGCTTTCAGTTTCCTCTGTTTCAGCTTCTTCCGCTTTTTCAAGCGCTTTTTTTTCTAAATATTCTTTGTTTCTTTTTTGCCAGGCTGACAATTCTGTAATTTTGTCATCCGTTGGCGTTTTTTTATTGTCGTCCGTCATCTTTTCCCTTACTGATATCTTTTTGAAGCAGGCCATAAAAATCGTCTAGTGAAAGGAGCTCTGTCGATTTTTCCATTGCTTGGTGGTAGACTTGGCTTTGCTTCAACATTTCTTGAATGGTTTCATTAAAGGTTTCGAGGGTCAATTGATCTTCCTGCAATTGCTCTGCATAACCTTTATCCACAAAATATTGGGCATTTTCAATCTGATCGCCACGGCTAGCTTCTTTTCCTAGCGGTACGATCAGGTGGAGTTTGTTCATGGCCAAGAGTTCAAATAAGGTGTTAGCTCCACCTCTAGTGACCACTAAATCAGCCTTCTGGAGCATGGGCAAATACTGATCCGTTACATAATCCACTCGATACAAACTGCCCTCAGCCTGATTCAATGTTGAATCACCAGTCAAATTGATGATATTGTAGTGCTGCAAGAGCTCTGCTTGGTGCTCTGTCACAAATTCATTAAAGACACGCGCACCAGCAGATCCTCCGACAAAAAGAAGGGTCGGCAAGTCTTTTTGAAATCCTTGTGTTTTTTCTTCTAATTCTTCAGAAGTTGTCGGAATATGATCTGTGACCTTGGTTACCGCACCGATATGCGCACTCTTTGTCAAACCATGTGCTTGCTCAAAAGTTGTGTACATCTTGGTGGCGAATTTATAAGCAATTTTATTGGCCAATCCCATAGAAAGATCGGACTCATGGATATAGACAGGGACACGCGTGAGTCTAGCTGCGATCACTGGTGGCACCGAGACAAATCCCCCTTTTGAGAAGAGAACTTGTGGACGCACACGAAGCAGGATTGCAATGGACTGGAGCGTTCCCCAAGCCACCTTGAACACATCCATCATATTTTGGAAAGAGAAATAGCGGCGCAATTTCCCCGTTGCAATTGAATGGAAGCGCACGTCTAAACCAGACTTTTTGATCTCTTGGTATTCGATTCCTTTTTTATCCCCAATATAATGGACTTCCCATCCATCTTCGATAAATTTTGGAATCAAGAGGAGATTAAGGGTCACATGTCCCACGGTTCCCCCACCAGTAAACATTATTTTTTTCATCTTATTTCAACCCTTTTACTGTAGCAAGGAATTCATCCCCACGCACTTCAAAATTCGGATACATATCCCAACTGGCATTAGCAGGACTTAGTAGCACAACATCTCCAGAGCTAGCCAAGTCGAAGGCTTTCTTTGTAGCATCTGCTACATCTGCTGCATCGACATAAGGGACGCCTGCTTTATCGGCTGCGCGTTTCACTCGAGGAGCTGATTCCCCTAGAATCACCATTTCCTTTAAGCCAGTAATGTGAGGCACCAATTCATCAAATTCATTGCCACGATCGAGCCCCCCTGCAATCAAGATCACCTTGCTGTTATCAAAACCAGAAAGAGCTTTTTGTGTCGCTAAAATATTGGTCGATTTACTGTCATTGTAGAATTTGACACCTTGAATCTCATCCACATATTGAAGGCGGTGTTTGACACCTCCAAAGGCTGACAAGGTTTCTTTAATGACCTCATTCTCCACACCCCGGACTTTTGCAACAGCAATCGTTGCCAAGGCATTTTCTACATTGTGGCTTCCTGGAACACCCAGTTCATCCGCACGCATGACAGCTTCTCCCTTAAACTTGAGAAGTCCATCTTCCAAATAAGCACCGTCCACCTTTTCGATTGTAGAAAATGGAAGGACCCTTGCCTTGGTTTTTGTAGCCAGTTCCTTGGCCAGGTCTTGGTTGAAGTTCAATACAATGACATCTTTTTCTGCCATATTCTTTTGAAGATTCCATTTGGCAGCTACATAATTTTCAAAAGAACCATGATAGTCGATATGGGTTGGCATGAGATTGGTAATCACTGCAATCTCTGGGTGGAAGGCTTCAATTCCCATCAATTGGAAAGAAGACAATTCCATGACCAGGACTTCCTTTTCGGTCGCTGTTTGTGCGACTTGACTAGCTGGAAAACCGATATTTCCAGACAATAGACCACCTTGACCGGCAGCTGTCAAGACTTCACCGATCATGGTTGTCGTCGTCGTTTTTCCGTTTGATCCTGTAATCCCAATAATTGGCGCATCCGAAATCAGATAGGCCAGTTCCACTTCAGTGAGGACTGGAATGCCCTTTTCAAGTGCTTTTTCGACCATCGGATTCGTATAAGGGATTCCTGGATTTTTGACCATGACTGCAAAGTCCTCATCCAACAATTCCAGAGGGTGACCTCCTGTCACAACTTTAATCCCTTCTTCCAGTAAACTTTGTGCTGCTGGATTTTCTTCAAAAGGTTTGCCATCATTGACGGTCACAATCGCTCCTAAGCGATCCAACAAACGGGCAGCTGACTCGCCTGACTTCGCCAAACCTAATACAAGAACCTTTTTATTTTCAAATTGTTTCACAAATTTCATGATTTCTTCGCTCCATTTTTATCACTCTCTATTTTACCTTTTTTTA
Source organism: Streptococcus parasanguinis (assembly GCA_032560535.1). GTDB lineage: Bacteria > Bacillota > Bacilli > Lactobacillales > Streptococcaceae > Streptococcus > Streptococcus parasanguinis_AF. The sequence continues at coordinate 41,056 of JAWGIA010000013.1, read as the reverse complement.
ACAAAATTAAAAAGCCCAAAGGGCTTTAAAAATCACGTCAGCATTTATTTTTTCTGTTTGGTCGTCATTTTGGAAATATCCACCAAAGCCAGGTAGCCAACAAAGGCGAGAAAGGCACCGACAAAAAACTCAGACGGTAGTTGGAATATCTGAAAAATGGCGAGACAAGTCAGTACAATAATGGAGACGATTAAGACCACCATTGTGACACTGTTTAAGGTACCACGAATACTTTTTGGGGTCATAAAAAGGTAAAAAAGGAGAATCAAAATCCCTAAGATAAAATAGACCATTTTGTTTCTCCTTTCTTTCCGTATTATTCAGCAGCTGCTGATTTTTTCTTTTTATTTGCTTTTTCGCGTTCTGCTTTGTTCAAGATTTGTTTCCGCAAGCGGATAGATTCAGGTGTTACTTCCATGTACTCATCGTCGTTCAAGAACTCAAGAGATTCTTCCAAGGTCAAGATACGAGGAGTCTTGATAACCGCTGTTTGGTCCTTAGTAGCTGAACGAACGTTGGTCATTTGTTTGGCTTTCGTAATGTTTACGGTCAAGTCGTTCTCACGAGAGTTTTCCCCGATGATCATTCCTTCATAAACTTCTGTACCTGGATTGACAAAGATCGTACCACGTTCTTCGATAGACATAATAGAGTAAGTGGTTGCTTTTCCGTTATCGATTGAAACAAGAGCACCACGGTGACGTCCACCGATTTCTCCTGGAATCACTGGCAAGTATTGATCAAAGGTGTGGTTCATGATTCCGTAACCACGTGTCATTGACAAGAACTCAGTTGAGTACCCAATCAAACCACGCGCTGGAACAAGGAAGACCAAACGAGTTTGACCGTTACCAGTTGCGATCATATCCAACATTTCACCCTTACGTTCAGAAAGGCTTTGGATAACAGATCCTTGGTATTCTTCTGGTGTGTCGATTTGCACGCGCTCAAATGGTTCACATTTGACACCATCAATTTCCTTGATGATCACTTCTGGACGAGATACTTGCAACTCGTATCCTTCACGACGCATGGTTTCGATCAAGATAGACAAGTGCAATTCCCCACGTCCTGAAACTGTCCATTTATCAGGTGAATCAGTTGGGTCAACACGAAGAGAGACGTCTGTTTGCAATTCTGCTTGCAAGCGTTCTTCGACTTTACGAGAGGTCACCCATTTCCCTTCACGACCAGCAAATGGTGAGTTGTTGACCAAGAAGGTCATTTGAAGTGTTGGTTCATCGATGTGAAGGATTGGAAGAGCTTCAACCACATCTGTCGGTGTGATGGTTTCTCCAACGAAGATATCTTCCATACCAGAGATCGCAATCAAGTCACCAGCTTTAGCTTCTTGAATCTCACGACGTTCCAAACCAAAGAAACCAAAGAGTTTGGTAACACGGAAGTTCTTAGTCGTTCCATCCAATTTAGAAAGGGTAACTTGGTCCCCAACTTTTACAGTACCACGGAAGACACGTCCGATACCGATCCGTCCAACGAAGTCGTTGTAATCAAGCAGGGATACTTGGAATTGAAGGGGCTCATCTGAGTTATCAACTGGAGCTGGGATGTGGTCGATAATGGTGTCAAAGATTGGCGCCATAGTCTTTTCTTGATCTGCTGGATCATCTGACAAGGATGATGTTCCGTTGATCGCTGATGCATAAACAACTGGGAAGTCAAGCTGGTCATCATCCGCACCTAGCTCGATGAAGAGTTCCAAGACTTCGTCTACTACTTCTGCTGGACGAGCAGATGGCTTATCGATTTTATTAACTACAACGATCGGCACAAGGTCTTGTTCCAAGGCTTTTTTCAATACGAAACGAGTCTGAGGCATAGTTCCTTCGTAGGCATCTACGACCAATACAACCCCGTCAACCATTTTCATGATCCGTTCCACTTCTCCACCGAAGTCCGCGTGTCCTGGTGTGTCCATGATATTGATCCGAGTTCCGTTATAAGCAACGGCTGTATTTTTAGCAAGAATGGTAATCCCACGTTCTTTTTCAAGATCGTTTGAGTCCATTGCACGCTCTTGCAATTCTTTGCGTTCATCCAAGGTGTGCGATTGTTTCAACAATTCGTCTACCAAGGTTGTTTTTCCGTGGTCAACGTGGGCAATGATCGCAACGTTACGAATATCTTCTCTTAATTTTGTCATGATTTCCTCTATATAATTTTAAATAATATTTCTAACTGAACAATTATACCACAGTCCCGTTTAAAAAACACAGTTCAGCTAGTTGTAAATGTTTTCATCCTCATTTCTTTTCTCCGACTCGATTTCCTTTTCTTTTCATGATACACTGATGATAAGAATTTCAGAAAAAGAGGCTCCCATGAGATTAGATCAATTGATGGCAGACCATCAGTACGCTCGCAAAGACATCAAACAACTTCTGGCCCGAAGGCAAATCTTGGTCGATCACCTACCAGCTAAAAAACTGTCACAAAACATCGACCCTGGACTCCAAGAGATTCAAATAGGGGAACGGCTCATTCAGGAACCGCGTCACCACTACTACATGCTCCATAAACCAATCGGGGCAGTGACTGCCAAAAGAGATGCCCACCATCCAACGGTGATCGAACTAGTAGATCCCCAGCAAGAGTACCCAGATCTTTATCCGCTTGGTCGCCTCGATCGCGATACGAGTGGCTTACTCCTCATCACAGATAATGGTCCTTTAGGATTTCAACTGCTCCATCCTCAATATCATGTGGAGAAAGTCTATGAGGTAGAAGTCAACGGTCCGCTCTATGGCCCCCACATCGAACAATTTCAGAATGGGATTTCATTCACAGACGGCCCCATCTGTAAGCCTGCTTCCTTAACCATTCTAGAAAGTAGCCCTAGCTACAGCAAGGCCCAGGTCCGAATCTCAGAAGGAAAATACCACCAAGTGAAAAAGATGTTCTTAGCCATTGGCGTCAAAGTAATGACCTTAAAACGCTTGTCTTTTGGTCCCTTCACCTTGGATCCTCAGTTAGCCCCTGGCGAAAGCCGGCCTTTGAATGAAGTGGAGCTCACTTGGGTCAAATACTACCTTGAAAAAACGAGATAAAAAAGCTCTAACCACACACTTTGTGCAGTTAGAGCTCTTTTTTATTAAGCGTCTTTTTTCACTTTCCCATTCCAAGAATCAAGACCATAAGACAAGACATAAATGTCTGTATAACCCTGTTTCTTAAGATATAGGGCCGCATTGGTTACACGCGAACTACGGCTATTCTCATAGAGCAAAATTGGTTTGTCTTTGCGCAAGGCTGCAAGACTCAATTTCAACTGAGTAGAAGGAATGTTGCGTGCTCCTAAAATATGCTTGGCATGAAACTCAGCTGGCTCTCGCAAGTCAATCAACTGCCCTTGACGAATCAGCTCTTCAAAGGTTGCATTGTCCACAAATTTAGCAGCTTTACGGATGCGGAAATAATTAAACGCCATCCATCCAAACGCTCCTAAAATAGCCAACCAAACAATGATATTTCCCATTACTCTACCTCACTCTTTTTCAAAAATTCTAATTCTTGCTTGTGTTCTCTTCTTAAAACGGTATCGGCTTCTAAATAATCGAGCCGCTCCATCAGGCCTGCATCATAAAGACGTTGAAGCTCAATTTTCATCAATTCGATGTCATAGAGGCGCTTCCCTACGTAAATGATGATTCCAAAACGTTTTAAAAATTGTTGAACATCATACAGGTTTTTCATGTTCATTATTGTATCAAATTTAGAAAGGCTTTACAAGATTTTCAAGCAAATGATGACATTTTCCGATTGCTTTACGAATAAATAAGTATGATTAACTTTTATTTTTTTACCATCGGTACTTGCATCGCCTCTTTTTTGGGACTAGTTGTCGATCGTTTCCCAAACCAATCCATTCTCGCTCCTCGCAGTCATTGTGATCACTGTCAGCACGTCCTTGGAGTTTGGGATCTCATCCCCATCATCTCGCAACTACTCCATCGCTTTCGCTGTCGCTACTGTCATCAGCCCTACCCATTTTGGTACTGCCTTTTTGAGGTTTGGAGTGGCCTGCTCTTTTTAGCCTACGCCAATGGTTTCCTCTCTCTGCCTCAACTTCTAACACTACTGGGAGCTGCCGTTTTAGCCATCTATGACCTTCGATTTATGGAATACCCTTTATTCATCTGGTGCTGTCTCCATGCCCTGGTCCTCTTTTTATCCGGTGGTAATCTCCTCATGCTGGTCTTTTTACTCCTTGCGATAGGAGCTCACTTTTTCTTTATCGGAATGGGAGCAGGAGATTTTCTCTTACTAGCTACCTTTTCGCTAAGCTTTTCTTCTACCCAGATTCTCTTTCTCATTCAGATCGCATCCATCTTAGGTATTCTCGTCTTTGCTCTCAAAAAAGAAAGAGACCGGATTCCCTTTGTTCCCTGTCTCTTTCTCAGTTATCACGCTTTACTGCTTTATACGATATTTTGCAGATAAGTTCTTCTTATTTTGTAGCTTTCGCTTCTAGATAATCGGCGATGGCAGCCACGTCCTTGTCCCCACGTCCGGAAACATTGATGATGATGATCTTGTCTTTATCCAGTTTTGGAGCACGTTTAACCGCTTCTGCAATCGCGTGTGAGCTTTCAATGGCTGGGAGGATCCCTTCTGTCTTACTGAGAAGAAGAAGGGCTTCTACTGCTTCATCATCTGTCGCTGCTACATATTCGACACGACCAGAATCTTTAAAGAAAGCATGCTCTGGGCCAACCCCTGGGTAGTCCAAACCAGCAGAGATCGAGTAAACTGGCGCTACTTTTCCATCTTCGCCAAAGACAGCATAGGTCTTCATCCCATCAACCACACCGATAGTCCCTTTGGTCATGGTCGCTGCGTGTTGATCGGTGTCCAAGCCATGACCAGCTGCTTCTACCCCAATCAAGCCGACCTCCTCTTCTGCGACATACTCAGAAAAGGCACCGATGGCATTAGAGCCACCACCGACACAGGCAATCACATAGTCTGGCAAACGACCTTCTTTTTCCAAGATTTGACGTTTAGATTCTTCACTGATCACCTTTTGGAATTCATGCACAATGGTTGGGTAAGGGTGAGGGCCAACAGCAGAACCCAAAACGTAAAAGGCATCCAGATCCGCCATCCATGCTCCAAAGGCAGCATCAACGGCGTCTTTCAAGGTCTTAGTCCCGGTTTCAACCGCATGAACGGTTGCCCCCATCATTTCCATACGGAAGACATTCAAGCGTTGGCGTTCGACGTCTTCTGCCCCCATGTAGACATCACAGGCCATACCGAACTTAGCTGCCGCAGCTGCTGTAGCTACACCGTGTTGACCAGCTCCTGTTTCAGCAATCACGCGCGTTTTGCCCATGCGTTTAGCCAAGAGGATTTGCCCCAAAACGTTATTCAATTTATGCGAACCTAGGTGATTCAAGTCTTCGCGCTTCAAATAAATTTTTGCCCCACCTAAATGTTCTGTCAAACTTTCCGCAAAGTAGAGCGGTGTTTCGCGTCCAGAATAGTCTTTCAAATAATGTTTGTATTCTGCGATAAATTCTGGGTCATTTTTATACTGTTCAAAGGTTTCCTCTAATTGATTGAGCAAGTTTTGAATGGGTTCTGGTACGAAAGATCCACCAAATTGTCCGAAATAGCCTTTTGTTTCTGTCATGATTGTGTCCTCTTTTCTATATCTTCAATCCTGTTTATGATCTTTTTCTCTCGCGGGCCCTTTGAGCTGCAGTCTCACTGGGTTCCTTTGAGATACAAAAAACCTCACACAGAAAAATCTGTGTGAGGACGATTCGATACCGCGGTGCCACCTCAATTGTAGGAAGATATTCTTTCTCCTACATCTCTGACCTGTCTAACAACAGGGTGCACGATAAGGTGTGCTCACCGAATTTTTATTGTTTCAAATTCATCATCATAAACGCATCAGCCCATTTCAAGATTCACCACTGCTTGTTCGCAATCACCACAAGCTCCCTGGAAGTGAGAAAAATCTCTACTTTTCTGATGTCTTGAAGTTATTATAGCTCCCGCTTCTGACTTTGTCAACAAAAATTTTAAAAAGTGGTTAAAATGTTCGGATTTTACATTTCCCCATTTTTTGCTAGCAATCGTGCTCTGCAATACTGAAAGCCTAGATAAGCCAGATAAGCGCCTAAGGTATTGGTCCACAAATCATCTAGCTCAAAGACACGATTGGCATCAAACAAGAGATCTAACAGAACTTGGCTGCATTCAATCCACAAGCTCATGGCAAAGCCGAAGCACAAGACCCGTTTGCGGCTCCTCAACCAGGGCCATAGCCAGAGGAGTTGAAAGACCAGCGGGCTTAACAAAAAGATATTGGCTATGTTTTGGAGAATGACCTTAATGAGTTGGAGGACACTGGTGATCTGACCAAGGTTCATCACCGAATTAAGAGGAACCAGCAGGACGACGATACGACCGAAATGTTGAATACCCGGTGTTTCCATACCTGGCTCTGGCTGTTGGGGCAAAAAACACATCAAACACAAGAGGATAAAATAGAAGAAGCTGCCACTCCGTAACAGCCTTCTTCCTCTTTTTGTTAGTTCTGTATGATCCATCAGCCCTTGTTTAAGGTTGCGCATGTTCAACAATCGCTTTCTCCCGGTCCCGTTTCATGGTATTTGAACGCAATTGGCCACAGGCAGCATCAATATCTGTACCGTGCTCTTGACGCACTACACAGTTAACACCTTGTTTTTTCAAGGTATCATAGAAGGCCATGACCCGTTCTTTTGGACTCCGGCTATATTGGTCATGCTCACTGACAGGATTGTAAGGAATCAAGTTAACATAAGACAATTTCTTGATATTCTTGAGCAATTCTGCCAACTCTAAGGCTTGCTCAACCCCATCATTGACTTCATTCAACATGATGTACTCAAAGGTCACCCGACGGTTCGTGGTCTCGATATAGTATTCAATCGCTGCAAACAATTTTTCAATTGGGAAAGCCCGGTTGATCTTCATGATGCTAGAGCGCAAGTCGTTGTTTGGAGCATGTAGAGACACTGCCAAATTGACCTGCACACCTTCATTTGCAAAGTCGCGAATTTTATGGGCCAAACCAGAAGTTGATACGGTAATATGACGAGCACCAATCGCTAATCCCTTGTCATCGTTAACTGTCCGGATAAATTTCAAGACATTGTTATAGTTGTCAAATGGTTCTCCGATCCCCATGACAACGATATGGCTGACCCGTTCATCTTGACCCCGTTCGTCAAAGTATTTTTGGACCAACATGATTTGAGACACAATTTCCCCATTGTTCAAATCGCGTTGTTTTTTGATCAAACCTGAGGCACAGAAGGTACAACCAATATTGCATCCGACCTGAGTCGTTACACAGACAGATAAACCATAGTGCTGACGCATCAAAACCGTCTCAATCAGCATTCCGTCTGGCAATTCAAAGAGGTATTTGACTGTTCCATCTGCTGACTCTTGCACGATCCGTTGCTTGAGTGGGTTGACAACGAATTGATCATTTAACTTCGCAATCAAGTCCTTAGAAAGGTTGGTCATTTCTTCGAAGGACTGGACGCGTTTGCGATAGAGCCATTCCCAGATTTGTGCTGCACGGAATTTCTTTTCGCCGTTTTCTTCCGCCCAATCAATCATATCCTGGCGTGTTAAACTATAAATGGATGGTTTCATTCTTTCTTACTCCTCTTTTTGTCGAATCACAAAATGACGTTTGTTGTCTGTCTTCGTTGTCTTTTTGGTCTCAGCAGACGGTCTTGTTTTTTTCGAGTTTTTGGCTGGTTGTCCCTTGTCGCGTTCTCGTTTTTGGAAACGATCTTTTTGTTTGCGATTGCGCGAACGCTTCTTCGGCTCTCTTTCTTCTGATTGAGCTTTTTTGACCGGTGATTTCTTATCAAAAGAAGCACGATGGGGCTCCTTATTTTCAAGGACAAAATAAGCACAACCATAGCTACAATATTCTAACAAATAATCGTCTAAGCGACTTAATTTATCCATCGTTGCAACATCGCGCTCTTCCTTATAAAAGCCACGCAAGCGCAACTGCTCATTGCTCCAATCACCAACAATGTAATCAAACTTGGTTAAAATCTCAGAAAATCGCTGACCAAAAACAGTCGCATCAAAAGCTTCCTTTTCATTTTTTAACAACTCAAAGGAGAGGTTTTCTGAACGGATTTGGTCTCCTACCTGATGAAAGACAGGTCCAGGAAATTTATTGTAATTATATAATTCAGGGTCAATCTCTTTTCGCATAGTGTTCCTTCATCAAAATCTATTTACTGTAACACTTTATTTTATCATAAATTTGATGACTTGCGTCAGATTTGACTAGAAAAGAGTTGAAATTCAACATTGAAAGTTTCCAAAAGGAAAAAGAGACAAAGATGGCAATCTTTGTCTCTATACATGTTCATCAGATGATGAAAGGGGCAAAAAAAGAGTGATTTTCGTATAGCTATTGGCCTTAGAATCAATCTCCATATGATAGGCTTCGCCAAATTGAAGATGCAATCGTTGGTCCACATTTTTCAAGCCAACACCTCCTAAACGAAGAAGGGTTTGGGCTGTTGATTCTGATAAATCAAACCCTCGTCCATTGTCAAAAATCGATACGCAGGCGGAGTCTCCACTGACTTCAGTCGTCACTCGAATGAGACCTGGCCGATCGATCTCTTTAATGCCATGGTAAATCGCATTTTCCACTAAGGGTTGAAGTACTAATTTGGGGAGCTGATAGTCGCCCAACCTTTCATCTTCTAGAATTTCATAGTTGAGCTTTTCACCATAACGTTGTTTTTGAATGAAAAGATACTGGCGGACATGGTCAATTTCATCTCTCAGTAGGATTTGTTCCTGGCCTTGGTTGAGAGCTAGTCGAAAATATTGAGCCAGAGACTTGGTGATGTCGACCACGCGCCGACTATCATTAAACTCCGCCATCCAGACAATCGTATCCAAGGTATTGTAGAGGAAATGCGGATTTATCTGAGCAGAAAGTGCCCGCAACTCGTACCGCCGCGCGTTTTGCTCCTCTTCCTTAACCTGTTGCATAAGGTGATCGATTTGGTCCAACATGGCATTAAACGCTTGTGCGAGGTCCACCAATTCTGGAGATCCTTTGGCTGCAGCCCTCAAGTGAGCATCTCCTGCTCCAATCCTCAAAATGATGGTCTGAAGGTCTCGTAAGGGTTTGATCCACAAACGCAGAACAAAGCCGATCCCTATTAAACACATGATCAAAGCTAGTAATCCTAGGCCAATAAAAGAGTACAGGAGTTGCGACTGAAGCATCTGAAGTCCTTCAAGTGAAGCCACTCCAATCAAGGTCCAATCGCTATCTGGAATCGGAACCTGATAGATAAAATTCTGCCCTCCTTTAGCATAGCCATCTGTCACAGCAATATAGGGCTGCATGGCCTGCATTTCTTGGCTGGAGGAATAGACCGCCTTTTTGGGATGGTAGACAAACTCATGCTTTTGATTAATGATAAAGCTAAAGCCTTGTTTCCCTAGTTGCAGGTGATCCAAGTATGCCTGAAGGCTATCGTAGCCAATATCCAAGCGTACTACTCCGAGATTTTGGCCAGCCTGATCGACCACTTCTTGGGTAATAGAAACCACCCATTTTTCTTTTTCCGAAGTCAAGGATTCCTTTCGAGCTGGCGTCAAAACTGGCATGGCTCTTTCTTTAATCGCCTCTTGATACCAACTTTCATTCATCATATCTGAAGAAGTCTGCATGCTGATTTTGGGATCTGTCGCTACCAGACGTCCATCCTTGGTCACCAAGACCGCAGATACCAAGTCCGGATCCGTTTCAATCATCGTTCGCATCAGGTGTTGAACCGTTTCTTGATCCGCACTCTTGTCTTGGGCAAATTGGCGAACAGCCTGTTCCTTGCTAAGAACCGTTGTGGTCTGCTTTAATTTTTTTAGATAGGAGGTGATAAACTGACTGCTTTGATCGATACTATTTCTTGTCGTCCGCTCTGTTTGCTGGCGGATCGTCCCTGAACTCGTTTGATAGTAAAGGCTACCGATAAGACCAAACAGCAAGAGAATGAAGAGAAAAAAGTAGAGGACCAGCTGGATCAGCAAGGGATATCGTTTCATTCATGCTCTCCTTTTTTGTACTGCCTTGGTGTCACCCCAACAACCTGCTTAAAGCGTTGAGAAAAATAGTTCATATCTTCAAAACCAACCTGATCGGCGATCTCATAAATCTTTAAGTCTGTCGTGAGAAGCAAGAGGCGAGCCTTCTTCATTCGCTCTTGGATGAGGTATTCTTGGAAGGGGAGTCCCAATTTTTTCTTGATCAATACACTTAGATACGAGGGACTGAAACCAAGTTGATAGGCCAAATCCTTCAGGGTTAACTGGGAATCTGCTAAACGAGCATGAATGGCTTCTTCCAAGTCAGTCGAATAACCATGACTGACAAAATCTTCGACTTGCGCCTTTTTTCGCTCTTGATCGAGTTTTCCCTTCACCTTTGCTAACATCTCTTCAATATCATCTTTTGAAAAAGGCTTCAGCAAATAATCATCTGCACCTAACTTGATGGCTTTCCTCGCAAACTCAAAGTCATCATAACCGGTCAAAAAAATGATATGACAAGACGGAGACTGCTCTTTGACGAGATGGGCCAGATCCAAGCCATTCATTTGTGGCATATTGATATCGGTTAGAAGGATATCGGCTGGTTGCTCTTGAAACTTCTCCCAGGCCTCACGGCCATTTTCTGCCTGGTTGATGACAGTCATTCCAAACTGTTCATAGTCAACTAAGGAAGTCAGACCCTGCCGGATAAGCTCTTCATCTTCCACAATCATGATCGCATACATGTCTTTCACCTACTTGTCTTTGCTATGCTTATTATAGCAAATTGTAGTTCCAAATGTCTCAGACATAGTCTAATAAATAACCGTAGCCCTTTTCTTTCATTTCTGCTTTGGGAATGAAGGTAATAGACAAACTATTGATGCAATAGCGAAGACCGCCTTTTTCCTTGGGACCATCGGTAAAAACATGGCCCAGATGAGAATTTCCTACACGGCTCCGAACTTCTGTCCGAGTCATATTGAAACTCTTATCCTCCTTATAGATGGCCACATCAGGACTAATAGGACGACTGAAACTTGGCCAACCACAACCAGAATCAAATTTATCCTTAGAGGAGAAGAGGGGCTCACCAGTCACGACATCTACATAAATACCGGCATCAAACTGATCCCAGTAACGATTGGAGAAGGCCCGTTCGGTATCATTTTTTTGTGTCACCGCATACTCTTCAGGAGATAACTTCTTTTTGATTTCCTCATCGCTTGGCTTAGAGTAGCGACTAGCATCAATAACAGGATAAGAAGCCTGATTGACATCGATATGGCAGTACCCATTCGGATGTTTCTTTAGATAATCCTGGTGGTAGTCCTCAGCCTTGATGAAATTAGTCAGTGGCTCTTTTTCCACCGCTAACGGTTTGTCGTATTTTTTTGCTACCTCTTCAAAGACTTGGTTAATAGTTGGAAGGTCTTCTTGAGAGACATAATAGACACCTGTTCGGTATTGTGTTCCTTGATCATTTCCTTGTCGATTCTTCGACGTTGGGTCGATAATCCGGAAATAATGCAGGAGCAATTCTTTCAGAGATACCTTCTTGACATTGTAAGTGATGTGAACTGTTTCGGCATGCCCTGTTTGAGGGACCAATTCATACTTGGTCGTTTCTCCCTTTCCATTGGCATAGCCTGATACAGCATCAATCACACCTGGAACACGGGAGAAATATTCCTCTACGCCCCAGAAGCAACCACCAGCCAAATAAATTTCACGCTGATCCTTTGGATCAACCGTTTCATTTGTTTCCCTTTTGGCTACTGGAGTCTGACTCATCGATGCTTTTTTAATCATCTCAGTGCTTGTTTCTGATTGATCCATTCCGTTTGATCCCTTACTAAAGAAAAAGAAACCAATGAATAGTAAGCCAACGAGAAGGATAGCAAACACTTTCCACTTTGTTTCCATTGTCTATCTCCTTACTGCATGTTCTCTAGGGTCTTGAGGATATCCTCTTTATTCATATAGCCAATCTGGCTCTTTGCTAAAGTCCCATCACTATTGATAAAGAGCGCCGATGGATATGAACGAATCCCATACTCTTTTAGCAGTTCCCCTTTACTATCTAGCAAGACCGGGAAATCCTTGTAATCCAAAGACTGGTACCAGTTTTTGAAATCTGCTTCCGATTTTTCACCATTAAAGGTTGGAGCTACAACGGATAAGACCACATAATCCTTACCCTCCTCTGCCTTTGCTAAATCATTTGTGTCGCCTAATGTTGAAAGACAGATTGAGCACCAGGAAGCCCAAAATTTGAGGTAAACTTTCTTTCCTTTGTAATCGGATAAGCGGTAGGTCTTGCCATCCACTCCTTGCAGGCTAAACTCCTTCACTTTCTTGCCAGATGGTTGCATAGCCCCAGCTTTGGCTGTTTGTTGGCTCATGCCCTTATTGGAAGTAGCCATTCCTTGACTCGAACAAGCCCCCAAAAGTCCAGCGCATACGAATCCTGTAGCTATTAAAGCTAATTTTTTCATCATTATCACCTCTTTAAACAAGGAGAAAGTCATCCTCAGATGACCTCTCCCTTCTTTCATTCCTTGTCTGATTTCATATCAGATGATTTACTCTTTTCATCTTTCATTTCTGAATCGCTAGATTTCATCTCATCTTTTTTCATGTCGTCCTTCATTTCAGAACTGCTGTCAGACATCATAGATGAATCTTTCATGTCTTCTTTTTTCATTTTATCATCGGACATGGATGAATCCTTCATGTCATCCTTCTTCATATCGTCCTTCTTCATCATACTACTATCGTCCGTTTTTTTCATATCTGAATCCGATTTCTGTCCAGAACAAGCTGCTAAAGTGACGATGCTAAGTGTAGCAATAGAAAGTGCAAGAATTTTTTTCATGATTTTTCTCCTTTAATCATTCAAGATTAGTGAAACAGGGATGCGAGGCTATTAAGATTTCCTAGCATCAGCAAGATGCCCATCAAGATGATGAGGACACCACCAATTTTTTTCAAGGTTCCCATATGGGGCTTGAGTTTAGCAAAATGTTGTAGAACCCAGCTAGAAGCCAAGGCCAAAAGCAAGAAAGGCAGAGCCAAGCCTAATGTATATACCAGCATCAGGAGAGCGCCTTGTAATGCACCATCTCCTCCAGAAGCTGCAATGGCTAGAACAGAACTCAAAACTGGTCCGACACAAGGGGTCCAACCAAAACTGAAGGTGACCCCTATCAGAAAAGCATTGAAGAATTCATTGCGTTTTTCATCCTTCTTCAGTTGGATACTCTTTTGTTTTTGGAGTTGCTGAAGATTGATGAGGCCCATCTGATGGATTCCCAATAAGATGACAATCCCTCCTAGTAGGTAACGGAACCAGGGAGCATAAAGCACCTGGCCAAGGGCCCCTGCACCGTATCCTAGAATCAGGAAAACAGTTGATAGACCTGCGATAAAACAAAGAGTCTTCACCAGGCCATACCAAGAAATGTCTCTTCCAAAAATACGCACCGTTTTTTCATGCTCAGAATCCAATAGAATTCCTACATAGACTGGCATCAGTGGCAAAATACACGGGGAGAAAAAGGATAGAACTCCCGCTAAGAATACTGAAATGGAAAACAAACTGGTTTGAATCATTTCACTACCTCCCTTTCTTTCTGATACCAGTATAAAGAAAAAATCCCTCTAAAAATAGAGAGATTGATAAGCAAAAACTTGAATTTGATTAGAAGGTGAATCTTCCTATCTGCCAACTCTACCTCGTACTTTCAAGTACGAGACTGATCTAACAAGATACTTCTAATTCTTCTTCAAATAATTAATAGCGTCTTGAAGGGTTTTGACGGGGACAATTTTCATCTTCGAATGAATTTGTTTCGCTGCTTCTTTCGCTGTTTCATAGTTTGATTTGGCCTTGGGATTGGCTTTCTTTTCTTCTTTGGAAACAGGATTATTAGGGGCAAAGAAAATTTCTGCTCCTTCTTTATCGGCTGCGACGACTTTCTTGTCAATCCCACCGATGTCGCCAACCGTTCCATCTTGGTTAATGGTTCCTGTCCCTGCAATATGGCGTCCCTGACGAAGATCTGGATCAGCCACTTGGGTGTAGATGGCTAGGCTAAACATCATACCGGCACTTGGACCACCAATCCCTTGGGTCGCAAATTGGACAGGAACATCGCCTTTGGCTTCAGTCCGGTCGATCAGGCTAATACCGATTCCGTTTTTCCCGTTGGATAATTTGATGATCTTTCCGTCTGCGGTCTTGGTTTGTCCATCCTCAATATAGGTCACTGAAACAGGATCGCCAATTTTTTGAGAACCAACATAATCAATCAATTCTTTGGAACTCTTAAAGGTCTTGCCATTCACACCGGTGACGGTATCTGCAATGTTCAAGATTCCCTTAAAGGTCGAGTCATCTGCCACTTGCATGACATAAACACCAAGAAAGTCCATCTGGGTTTCTTTTCCAGCTGTCTTTAACCCTTGGTAGATGGCCATATTTTGCGAGGTTTCCATATAGAATTGGTTAATCCGCGTAAATTCTTGGCTCGAACTACCACCTGTCATATCCTTGGCAGAGTAGATATCTGTAAAAGGTGTCGCCCAAGCATAGATCAAATCAGCCGGGGTCGCTTCTTTCACTGCCACGGTTACAAAGTCATAAGACCCTGACTTGGTATCCATTTTTCCATCGACTGTCATAACCGATCGAATGTCTTCGGCCGTTCCTGGCATCTCAATATAATAGGGAAGGCGAATCACAAAAGCAGCTAGCAAGAGAAGCAAGAAAAGAACGCCTGCAATCGGCCATCGGTATTCTTTCAATCGTCCTTTTTTCTTTTTAGGGGTCAAGCTTGGTTTATTCGCTTGTGTCATCTTTGATTTCCTCCATTACACTCTTTGGTACATAAGGTGAGATATCCTGTTGAAAAGCCAGCAACTCTCGAATACGCGTTGAACTAATGGCCTGGTAAGGAGGCTGGGCATAAAGATAAACCGTCTCCAATTCAGGCGCCAACTGGTGATTAAAATAATCCATATTGGCTTCGTATACCAGATCCTGTGCATTGCGCAAGCCCCGGATCAAGGTGATGACCCCAAGATTGCGCGCCACTGTCACAGCCAACTCTTGAGTTGACGTCACAATTTCAACATTTTCCAAATGAGCCAAGGCCCCTTTCACCATGCGCACGCGCTGCTCAATGGAAAAGAGTCCGACTTTTTCCGGATTATAAAAAATTCCGACATAGACACGGTCAAACAAGCGACTAGCTCGCTCGATCAATTGCACATGCCCAATGGTAATCGGATCAAACGATCCTGTAAACAATCCACTTCTATCTGACATATACTGTTACCTTACTAATTCCATAGATTTTTTCTTTCCAGATTCCCACTTGTCCGATTTCCTCAGGAAGTTCTACGTGTTTATCAGTTTCGCACACAATCATGATCTCCTCTGACAAGAGATGGCGCTCGCACAAGGTTTCGATATCGCGAACAATCTCTTCCTTAGCATAAGGAGGATCCAAGAAAACTAAGTCAAAGGTGCCCGTTAAAAGCCCTAAGGCCTGCTTGGCCTCCATTTTTAGCAGTTGAAACCGTTCCTTTTCCTTGGTCATGGCAATATTGGCTGCTACAATCTCCTGCGCTCTACGATCTCTTTCTACTAGAACGGCCTCTGACATACCTCGAGAAACGGCTTCGATAGAGAGCCCACCGCTTCCAGCATAGAGATCCAGCACTCTTCCACCATCAAAGTAAGGACCAATCATATTGAACATGGCCCCTCTGACCTTATCAGAAGTCGGCCTGGTTGTTTTTCCTTCAAGTGTTTTGAGGGGACGTCCCCCATAGGTTCCAGATACTATTTTCATAGGGACCATTATACCAAAAAAAATCAGAAAATTGCGATTTGATATGGTCAAGCGACAATTAAAAGAGGCTGGGACAAAAGTCCTAGCCTCTCAATTATTTTTGGATTGTCGAGCAAGACGCAGTGGTTGAGTGGGCTCTACTACGCTGATTTCATAAGCTTTTACAGCCCTACTCAACTGTGCGGAGGTGGGACGACGAAATCGAATTCTAACGAATTACCGATTTCTGTCCCACTCTCTTTCTTCCTTATAGAATATTTTCATATTCATCGCGGACAGATTGAGGCCAGACACTGGTTTGGACTTCACCGATATGTTTCTTACGAAGTAAGAACATAGCCAAACGAGATTGTCCGATCCCTCCACCAATCGTGAGTGGGAAGAGACCGTTTAACAAGGCCTTGTGCCACTCTAATTGAAGACGATCCTCGTCCCCTGTAATCGCAACTTGGCGGCGAAGCGTATCTTCATCGACACGGATCCCCATTGAAGACAACTCAAAGGCTGAACCTAGAACGTCATTCCAGACGAGGATATCACCATTCAAGCCCTTGTAGCCATTTTCAGACTCTGTTGTCCAGTCATCGTAGTCAGGCGCACGTCCATCGTGTGGTTTGCCATCTGCAAGCTCTCCACCAATACCGATCAAGAAAACGGCTCCGAATTCTTTGGCAATGGCATTTTCACGCTCTTTTGGAGTTAAATCTGGATAGCGTTCCACCAACTCTTCTGTGTGAACGAAGGTAATTTGTTTTGGAAGAACTGACTCAATGTCATAGCGCGCTTCTACTGCTAGTTCTGTCAAACGAATGGCCTTGTAGATTTTTTCAACCGTTTCTTTAAGGTAGGCGATGTTGCGTTGACCATTGGGGATGACCTTTTCCCAGTCCCATTGGTCTACATAAACAGAGTGGATAGCGTCTAGCGAATCTTCATCTGGACGAAGAGCCTTCATATGGACAAAGAGACCTTCTCCTTCGCCAAAACCAAAACGTGCCAAGGTATGGCGTTTCCATTTTGCGAGTGAATGCACGACTTCATAAGTCTCATCAGGAATTTGAAGGACCTTTACAGATACCGGATGTTCAATCCCAGAAAGGTTATCCTGCATCCCGTCTCCGACCTTACTCAAAATTGGCCCTTGGACTTCAATGATATCCAATTTATCTTTTAAATACTGCGTAAACGTCGTTTTAACAAACGAAATTTCTTTTTGTTGATGGATAAAACTTTTTTTCATATAGTTCCTCATTTATAGACATTTTAGAATTGATTATACTCTTTTTTCAATCAAAATCAAGTCTTTTCATTCGTTTTCAACTGAATTTTTCTCTTGCAAAAAGGATTCATTTTTGATAAACTATACGTAACTTTTAAAACGTTACATAGGAGAGACGACATGTTTGATGCAAAAAAATTAAAAGAAAGACGCCTAGAAAAAGGCTTGACCCAAGCTGATGTCTATGAGGATCTCAAGATTTCTCGCAAGACTTACTCCAGTTGGGAGAATGGCTTGGCGGAGCCACACGAAAAAAATCTCAGGAGGTTGGCCAAGCGCCTCTCCGTTAAAGAAGACTACTTTGTTAACAAAGACTCCGCACTCTACACCTACCCTTTATTAACCCCACCTCATCAAAAGAAAGTCGACCAGTTAGCCAGCCAGTTATTGGAACAGCAGCAAAAAGTTGTTTCCTTGACGGCCTATAAGGTTCTTTCAATTGAGTTGGCAGCCGGTTTAGGACATACCTTTTATGATAACGAAACGGACTATGAAACCGTCTATTTTGACAAAGAGATTCAGCATGACTTCGCCTCTTGGGTATCCGGAAACTCGATGGAACCTCTCTATCCCAATGGCTCTGTTGCCCTCATGAAGCAGACTGGGTTTGACTACGATGGAGCTGTCTACGCCCTCATCTGGAATGGAAAGACCTATATCAAGAAAGTCTATCGGGAGGCTGAAGGCTTGCGCTTAGAATCCATCAACCCTGACTACGATGATTTATTTGCTCCCTATGAAGACGAGCCCAAAATCGTCGGCATTGTGGTCGGGCATTTTCTCCCACTCGAGGTTTAAATATGCTATTTGATTATTCACGTGAGCCTCATTCTGATATTGCTTTTGTGGATATGAAAAGTTTTTATGCTAGCTGTGAATGTGTCCGTCTGGGGCTCAACCCCTTGACGACTTCCCTTTGCGTCATGAGTCGAAGCGACAATTCTGCTGGCCTGATTTTGGCGAGCTCTCCCGTTTTCAAACAAGTCTTCGGCAAGAAAAATGTCAGCCGTAGCTACGACCTACCTTTTGACCTCAAAACCAGAAAATTTAATAGCTACGCCGCCAAAAAACAAGGATTGCCCACAGATCCAGCCTTTATTGCATCCATTGAATCCTGGGCCAAGAGGACCCTGATTGTCCCTCCACGGATGAATGCCTATATTCAGGTCAATATGGAGATTCAAAAAGTCTTTCAGGAATTTGCGGCACCAGATGATATTTTCCCTTACTCGATTGACGAAGGCTTTATCGATCTGACCTCTTCCTTAAATTATTTTATTCCAGATCCCTCCCTCTCTCGAAAGGAAAAACTGGATCTCCTTTCTGCCAGGATCCAAAAAAGGATCTGGCAGGAAACTGGCATCTACTCTACCATCGGCCTCAGCAATGCCAATCCCCTTCTTGCCAAGCTAGCCTTGGACAATGAAGCTAAGCATTGCCGAAATATGCGCTCCAATTGGTCTTATGAAGATGTAGAAAGTAAGGTCTGGAAACTGCCCCAGCTCACTGATTTTTGGGGCATTGGACGTCGTACTGAAAAACGATTGCAAAAGATCGGGATCACGTCGATTGCTGAACTGGCCCAGGCTCACCCAGATCTCTTAAAGAAAGAATTCGGAGTCATGGGCCTTCAACTGTGGTTCCATGCTCATGGCATTGATGAAAGCAATGTCCACAAGCCTTATCGTCCGAAATCACGAGGCATTGGCAACTCTCAAATCTTGCCCTATGACTACCATCTACAAACCGACATTGAACTGGTATTTCGGGAGATGGCTGAACAGGTGGCTATTCGCTTGCGACGGAAAAAAAAGAAGACCCAGCTGGTCTCCATTCATGCCTCCTACTCCAAAATCGAGGGGCTTCCGTCCATTCACTGCCAGCAAAAGATTGAGCCTACCCAATCCACCAAGGTTTTATCCGATACGGTTCTGCGGCTCTTTCGCTCCAAGTACGAAGGAGGCGCCATTCGGCAGATTGGTGTTTTTTATGGAGAACTTGTCGAGGAGTCTCTTCAACTCCTTTCTCTCTTCGATGACCCAGTAGCCTTGGAAAAAGAGGAGAAACTCCAGCAGACCATTGACCGCATTCGGGATCAATTTGGCTTTACCTCTCTTCAGAAAGGCTCCTCATTACTAGAAAACTCACGCGCCATTGCACGCAGTAAACTAACAGGCGGACATTCCGCAGGAGGCTTAGATGGATTAACATGATTGACCGTTCTTATCTCCCTTATCAATCCGCTCGCGAATTTCAAGATCGTGGCATGGCCAAATGGGCCGGCTTCTTTTTATCCGAACACACAACTGCCCTGCATACAAAAGAAATTGACCGCAGTCAGCTCATGATTCTTCCACTTGCTGAACAGATCCAGCTCCTGGAGCAGGCCTTTCAACAACAAACGACGATTTCGATCACAACTCTAGAGGGGAATCAATTTGCTACCTACACAGGTTCGATTCACACCTTATCTGCTTCTGAGGTTCTTCTCAAAAGCGATGGCCACTACCACCGTCTCCTCGTAGACTCTATCATTTTTATTGAATCTGAGGAAACAGCCTATGAAACCTATTCAAACTAAACACGAATTACAATTTGATTATTTTTCGGAGAATTACCACCAATTTGAGACAGACTTTTATAAGTGGGCCGCTACTTCTACGCCGCTCGTCTTTTTAGAAGACGATATTCTCCACTCTATGGCAGCAGGCCAGCGAAACTACTTTCGTCTTCACCATACTAAAAGTCGGGATCATCGAGACCATTATTTCTATTTTAAGGTTTCCACACTCTCCCAATCACCACTGACCCGTATTTACGCTTATACAGGACATCACTTACAAAAGATAGTTCCTCATCAAACAGAGAAAAAGGATAGCTTGATCTAAGAAGCTATCCTTTTTCTTGATTTATGGGATTCACTACAGTCCTTACGAGTGATTAGAATCCATCTACGTTGGTGTAGATTTTTTGTACGTCCTCGTCGTCTTCAAGAACGCTGTAAAGTTTTTCAAATGTTTCCAAATCTTCACCTGACAACTCAACTTCTGATTGAGGAATCATTTCCAATTCTGTTACTTGGAATTCTTCGACACCTGATTCACGCAAAGCAACGATTGCTTTGTGAAGATCAGTTGGAGCAGTGTAGACTGTGATCGTTCCTTCTTCTGCTTCGACATCATCTACATCCACATCTGCTTCAAGCAAAAGCTCAAAGATGGCATCGGCATCATCACCAGCAAAGACGATAACTCCCTTGTTGTCAAAGAGGTAAGATACAGAACCGGAAGCTCCCATGTTCCCACCGTTTTTACCAAAAGCAGCACGGACATTGGCAGCTGTACGGTTAACGTTTGAAGTCAAAGTATCAACGATCAACATCGAACCATTTGGTCCAAATCCTTCGTAACGTCCTTCTGTAAAGGTTTCGTCAGTGTTTCCTTTTGCCTTATCGATCGCTTTATCAATCACGTGTTTTGGCACTTGCGCTTGTTTCGCACGGTCAATAACGAATCTCAAAGCAGTATTTAGTTCTGGATCTGGTTCACCCTTTTTAGCAGCTACATAGATCTCCACACCAAATTTAGCATACACTTTTGAGTTGGCACCATCTTTGGCAGTTTTCTTGGCAACAATATTGGCCCATTTACGTCCCATGAGGATTCTCCTTAAATTTTTTCAAATTATTTTCAATCTTTAACATTATATCACAAATCATCGAAGTTAGACTAGATTTTTCTATTTTTAGTGAGGGGATTCTATAGGAATTTTCTTCGAGTTCTGAATTTTAAATAGCTATCCTAACTATCAAAAAGCTCCTCTTTTAAAGACTTAATAATGATCTTTAAAAGAGAGGAAAGCGACACCTGACTCATCTAGCATATAAATCAGGCGATTCTCTGCATCAATCCGTCTTGACCATGCTCCTTGAAAGTCATATTTCAAGGGCTCAGGCTTACCAATCCCAGCAAATGGGTCCCTTTGGATCTCTTTGATAAGGCTATTGATTCGCTTCAGTGTTTTTTTGTCCTGACTTTGCCAGTAACAATAATCCTTCCAGGCATCTTCTGTAAACTTGAGTAACATCTGTTACCCCTCAATCTCATGGAGTTGAACCTGGCCAGCTCGGACTTCTGCCATGCCCCGCAAGACCTTATCTGACAATTCCTTATTCTGAGCTAGTCTCAGGGTTTCTTGTAGGCTGTCCCACTCGCTCTTAGAGATGACCACAATATCTTCATCAGGATTCTTATTCACGACCGTCAAAGGCTCAAACTCATCATTCACCTTCTTCATATAATCCTTCAAATGATTGCGGAATGTTGAATAAACGACTGCTTCCATGACCATACCTCATTCTACCTCTTTTCTTTTATTATACATGAAAAAGAAAAACTTGTCAGGAACTTGTACAAGTTTTTCCTTCTCTACCTAATTATTCGTAAAAAGTTTCTAAAATTGGTAAAAAAAGATGAGTCTGGGACAAAAGTCCTAGCCTCTCAATTATTTTTGGATTGTCGAGCAAGACGCAGTGGTTAAGTGGGCTCTACTACGCTAATTTCATCAGCTTTTACAGCCCTACTCAACTGTGCGGAGGTGGGACGACGAAATCGAATTCTATCGAATTACCGATTTCTGTCCCACTCTCAAACACTGTTTCCGTATATCATAAACTTCTTGCCTTACGTGAATGTGGGCAGAGAAAATTTATGTCAGACACTTTATTCTTCCACTCTCACGGGCACCCGCCCCCAGATCTGTTCTGGCAATTGGGGATGCCCTAGTTGATACACCTGATCCGCTTGTTGGGTCAAACTGTCCCAAGGTTCCTTACCGATTCGGGTCACGATTTCTACTGATTTTTTCAAGCCTTTGAGGTGGACTTGTCCCTTTGCGGAAAATCCTAAGACATGAATGACATCGGGAAGAGCTTGATCCATCGCCCCTACCAAGATATAGTTCAAGATGCGGCGGACACGTGCTTTGGTATAGCGCTTGGTTGCGACTTTCTCCACCAGGTCTTCCACAGAGTTAGCACTTCGAATCGCATCCTTTATCCGATGGGCCAGTTCTTCATTGACTTGAAAAATCTGTGTCAGATCCGGATGGGTTAGGATTTGATAACGGAGCAGTTGGTCATAATCCTCCCAAGATACCTGTGGAGCCGACTGAAAGAGTTGGCTATTGGGCATGAATCTAGCGACAAAGTCCTGATCTTCCTTGTGTATGCGTAGACTAGTTGCAGAAGCATAGGCCACTTCTTTTTCTTCTGAATGGTAACCTGCACCTTGTCGTTGGATAGCCTTAAGCGCAATCCCCTTCCCAGCACAAGCCTTGGCATAAGCCAGCCCCAGAATATGATTGGGAGTATCTCCTGTGAACTCCACTCCAGCAAAGGTTTCCCACATTTTTTGGGTCTTTTGTGGATAGGATAAATCATCCGGAAGGCTTCGCAAGAAAGCTTCCATTTCCGTTTCTTTCTCCGAATAAACAGTCGCAATTGCTTGGTAATCTAAGACCTCTTCTGTCCCAAAAGTCAATTGGTCGATTCCCAGACGGGACAAGATTTCTACCGCTCCCTTGGCAAAATGATCAGCCGACTGAACAGCCACGAGAAAGGGGAGCTCGATCACCAGGTCCGCTCCATTTTCCAGAGCCATCTGCGCACGTATCCACTTGTCTACAATGGCAGGCTCGCCACGTTGAACAAAATTTCCGGACATGGCCACAATCTTCAGCCCGTCTGCCTGTTTCAACAGGTACTTGTGACCATTGTGAAAGGGATTAAATTCTGCAATAATACCTGTAACTGTCATGCTGTCCTACTTCTGTGCTACAAAAAACCAACGTTTGCTGGTCTTTGTTGGCTCTTTGTCTTCAAAGTCTGCATACAATTTGAAAGATTTAAAGCCAGCCTGCTCCAATAAGATGTCATAGGTTAAAACTTCATAAGTGCGTTCCTCATGAACTTCATCGTGACGACTAAAGCTGCCATCCTCTTCTTGGACAAAGAAGGTCAGCTCATGAACGATCGAGTGGGGGGCTTCATCCTCATAGGTATCCCAGAGCATGGCAAAGTCTTCGGCATTTTCGTGGTAAGAATAGCCCGGAAACACCTCATCCGTCTGGTAGGTTGAGTGGACATCAAAGATAAAAACCCCATCTTCATTAAGGGCATTGTAGACTTCTTTGAAGACATCCCCTACGTCCACCTCGTCCTGCATATAGCAGATAGAATCGGAGTAGCAGGTCACGAAATCATAAGTTCCTGCTTGCGACAGGTCTAGCATATTGCCCTCGATAAAATCAATCTTCTGCTTGGCTGAAGCAGCTCTTTTTTCAGCAATTTTCAGCATGTCCGCACTCAGGTCTAATCCTGTCACATCAAAACCAGCTTGGGAAAAGCGGACAGACTGGATCCCTGTCCCACAAGCCAATTCCAGTAATTTTTTCTTATCTTTTGTCTTTGGGAGATGCCGGAGGGAAAAATCCGTCCATAAGTCATACAGACTATCATCCATGACCGCATCGTAGACCGCCGCAAACGTTTCATAAGTCGCCATATTCATGATACCAAGTCCGCCCGTAATCCGATAGAAAATTAGGAGCACGACGATGGAGCTAAGCTCCAAGGAGAGCTATCTATTTTCCGAGGATTACAGGACGGGTTCAAATCCTTTCTAAGATACAAAGAGCCTTAAAAGCATAGAGAAAATAGGAAACTTTCTGCCGTATCGTCAGATACAAAGGAAGTTCCTCTTTTTCTCACAGCTTTTAGCTCGTGTTCAATTATCAAATTAACCAAACACGAGGCCCCATCCTTTCTTTCCATAGAATTTCAATTTAACCAACAAAACTCAGTTGCTACCAACTGAGTTTACCTGCTTATGCTAGGGCTGCTGAAAGATCGACAGCACTTGCTTCGTGCCATAGCTTTTCTAGGTTATAGTGGGCACGCATTTCTTCTGAGAAGACATGGACCACTACGCCACCTAAGTCAAGAAGGACCCAACCTCCAGCTGAATCACCTTCGACGTGGCTGGCATTCCCACCAGCTTCAATGACCTTCTCGCGAATATTTTCAGCGATAGCCTCCAACTGACGGCTGTTCATAGAGCTTGCGATGACAAAGTAGTCTGTCACGCTGGTCAAGCTTTGAACATCCAAAGCGACAATGTCTTCTGCACGCTTTTCATCTGCTGCTTTGACAACTAGTTCAAGTAGTTCTTTTTCTTTCATGTAATTCTCTTTCCTTAAAAAATTGATTTGTAATCTAAGACATCCGCAAAACGTTCTGCCCAAATATTTTCATAAAATTCATTAAGCGTTTCTGCCGGAATATCCTCTCCATCAAAGGTTGTGACAGCTCCTTCTGGAATGACCAGCTTGTAGCCGTATTCAAACCCCACTTTGACGGATGTATCGACACAATATTCTGTCTGCATGCCACATAGGACCAGTTGTTCAATCCCTTGTTGATCCAAATATTCTTTTAATCCTGTCTCTTTAAACATGCTATTATATCGCTTCTGAAATACCTTTTCATTCGCCTGTCTCTTCAACAGAGGCGATAATTGCCAATCTTCCGAGGTTAAAGCCTCTGGCGTTTCAATATGCTGCATGTAGATGATTTCAATCTGCTGTTTTCTTGCCTGATCTTGCAAATAAGCAATCTTCTCTAAGAGCTTATCTGTCTCAAAACCTGTCTCCACTAAGATATTTTGTACATCAATAATGATAAAAGCTGTCTTCACTCACTGCTCCTCTTTCAAATACTTCACAAAGGCGTTATAGGTTTCAAGGGTTTGGGGATAAATGGGCAATCCTTGGTGGGCCAGGTGTTCGACTGTGCGAGCCGTCTCATAGGCCACGGCACGATCCAAAGAGACTTGAGCGATGTCACGTGCTTGATCTACCCCTGGGAAGGACCTGTTGTGCTCAATGTAATCTGCCACATAGACAATCTTGTCTAAGGTTGACATCTGTCCACTCCCCACAGTGTGAATCTCAATACTGCGAAGAATGGCTGGATCTGTCAGTCCGAGGTCTTCTTGGATCTTGTAAATCCCAACCATCCCATGCCAGACATTATTGCCCCAGTTTTTTAACGCTGGATCTAGCTCATAGCGATCGATCAAGTCCAGAAATTCCTGATCTGATAATTTCTTGGCGTAGTCATGTAACAAACCTGCTAGGCCAGCCTGCTCTTCGTCAGCCCCATAGCGTTTGGCCAAGTCACGCGCAGCCTTCTCAACCCCTAAACAGTGGGTTAACCGCTTTTCTGGCAGGATTTGGTGCATTTTTTCAAGCAAGACCTCACGAGAAAAGCCTAGATAGTTTTCATAGGTCATTGATACAATCCTTCTTTCTTGATGTAGTCTAAGACTGGTTTTGGCAACATAAAATTCGGCGTCCGACCCTTGGCTACAAAATCACGCACCATACTAGAAGAGATGTCCATGAGAGGAACATCCACCCAGATCACCGGATAAGAAGTCCCTGCCTTATAGCGTGGTCGCTGGACCCCGACAAATTGCACAATCTCCACCAATTCATCGATGCGGTGCCATTTTGGTAAATAATCCACCATATCTGCACCAATGATGAAGTAATAATCTGTGTCTGGATCCCGTTCATTGAGCAAGAGCATGGTGTCGTAGGTATAAGAAATCCCTTTCCGCTCGAGTTCAATCGTCTCGATCTCCAGACCTTCAATGCCTTCAATGGCTAATTCCAGCATCTTAAGGCGATGGTGCTCTGCAATCGTCCCCTTGGCATCGACATGCGGTGGCTCATACTCAGGCATCAAGAGCACCTTATCTAACCCTAATTGTTGGCGCACTTGATCCGCAACGACCAAATGGGCATTGTGGACCGGATTAAAATTTCCACCCAAAATACCAACTTGTTTGCGTTTCTTGTCTTTGATCTCTGGCTCTAACTCTACCTTGGTAAAGGGAGTCAATAGTTCAATTGCCATAGGTTTGCTCTCCTCAATATCTTAGATTTCTTTTACTTTGACTGAAATCTTCCGGTTTTCTTTTTTGCTTGATTGTTTATACAAGATGAGAATCCGACCAATTTTTTGAACCGTATCCACACCGATTTCTTCTTCCAAGATTTCCGCTACTTCATGGATATTCTCGTCCGTATTTTGAAGGAGGGTCACCTTGATCAGTTCGCGAGCGTCTAGCGCTTGACGAACACTAGTTTTGATTTGGTCATTGAGCCCATTTTTCCCAATTTGGATAATCGGTTTGAGGCTGTGGGCTTGGCTATTGAGGAAAGCCCGTTGTTTGGATGTTAATGTCATATTTTTTTCATTGTTTCTTTTTTGATACTTTTCTGATGTGGTGGCGGTCGTCAGCGACCTCCTAGCGGAGTTCCATGACTTAAATTTGAGCCTAAAGTCTCAAATTTTCCGCGCCTAAGTAGTAAAATATCTACTTAGGCTTTCACCACAGCGAAAAGTATCCTTTCTAGGCTCGTTGCACTCGCCCAGTCTACAAAGAAACTATTTCCTTTCAAATTTTTAAATAATAGCTTTGCGGGTAACGACGGCAACGCCTTCTGGTGCCCAGACGGCTACTTTGGCTTCACCATTGACGCGGATCCAACCGAGTCCTGAGATAACGAGGTCAGTCTTGTCCTTGATGGTAAACTCATGGGAAATCAAAGGCGGGAATTCTTCTTTTTCCTTGCTGTTAGGAGGGGTTAGTAAGCCACCGACATGCTTGTCATAAAAAGCGGTCGCGCATTCTAGCTTGGTTCGGTGAAGCTTGAGTTCGTTGTCAAAGAAGGCAGTGAACCCTTGCTTTTCTCCCTTGATAAAGTCAAAACGTCCTAGACCACCCAAGAAGAGGGTTTGCTCCGGATTGAGCTGATAAGTCTTGGGCTTGATTTCCTTTTTAGGGCTGACATACTTGAGATTTTTTGCTGTCAAGTAATGGGCCATCTGGTGGCGATGAATGATCCCTGGTGTATCATAGATGTAAGATCCATCGTCCAGTGGGATTTCGATCTTGTCCAGTGTCGTCCCTGGGAAGCGAGAGGTCGTGATGATATCCTTATCCCCAGTGATTTCTTGGATGATTGCATTGATGAGGGTTGATTTCCCAACGTTGGTCACACCCACCACATAGACATCGCGGCCCTTGCGGTACTGTTCAATCTTTTCCATCAAGTCCTTGATAGCACTCTTGTTTTGAGCAGAGGTGAGGACCACATCGACAGGACGCATGCCTTCTTCGTGGGCCCGCTCCATCAACCAATGGGCCACCTTGCTATCCTTGACAGACTTAGGCAAGATGTCTTTTTTGTTTCCGACCAAGAGGACATCATTTCCTGCTACAAAGCGTGGTAGGCCAGGGATAACGGATCCATTAAAATCAAAAATATCCACTACATTGACCACGAGAGCATCACTATCTCCTACCTCGTGAAGGAGTTTTAGGAAATCATCATCTGTCAGATGCACATCAGTGATTTCATTGTAGTGACGCAGACGGAAACAGCGTTGGCAATAGACTTCACCTGTTTCCAAGCCCTTTTCAAGAGCTGATTGGGGAGTATAACCTAGTCCCTCTTTGTTTTCTGTCTGAATGGGGGCTCCACAGCCAATACAGAATAATTCTTCCATTCTTAAATTCCTTTTTTATATACAATCGGACCATATTTTTCGGCCATTTGCTTCATGACACGGCGTTCACGCGCCCGGTTGATCTGCGTCTTGATCGAGTCATGCTCAACCAAAGGCTTGACCAAAATCGAACGAATGCCTGCACGATGGGCAGCCCGGATATCCGTCATCAGTTGATCCCCGACCATGACCACTTCATTTTTCTCATAGTGGAAACGTTTGAGGGCACGATCAATCCCAAAGGTAAAGGGCTTGAGCGACCAGGCTTCATAGTCAATATCAAATTTCTCAACAGCGCGCTTGACCCGTTTGGGACTATTATTAGACACCACGATAACCCGAATCCCTCCATCACGAAGGTCATGCAACCACTGGCGCATTTCGGGAGTCCCATCCGGGTTATTCCAAGCAATCAAGGTATTATCCAAATCCACAAGGACCGCCTTGATACCCTGTTTTTTCAAGTCTGCAACGGTGAGATCATAGGCTGCTTCCACCGCAAAATCTGGTTTGTAATTTTCGATTGACACGTTTTTCTCCAAACATTCGTATTCTCCCCATTATAGCATAAAATAGGCTTTTTAGCACGGATGACTTGATCTCAGAGGAGAGGGCTACTTATAAACAAATGTAGAATGTCTTCGTTACTCTTTCTAGACAAAAAAACTTTCCAAAATGGAAAGTTCTGATGTTAGAGTGGAGAGCCGTTTTATTCACAATTTGGACTTTTTTCCATTCTTTTCTTCCTGCGAATTCTTATAATATATGAATTGAAGGTCGCTAACAATACTAGTAGCACCTACTTTTTCTTCTCTTTCGATATGAAGCACTTTAGAAAATTTCTGAAAATCACTTTCTTCAACACTTGGTGCAATACGAATATCTACAGATTGCCAACTATCATCTTTCACTTCATATCCAACCAAAACAATCACAAAGTCATTTCCAACCTGCTGTCGACCTGATAGCAACATGGATGCTTTTCCAAACAACGCATCATAATATGTTGGATTAGATACCGCAAATAGGATAATATCTTGTCTTTTTAATTTTCCATCAACACTGGCTATGGGAATTTTATCAATATTCTCAATCATAGGTAAAACGGTGTCACGTTTTAACCCTTCAAAACTCCATTCATTGTTATAATCTGATTTCGGATTCATGATTTTATCATAACTGTATAGATACTCCGCACCCATACTAAGAAAGAATAAGACAAAAGGAATACAAGTAACAATCAGGACACGTTTTTTATTCCCAGCTAATAGATCAAACATAACATAACTGAAATAAATTAATAGTCCCCAGAAAATTGTATTTTGATTGACGAAAGTATCTCGTACATTCGTAAAAGCTATTTCCCATAATTTCTGATGGTATAAATTTATATATTCTTCCACTACATCCTCCTCTAATATCTATGATGCTAATTCGAGCCTCAATTACATCATTATACCATCTTTTAAGGCTTTCATCACCTCCATCACCAGAGCTTACAAATAGACAAAAAAATGGTATAGTAGAAGAAAAAACTACGCGGAAGAGTTATGATAACAAAAGAAAAAAAATTGAGGGAGGTATCCCCTCTTCTCCAGCGCATCATTAATTGGTCGTCCATCATTGGGGCTCTTGGGACCTTGGCCTTTTGTATCTGGGCCTACTTTTCTGGCATCCTTCAATCCAAAGAAACCTTGTCAGCTTTTATTTTGCAAGCCGGAATCTTCGGGCCACCGCTCTTTATCTTTCTTCAGATCCTTCAAACAGTGGTCCCTATTATTCCTGGCGCCCTGACATCTGTAGCAGGTGTCTTCATCTACGGCCATATTATCGGGACCATCTACAATTACATCGGGATCGTGATCGGCTGTGCCATTATCTTCCACCTTGCGAGAATGTACGGGCCTAAGTTCGTCCAATCTATGGTCAGTCAGAAGACCTACGACAAGTACATTGGCTGGCTCAATGAAGGCAAGCGGTTCGATCGCTTCTTTATCTTCATGATGATCTGGCCGGTTAGTCCCGCTGACTTCATCTGTATGCTAGCAGGTCTGACCAATATGACCTTCAAACGCTACATGACCATCATCATCCTCTGCAAACCCATCACCCTCGTCATCTACACCTACGGCCTGACCTATATCATCGATTATTTCTGGCAAATGGTCTAAAAATAGTTACTTAAACTTTTTCTCTTACAGAATCATACAAAAAAACACGGCATACCGCCGTGTTTCTGTGTTTATTTCACAAGTTTCTTCATCTCATCAATACGTGCGACGGTCGCATCGTACTTCGCTTGGTAGTCGGCTTGTTTGTCGCGTTCTTTTTGGACGACTTCTGGTTTGGCATTGGCTACGAAGCGTTCGTTAGAGAGTTTCTTACCAACCATATCCAGTTCTTTTTGCCATTTGGCTAATTCTTTTTCAAGACGGGCCAATTCTTCTTCAACATTGAGAAGGTCAGCGAGTGGCAAGTAGATTTCTGCGCCTGTGATGATGCTTGACATAACCAAGTCAGGCACTTCGACATCTGCTGCAATTTCCAAGTGTTCTGGATTTGTGAAGCGTTTGATGTAGTTGACATTATCATTAAAGAAAGCATCGAGCTTGCTGTCGCTTGTCTTAATTAAGATAGTGATTGGCTTACTTGGCGCTACATTCACTTCTGCACGTGAGTTACGTACAGAACGAATCACATCTTTAAGTGCTTCAACGCCAGCTGCTGCTTCTTCGTTTTCAAACTCTGGACGAACCACTGGGTATTCAGCAGTCACGATAGTTCCTTCAGAGATTTGGCCGTAGATTTCTTCAGTTACGAATGGCATGATTGGGTGAAGGAGACGCAAGATTTGATCCAAGGTGTAAAGAAGAACCGAACGAGTGATGACTTTTTCGTCCTCATTGTCGCTGTAAAGCACTTCCTTAGTCAACTCAACATACCAGTCCGCAAACTCATCCCAGATGAAGTTGTAGAGGATGTGACCAGCCACACCAAACTCAAACTTATCAAAGTTTTCAGTGACTTTTCCAATAGTTTCGTTGAGGTTGTGGAGAATCCAGCGGTCTGTCACGTTACCTGCTTGACCAGCAGCCACTTTAGCTACATTTTCACGTGCCGCATCCAGGGTCAATCCTTCATTGTTCATGAGGATGTAGCGAGAGATGTTCCAGATCTTGTTAATGAAGTTCCATGAAGCATCCATTTTCTCGTAAGAGAAGCGCACATCTTGACCAGGTGCAGAACCGTTTGAAAGGAACCAACGAAGGGCATCGGCACCGTATTTCTCGATAACATCCATTGGGTCAATCCCGTTACCAAGAGATTTAGACATCTTGCGTCCTTGCTCGTCACGAATGAGACCGTGGATAAGGACGTTTTGGAATGGCTGACGGCCAGTGAATTCCAATGATTGGAAAATCATACGAGACACCCAGAAGAAGATGATGTCGTAACCTGTTACCAAGGTTGACGTTGGGAAGTAACGTTTGAAGTCTTCTGAGTCGACATCCGGCCAGCCCATAGTTGAGAATGGCCAAAGGGCAGAACTAAACCAAGTATCCAAGACATCTTCGTCTTGTTTCCATCCGTCACCTTCTGGTGCTTCTTCACCAACATACATTTCACCTTCAGCATTGTACCAAGCAGGGATTTGGTGACCCCACCAGAGCTGACGAGAGATTACCCAGTCATGGACATTTTCCATCCATTGAAGGAAGGTATCGTTGAAACGAGGTGGGTAAAATTCAACCTTGTCCTCTGTATCTTGGTTAGCTATGGCATTCTTAGCCAATTGATCCATCTTCACGAACCATTGCGTAGACAAGCGTGGCTCAACCATAACCCCTGTACGCTCTGAGTGACCAACTGAGTGGGTCATCTTCTCAATCTTAACAAGGGCACCAATTTCTTCTAACTTCTTGATAACAGCCTTACGAGCTTCAAAGCGGTCCATGCCGTTGAATTCACCAGCCAATTCATTCATGGTACCATCATCGTTCATAACGTTGACTTGTGGCAAGTTATGGCGTTGACCAACCAAGAAGTCGTTCGGGTCGTGGGCAGGAGTGATTTTAACAACCCCAGTACCAAATTCAGGGTCTGCGTGTTCGTCCCCAACGATTGGGATTGGCTTGTTCAAGATTGGCAAGATAACATTTTTACCAATCAAGTCTTTATAACGGTCATCATTTGGGTTAACCGCTACGGCAGTATCCCCAAACATGGTTTCAGGACGTGTTGTTGCCACTTCAAGGGCACGTGAACCATCTTCCAACATGTAGTTCATGTGGTAGAAGGCACCTTCGACATCCTTGTGAATAACCTCGATATCAGAAAGGGCTGTACGGGCTTTTGGATCCCAGTTGATGATAAATTCACCACGGTAGATCCAGCCCTTCTTGTAAAGCTCTACAAAGACCTTACGAACGGCTTTTGACAACCCTTCATCAAGGGTAAAACGCTCACGAGAGTAGTCTACAGAAAGCCCCATCTTGCCCCATTGTTGCTTGATAGTAGTGGCATACTCGTCTTTCCATTCCCAAACTTTATCAAGGAATTTTTCACGACCAAGGTCATAACGAGAGATGCCGTCCTCAGCCAAACGCGCTTCTACTTTAGCTTGAGTAGCAATACCTGCGTGGTCCATACCTGGAAGCCAAAGCGTATCGAAACCTTGCATCCGTTTTTGACGGATGATGATATCTTGCAAAGTTGTATCCCAAGCGTGACCAAGGTGAAGTTTACCAGTTACGTTTGGTGGTGGAATAACGATTGAATAAGGCTTAGCCTTTTTATCGCCAGAAGGCTTGAAAACATCTTCGTCAAGCCATTTTTGGTAACGACCAGCCTCAACCTCGGCTGGATTGTATTTAGGTGAAAGTTCTTTAGACATGTGTGCGTCCTTTCTAGTTATTTCTTTTTAATGTTTATTTTGAGTTTCCCACTCACTCTTCAGCAATCCATATATCAGACTGTCACAGCGGTTACCTTGAGCATCTTTGCGGTCTCGGATACGAGCTTCAAGGGTAAATCCTAATTTTTCCGCAACTCGTTGACTTTGGATATTGTAGCCAAAGCAAGACAATTCTATCTTATGAAGCCCCAGTTCTTTAAAAGCTAAATCAATCAAAGCATGCGCTGCTTCTGGTACATAACCTCGTCCCCAATAATCGGGGTGCAAGGTATAGCCAATCTCAAGTACATCATCTTCGTGGCGATGGTTGAAATCAACAGAGCCGACGATGTTATCGGTTCCTTTGACCACAATGCCATAACCATCTGGAAGATTATCCTTTTGATTGCGCTCTGGAAGGATATGTTCTAGGTAATAGATCTCATCTTCCAAGGTCTTGACGGGTGGAAAGCCTGCTGGGTAAGAGACTTCTGGAAGACTGGCGTAGGCATGGATGTCCTCAGCATCCGCCACTGTTCGGACTCGTAAGACCAGACGCTCCGTTTCGATTCGTTCTGGCAGTTCAGCTCTTGTCATTCTTCTTCCTCGCTTTCTTCATAAAGCTTCCCATGGGGTCGACTCGGTCGTCCAGATAACGATAAACGCGCTGATGGCCGTCCCCCATAAAGTAAGTCGGTGCAAAACGGTCATTTTTAAAATGCCCCTTATCATCTAAGAGCTCTGGATCAGTCAGTCGCTCAAGAATCTTTGCAAAGATATGGCAAATGCCATCTTCCTCGATAATCCGATCTACCTGGCAATCCAATACGACTGGACAGGCCTCCAAAATCGGAGCCTGGGTCCGTTCAGAAATCTCATAGTCCAGCCCTAAGTGATCCAACTTCTCCCGATGGCTGATAAAGCCAGCCTGCTCCATTTCGAGCATGAAGTTTTCATCAGGGATGTTTACGGTAAACTGTTGATAATGCTTAATCTGGTCAGCCGCATTTTCCTCAGCACCAACACCGATGACCAGCCAATCTCCCAGACTATAAGAGGAACTGCAGGTTGTGATATTGTGCTCAAAGTTCTGGTCCTGATACCCCAAGATGAAGATCGGAAAACCATAGTAGAGTTTACTGGTGTTAAAAGATTGTTTCATGACAACCTCCTTTGGCTAGGGGTGTAAAAGAAAAATCGTCCCTGTCATTAATCTGACAGGGACGAATGTGTTGATCCGCGGTACCACCCAATTTCGGGCAGAGCCCGCAACTTTGTTTATCTCATTTTTATCCATTAGCAACCAGTTTTGACACATTTGTGGACTTCTCAGCACTGCCACTTTCTGTAAAATGTGGGATTCAAAACACCTCTAATAGGTTCATTTTAGCAAGTTTTCCTGGAAATAGCAAGAAATCACAAAAGCGATTATTTAAATTTAACGCCTAGTTCTTTCAATTTCTTTATCGTAGCTGGGCCGATTCCTTTAAGGGCCAACAACTCTTTTTCTGTCCAGTTTGCGAAGTCCGCAACAGAGCGAATACCTTCATCATAGAATGTTTGCGCACGATCAAGTGCCACACCTTCCAAACTTGCAGCAAATTCTTCCACTGAAGAAGCCGCTTGTTTCACTTCTTTCGCCACTGCTTTTGTAGCTTTCTCAACCTTTTTAGGTGCTTCTTTCACAGCTGCAGTTACAGTTGCGACAGCTTTTTTCAAAAGATGTCTATTTTGATGTTTGTATTGTTTCGCACGGTTTACGTTCTTCTTTGCCATTTTTCCTCCTAAATTCAGTGATCAATCCCTAAGGCAACAAGGTTTCATCACCATTATTCCATTCAATAATCCGTTGATGTCATTTCAACTTTTTTATTGTAACACAATCCCCTAAAAAATCAAGTCATTGCTCGATTTTCAGGTAAATCTAGCTAGTAAAACGCCTTCAATAATCACCTTCTAGTATTTTCTTTCACCAAAGAGGCCATCTGGTAAATCATGAAATCCTTTTCCAGCATGGAAATTTTCAAACTTTCCTTGCAAGAACTGATAAGCGTCCAAACGGCTTTCATAGCGAATCATGGCTATTTTAGCTCGCTCATCCTGGTCTTCATCAAAAACCTTCTTACTTTCTTCGAGAGCCATTTCATTGATCATGACTTGAGTCTTGATCCACTCCTCAAACTCCTTCATAAACTCTGTTTCGTAACTCATCTTTACTCCATTCCTCTATAAAAATCCGTATCGATCTCCCGATAAGGTTGAATGTCCTGAACATATTCCAAGACACCTTGAAAGTCTCCAGCTTCATCACGCACGGCTGCATAGGTGACATGGACAAATTTTCCACGCGATTCTGATTTGAACCACATTTCATACTTGTCTTTTTTCCCTTCACGAAGCCCTTGCATAATCGCTTTGACCTTCTCCAAGTATTTCGGAGGGTGACACAGCTCAACATTGCGTCCTACCTGCGACGGTGTCCTCTTAAAAATCATTTCCTCAAAAGGCGCAGCATCGTTGTAATATTGGAAAATATCATCCTTATTGACAAAGGTGATCTCCATTGGTAACTGGTTCAAAATTAAATTCGCTTGCTCCACCGATAGAAAGCCATGGCCAAAAGCCTGTGGCTGCTTGCGATCGAAGCTCTCTTCTTTTTTCTTAGGCGTGAAGGTGATGGTCAACTGCCCCTCAGGAGTCTCAATGATCTGACGTTGCTCATCGCCTTTTGAAGAAGGAAGCGGTTCAGTTGAACCCTCTGACTCTTTCGACGCTTCCTCCTTGAAGTCAACGCGTTTCGGCACCCATTTCTCACTTGGGAGAATAATGGCATAACCATAGGCATCACTTTCTTCTGCAATGGAGAGCCAGTCATCCTGAGTAAAGGCCTCCAGCAAAATCATCAAGAGGATCGACTCTTCCTTGAAGATCATGGCCTCAAACTCTTGCGCAAAGGCTTCAAAGAGCTCTTTGACTTCTAAGATGCCAGAACCCGGCAGTTCCTTGGCAGTGTCCAAAACTTTCGCAAAGAGGTCCCGAATCTGGTCATCTACTCCCCACATCACTTTTGGTGGGGAATCATGCCCATATTTTTCCATAATCGGAAACATCAACTCTTCCTTGCGTCGGTAATGCCGGTCAAATTGACCCACCAAGCCCAGCTGACGTAACAAGCCCTTATGAATCTCCTGAATCATCTCAGGATCATCGGTTGTCTCATAATTGTCTAGCAAACGACGTACCCGCATCATAGCCGCACGAAGGGCTAGATTCTCCTGTTTAAAGATTTGAACAGGATGGCCCGGGTGGTCGGTATCTGCTACTTCGACCCCTTGAACCGCATTCTTAAAGAGATTGGCATGGACATCACAAAGCTCCATAACATCTTCAAAAGTAACCCCTGCATCTGAATTCATCAGTTCATGCTCCATAAGAGAGATCTCAATCGCAGACACCCCTGCAAAAGTCGCATCAAACCGTTCCTGAACCGATTCAGGGGAAGCTCCATGATGAAGCTCTAATAAGATATCTCTTAAGACGTGAATTCGTTCATCCCTCATTGGTCTAGCCCCACTACTTCATAGCCATTAGCCTCTAGTGTTCGCACAATCTTCTCCATAGGAGTACCTTCTAATTTTGATCCTTGTTTCAAAGAAACCTTGCGCCCAACTGTATTGCGCATGATCGGATTGGCTAAGGGTTTAAAGCCCAACTCCACCAACAAATCCAATACTTCCGGATGTTGATCAATGACTTGAGCAACTGGAATCGATACATCAATAACATTGTCCATTTATTTATTTCCTCTACTCATTCCCTTTATTTTCTCTCTGACGAGCCCGGTCTTCTCCCCACCAAAGAGGCATCAATTCACCTAAAGTAATGGTCTTGCGGCTCTCATAATCCACCATAAATTCTAGATGACAATTCTCTGCATTTAGCTCAAGGAGAAATTCACGACAGGCTCCACAAGGCATCCCTGAGCTTTCTCCATAAGGAGGCTTGTCTCGAAAAGCAATAATGCGCTTGACCTTGGTCTGGCCTGATTTTTGATACATGTTGAAGAGTGCTGCTCGTTCGGCACATAAATGAAAGACGCCACAGGTTCCTTCCATACAAAAGCCCGTAAAAATCTGACCATCTGCAGCCTCAACAGCAGCAACCACATGTCGAGCATAGACAAAATCTGAAACCTCTTGAGGCGCATAAAGAGCTTTCGCCTCAAGATAAAGTTTTTCCCAAATATCCATTCTTCTTTTTTCACTTCTTCACTAATTTCACAACTGCTTCTGTCCTTGCCGTATGTGGAAACATGTCCACTGATTGAATGTATTCAACCTGATAAACCTTTGTCAAAGCCACTAAATCCCGTGCCAAAGTAGAGACATTACAAGAGACATAGACCATCTTTTCAGGTGCATAGTGCAACAAGGTCTCGATTAATTTTGTACCCAAGCCCGTACGAGGTGGATCCACGATCACAGCATTAGCCCGATAGCCTTCTTGGTACCAGCGAGGAATGATCTCTTCTGCTGTACCAGCCTCATAGTGGGTATTCTCAAATCCCATCCGTTTAGCATTGTATTTGGCATCTTCAATTGCTTCAGGAATAATATCCATCCCCCGAACACTTTTCACTCTATTAGCAAAGGCAAACCCAATCGTTCCAACCCCACAGTAGGCATCAATAAGATGATCCTCTGGCGATACATCTAAAGCCTTAACCGCCTCACTATATAATACTTCGGTTTGTTCCGGATTCAACTGGTAAAAGGCTCGAGGAGAAAGGGAGAATTCGTAATCCAAAACACCTTCCAAAATAGCCTCTTCTCCCCAAATAATCTGCGTTTGTT
Organism: Streptococcus parasanguinis; assembly: GCA_032560535.1. Lineage (GTDB taxonomy): Bacteria > Bacillota > Bacilli > Lactobacillales > Streptococcaceae > Streptococcus > Streptococcus parasanguinis_AF. Next base: position 3,420 of record JAWGIA010000013.1, on the reverse strand, counting down.
CCCCGTAGATCTCACTGGAGCGAGACGTATTTTTATTAACGGCAACTGTGACAATCTCAGGATGTTTCGTGACCAAGTCTTCCACCAAATTCTTTACGTTAATCTGACGACTAGTGACCACAATGATCTGAACTTGACCAGACTTCCGCGCCCGTCGAACCATCATGGTTTTGACCCCCAGTTCTTTACGCTCATCAGCAATCGGAATCTGATAATAGGTCAATAAATCCGCTAGATCGTTAGCGATAGCTTGAATAACCGGATCTTGAACCAAACAATCTTTTAATTCCACCAAATAATGTGAATTTTGAGCATAAAGCCCCGCCTTCACCTGGCCCTTGAATTTCCTTGTTTGAAATTGCAATTTTGCCCGATAGTAAAGAGGCTCCTGCATTCCAATTGTCGGCCGAATATCATACTGTTCAAATCCTTCAGGTGAGAACTTCTTCAAGGCCTGTTGCAATAAATCTGTCTTAAACTCCAGCTGCTTGTCATACTTCAAATGCATGATTTGACAGCCACCACAGGTCTCATAGATATCACACATGGGCGTCACACGAAACTTAGAGGCCTTATTCACAGATAGGAGTTTGGCTTCCGCAAAATTTTTCTTGACACTTGTAATTTGGCAGAAGATATCTTCTCCCTTCAAAGCACCAGGCACAAAGACAAGTGTTTTTTTATAAAAGCCAATTCCTTCTCCGTTAATCCCCATACGCTTGATTTTTAATGGAATTTTTTGTTTAACTTTAAGACTCATAAGTCTATTATACCACGTAGTTTCTCAATGTTTAAGAATATGTTACAATAAAACCATGAATACAAAGATATCTCATTTTTCCCCATTGGATTTTCCTGAGCAATTACGAACTTATATAGAGGGAACAACTCTTTCTGACAGCTCTTCTCATTCAGGCGCAACGGTTCTCTATCTTGATTCAGGTTACTATTTGAAAATAGATCAAAAGGGAAGATTAGAGCGAGAAGCTAGAATTGCAAGTTTGTTTGAACAAGAGGGAATAGGAACTCCAGTCATCCACTATCTATCTACAGATAAAGACTACCTCCTGACTAAAGAGGCTATTGGTCATGATACTCTCGCTTTTTTAGACCAGCCAGAAAAAATCTGCCGAACCATGGCCGAAGCTCTTAAAAAACTTCACAGCTTTTATCCGCAAAATTTTCCATCAGAAAATCATTTACAGGCCTATAAAGACAGAGCCTTAAAAAACTATGAAAAAGGTGAGTTCTATGCCAAGGCTCTCCTACCCCAATTCCGGATTAGCAGTCGTGAAGAGGCCTTCCAGCTCATTCGAGAACAAGGGCACCTTTTAAAGACAGATGCCTTTATTCACGGGGATGCCTGTCTACCGAACCTTATTCTAAAAGATGCTGACCACTTCTCTTGCTTTATTGACCTTGGCTTAGCTGATTTCAGTGACCGACATATCGATCTCTTTTGGGCAGTTTGGTCCCTCAACTATAACCTACATGACCCGAAATACGCTGAACTATTTCTTGACTATTATGGGAGAGAACAGGTCGATATAAATAAACTTCGACTCGTTGCTGCCTTTGAAGCGTTTGGATAAAAGGAAAACCATGAAAATCACAAAACTAGAAAAGAAAAAACGTCTCTACCTGCTAGAACTTGATAGCGACCAAACCTGCTATATTACAGAGGATACCATTGTTCACTTTATGTTGACCAAGGATAAGGAAATTAGTCCTCAAGAGTTTACAGAAATTCAAACCTTTGCACAATTTTCCTACGGAAAAAACTTGGCGCTCTACCACTTATCCTTCAAGGCCCGTACTGAAAAAGAAGTCAGAGACTATTTAGTTAAACATGAGATTGATGAGAAAATCATACCACAAGTCATCCAAGCCCTAAAAGAAGACAAGTGGTTAGATGATCGTCAATATGCAAGAAACTTGATAGAGGCCAACCTTCTCAGTGGCGATAAGGGCCCTCTCTTATTACAACAAAAAATTCAACAAAAAGGGATCCCAAAATCTATCCTTCAAGAAATACTTACAGACTATGATTTTTCAGAAGTGATCGACCGTACCGCAATAAAACTCCTAAAAAAATACCAAGGTAAATATCCGTTAAAAGCCATTGAAACGAAAATCATCCAAGCACTCATTTCAAAAGGCTTTGCTTACAACCATGCAAAGATAGCATTCCAAAATCTTGAACTAGAAGCAGATGAAAAAACAACCAATGAGCTCGTTCTAAAAGAGTTAGAAAAACAATACCGTAAATACAGTAAAAAATATGAAGGCTATGACCTCAAACAACGCTTGACTCAAGCACTGGCCAGAAAAGGCTACGACTATTCTGATATAAAATCAGCCATCAGGGACTTCTTAGATGAATAATTCTATCTTAAACAATCAATTTGGAAATATAATAGAAAAATAAGAAAAAATTTGAAAAAATATGATACAATATAGAGGATATACTTAGATTGTAGAAAGTTGGTAAGTTATGAAACTACCTAAAGAAGGCGACTTTATTACAATTCAAAGTTATAAACATGATGGCAGTTTACACCGAACATGGCGTGACACCATGGTATTAAAGATAACCGAAAATGCAATTATTGGAGTAAATGATCATACACTTGTTACTGAAAGTGATGGTAGACGTTGGATTACACGTGAACCAGCGATCGTATATTTCCATAAAAAATATTGGTTTAACATCATCGCCATGATCCGTGACAATGGTGTGTCTTACTACTGTAACCTAGCAAGTCCATTTCACATTGACCAAGAAGCCTTAAAATATATCGACTATGATCTCGATGTCAAGGTCTTTACCAATGGTGAAAAAAAATTGTTAGATGTGGAAGAATACGAGCAGCATAAAGAAAAAATGCACTATTCAGATGACATCGATTTTATTTTAAAGGAAAATGTTAAGGTTCTAGTAGATTGGATAAACCAAAACAAAGGTCCCTTTTCTGAGGAATATATCAAAATTTGGTATAACCGTTATGTTGAACTGCGAAATAAATAAAGTTGGAAAGAGCGAAAGCTCTTTTTTCTTGTAATCCAATAAGATAATCACCTACAAAAAAAGCCTAATGACAATCATTAGACTTTTTCAATACACTATCGGGAAGACAGGATTCGAACCTGCGACACCTTGGTCCCAAACCAAGTACTCTACCAAGCTGAGCTACTTCCCGATCTAAAGCTACCGCTTTATGCACCCTAGAGGAGTCGAACCTCTAACCGCCTGATTCGTAGTCAGGTACTCTATCCAGTTGAGCTAAGGGTGCTCTTTCTTATTCTATTCTTACATAGTCTCACGACCATGCACCCTAGAGGAGTCGAACCTCTAACCGCCTGATTCGTAGTCAGGTACTCTATCCAGTTGAGCTAAGGGTGCTTCTTTCAACCTAAATC